>CAYFER010000017.1:0-54135 GCA_964342185.1 uncultured Vicinamibacteraceae bacterium | reverse complement strand
TCGCTCCTCAGCGTCAAGACCGGTCCAGGATGCCGCCTTCGCCACGGGTGTTCCTTCAGATATCTACGCATTTCACCGCTACACCTGAAATTCCGCATCCCTCTCCCGGCTTCAAGCCACCCAGTATCGGTCGCAGTTCCCCGGTTGAGCCGAGGGATTTCACAACCGACTTAGGTGGCCGCCTACGAGCCCTTTACGCCCAGTAAATCCGAACAACGCTTGCCCCCCCCGTATTACCGCGGCTGCTGGCACGGAGTTAGCCGGGGCTTCCTTTAGCGGTACCGTCAGGCGTACCGGGTATTAACCGGCACACTGTTCTTCCCGCTCGACAGGAGTTTACGACCCGAAGATCTTCGTCCTCCACACGGCGTTGCGTCGTCAGGCTTGCGCCCATTGCGAACAATTCCCCACTGCTGCCTCCCGTAGGAGTCTGGGCCGTGTCTCAGTCCCAGTGTGGCCGTCCGCCCTCTCAGGCCGGCTACCGATCGAAGCCTTGGTAGGCCGTTACCCCACCAACAAGCTAATCGGACGCGGGTCCCTCTCCAAGCGCCAGGTCCGAAGATCCCCGACTTTGATCACCACCCATCCAAGGGCGGGATGTTATGCGGTATTAGCCCCCCTTTCGGAAGGTTATCCCCCACTCGAAGGTAGGTCACCCACGCGATACTCACCCGTTTGCCACTCTACTTACGGGCCGAAGCCCGCTTTCGCGTTCGACTTGCATGTATTAGGCACGCCGCCAGCGTTGATTCTGAGCCAGGATCAAACTCTCAAGTTGAAAAACAAGTCTCTAGTAAACCTTTCGGACAACTAGAGAACAACTTCAACACGAGAGCCTAAATGGCTCTACGTTGTTCATTTCTTCTGTTGTTAGGCTGATACTCGGACGCGCATTAATCAACGTCCTATCTAGTTTTCAAAGAACCCGCACTCGGAACGGCCTCCCGCACCGGTGGTCCCTCTTTACGACCATCGTCTTCAGGGGAACCTTCTGATATTATAGATCTCAATACAACGTGTCAACTTAGCGACCCTCTCCAAATAGAACACGCACGGCTGCTCTTTGACCCTAAATCTCTTCCTGCAAATTGACTCTCAAGACCTTGCGTCCGACCTTCAGAACAATCGACCTCGCCGGAGGGAAGAGGCGCAGCATTCGGTCATTAATTCGCTCACCATCAACCTGAACACCACCCTGGTTAATCAGACGTGTAGCGGCTGAACCAGAATTGGCTAATCCAGATTCGACCATGACTGCACTCAACTTAATGCCTGCAGTCTCAACAGAAACGCTCCATTCAGCCAAGTTGGTAGGAACTTCTTTTCGAACAAATCGCCGCTCAAACTCTTCGGCAGCAGCCCTGGCTTCAGCGACAGAGTGGAAGTCAGTTATTACGTGCCGCGCCAAATCAACCTTGGCCTGTCTAGGGTGCAATCTACCATCGGCCGCTTTTTCCTTCATCGAAGAAATTTCTGAGACCGACAAATCAGTCAGCAGTGTGTAATAATCCCACATTAGCGTGTCAGAGACAGACATGATTTTCCCAAACATCTCATCCGGTGATTCTGTGATCCCAATATAGTTTCCAGAAGACTTCGACATTTTGGCTACCCCATCGAGACCAACCAGCAGAGGCATCGTCAATACCGCTTGAGCTTCCACACCGAACGCCGGCATAATGTCGCGACCGACATTCAGATTGAAGAGTTGGTCCGTGCCACCAAGTTCCACGTCAGTTTTTAGATGGATTGAGTCGTACGCTTGGGCAAGAGGGTACAAAAATTCGTGAATTGCAATTGGCTGGCCACGATCATACCGTTGCCGAAAATCGCGGCGTTCCAGCATCTGCGCAACGTTGTAGCAAGCGGTCAACCGTATCCATCCTTCACTCCCGAGGTCACCAAGCCAACCACTGTTGAAATCAATGACAGTTCGGTCTGGATCCAGCAATTTAAAAATCTGAATTTTGTACGTTTCAGCGTTTTCTCGAATCTCCTCTTCCGTGAGAGCCGGCCTCGTCTTTGAACGCCCTGTCGGGTCACCAATCAATCCAGTGAAGTCCCCGATCAAGAAAATGACCCGATGACCCAAATCCTGAAAATGCTTCATCTTCCGGATAAGTACAGTATGTCCAATATGTAAGTCGGGCGCAGTTGGGTCAAAACCAACCTTAACCGTTAATGGAGGACCACCGGCCTTGACTCTCTCAAGCTTGCGCTGGAGGTCAGCTCGACGAACAACATCGACACATCCTTTCGCGAGATATTCAACCTGTTCGTCAATTGTCATGGGGTGATGTCTCGACCGAATCTACGTCCGTCGATTCGCCATCCTCCATCTAAGAACAACCCAATCGCCTCGGGATAGATTCGGTGCTCCTGTTCTAGAATCCTAGCCGCCAGATTGTCAGCCGAGTCTTCCGCATAGACCGGAACGACTGCCTGAAGAATAATCGGGCCGTTGTCGAGCAACGGCGTGACAACATGGACTGTTGCACCGCTTAGCTTCACACCATAATCCCACGCCTGTCTCTGTGCGTCGAGTCCTGGAAATGATGGCAGGAGGGAAGGATGGACATTAAGAATCGCGTTTGGGAAGGCGTTCACAAATTCTTCGCTCAACAATCGCATAAACCCTGCCAAACAGACCACCGCAACATCGCGTTTCTTTAGTTCAGCCACTAGGGCAAGATCGAACTGCTCGCGTGACGCATAGGTTTTGTGATCGACATAGAGACTCTCGATTCCGGCCTTCTTGGCGCGATCCAGTCCAGCAGCGTCAGCCTTATTTGAGATAACAACCGCAATTTCGGCATCAAGACTGCCACTAACAACCGCATTAATAATGGCCTGTAAGTTGCTTCCCCGTCCGGAAATCAGGATGCCGATTTTACGATTCATACTGAAGACCTGCGTAAGCGTCTAGTCATACTCGAGTTGACCGTTTCCTTTTGTAACCTGACCAATAATTAAAGAGTTACTCTCGCCAGCCTTGGCGAGCTGATTCTGCACAGCCTCGACGTCAATAGGTGAACACACCAAAACCATTCCGATGCCCATATTAAAAGTCCGAAACATTTCATCATCCGAAACCCTACCCATTTGTTGAAGATAGTCAAAAAGTACCGGTACCGCCCAAGTCGCACGCTCGATCCTCGCGGACCGACCATTAGGTAGAATTCTAGGAATGTTGTCAGTTAAACCACCGCCAGTAATATGGGCTAAACCTTTAACTCGTTGTCGGTCTTCTGAATTCAACAAGGGTTCAAGAACATTTAAATAAGAACGGTGAGGCCGCAGCAGCATTTCAGCTACCGAAACACCTGGCTCTAAATCGCCCATCTCTGAATCAACAGACAATCCCAAATCATCAAAAATAATTCGCCGTGCAAGTGAGTAGCCGTTCGTGTGAAGACCGGTTGACGGAAGACCAAGTAAAACATCTCCTACTTCAATACTCTGACCATCAATCACATTAGGACGGTCTACAACTCCAACGATAAAGCCAGCGAGGTCGTACTCACCATCCCGGTAAAAACCGGGCATCTCAGCCGTCTCGCCTCCTAGTAACGCACAACGATTCTCCCTGCAGCCAACCGCAACGCCTTCCACAACTTTCGTCGAGACCTCAGGCAACAACCGACCAGTGGCAAGATAATCAAGAAAGAACAACGGTCTTGCACCTTGAACCAAAATATCGTTAACACAGTGATTGACGAGATCTTGGCCTATTGTGTCATGACGTCCCGCCAGGAAGCCGACCACCAGTTTAGTTCCCACGCCGTCTGAACTCGCAACTAGAACTGGGCGCTCCAAGCCACTAACTCTTGGTTCAAAAAGGCCGCCAAAGGATCCAATTTCAGACAGGACCCCTTCAGTAAAAGTACTCTTGGCAAGTTTCTTGACCTGTCTTACAACCTCATGACCGGCGTCAATATCAACACCGGAATCCTTGTAGTCAACCATCACACATTCACCAAACCCCTAGAAACAATCGCAAAGATCAACTCGTTTAGAACTCCAACACACGTATCGCAGCAGCCGCGACGGCTCGAGCCTTGGCGCTACCAAAACCCTCCCAATACCCCTTCCGCATCAGCACATAAAATCTTTCCTCGGCAAAATCTTCATCCAACATGTCAAACGCATCGCGAAGAAGCAATAGTTCCGCCTCGGGCATGGTTGCCTCACTAGCGGCGTCAACTAATGTGTTTTGAACGATCTGCGGGTTGCGCAAAGCTACTTTTCCAAGGGCCAGCGCTATAGGCGCTCGAACAGACTCACTTGCGTTTACTCCAAGCTCAAACAAGGCATCCAGCGCGCGCTGCCGGCCATCGGTCGCCAACGCAGACAATGCTGTCGATGCATTGCGGATCAGCTCTTGATTATTTTCGCTCGAAGGTTCCATGCCATGCCGAAGAGTATCGACGATGTAACTCAATTGACCCTCACATCCAACGTCAAGCAAGCACGCAGCAGCAGAAACGATAGGCTGCATCTTGACATCGCTATCCCGCTGCAACTGGCGAAGGGGCTGAATAATCCGCCGGTCGCCAATCTTTCCAAGAGCCAACAACGCATCGTCTCGAAACGGCCCGTCCTCTGCAATCAATGGAATCAGAAAGTCCACCGCATACAAAGCACGATGATCGCCGAGTGCTTCAATGACAGCACCGCGAAAATAGCTCTGTCCGCGATGAATGTCTTGAACGAGTCGTTCACGCACACTGGAATCGTCATCATTAGCGGCAAGCGCGCGGACCAAATAAGGACGTACAAATTCAGAGGTCTCCGTGTCAAGCGCAGCGAGAAGTTGCGAAACTACCTCCGGCGAAGGAAATGTTTCAAAATACTCGTAAGCCGAAGCGCGCACACGATCGTTTGAAGAATTTAACGCACCACTGAAAACTTTATCGACATCAGGTAGATCCAAGCCATAGATTAGAACGAGTGAACGAAACTGAACATAACTGTCTTGGTGATGTTCCACCGCGTGTAGAAGAACCGGACGCACCACATCAGGATCAGCTCTACGTAAAGCACGGGACGCTTCCACGCGCACGGAATAGTCGAACTCAGCAAGTTGGTCGATAGCTTCGTGAAGTTGGTCTTCAGCCGTCTGCGTCCAGCCAAACCCGACCGACAAAATCAACCATAAAATTACTTGGCCAGACCATTTCATGGCTCAATTGGTTCGGCACCGTCAGGAAGTTTGAAGACCATCTGCATATACGCCTCCTGGTCTGAAGGAGGCTCGACTGGATACTCGCGTGTATAGCAGGCATTACAGTAATGATTGTGAGTAGAACCAACCGCCTCTTTTAAGCCATCCAAACTCAGATAGGCCAGCGAATCAGCACCCATATAATCCCGGATCTCAGAAACACTGTGGGTTGCCGCAATCAATTCGTCTCGGTGAGGCGTGTCAATTCCGTAGTAACACGGTGAAACTGTTGGCGGACAACTAATTCTCATGTGAACTTCTTTGGCACCTGCTGCCTTGATCATCTTGACAATCTTTTGACTGGTAGTGCCTCGGACTATGGAATCGTCGACTAGGACTACCCGCTTACCTTCTAGAATGCTCCTTACGGTGTTTAGCTTTACCTTGACCTTGAAGCCACGAATCGATTGTTGGGGTTGTATGAATGTCCGACCCACATAATGATTCCGAATTAATCCCATTTTCAAAGGCACTTCTGCCGCCTCAGCGTAACCGGATGCCGCACACAAACCCGAATCCGGAATCGGCACTACAACATCAGCATCGACTCCAGACTCTTTGGCCAGAAGACGCCCTAAGTTCGTCCGAACTTCATTAACACTTTGGCCAAAAACATAGCTATCGGGACGCGCAAAATACACATGTTCAAAAACGCAGTGCGCGGAAGGCTGCGGCGCAAATGGCGAGTAAGATCGCGGACCGTTCTCATCGACAACGAAGACTTCTCCGGGTTCGATGTCTCGTTCATATGAAGCTCCGATAAGATCCATCGCACATGTTTCAGAGCAAACCACGTAAGCATCGCCAAGTCTCCCAAGTGCGAGTGGTCTGAAACCATACGGGTCGCGCACAGCGATAAGACTGTCCGGCGTCAACATCGCCAGCGAGAACGCACCCCGAACACTGGACACCGACTCTACGATTGCGTCTTCCGCCGAACGAGCAGCCGACCTTGCGTAGAGATGAAGCACCACCTCGGTATCACTGTTGGTCTGAAAGATTGAACCTTTCCCTACCAGTTCTTCTCGCAGCTCAGTCGCATTGACAATATTCCCGTTGTGACAAAGTGAAATTTGGCCGTGAGTACAATCAATCAGTATCGGCTGAGCGTTCACAACTCGACTATCTCCAAACGTAGAATACCGAACATGCCCAATAGCCGACTCACCGACCAATCCCTCCAGAACGCTCTCGGAAAACACGTCGTTTACGTAGCCCATTGCCCTAGCTAACTTAATGTGCCGATTTCTAGCCACAGCGATTCCGGCACTCTCTTGCCCGCGATGCTGCAGTGCATACAAGCCAAGATAGGTCATGTGTGCGGCGTCAGGATGTCCGAAGATTCCAAAAACCCCGCATTCATCCTTAAATTTATCGGCGAGCATTTCATCGCCCTTAACTGTGTTCATGCGGCTCGGTCCTTAAAATGACGCGCGAAACCATTCGTCCACGCGCTCTCGATCTTCGCAAGGTCGTCATCAATCACCATAGTTTCGTCGACCGAGATCCTAAAACGGGAACCACCCGTCCGACCAACCACATATGCTGGAACATCAACTGCAGTCGCACGGCGAAGCAATTCGGGTGTCTTACTGTCTTCTATCGAAACCACAACACGAGAGGCTGTTTCGCCGAACAGCACCTTTGCCAACAAAACCTCATCGTCATCGTCACGATCCGCGTCAATGCCAGGTAGCGAGACTTCAAGTCCGATGCCTCCACTCTCAAAACAACACTCCGCCAAGGCAACTGCCAACCCTCCTTCGGCGCAGTCATGTGCAGATTCTAGTAGCCCATCAGCCGCCGCCCCTGCGAGTAAGTGATGAAGTGCAGCCTCTAATGTCAGATCGAGGTGGGGCGGTTGACCGCACAATTGTCCATGCACAACCTTCAGATACTCGCTCCCACCCAACTCGGCCCGGCTTTGTCCCAGTAGAACAACAGCAACACCTTCGCGCCGAAATACCCGTCCGAGAATACGAGCGGCGTTTTCCGCCACACCGACCACACCAATCACCGGAGTAGGCTGGATGGCTTCCCCATCGGTTTCGTTATAAAGACTCACGTTGCCGCCGGTAATCGGGATTTCCAGTGCTCGGCACACATCGCCGATCCCTCTAACACTTTCAGCAAATTGCCACATAATTTCGGGTCGTTCAGGATTGCCAAAGTTCAGACAATTGGTCGCCCCAACAGACACACCACCGGCACAAGCAACATTGCGTGCTGATTCGGCGACAGCAAGCCGAGCTCCTTGATATGGGTCCAATGCACAGTATCGACCGTTGCCGTCAACAGAAAAAATCAGAGCTCGGTTTGTCCCCTTAATCCGCACAACTCCAGCACCCATGCCGGCAGGCAGAATGGTATTGGTTCGAACCATGTGATCATACTGGCGATACACCCAACGCTTACTCGCGATCTGCGGTGACATTAAAAGCTCTATCAATACTTTGTCCGCGGAGGGCGCCGGGCGAAGCGTCTTCAAGTCGAGAGACTGAAGGGCGTCAGAATCAGATGGACGCTGCGTTGGCCGATCGTAAACGGGCCCGTCCTCAGCCAGTGCTTTGTTAGGAATTTCTGCCACGAGACGACCTTCCTCGTAAACCCGAAGCAAGCCATCGCCGGTGACTTCACCGATTCGCACGGCGTGCAATCCCCACTTCTCAAAAATTTGTTCTACTTCTTGCTCCCTGCCGTCACGCACGATGAAAAGCATTCGTTCCTGCGATTCAGACAGCAGAATCTCGTAGGGCTTCATGCCGGTTTCACGTTGTGGGACGTGAGCCACATCAATCTCTATGCCGACATTACCTCGTGAACCCATCTCGCACGTTGAACACGTTAAGCCTGCAGCACCCATATCCTGAATGCCAACGAGGGCGTCGGTTGCCATCACTTCAAGACACGCCTCCAATAGCAACTTCTCCATGAACGGGTCGCCGACTTGAACGTTTGGCCTCTTTTCTTCAGTAGCCTCATCAAATTCTGCCGACGCCATCGTGGCACCATGGATACCATCTCGACCTGTTTTCGCACCAACGTAGTAAACCGCGTTACCCACACCTTCAGCGCGACCGAGAATCAGATCTTCTGACCGCGCTAGTCCGAGACAGAAGACATTAACGAGTGGATTCCCCTTATAAGTCTTGTCAAAACCCATCTCACCACCCACGGTCGGAATCCCAATACTGTTGCCGTAGCCGGCAATACCCGCAACCACGCCCGCCACGATCCTCCGTGTCATCGGATCATCAAGCTCGCCGAACCGTAACGAATTCAGCAAGGCAATCGGTCGTGCCCCCATCGTAAAAATGTCTCGAATAATCCCTCCGACTCCGGTGGCCGCACCTTGGTACGGTTCGATGAACGAGGGATGATTGTGAGACTCAATCTTGAACACCGCTGCCAATCCATCACCAACGTCGACTGCTCCGGCATTCTCACCGGGTCCCTGTAACACCCTAGGCCCTTCGGTCGGTAATGTTTTGAGATGCCTTCGAGAACTCTTATAACTGCAGTGCTCAGACCACATCACCGAAAATATGCCAAGCTCAGTGAGATTCGGCTCTCGGCCAAGAATCGTCAGAATTCTCTGATATTCATCAGGAGTCAGACCATGGTCGGTAATCGTCGCATCATCAATCATGGTCACATCACCTTCATGGCAGCGCTTAAAGTGCCCCAATCACAGACTCGAGAATGACGCGGCCATGCGTACTACCAATTTCTTGTTCGCAGGCACGTTCAGGATGCGGCATCAAACCGACAACGTTCCGTGTCTCATTACAAATTCCGGCAATCGAAGACACCGACCCATTCACGTTCCACATCTCATCAAGCGCACCTGCTGGAGAGCTGTACCGAAAAATGATGCGCCGGGCGGTCTCTAGTTTTTCGACAGTCTCGGGTGGCGCATAGTAGTTTCCTTCTCCATGCGCTATTGGAATTCGCAACACTTGACCAACCGACGCTTTTAGCGTAAACGGCGTGTCAGTCTGTTCAACACGCAGATTCACGTGTTCGCAGATAAATGCGAGTCTCTTGTTACGACGCATACTGCCGGGAAGCAATCCTGCCTCCAGAAGAACCTGAAATCCATTGCAGATCCCCAGTACCGGACCACCTGTTTTAGCAAATTCAGCTACACATCTCATCACGGGCGAGAATCTGGCAATGGCACCGCTTCGAAGGTAGTCACCGTAAGAGAATCCACCCGGTAACACCACCACATCTGCTCCTCGTAGGTCCGTGTCACCGTGCCATATCAATTCGGCCTTCTGGCCGAGTACATCCGTCACTGCATGATACGTATCGTGGTCGCAATTGGAACCGGGGAACACTATGACGGCAAATTTCATTCCACCTCCACCCGGCAATTCTCAATTACCGGATTTGCCAACACCCGCTCTGCAACTTCCAATGCCGTCTTCCGCATAGCTTCAGCCGAGTCAATATCGATATCGAGTTCAAAGAATTTTCCTTGCCGGACATCGTTAATAGTGTCGTATCCCATCGTGTGTAGTGCTTGTGCGATCGTTTTCCCTTGCGGGTCCAAAATCGACGGCTTTAACGTCACATAAACTTTGGCCTTCACGTTTATCGATCTCCAAAAACACGGTCAAAAATTGAATCTACATGGCGCAACTGCACCTTGAGATCAAAAACCTCATCAATGTCATCGAGCGGTAGCATCCGGGAGACATCCTTATCCTTCCTTAGTAGTTCTTTGAAGTCGAGATGCTCATCGTGTGAGCGCATGGCGTTTCGCTGGACCCACGTGTAGGCTTCCTCACGTGAAACGCCGCGGCGCGCAAGTTCCAAGAGAACCGTTCCTGAAAAGACGACACCACGCGACCGATCCAAATTTTCGAGCATTCGTTCTGGATAAACAACAAGGTCGCGCACAATACCAGTAAATCGTCGAACCATATGATCAAGACTGCAGAAGCTGTCGGGAAAAATTACCCGCTCCACCGACGAGTGCGAAATGTCTCGCTCATGCCAAAGTGCAATATTCTCCATCGCCGCCAGAGCATTCGCTCTGACTAAGCGGGCCAGTCCCGTAATCTGCTCGCACCCAATCGGATTTCGTTTGTGCGGCATGGCAGAAGAACCTTTTTGCCCCTTGGCAAATGGCTCCTCAACCTCACCGATTTCAGTCTTCTGAAGGCCACGAATCTCAAGAGCGAACGTTTCGAGTGACGCAGCTGTAATAGAAAGTACCGACAGCAATTCCGCGTGACGGTCGCGTTGGATAACTTGGGACGCCACAGGCGCCGGACGAAGCCCAAGCTGGTCGCACACCGATTGCTCGATCCCTGGGTCGAGATGGGCATAAGTTCCCACCGCGCCTGAAATCTTCCCGACGCTGATAGCCTCTCGTGCTCGCGTTAAACGCTCGCGGTCGCGAACTAATTCGTCGAACCACAGAGCAAGCTTCAAACCAAAGGTCATTGGCTCAGCATGAACCCCGTGTGTACGACCGATCATGGGCGTGTGTTTGTGATCAAATGCCCTGTCCCGAATTGCATCCAACAACTTGTCCACGTCGGAAAGCAAAAGATCGCAGGACTCCCGCAACTGAAGGGCCTGGGCTGTATCAAGCACATCAGACGACGTCAGACCGAAATGCAACCAGCGAGCCGAAGGACCAACATGTTCTGCAACGGCTGTTGTAAAGGCAATCACGTCATGTCGTGTCGTCCGTTCAATTTCATCAACACGATCCGCGTCAACTTTTCCTCGCTCGCGTATGTCGCGGGCGGCATCAGCCGGAATCAAACCGTGCACGGCCATAGCGTCGGCCGCGGCGCACTCCACCGACAACCACGTCTCATACCGTCGCTGGTCCGTCCAGATGCGACCCATTTCAGGGGGTGTATAGCGTGGAATCATGATGAACAAGCCGCCATTAACTGGTTGCGATTAGTCGATCGTTTATTGTGGTCCATTAGCCCTGATGTTAAGGATATTCACTCGAATCAACCTGGAACGGAAGACTACTCTGAACTTGAGAAACGTCAGTGCCACGAGGTAACCAGGCGGCCAAATCCACGGTCGACGAATGAACGTTCTGTTGAGTAACAATGACCTCAACGTCCGTGCGACCAGCCTCGGCCAATGCTTCTCGGCATGAAATCTCAGCAAGTTCAGGCAAGTTATTCACTTGGCTCAAGTGCACCAAAATCAAACACCGCACACTCGAACCAAGGTCTGTTCGGATAAATTCGGCCAACGCCTCATTCGAAAGGTGACCATGATCGCTCCCAATTCGCGCGCGAGTCACTTGATCATACGGGCTAACTCGCAACAGTTCAGTCGCGTGGTTGGATTCCACAATCACTACACGGCAGCCTCGAAAATGATCGACCAATTCTGGTGTTATGACGCCAATGTCAGTCGCAAATCCAATGGCGCCTTCAAGAGTGTCAATCCGAAAGGCCAGAGTTTCCGATGCGTCATGGGAAATCTTCATCGGATAAAAAGTCAAACCGCAAATATCCTGATTCTTGTTTGTCCACAGGTCACGCCACATGGCGATATCATTTTTGCCCCAATCAGTGCGAATATTCTCCGTGGCATAAACAGGCACGTTATGCCGGCGAGAAAACATCTGTGCGCCACGCATGTGGTCACCGTGGCCATGGGTAATTACGATCGCACCAACCAAATCTGGATTGAACCCAATCTGATTCAACCGACGAGCAATCTGCCGATAACTCAAGCCTGCATCAATTAGTACACCTTGGGACCGGTGTGCTACAAGCGTTGAATTACCGCCACTTCCGCTGCCGAGCACAGTCAGTTCAACTGCGATGGTTAATGCTCCTCGCCTACGTATTCACGCCAACCTGACCAGCAATCATTCCAAAGCTTTAGCGCGTTACAAAACAAGTTGGGAATCAGATACCAAGTCTCCGTCTACAGGACCCAGCACTGTAACTCCAAGCGAGCCACCCGAGAATAATTCGGTTCCAACCCGCTGCACGTCGTCAGCACAAACTTCATCAATAGCCGACAGGTGTTCCGACACCTCGAACTGCCGACCAAAACAGATCTCTGAACGAGCCAATTGCGACATACGACTGGTGGTACTCTCCAAGCCGAGCACAAGATTTCCCTTCAGGTGGTCCTTCGCCCGCTGCAATTCAGAACCGGGGACAGGCTCGCGAGCAAGACCACGAAACTCAGCAGTCACCAAATCCACAACTTCCGACACAGCTGCCGCGTCACACCCGGCATATACAGTCAGTGCGCCAGTATCTTGATACGACATCAAACCGCTACTGATAGCGTATGCCAAACCCCGTTTCTCTCGAACGTTTTGAAAGAGACGAGAACTCATTGAGCCGCCGAGTACGGTGTTGAGTACGAAGCTTGCGTATCGATCGGTGTGGGCTTGCGCATGTCCTGTAACACCCATACAGATGTGGGCTTGCTCTAATTCTTTTTCCTTGAGCACAAGACAGGGCCGAGGTGTCGGTGGGTCAGAACCACAAGGATCAGGGTCGTCATTAACGGAATGAAAAGCCTTTTCAATCAAATTGCGCAGCTCCTCGTGAACAATATTACCCGCCGCTGTAACGACCAAATTTCCACTGACATAACATCGTTCAAAAAACCCTCGCAGTGCCGCCTGAGAAATACCATGAACAGATTCTGGTGATCCTAGGATCGACCGACCCAAAGGGTGTCCTGGCCAGAAACTTTCGGTAAATACCTCGTGAACAAGATCGTCCGGAATATCCTCGACCATCTTAATTTCCTCGAGAATGACCTTCTTCTCCTTCTCAAGGTCATCCTGATGGAAAGCCGGACGGAGCAATAAGTCAGATAAAAGGTCAACGGCCCTTGGGAGATGATCATCGAGAACCTTGACGTAATAACTAGCGTACTCCTTGGCAGTAAACGCATCAAGTTGACCACCGATCGAGTCAACTTCCTCCGCAATGTCTCGCGCCGTCCGGTTGGAAGTACCTTTGAACAGCATGTGCTCCGCAAGGTGAGCAATGCCCTCATGGGCCGGGTCTTCATGTCGAGACCCACGCACAAGCCAGATACCAAGACTCACTGACCGAACATCAGGCATCGATTCGGTGAGAACGCGGAGACCATTGGGAAGGACGTCTTCGACGATCATCTCAGGGAGACGGATTTTAACTGTGACTGAAGACGATTCATAACCCGCAAACTGTTGTATAGAAGGGAATTATGAGAATACACAGAGACGGGTATTTTATCATGCTGTTCCTATCTGTTCAACTCCTGCATCGTCCGCAGGGTAAACACAGTAACTATCAGTCGCGTGCTAACATCCTTGCCTTCAGCATGTTGCACCGCCGCAGAACATCGGCACCATGAAATCAGCTACGAACATTTGTGAACTCGACCCGGCTGCACTCGAAGTCGCCATGAAGGAACTCGGGGTCCGGTCGTTCCATGCGCATCAGATCTACAAGTGGATCTACCAACAAGGTATTACTGATTTCGACCAAATGAGTGACTTGTCACTAACGTTAAGACGTCACTTGGTAAAACGTTTCGTGGTGGGCACATTGACGGTAAGCAATCGTCAACGCTCGACAGATGGAACCGAAAAATTCCTGCTTCGGCTTAGCGACGGTCTCCTAATTGAATCTGTCTTCATTCCAGACACACCCAAACAGACCTTTTGCGTGTCAACCCAAGTTGGCTGCTCTATGCGATGTAGTTTTTGTCTCACCGGACAAATGCAACTTACCCGCAACTTGACAGCAGGGGAAATCGTGGGGCAAGTCCACCTGCTTGCTCACAGTCTTGGACTAGCTGAGAAGAATTTTAACGTCGTCCTTATGGGCATGGGTGAACCTCTACACAACTATGACGCGACAATGAAGGCTCTAAGAATATTAACGAACAAGAACGGTTTCGCCCTACCGCCCCGCCGTATCACCGTTTCTACCGTAGGAGTACCAAGTGGCCTCCGGCGGCTAGCCAACGAATCCATCATGCCTAATGTGGCTGTTTCACTGCATGCCTCGACTGAAGAATTGCGAAATCGATTAGTCCCTGTGAATCGTACATTCGGCCTCAAAGAGATCATTGAAGCGTGCCGCCAGTTACCACTAACGAAAAGACGACGAATTACCTTCGAATACGTACTGCTCGCCCACGTGAACGACTCCACTCAAGACGCTCGGCACTTACAAGCATTACTGAGAGGTCTAAAAGCAAAAGTTAATCTCATTCCGCTCAACGAAGCATCTGGGATTTCGTTCCGTCGACCATCGGATATCCGTATTAATCAGTTTGCTCGAACGCTGTCAGAGGGAGGTATGACCGTCTCCGTCCGAAAGAGCCGAGGCCGCGACATTCGGGCAGCATGTGGACAACTGATTGTCGAAAGTGATTCAGCTGGTGCCGAAGGGAAGACAGCAAACGTTGATCCGCCAATCACATAACGAACTCGCCTAATGGGGGCTGCCCGGACGATGTAATCCGAACCCGCACCCGCTGGTTCTCAGGCTGCCCTATCGGCACTTGAACCTTTAAATAATTATCTGTGACAGCAACCCGACCTCCATCAATCGTAATCGCTGAACGCACGCCCCCCACTTGCGACAACCGGAAACTAGCCGCCAAGTCACGGCCAATCGACCGAATGGCTCGCGCCCGTTCCCGAATGTTCTTCTTATCTATCTTGCCTGCCATTCCACTTGCTTCCGTACCGGGTCGATCCGAGTAGGGAAAAACATGTAGGTAAGTTAACGGGCTGGCGGGTAGATAGTTCAGATTAACTTCAACATCCTCAACCGTTTCACCAGGAAAGCCAACTACAAGGTCTGACCCAATGCCCGCATCAGGCATACGACTACGAACCATATTAACTAACCGCTGATAGTCATCAAGCGAATAAGGACGCCGCATCGCCCGTAACACCTGGTCACTAGCGTTCTGGAGAGGTAAGTGGAAGTGAGGGGCAAATCGTCCACTCCTAGCAACCAAGTCGATTACCGCCTCGTTACAATCCATCGGTTCGAGCGAACTAATACGAAACATAACATCACTAGGGTGAGAGTCGAGACTCTTCAGAAGATCCAGCAAGCTTGTTCGGGGAATCAAATCTCGCCCATATGATCCGATATGCACTCCTGTCAGTGACGCTTCTTTGAAACCCTCCGATGCAATACGCGTGACTTCTTGAGACACCTGGTCAATCGGCATACTTCGTCCGGAACCCCGTGTCGACGGAATGATGCAATAAGAGCACACCTGGTTACACCCTGTCTGAACACGGAGGGTATAAACAGTACGGGCGGACTCAGGACTAATAAGCTCACCACATGAACCATCGCCATCTCCAAATCGGTCGGCCGTCGTCGGTTCACCGCCCGTAAGCAGCGCCGCTGTCGTAGCAACTACTGTGAGCTTTTGTGGGTTTGGGACCACCTTCTCTACGGCCGGCATACCAGCTAAATCCGATTCGGCGCGGGTGGCATAACACCCGGTCAACACAATACGAGCATTCGGATTCTGACGTGCAATGCGTCGAATAACCTGTCGTGCGCCCTGATCTGCCGTTGACGTTACTGAGCACGTATTTACAACAACCACCTCAGCTTGGTCCGTATCGACACGCTGCCCGCCCTGAGCGCGCAGTTGACGCTCTATGTCTGTTGAATCAGCTTGGTTAACCCGACAACCAAAAGTAACAATGGCGTATTTCATGGAACTGGCGACAAGTATAGACTCCCGGGATGTCATAGGATCGTTTGTGAGAGTCGGTCTACCACTCTCTTAACTTTTGAGGAGTTCCGCGATGCGTTCGACCGGTATTGCAATTTTGTTAGTGCTTGCAGGCTTACTCACGTTGGTCGCGGAGACTAGTCCTCAACTAGACCCAGCCCGACTGCTGGCATCACCTCAGGTTGACCGACTTAAGGACCAGATCGCCCTTGATGTTGAAAGTCGCCGTGATTTTACCCAACAAATGGTCGATAGTATTTTCAGTTTTTCCGAACTCGGTTTTCAGGAATACGAAACGCAGCGGTATGTCACTGAGATACTTGAAGACCACGGATTTTCGGTTGAACGAGGTGTAGCTGGTATCCCAACGGCGTGGATGGCTACCTGGGGTTCTGGAACACCGGTGATTGCACTTGGAACTGATGTGGATAGCATCCCACAAGCCTCACAGAAACCAGGTGTTGCTTACCGCGCCCCGCTCCTCGAAGGAGCCCCGGGGCACGGTGAAGGACACAACTCTGGTCAAGCGGTTATCGTGACCGCAGCACTTGCAGTTAAAAAAATTATGGAACAAGAAGGCCTGACTGGCACTTTGAAGCTTTGGCCCGGTGTCGCCGAAGAACAACTTGGAGCAAAAGCCTTCTATGTCCGGGCTGGATTATTCGATGATGTGGATGTGGTTCTTTACTGCCATGTCAGCTCAGGTATGACTGCAACGTGGGGCGAGAGTGCCGGTAACGGCCTGGTCTCTGTCGAATATTTGTTCTCCGGTGAGAGTGCTCACGGAGCAGGTTCGCCCTGGGACGGCCGTAGTGCCTTGGACGCAGTTGAGTTGATGAATATCGGCTGGAACTTTCGGCGGGAACATCTGCGGATTCAACAAAGATCGCATTATGTAATCTCCAATGGCGGCGACCAACCAAACGTCGTACCTCCGACAGCAAGTGTGTGGTACTTCTTTCGCGAAACGAATTACGACGACATCATGCGCATGTGGAAGATTGGCGATTCCATGGCCGACGGTGCAGCGATGATGACCGACACAACCGTGACATCCAGGGTCCTTGGAGCAGCGTGGCCGCAACATATGAATCGTCCAATCACCGAGGCCATGCATCAAAACATATTGCGGGTCGGGATGCCCGAGTGGAGCGAGGACGACCAGCGTCTGGCACGCGCGGTTCAACGGATGAATGCGGTCGACGAACGAGGTCTTCTTACCGAAGTCTTGTCCGCTGCCCCAGGGCGCACTGTAATCCCTGACGACGAAAGACGTGGTGGTGGTTCCGATGATATTGGGGATATTTCGTGGACCGTTCCAACTGCTTCGCTCCGCTTCCCTTCAAACATTCCCGGCGGCCAAGGACACAATTGGAATCGGGCAATCGCGATGGCAACACCTATCGCTCACAAGGGTGCAACAGCTGGTGCCAAGGTTCATGCTATGACGGTTCTCGACCTTCTGCTGTCGCCGTCATTAGTCAGACAATCTTGGGATTACTTTAATAACGTCCAGACTAAAGACCGAGAGTATGTCTCGTTCCTTCGACCAGAAGATGTCCCTGCAACTTGGCTCAACGCGGAAACGATGGAAGAGTTTCGACCGCAGTTGGAACCTTTTTATTATGACCCGTCTCGGCATGCAACCTATCTCGACCAACTCGGAATCGATTATCCGACAATTCGAGACGAATAATCCGGCAGCCTGGTAGCTACGCACCTGAATGCACTCAACTGGCCCATACTCGGTCACTCAAAATTGGTCCGTATGAACCCGAGACGCCAGAGATGACTACCAACGTTTCTCGCAACAACTACAACAAATCAGAGACAATCTCTTTCAATGGATGAGGGCACTCCGCCATACCGACGAACGCCGAGCATCTGGCAAGCGATGGTCCCAGTCTTCCTACTAGTGGGTCTCTTGTCCACATCTGTATATCTATTTGGAGATGAATCCTCATCGGGACCGAATCAAATAGCCCTTATTCTTGGAGCTGGTCTCTGCATCGTCATCGGCCTCTATAACGGCCAATCCTGGAAAGACCTCGAAAACGGAATCACTCGTGGTCTTTCGGTCTCGGTGGGAGCCATCCTGATTCTTCTGGTCGTGGGTTCAGTGATTGGCACCTGGATCGTAGCAGGCATAGTGCCAACCATGATCTACTATGGTCTCCTGCTTCTTGCCCCGTCGTTTTTCTACCCGGCCGCCTGTCTGCTTTGTGCCGTAGTCGCCACAGCCACGGGCAGTTCGTGGACTACAGCTGGAACCATTGGTATCGCCTTGATCGGTATTGCGACTGCCCATGACCTGCATCTCGGGTTAGCAGCGGGCGCCGTGATCTCTGGCGCATACTTCGGTGACAAAATGTCGCCACTATCCGATACCACGAATCTCGCCCCTGCCGTTGCCGGTTCTGACCTGTTCACACATATCCGGCACATGGTTTGGACTACAACACCAAGCTTTGTGACCGCACTTACCCTGTTTCTACTGGTGGGACTATTCACGTCCCAACCAGAAGGCACGGCTGAGATTGATTCGTTCCTCGAGGTTCTCGAATCTCAATTCTCGATCGGTCTCCACCTTCTCATACCAGTCATTGTTGTGCTGGGGTTGGTCACCGCTCGTGTGCCAGCATTCCCTGCACTTTTGATTGGTGCCTTATTGGGCGGCGCCTTTGCCATGGTATTCCAGAGTGACGTCCTTTTGAGCTACATGGGCGACAGCGAGTTGCCAACTTCGGTTTCGCTCGTCAAGGGTGTTTGGGTCGCCATGTACGGAGGCTTTGAATCCAAGTCCGGCAACGCTGCTCTGGATGAACTGCTCTCCCGCGGCGGGATGGCAAGTATGTTAACAACCGTCTGGTTAATTATGTGTGCAATGACTTTTGGCGCGGTAATGGAGACTACCGGGTTGCTACAAGTCATCGCCTCACGCATCCTCACTGCGGTTCGCGGCACGGGCAGCCTCATCTCAGCGACGCTTTTGACATCCTTTGGAATGAACGTATTGGCCTCAGACCAATACATCGCGATTGTTCTGCCAGGGCGAATGTTTCGTAACGAATACAAACGTCAGCGTCTGGACCCGAAGAACCTGTCCCGCACGCTGGAAGATTCAGGCACACTCACTTCCGTGTTGGTACCGTGGAATACTTGCGGTGCGTTCATGGCACAAACCCTCGGTGTTGCGACCCTCACCTACGCACCATTCGTCTTTTTTAATATCTTGAATCCGTTCGTCGCGGCCACCTATGGGACTATCGGTGTCGGGATCCACCGCCTACAAGAACCGCTGCCGGAAGGAAGTCGTCGCGACGAAGTCGACCTCAGTCCCTGAAATCACGCCGGCTCTCTCACGGGGCACCAAGAAACACGCGGCGATGCCATTCTGTTCAGCCCAGTCACGACCCTGATCGACACCCATGACGTAGAGCGCGGTGGAAAGAATGTCGGCAACCATGGCATCTTGATGCCAAACGGTTACTGAACTGGTCCGACTAACGGGCCTTCCTGTCAGTGGGTCAATAACGTGACCGAGTTGGCTGTTTTCATCAGTTAATACATCCCGTTCGGACCCGCCGGTTGTCGCAAGTGACCCCTCTGTAAGACGTAACTCAACTACCGGTACGTCCCGCTGTTCTGGATGCGCGACTGCCACCGGCCATACCCTGTTCGACGAAGTCGACGACACTGCTACTTGGCCACCAAAATCAATCAGCCAATCACCGAGTCGCCCAGTTTCAGCGTGTCGCACCCGATCAAGTGCCGCTCCTTTTCCAAATCCACCGGCGTCTAAAGTGACGTCAGCCAAACGTGACACTGAACAACGCGCCGTATCCAGAGAGACGTGACCAAAACCAGAACGAGCCTTGGCCGTGACCAGGGTGTCTGGACTCGGATGACGCCCTCCGTCCCGAAGTGACCAGGCCTCGATTAATCGTCCCACTGCGGGATCGAATCTACCATTGGTTCTGCGGTACCAAGTCTCCACCTGCTCGAGTAGAACACAGACACTGTTGGGCAGAGGTAACCACGTCGCAATCGGTTGCCGGTTCAAGGCACTCAAGACGCTGTCGTCCTGCCACGTACTAAGTTCAGCCTCGGTTTCCTCGATTACTCGAACCATCCGATCCAGTCGGTTGAGCCCGGACTCTCGATCGGGCACGTCAACCGCAAACGTCGCGACGGTGCCCATCAAGAACACACTCCGCTCTACACGAATACTGGTCGAATCAGTGTGGCAAGCCGTAGCAGCGAGGCACAGGAGTATGCCTGCGGCAAATACCTTCATAGTGACAGGCGGGCAGAACCTGGAACCGCGGTGTTCGGTGTCCCTGTTGGCCAACGAATAAACCGTGAGCCTAAAACTAGATGAATGGTATAGCCGATAAGGAAGAGCGTGCTGGTTGCGATATGCGTCCAAATAGACACCGAAATCAAGAACGGTGTGGCTGCTACCTGAATCAGGTAGCCCGAGAAAGCCATCACAGTGAAACTAATTAGAGACGTCCAACCACTTCGTCGATTTTTTGGATTTGGGGACAAAATTTTTCTAAGCGAATGCGACCGAAATAACACCCCAAAGAATGCCACGAAAAACGGTGCGGCAATCACGTGTAGTGACAACATGGTTGACTGCCAGGGATGGTTGACCACCGCGAACGGATCATCGGTTAACATAAAATATTTCATATAGAAATAGACTAACCCGGTCACTGCCACGATGACGTGAAATGTATTGAATCCCCAGCGTTCCCAGCGCGTCATGGAGTAGTTTCCATGTCAGCGGTGAGCACCTGATCCATCGCCATCACCCGACGAACCGACTCACTGACCGCGTATGCAGTCAACGTTGCGCCAGCAATCGGGCGAATTGCTCGTTGAATGGCCAAGTCTCGATCCAATGGCTTGTCGTAAAATTGGCGCATCCACGACGGACCCGCAATAAACTCGGGTGGCTCCAAAAAGACTGTTACATCGATTCTTTGGACGCGACCACTTGCATCAAGGGATACAAGCAAACTTTCCTTCTTGGTTCGGACCTGATGGGTATCTATATACGAGCGCCCAACCACCATGCCATTTCTGGAAACAACATATCGAGCGAAAAGTTTTCCACTCAGGTCGACTCGTGAAATCGCTTCAATACGTTCTGCTTGCTCATCCGTCAGAAAAATACGCTCGTCAGCCACGCTTGTTGAGTCAGGAAATGCTGACGCGAGCGCCTCCTCGCGTGTGATGAGTCCAAACTGCGCCTCAAGCGTACTGCCTGCAAGAGAACCCCAGAGGATGAACACGAGGAGCCATCGTCCGGAGTTCCTTGCACGCAGCAGCAGAGTTCGCATTTTTCCTCAGATTAAAAACCGTAGCCGAGGTTGATATTGAACTGATCAAGTCCGGATTTCGCATCATTGGTATTCCACATGCGATCGACCTTGACCACAACATTCGGCATAGGCTTGAGTTCAAACCCGATTGTTCGAAAATTATTCAATGTCGACAAGCTCCTGCTGTAGCCAGCCGGCATCTTCGCTTGAGTGTCCACTCGTTCAAACTTGATATACGGCGTGAATGCTGGACCGCCAATATCAGAGGTCTGCGACAAGACGTCGTAACCAAAAAGAATATAACCACCTTCCATCTTTTCGGCTAGTCCCTTTGAGCCCGTAAGTCCTTTCGTTTCATTAAACTTTCCTGCGGCGTCAAGATTCGCGGTCGCATAAAGGCCACGGACGTCAAACCCACGAACCTGGGCCTGACCATGGAAATCAACAATGGTGAGTCCGAGGTCATCGGTATCCATCGCAAAGTTTGCACCGCCTGTATAGAAGCTGGCACCCATATAGACTCCCGGCGTCGGGGTCACATCCAGACGTCCCGTTATGGCCATGCTGTCAGCTTTCGCTTTATAGCCTTTCTGTCGTCCTCCTCGTAAACCACCTGAGGAAAACTTTTCGCCCTTAAACCCATTCACGGTATACAGACGGAACGAGACTTTGTCGAAAGTGCCGTAAATACCAGCGCCATTCTCACGCCACGTCGAAGGAATAATCTTGTTTTCGGTGAAGGGTCGCTCCGTGCCAATGAAGGTTGTTGGTTCGTGGAACTCGTTGACTAATCCCATGGGGACAAGCAACATCCCGCCTCGAATACCAAAGTTTTCTGTCGCCTGGTAATCGACATACGCAAACTCAAGATATGCTTCCTTCGCGTGTTCAACTTCAATCTCGGAGTTGAAGACCCACTTATCGTTAAACCGGTACCCGGTATAAATAATGGCGCGGAGGGCATCAAACTGGGTCCCCTTCCCGCCGGGGGCGCCACTTTGCTTTGTTGACGCGTAGTTTTCGTAGAGGAACTCCCCATAGCCAGCAATGGACAGACCCTGATTAGAACGGAACACAGCCGCTGCGCCCGGTGCTAAACCCATCGCCCGCGCATCATCAGCAGTTATCTCCCTCTCACCTTCGCCACTACGAAGCCGCTCCAGTTCTTCCGCGAGAAGGTCGACACGACGTTCCAGTTCTTCCACATCGTCCTGGGTTTCTTCGGCTTCTTCTTCGATCTCGGGTGATTCCTCAGTTGTTTCAACTGCAGGCATCAACTCCGGGCCTTCAACAGAAGGACCCTGTGCAAAGCTGGTCCCCGCTGTCACGAGTAGCAATCCCAACACATAAGAGAGAACACACTGAACTTTCTTTATTTCACTAACGCCAAACAAAGTCATACCTAACCTTTCTGTACCGGTTGCACGGCATGACTTCCGCCCATAGAATGACTATGAACGTGACCACGCCAAGCTACCTTTAGGGGAAGCCGAACGTCAAAGCGTTCATTCGGCCCGTCATGTGTTCGACCACGTGGCGGGCCACTTTGCTACTTACACACCCGTCAGAACTTTTTACGATCCACTCAAGGTCATCGAGATGCAAGACCTAACGCTCTTAATGAGATTCAATCTCATTTAAGTGGATCGACTATATATCCGACCATTTTGGTCGGTCAAGCTAAATGAGACTGAATCTCAACAAAATCTGTAGGTTAAGTGGGCCGGGAGAGATGTGGCGACCCAGACAATGACCGACACACTCACCCACCGGAAAATTTTTACCTTTTGGGCTCCGCTCGCCAGCACTTGGCTCATGATGGCCGCCGAGGGCCCGTATCTGGCTGCAATTATTGCCAGGCTCGATGCTCCAACTATTAACCTTGCTGCCTTCGGTGTGGCATTTGCGTTCGCGATCATCATCGAATCACCAGTGATCATGCTGATGAGTGCGTCGACTGCACTGGTGGAGGATCGAGAATCGTATCAGGCACTTCGCCGATTCTCCTACGGACTTGGTGTGTCACTGACTGTCCTGCAGTTAGTGATTGTGGCATCACCGATATTTGTATCGATCGCGATCCTGCTGGCACTGCCGCCGGACGTAACGACGCTGGCACGTGGTGGTCTCCTTTTAATGCTTCCCTGGCCAGGCGCCATCGCCTATCGACGGTTCCACCAAGGAGTACTTATACGCAATGGGTTCACGCGACGGGTTGCGTATGGAACTGTCATTCGTCTCGTGGCAATGTCGGTTACTGCGTGGGCTCTCTTCCAGCACACTGACCTGGCAGGCGCGTACATTGGAAGCTTAGCGTTGTCCGTTGCTGTAATTGTAGAAGCCCTTGCGAGTCGCGTCATGACCATCGACGTATTGCCGAACGTGTTACGGCGTCGTCGAGAGAAAAGTCGCCTTCATAGCCTTCGATTGAGCGCACTGTGGAGTTTTTATGCACCATTGGCTCTGACATCCTTCATGGCGCTTGCCTCACAACCGACCGTGACGTTCTTCATGGGACAAAGTCGATACGCCCTCGAATCCCTTGCCGTTCTTCCGGTCATCCAAGGATTGAGCTTTATCTTTCGGGCCGCTGGCTTGTCGTATCTGGAAGTAGTAATCGCATTACTCGGCCCGGAACGACAAAACTTAGCCAAGATCCGAAACTGCGCCTGCGTTCTCGGGATAGGTGCAGCCGCCGGCCTGAGCCTTATAGCCTTCACCCCGCTGGCACAGGTGTGGTTCCGGGACATTTCAGGACTGAATGAGACCCTCACTCAATTTGCCGTGGTCCCGATTCAAATCCTCGCCATCTTGCCAGCACTATCTGTACTGCTGGCCTTCGAAAGAGGCCTTTTAGTGCACGCCATGCGGAATACCGCGATCACATGGGCCACGCTGGTCGAATTGGTCACGCTGACGGTCGTAATCGGCGTCGCCATTAACGTGTTTGACATGGTTGGGGCCGTCGCCGCAACCACAGCCATCCTCGTTGGGCGGATCGCTAGCACAGGCTGGATGGCACCCGCATGCTTTCAGGTGCTTCGGTCGACTCCACCGGCGGCGACCGAAATTGTCACACCCCCCACTCCCGAAGCCACGTGATTGGCATTCTGCGATACACTGCCTCAGCGTTTCCTCAATTTGTTGATTTAATCAGTGCTACGTAATACGTTAGCGTCCACTGTTGTTCTGGGCATCGTTTCTTGGTTTGCCGTGAACGCTGTGGGCCTCACCACCCAACCCGCCTCGCCACAACTCGTCCCACCGGAGTTCGAGCCTCGGATTTTTGACATTGTGAATGCGGTATCCGCTGATCGTATCGAACAGGACATTCGTGCCCTGGTCGGGTTCGGAACTCGCCACACACTCTCCGAGACGGACAGCGATACGCGGGGTATTGGCGCAGCGCGACGATGGATTCAGTCGCAATTCGACCTTATCTCTGAGTCATGTGACGGTTGCCTTGAGGTGTCGTCGCAATCGCACATCGTCGTGGGTGACCCGCAAACACGCGTGCCCATTGGTACAGAAATTGTGAACGTGCTGGCGACCATTCGCGGCACCACCGACCCGAACCGATACGTCATCATGTCCGGTGACATTGACTCGAGAATTTCAGATATAACCAACTCAACGGATGATTCACCTGGTGCCAACGACAACGCCAGTGGCATGGCCGGAGTGCTCGAAACCGCGCGGGTGCTCAGCGCCTATCGCTTCAATGCGAGCATCATCCTTGTTGGACTGTCTGGTGAAGAGCAGGGCCTCCTCGGTGGGCAACATATGGCGTCCGTCGCGAAGGACGAAAAGTGGCATATCGAAGGTTTACTTAACAACGACATGATTGGAAACATCGAAGGACTCGACGGTGTCGTGGAAAATAACACCTTTCGAGTCTTTTCAGAACCAACGTCGGTGTTGGAATCTGAAGAACAGCGGCGCAACAGACGGTTCAACGGCGGTGAAGTCGATGGTGTTTCGCGCCAACTCGCCCGGTATGTTTCACGAATCACCGCTCGCTACATGGAAAATCTTGAACCGATCATGATTTATCGCCTCGACCGATTTGGACGTGGGGGACACCATCGCCCATTCAACGACCAGGGGTTTCCAGCTGTTCGGATCATGGAAACACATGAGAACTATCGTCGCCAGCACCAAGACATCAGGATGGAAAACGGCATCGCCTACGGTGATGTGATCGAAGGCGTCAATTTCGACTACGCCGCCAAGCTCACCGCAGTCAATGCGGCAGTACTCGCGTCGTTAGCATGGGCGCCGCCCGCCCCGACGAACGTTGAAATTAGTGGCGCAGTGCAGCCTTCGACGTCACTCTATTGGGAACCCATTGATAATCGCAGCGCACCCAACTTGGCAGGTTACAAGGTGCACTGGAGAGACACCACGGCCCCGCAGTGGCAACAGTCGAGATTCGTGGGAAAAGTCACCGAATATACCCTGGAAAATATCATCATCGACAATTACCTGTTTGGCGTCTCTTCGGTCGATACAAATGGGAACGAGAGTGTTGTAGCTTTTCCGAGGCGTCGGAGATAGTCACCGTAATTTATTTGTCACGTAGAGACTTAACTTCGCACGACAGCACGAACGACACGTTCCACCGTCAAGCCTTGCACGACGATCGAAAAAATAACGACTCCGTAGGTCGTCGCCAAAAGAATTGGCTTCCATGGACTCGGCGGCAACGACAACGCCAAGGCCACCGAAATGCCACCTCGCAGGCCACCCCACGTCAAAACTGGAATCGCCCCTTGCGTAAATTTCTGCCGTAACCCGAGTACCGTGATCGACCCTCCAACGCTCACCCACCTCGCCAGTAACACCACGGGAATCGCCAACAAGCCAACCCCCATAATTTGGCCCGTGATCGTCACGGCCACCACCTCAAATCCGATTGCCAAAAACAGTAGCGAGTTGAGGAGTTCGTCCAACACTTCCCAGAAGGTCTCGACATGTTCCCGAGTGGTCTCAGTCATCCCGAATCGCTTGCCGTGATTGCCTATGAACAATCCGGCGACCACGACAGCGATAGGACCAGAAATGTGGAGCTCCTTCGCCACGCCATAGGTTGCCATGACCAGCGCCAGCGTGATCAAGATCTCGACAGTGTGTTGGTCGATGGTGCGCATTGCGCGGTAGGCAGCATAACCAGCCGCAAACCCCAGTATCATGCCGCCAACCACCTCGGTCGCGACCAGTCCCGCCACGCCACTCACACTCGCCCCGCCGTGGCCGGCTGTGCCAGTAGCTAACGACACGAGAACCGTGAACAGGACGACCCCGACGCCGTCGTTAAATAAACTCTCACCAGCAATCTTTGCTTCGAGCGTCTCGGGGACCTTGACCTCCTTCAGAATGCCCATCACCGCCACCGGGTCTGTTGGTGAAATCAATGCTCCAAACACCAAACAGTAAGGAAGGGGCACCTCGAAACCGAACGCGCGAAACCCAAAAAACATTAGACCGGAAACGATTGCCGTCGACAAGACGATGCCAGCGGTCGCCAACAATGAAATCGTCCAGCGGCGATTCCACAGAGATTCCAGATCGACGTGCAACGCCCCAGCAAACAGTAGAAAACTGAGGACGCCGTCCATGAGGGTATCTTCGAAATCAATGTCAACCAGTGTTGCCCGAACATTACTTCCCAAAGACAGCTGCGGCAGCATGGCATCCACCAGCAGCACAATCAATGAAACAGTCAGGGCTATGATGAGTAAGCCAATCGTATGGGGAAACCGCAACCACCGCCGGTTTATGTAGCCGAAGACGGCCGCCAGTGTCACCAATAGGGCGATCAGGTTAAAAATGGAACTAACTGTCATCTTACGCGGCTCTCACGCCAGGCATTGGCCGAAGGTCTCGAATTACCTTTTTCGGTCACTTTGACACCGCCGGGTCTTCCTTCTTCGTCAACCGGTCGGTATTGGTGCGCCCAAGGGTGACACTCCGCTGATAGGCGGCCAGAACCGCTTTTGACACCACAGTGCGGAACCCACCTTTTTCGAGCTGGTACAACGCCTCGGCACTGGTGCCACCGGGCGATGTCACCATATTGCGCATCTCAGCCGGATGCACCGTTGAACCTTCAGCAAAAATCGCAGAGCCCTTTATCGTCTGGACAACGAGCTCTCGAGAGTCAGCACGCGACAAGCCAAGATGAACGGCAGCATCGATCATGGCTTCCATCAAAAGAAACACATAGGCCGGTCCACTTCCACTAATGGCCGTGGACACATCGAGGAACCGCTCGTCATCGACGTACAACTGATGCCCGAGTGCTTCGACGATAGACCGAGCTTGATCTCGCTGTATGTCTGACACTTCGGGCGTAGCGGTCCAGACCGTCATACCTTCGCCAACCTGCGCCGGTGTATTCGGCATTGTTCGGACGATCGCTCGATGCTGAAGTCCGACAGCAAGTGACTCGATCGTGGCCCCAGCCACAATGGAAAGCACTAAGGCATTTTTGTCAATGTTTCCACGAAGGTCATCAAGAACCGTCGGCAACACTTGGGGTTTCACGGCAATTACCACGACCTGTCCCTTACCCGCGGCGACCTCATTGTCGAGCGTGACATCAATGCGCAGTGTCTCGCGCAACGCATCCAATCGCTCGCGATGCCGGTCACTAGCGACAATATGGGCCGGCTCAAGATCGTGCCTCGACAACAAGCCAGCAATCATTGCCTCCCCCATAGCACCCGCGCCGATGAACGCTAACTGGAGGTCGCTAAGTACGTGGTTCTTTGTCACAATCACTCCTCTAGGTGGCTGGATAGCACCGCCCCTGGTTGGACTATTCTAGTGTCCTTCAGGCAACATCGGTTGACTTGATTCCACGATTCTAATGGACCCCATTGCTCACAGCCTCGTCGGTGCCAGCCTCTCCGAGACTCCGTTAAAGCGGCTCAGCGTCTTGGCGTCCCCAACCCTCGTACTCGCCGCCAACGCACCAGATATTGACATCGTCAGTGCATTTGTCGGACGAGACCTGTCACTGCAATTCCGGAGAGGCTGGACCCATGGAGTACTGGCAATGGCGATATTGCCCCTGCTCTTGGCTGGTTTAATCCTACTCGCAGACCGTTGTATTGCATCGGTCAGGCGCCGACCACCGAAAGCACGGTTCGGACCAACCCTTGTCTTGTCGTATATCGGGGTCTGGACCCATCCAATCCTGGACTGGCTCAACACCTATGGCGTTCGTTTCTTAATGCCATTTGACGGGCGCTGGTTTTACGGAGATGCCCTCTTCATCATTGACCCGTGGGTGTGGTTGCTGGCTGGTGCTGCAGTTGTTCTGGCAAACACCAAGTCAGCCATTAGCCAAACCACGTGGCTGATTTTTGGTATCGCAACAACAGCACTCGTGACTGGGGTCTCTGTGGTTCCTGCCACTGCAAGATGGACTTGGATTGCCGGCATCGCGGTAATCGTAGGCCTCAGAATATCTGGCCAGGTCCACACACAACTCCCTCGTGTCGCAATAGCCTGTTTGACGTGTATAGCGGTCTACGCTGGCAGCATGGCTGTAGGGTCGCATCTTGCAACCCGCCAGGTATCTCAATGGCTCAGCGACCGTGGGAGCGACAGCAGCGTGATCATGGCCGGTCCGTTACCGGCGAACCCATTTGTACGGGATGTCATTATTCTTGACGAAAGTCACTATCATTTTCTCGAATTGAATTGGTTGCGGTCCGACCCGTTCCAAATCACGGGACCAGCAATCCCTCGTGGGCCGAACACGCCAATAATCAATGCGGCGCTGAAGGCTCCCTCGATCAAAGGGTTGATGACATGGATTCGGTTCCCTGCCTACTCAGTGAACGCGGTTGCAGATGGCTACATCGTCACCATCCAAGATGTGAGATATGCCAGACGTAATGGATTGGGAATAGGCACGGTCACTGTTGAATTGGACCACGACCTGACGATCAAGCCGTCCATGTGACTTATCCAGCCACTGGTTCCGACTTTGAACCCTTAGAGACGCCACCTTTTTTGAGGAATAACTCAAGTTGCTAGTGCGGATCAGGGATTTTGCTCGGAGTTGTTAGCTCTCCACATTTCAATTAAACGATCCATGGGATTGGTGAATATCTGGTGGATGCGTTTAACTTTGACTTTTGGGTCAATGAAATATTTCAGACGAGGTTAGTCATCTTGATTTTCACGAGCAGCATTAAGGTCGATCAGAGGCTTATAACCAGTAGCGCAAGTGAGGCTTGCGACACCACGGGACTGGCGGTCTTCAAGAACCCTAGCGATATTCTTGAGCCCTATCGCCTAGAGACCTTTTTCGCTCACGTAGGCAACAACAAATCGAACTAACTTGGCTTCTTTTAGGTCCTGAGTCAAACGCTCCAGATAGTTCTCTGATACAGGTTCAGGACTAAGAAGTTGGCCGGCACGAGGGTGCTCGCTGAACCACTTATTGAAGGTATTGAGCATACTGGCTGCGATGGTTATATCGAATAGACTCGCTAAACTAAGGTGAAGTCTGTTCTTCAATCAAAACAGTTTCGAGTCGAAACGTTCTTGCTGCGAAGGCGTTTTATTCCGTAATCCCTTTTGGATACCACAGGTCTACCAGGTCGCCGCAGGTGGACACTCGAAAAGCGTGCCACCGGTCAATGGGCAAACGAATGTGGGCGATGCCTGCAGTCGGCAGTTGCTCGTCTCTCTTGGTCACCCGCGTAATCAACCCTTCCAATCCCGGGTTGTGGGCAATAATCAACAAAGGGCCAGCGCCTACATGGGCATGCCGAACAACGTCCATAATTGTGTCTGGATCAGCGAGGTAAAGATTGGGGTCGAATTCCACCACGCCTGCAAGAGGAATGCTGCTAGCAATCTCTTCCGCCGTCGTTTTTGCCCGCAGAGCCGTAGAACTCATAATGACCTCTGGCAACAAGAGTTTCTCCCGAAGTAGCCTCCCCATTCGTGGCGCATCGCCCATACCACGCTTGTTTAATGGGCGGTCGTGGTCTGACAGCTTGTCGTGCTTCCAACTCGACTTGGCGTGGCGCATTAACAGCAACGTTCGCATGTCTGATTCTGGCCACAGGCCTCTCCCTAGTCAACGCCAACCGCTGCACCCGAGATTCAACAAAGATCAGAAAGTAAAGGCTGCACTAGAATGGAACTGTGATTCTTATCCAACTCTTGGATTTGTATTCGTTCGTGGTTTTCGTCTCGGTGATGGTCTCGTGGATTGACCTTCCCCAAGACCACCAGATTGTCAGTGTCTTGCGAAGACTGACGGAACCTCTGCTCGGTCCACTCCGTCGAATTCTCCCAAGTGCCGGAGGACTCGATTTCTCGCCGCTGGTTCTGCTTCTTGGCTTGCGGCTCATACGAAGTCTGTTGCTTTCGGTTGCCCTTGGCGGCATCTAATCGACGTAACGTTAACAAGAGGTAAATCGTGAGCGAATCAACCCCTTCTACTTCCAACGACAACACACTCGTGGCATGTCACTCGTGTCGACAAGAACACACGGAAGCGAAGTTTCTGTCGGAACTACATGTGTGCCCGTCATGTGGCTGGCATGCTCCATTGACTGCGCAGGAATGGATCGACCATCTTTCTGACCCCGATACATTCTCAGAGATCGGCAAGGGGCTCTTCTCCACCGACCCATTAAAGTTCAAGAATCCGACTCCGTATCGAGACAGGCTGAGGGAAGCTGAACAGCGAACGGGTATACACGAAGCGGCTCTGTCCGGCGAAGCTCGCCTGGATGGTCGACCCGTCGTGTTGATTTCACTGGCGTTCGACTTTTTAGGTGGAACGATGGGCTCGGTCGTCGGCGAAAAGGTGGCGCGGGCTTTTCAAATTGCGACCAAGAAAAACCTTCCAGTTGTGTCAATTTTGGCGAGTGGGGGAGCGCGCATTCAAGAAGGCATGCTGGCTCTGATGCAAATGGCCAAAACGGCCACTGCTGTTTCAGAACATTCCGCCGCAAAACTTCCTTACGTCTCGGTACTGACTAACCCAAGCTTCGGAGGGACATTCGCTAGTTTTGGGTCACTCGGAGACATCCTTATCGGAGAGCCCGGCGCTCAGATCGGATTTGTGGGCGCACGAGTTGTCGAAGGCACTATTGCTGAAAAAATCCCGAAGGAAGAACGTCGTGCTGAGACACTCCTTCAACACGGCATGATCGATATGGTTGTTCCGCGACACCAGTTGCGAAACAAATTAGCAGTACTCATCTCGCAACTAAAGACAGACGGGCCATCCCAGTGGCCCCCTGTCCAATTGGCGCCCACACCGAAGCCATCGAAAGAAGCCGCAGAGATCATCACGCTCGCTCGATTACCGGAGCGCCCTCGGGCGCGTGATTATGTCGACCGGTTGTTTTCATCGTTTTCTGAACTCCATGGCGACCGATGCTACGGGGACGACCCAGCGATCGTTAGCGGCATCGCAGACCTCCAAGGCCGGCCAATTATTTTGATAGCCCAAACCGGGCAAGTGATGCCCATGCCTGAAGGCTATCGGAAGGCTAAACGTCTTCTGCGACTCGCTGAGAAATGTTCCCTGCCAGTCATAACTCTTGTCGATACACCGGGCGCTTTCCCAGGTTTAGCAGCGGAACATCGGGGCATTGCTTTAACGATCGGTGAAAACCTCGCAGCACTAGCGCAATTAGAGGTGCCGATCATTAACATCGTCATTGGTGAAGGCGGAAGCGGCGGAGCGTTAGCACTAGGCCTGGCAGACAAGATCCTGATGCAGGAAAACGCTATCTACTCTGTAATCGCTCCTGAGGGCGCCGCCGCAATATTGTTGCACGATGCGTCAAAAACTGATGAATTGGTTGCAGGACTCCGACTTCGTGCCCACGACCTCTTAGACCTTGGAATTATTGATGACATTGTGCCGGAACCAAAGGGAGGCGCCCAGCGTAACATCGACGCGGCCGCCCGGCTGCTGATGGAACGTGCTATTCACCATCTCAATCAATTATCGGGCGTCAAACCGAAGCGCCTTTTGAGAGATCGGGCCTCACGATATCGGTCGATTGGAAGATTTGAACGAGGAATCGTCCGAAAAGCCCGAGAACTCTTTCTGCGGATTAAGGGCACTTGAAAGCCCCGTCGGACGATATAATGCCAAACATTGATTTTCGTCAGTCCGCCACTCGATCGTCAGGACCTTTAATTGTCAAGGAGTATGTCATGCGTTGGACCAGTTGGTTTGATTTTACAAAGACACTCTTTCTGGCGACTGCCATGTGTGGGATAGGGGTTAACGGCCTCTGGGCCCAAGAGCCCGAGGTCACGGACCGCGCAGGTGCAGCCGAGGAGAACCCCTACATCACACGGTTCGATGTCAGAATGGGTGAGCGCCTCTTCTTGAGGCAGTGTTCTCGTTGCCACGGTCAAGACGCACGTGGAAACGACGAAACAGGAGCCCCTGACCTGACCACCGGACGATTTGCCAATGCCAGTTCACCATCCGGTGTCTTCGACGTCATACGAGACGGCGTGGATGGCACCGCCATGATTCCGATTACGCCGAGTACACCTGATGAAAATGTCTGGCAACTCGTCACATACCTCGACTCGCTGAGCACGAGCCCAGCCGATGTCTCCTTGCCAGGCAACGCCACTACGGGACGTCAGATCTACGCCGGTAAAGGTGACTGCGCAAGTTGCCACATGATCAATGCGGACGGCAACAGACTTGGTCCTGACCTGTCCCGCGTCGGAGAACGGCGAAGACCTGCGGAATTAATGGCCGACCTTGTGTCCCCCGAAGATGAGGTGGAACCCCGGTGGTGGACCGTAACAGTCACCCAAGCGGACGGCACGGTAGTTGAGGGTTTACGAATGGATGAGGACACGTTTACGATTCGGTTGATGGACCAAGACGAACGCCTTTGGTCATTCTCAAAAACCGATATCCGCTCCTATGATCGAATGGAAAATAGCACCATGCCGAGTTACGAAGAAACGCTGACTGCAGGAGAGATCGACGACCTCGTTGCTTATCTCTTCTCGCTGCGGAAGGAGAGTTTCCAATGAAACGTTTTGTGTTTGTTGTCGCACTATTCGCGTCCGTGCAACTGGTCACGGGCCAAGAATCAAGTCCCAATATCGCGACCCCCTCATTAACCCCAGTGACGTGGGAACGGTTGGTCAATGCAGCCGACGAACCCCACAACTGGCTAATGTACTCTGGCACGCTGGACAGCCAGCGGTTCAGTCGACTTGACAATATCCACAATCGAAACGTTGGTGGGCTGGAGTTGAAGTGGGCCTATCAAATTCCAGAAATCGATCGTGCTGAAACCACGCCGCTTGTCGTTGACGGGGTGATGTTCATAACTGAGGCTCCAAGTAACGTAGTCGCGGTCGACGCGGCAACGGGGCGACCCTACTGGCGCTATGACCATGAACTGCCAGACGACCTCAGAATCTGCTGCGGGCGCAACAACCGGGGTGTCGCCATTCTCGGAGAAACGCTCTATATGAGCACCCTTGACGCCCACCTCGTTGGTATCGACGCACGGACCGGTAATCTCGTGTGGGACTCGGTAGTGGCCGACTATCAGTCAGGGTATAGCAAGACGGCTGCACCGCTGATCGTGAAGGACCAAGTGATCACAGGAATCGCTGGCGGCGAGTTTGGAATAAAAGGATTTATCGACTCATACGACGCGCAAGATGGAGCGCTTCTCTGGCGCGCCGACACAATTCCTGGTCCAGACCACCCCGACAACCGAACGTGGGCAGGCGACTCATGGCGAACTGGTGGAGCAGCCAGTTGGATCACCGGGACTTATGATCCGGACCTTGACCTCGTCTATTGGGGCACGGGCAACCCAGGTCCGGACTGGAATGGCGATCTCCGCATGGGCGACAACCTGTATTCAGATTCGGTCTTAGCCCTCAACGGTGATTCGGGTGAACTCGATTGGTACTTTCAGTTCACACCCCACGACGTACACGACTGGGATGCAATCCAGATTCCGATCTTGGCTGACCTTGAGTTTGATGGGGAAATGCGTAAAGTGATGATGTGGGCCAATCGCAACGCCTTTTACTACACCCTCGACCGGGAAACCGGAGAGTTTTTGCTGGGCAAACCGTACGCGAGGCAAACTTGGGCCGAAGGCCTAGATGAAAACGGGCGGCCAATCCGAGTCCCAGGTACATCTCCGACCTATGAAGGCGTGGTCGTCGCACCATCAATCGGCGGTGGCACCAACTGGTGGTCAGCAGCGTATAGCCCCAGAACCGAACTCTATTACGTCAATGCTTACGACGGTGAGCAAAAATATTTCAAACGCGATGAGGATTACGTGGAAGGCGAACGCTTCACTGGAGGCGGAGGAGAAAATGTGCTCCCGCAAGAAGCGTATCAGAGCGCCATCCGTGCTATTGACCCAAGGACAGGAGATATTCGCTGGGAATTCCTCCTGCAACCTCGAGCCACGGCCGGCGTACTAGCAACGGCCGGAGACCTAGTGTTCAGCGGTGGCGTGGACGGATATTTCTACGCCCTCGATGCGGTCAGTGGTCGAGAACTGTGGCACATTCAACTGGGTTCACGGGTACACTCAGCGCCGATGTCCTTTGCCGTCGACGGTCAGCAATACATAACAGTGGCCGCCGGAAACGTCGTTTATACATTTGGCCTTGACGACTAAAGTCCAAGCCAAAACGAGGGAGACAGGGAAGCGCAGGTCTTCCCTGTCTCCAATTACTAATAACCCATGGCCTTCTTTGAAGTTGAGGAACTTCCAGTTCGCGAGTTCATCCCGGGATTTTCCGGCCGCGCCATTCACACGGAGAACGTAACGGTAATGCAATGGGAAATCGAATCTGGTGCTGAGCTTCCGGAACACTCACACAGACATGAACAGGTATCCACCTTGGTCGCTGGGGAGTTCATGATGACCATAGATAACCAGAGCCATCTCATGACAAACGGTGAGGTCGCTGTAATCCCATCAGGAGCCGTACATTCGGGTCGTGCTCTCACTCAATGTCGTTTTCTGGATGTCTTCCACCCGGTGCGAGAAGACTACAAATAAGACTCGTTTCTGCAAACTGAACATCCTCGAACACATGGACAGCCGTCCATCATCACGGGTTCTTCGTTATTTCGTTAGCCTCGCCACTGTGTGCCTGAGCGGGTGGCTAGCGGGTCAAGTTGCCAAGACAGATGCCGTAGGCCTGGCTTTGACCGTCGCGCAACCTGCATCGCCCCCGACGGGCGAAGTGATTGGGGCACCATCGCCACGCAACGCAAATTACTCGATTGATGTCCGATTGGACCCTGACCGTCGCACCTTAACCGGTCGCGAAACCGTCACCTGGCGAAATATTTCCAACATTACCACCCAGGAATTGCAGTTTCACCTCTACTACAACGCCTGGAAAAACACGCAGTCAACTTGGATGCGCGAACGTTTGTTGGGTCGAGGGAATCGCCTCCATGGGAGCCCCGAAGATGCTTGGGGCTGGATCGAAATCACTGCCGTTCGGCTGCTCAGCGAAGATCCCGTGGACCTCACACAAGACGTGCGGCACATCTCACCAGATGATGGAAATCTTGATGACCAAACAGTACTCGCTGTCGACCTCCCAAACCAGGTCGAACCTGGAGAAACGATAACCCTAGAAATTGAGTGGACATCTCGCATTCCAAGAACATTTGCGCGAACTGGTGCGATCGCTGATTACTTCTTCATTGCCCAATGGTTCCCAAAACTTGGCGTCCTTGAAGACACCGGATGGAATTGTCACCAGTTCCATGCATCAACTGAGTTTTTCTCAGATTACGGTGTCTACGATGTCCGGATCACTGTCCCCCAAGGCTGGGTCGTCGGAGCAACCGGTGCAGAACAGACCAGACACGAAAACGCTGATGGCACCACGACGCACAGCTACCACCAAGAAGACGTACACGATTTTGCTTGGGTGACCAGTCCCCACTTAATTGACCTCTGGGACGAATTTACTCACCCAGATCTCCCAGATGTGGCGATTCGACTCTTGATCCAACCCGAACACGTTGCACAGGCTTCGCGCTATTTTGAGGCAACCCGCGCGACACTGCAGCATTTCGGTGAGTGGTTCGGAGCCTATCCATACAGTCACGTCACGGTTGTCGACCCAGCCTGGCAAAGCGGGTCAGGCGGCATGGAATACCCTACATTCTTCACTGGCGGCACCCGATGGTGGGCGCCTGACGACGTCGCGACACCGGAAGCCGTCACCATTCACGAAGCCGGACATCAGTTTTGGTACGGCGTTGTAGGCAACAACGAATTCGAGCATGCGTGGCTTGACGAAGGCCTCACCACTTTTGCCACGGCTCGCGTGCTTGAAGAATCATTCGAGCCTCAATTTCGAACCGTCAGATTTTTTGGTGGTTTTGTGCCCTGGGTACTGAGGGACCTTCCCTGGTCTCGAACAATCGACGGCGACCGGGTAACCGGTTACCGACGTGATGCCCGCCAAGACACCCAATCAACGCCAACGTTTCAGTATTGGCCCGGAACGGCCGGCAGCATCACCTACGATAAGACCGCGCTCTGGCTGCACACGCTCGAACGACACTTGGGTTGGTCAACTCTCCAACGCGGGATGTCGACGTTCTACGAAGAGTGGAGATTTGCTCATCCAAAACCCGCTGACTTTTTTCGAGCAATCAGTGATGCCAGTGAACAAGACCTCTCTTGGTTCTTCGACCAAGCCCACGGTGAGGCCAGCACATTCGACTACGGCATCGACGACTTCACCAGTCGGCCAATTAACCACCGTGGATTTTTTGGAGAGGATCAACCGTCTTTCTCAGAAACGTCTGACGCGGAACTGTTTGAGACTACCGTGGTCGTACGCCGTTATGGTGATGGCACGTTCCCAGTAGAGGTTCTCACTGAATTCCAGGACGGGTCGAAGGTTCGAGAGACATGGGAAGGAACGGATCGCTGGAAAGCCTTCACCTATGTGCGTAACGCAAGAGCTACACGCGCGTTCGTCGACCCAGACCGCGTGCTTCTACTCGATACGCAAGCAACTAATAACAGCCGGACCATCACGCCGATGGGCGAGACCGCCGCCAAGAAATGGAGCTTAACTTGGCTAGTCTGGCTCCAAGACCTTCTCTTGACATACGGGTTCTTCATTTGACGAACGCACTGCTTGATGGAATTCGGCGGGTGGCCAAGGCACCAACTTTGGTAGTGGGTGTCTACATGGTCACACTGTTGACGACCATCCCGCTTGGCATAGTGATCTATAACGCCATAGCCATCGACCTTGGAAATAGCGTTGCAGCTGACACGGCTGTCACTAGTGTGAACTGGGAATGGTGGGAAGAATTTCAATCACGATCGAGTGGCATTACACGCACCTTTAATCCACGGATTCTTGGCTTTGCAGCGGTGTTGACGAATCTGAGTAATTTTGTTGACAGCAGACTCCCGGCGACAGAGATTGTGCTCGCGGCCGGGGTTTATTTGGGAGCCTGGATATTTCTGGTCGGCGGTATTATCGATCGCCTTGCCCGCCAGCGACGAACTGCTAGTGCAGGATTTTTTGCGGTCTGCGGGATTTTCTTTTTTCGTTTTATACGCTTAGGCCTCTTGGCAGGAATCGCTTACTGGATAGTGTTTGGCCTAGTTCACCACTGGTTGTTCGACGTCCTGTATATTGCTGCGACCGAAAACTTGGCCGTCGAGCGATCCGCACTTCTGATCCAAATGGCTTTGTACGTTGTGTTCGGGTTGTTGCTGTTGCCCGTCAATTTGGTTTTCGATTACGCCAAAATCAGGGCTGTTGTCGAAGACAGGCACAGTATGGTTGGAGCGGTGCTCGCGGCGGTCAGGTTTGTTCGCCGACATCCGACAAGCACCTTCGGCCTCTATCTCTTAAACTCAGGTCTCTTTCTGGCCATCGTCGTTCTATACGCTTTGGTTGCAACGATCCCCGGCACAGTTGGTTCATCGATCAGTCTTGGTTTTGCCGTAGGTCAAGCATATCTAGTTGCACGACTCATTTTAAAGCTGGTCTTTTTATCATCGCAGACGGCATTCTTCCAGAGCCAGCTGGCGCACGCAGACTACGTAGCAATCGCGACACCAGTATGGCCTGACTCACCTGCTGCTGAAGGCATTGGTTTAGCTCAGAAATAAATATCCAGCTCGTCGCACACTGACCGAAACAAATGGCCTGCGATTGGCGTCTATGATAGAAAGACAGTGATCAAACGCTTTACAAAGGAGTTGCGATGAAATCGCCCCGCACATCGTCATCTTTGGTTTCGTTATTCCTCGTTGGTACAATGGTCTGGCTGACTGTCACGCCAGTTGGTGCCGAGCAGAACGCATCCAACAAAATCCAGCAGGAGGTCGAACACGCCCTTCGGGGAGATGACTACGAACGCGTTACCGTCTCTGTCATCGGAAGCGAAGTCACGTTAAGTGGACGAGTTTCTCACCTCCTAGCAAAAAATGACGCAATCCGTCGTGCACTCGAAATTGACGGTATTGAGACGGTCGCGAGCGAATTGCAACTTCCTGAAGAAGAGGAAGACACCGAACTTGCGCAAGAAGTAGGCAAAGCAATTAGTCGGTATCCGCACTTTACGATTTGGGATTACGTCGACGGTCGAATCAATCAAGGCGTGGTGACTTTGCACGGTAGCGTCACACCTCTACGAGATAAGAAGCGAGAGTTGTACGAAACAATTGCCAAAATTAGAGGCGTTCAAGACTATGTCGACGAGATAGAAGTTCAGTCCTCGTCCAGCGGAGACGAACGCCTGCGGCGAAACATCGGCCGCAATTTGGCTATGAGCCAACACTTTGAACGAACTATGAGCATGCGCAATCCTCCGTATCACATCATCGTGAACCGTAGTAGCGTCGTCTTGGTTGGTTATGTTCAGACGCAAATCGAATATCGTGAAATAGAACGGATTGTTCGGATGACTCAGGGAGTTTTAAATGTCGACAACCAACTGCAAACACTCCGGTAGCTCCCGACCTAACAAGAGAGAGGTCTGTATGCATCATCGTCAAGTCTCAACTCGTTTGTTGCTTGCGTTCGCGTGTATTGGTATCGTCGCTATCTTTTCCGTCGCCTGTAACAATGACTCACCGGCGGCGCCCTCAGCGCTAACAGAAGCTAGTTTGCCTCTAGAGACGTCATCTGACGCCAGTTCGGCCAACCTCCGTTCGGCTTCAGGGTTAACCACTGGACGGTCAGGTGATGGACGTGAGACGCAATCCTCCGCTCGTCAAGGCGACGAGAACCGACGCGTGCAATACTGCAAGAATCTTCCGAGGGACCACGAACACTATGCCCGCTGCCAAACCTGGCTCAATTCTCTCCGGAACAAAGAGAACGCAGCCAAGCGAAATGCTGCAGATGGGAAAAAGAGACGAGCGGCATACTGCAAGAGCCTGCCGAAGGGCCATGAGCACTACGACCGCTGCCAGACTTGGCTCAATTCTTCCCGGGACAAAGAGAACGCAGCCAAGCGAAATGCTGCAGATGGGAAAAAGAGACGAATGGCATACTGTAAGAAACTGCCGAAGGGCCATGAGAACTACGACCGCTGTCAGACCTGGCTCAATTCTGGTAATCAACGCCGGGGACCGCGTACAAAATAGACCCTATATCTTGATAGATTGAAACGGGATTGTTCGAAAGCCGAACGACTTTAGCCACACTTCACGCCAGTCCCCCCGAGTCCACAGTAGCCTCCTGGGTTCTTAGCCAAGTACTGCTGGTGGTACTCCTCGGCATAGTAGAACCGACCCGCTGACTGTATCTCCGTTGAAATCTGACCGTACCCCGCAGCGGATAGTCCCCGTTGATACACCTCACGCGAGGCCTCAGCTGCTTGCTGCTGGCCTGTTGTTTGATAATAAATACCAGACCGATATTGCGTACCGACATCGTTGCCCTGGCGCATTCCCTGTGTCGGATCGTGATTTTCCCAAAATGCCAGGAGTAACCGGTCAAAGCTCACTTGGCTTGGATCAAATGCGACGAGAACCACTTCATTGTGCCCGGTCTGACCAGTACAGACCTCTTGGTAGGTCGGATTCGGGGTGCTGCCCGCGGAATATCCAGCAGCCGTCGTGTAAACGCCTGCTACCTCCCACAAGATCCTCTCTGCTCCCCAGAAGCAACCCATCCCGAAAACAACCCATTGAACTCCGTCTGGAAAAGGCGGTGTCAGCGGTGTTTTTCTTACAAAGTGCTCAGCGGGAACCGCCATGGATTGCTGCCGGCCAGGTAATGCGTCTGCCGGGTCCGGGAGACTCAGCTTTTGAAACGGTGTACCTAATCCGAACATAAATGTCTCCCTTCGAGTAAGCGCGGGTCACAACAAGACTATCGAAGAACAACCCAGTTCGACCAGTCTACCGCGAGAACAAAGCCAAGCGTGGCTTTTGGTGATAGTCTGTAGCAGTAAGAACAGCGTGGAAGATCGGACTACCCTGGCCGGTGAAGCTTTCATCGCTACTCGGAGGCTACGATGGGTCACAAATTCACTGCCAACATTCCTTATCAGCGGATCACCCCACCTGAGATTTTCTTCAACCGGCGGAAATTCCTGTCAGCGTTTGGCCTTGGCATTCTTGCCGCTCCAATGGCCACTTGCAGTTCGGCTGGTGCAGCACAGCGTCCGCAGGATTCTCTAATAGACGTCCCTCTTCAGCGACCGGATATTTTTCCCGCGATGCGTAATGCGGCCTATGAAATTCCGACCACCATTGAACGGAAAGACTTGGTGGCTAGAGAAGTAGCCGGTTCCCACAACAACTTTTACGAGTTTCTCTCTGGACGCGGTGGTCCCGTGTGGCAGTTTTGTGGTGACTTTACGGTCGAACCTTGGACCGTTGAAGTTTCTGGTGAATGCAACAACCCGATGACGCTTGACCTTGATGATCTTTTCAACTTCGAACACGAAGAACGGATCTATCACTTCCGGTGTGTGGAGCGTTGGGCAATGAACGTTCCGTGGTCAGGATTTCCTTTGAGCAAGTTAATTGAAAGAGCTGACCCCAACAGCCAGGCTCGTTATGTGAAATTCACGACCGCCGCGGTAGGCGACGAAATGCCTGGTCTTACAAGCTCCCCTTGGTATCCATGGCCCTATCAGGAAGCTCTTCGACTGGACGAAGCAATGAACGAGCTGGCGATGGTTGTTACGGGGGTCTACGGCGAACCACTACTGAGGCAGCACGGATCGCCGGTCAGAATCATCGTCCCATGGAAGTACGGCTATAAGAATCCAAAGTCCATCGTCAAGATCGAGTTTGTGAGAAATGAGCCACGCACATTTTGGCAGGTGCAGCCGCACGAATACGGCTTTCTCTCAAACATTAACCCCAATATTCCGCACCCCCGGTGGGCTCAGAACATTTCGTTTTGGCTTGACACGGAAGAGCCGTTCGAAACGCCGATCTTCAACGGGTACGAACAGTTTGTCGCCAACTTGTACCCTGATGAACCACGCACACGGCAGCGCCCACTCCGGCAAGGTGAAATCGCCCGCTAGTGTCTCCAGCAGAAATCTTGGTCGAACCGAACGACGAGTTCAATCGACAACTCGTCGCCAATGTTCACCCAACCGAGTGGACAAATCCGACTCCGGCCGGGCGCTACAACCTCGTGGTGATTGGCGCGGGCACCGCGGGACTAGTGACCGCAGCAATTGCCGCTGGTCTTGGAGCACGTGTTGCATTGATCGAACGACACCTGATGGGTGGCGACTGTCTAAACGTTGGCTGTGTTCCGTCTAAGGGAATTGTCCGCGCTGCCAGAGTCTGGGCGACCGCCTCAAGCGGCAACGAATTTGGTATCCCACCCATAAAAGTAACCAGCGGAAATTTTGGCAAAGTAATGAAGCGAATGCGACGCCTGCGGGCTCAACTGAGTCGAGTTGACTCTGCGCAACGCTTTAAGGACCTAGGAGTAGATGTCTTCATCGGACACGGCCGCTTCACTACTTCTGAAACAATTCAAGTTGAAGACAGCACGCTACGATTTTCTCGCGCTGCCATCTGCACAGGCGCACGGGCTGTTGCGCCGCCAATTCCTGGCCTGAACGATGTCGGTTACCTGACCAACGAAACTGTATTCTCCCTGACCACACTACCAGCACGCTTGGCAATAATTGGCGGCGGTCCGATTGGGTGCGAACTTGCTCAAGCTTTCGCGAGGTTCGGTAGTCAAGTCACCCTGCTGGAACAACTCGATAACATTCTGCCACGGGAAGACACGGACGCTGCTGACATCGTCCGCAACCGGATGGAACGGGATGGCGTGACGTTTGCCTTGGGCATTAAAATTGGTGCCGTCCATCGCCATGACCATCAGAAGGTAGTCCATTACACATCCCACGATGGCTCAGAGCTCGAACTCGCGGTCGACGATATTCTGGTTGGCACAGGACGCGCCCCAAATATCGATGGCCTTGGTCTCGAAGAGGCCGGCGTTAAATTCGACTCAGCCGGTATCACCGTTGATCCCTCGCTACGGACTTCTAATCGTCGGATATACGCGGCCGGGGATGTCTGTTTTCCCTTCAAATTCACGCACACCGCCGACGCCATGGCGCAAATCGTGATTCAAAACGCATTGTTTCCACATCCATTTGGTTTAGGCAAGGCTGATACCCACTCACTGATCATTCCATGGTGTACTTTTACCGAACCAGAAGTGGCTCATGTCGGAATGTACGAAACCGATGCAGCAGCTAAGGGAATCAAGGTCGAAACATTCACCTTGCCGCTCACCGAAGTCGACCGGGCCATACTCGATGGTGAATCCGAAGGATTTATTAGAGTACACGTAAGGGAAGGTACTGACACAATTGCCGGTGCAACGATAGTCGCCGGTCATGCTGGCAGTTTAATCAGTGAAATCACTGTGGCCATGCAGGCCGGAAAAGGACTCAGTCTGATCGGCAACACGATACATCCCTATCCCACTCAGGCTGAGGCAGTTCGAAAAGTGGCGAATCTTCTGAGGAGAACGAGATTCTCCGGCCGGCAGAAGTCACTGTTAGCACGCTGGTTTCAATGGACCCGGTAACCCGATCGAAATGAAACGTTTAGAAAGACATCGACGAGATTAACAAGATATTCTCAACAGCGACTGATTAGACCTTATGTCTGTGCGCCTTAGCTCAAAGACAGCTGTCGCATTCAACCCATAGGAGATTAAACGTGCACATCTCAATTACCTATTGTGGCCGTTGAAAATATGGTCCCAAAGCAACCAGTTTGGCTGCGACCATAAAAGACTCGTTTAATATTGAACCAGAACTCATCGAAGGCAGTAACGGCGTCTTTGATGTCGTTGCGGACGGCACCATGGTGTTTTCGAAACACGAAACTGATCGGTTTCCTGACCACGCTGAGGTAATCGACTCCCTTCAAGACCGCGGAGCACTGCCTGTTAAATCGTAAATCAAGCGACCAGTCAGGAATGGTTCGACTACGGAAATGGTTATTCGCTCGTAATGTGAAGGTGTTTACGAATCAGTCGACCTCAGTAACTTCTGCGGAATCCGCCGTTGCGGCCGCAATCTGTCGATGCACCGCAGCGATGATGTTCGACGAAGAAATCCCGTAACGGTCTAGCAATTCCGTCGGTTTTCCACTTCTGGGGATTTCTCGAACCGCCAAGCGTGTGACCGTAATCCCGTGGTCGGCAACGGCTTCACTGACGGCGTCGCCAAGACCACCCACCGGATAATGATCTTCGACAGTGATAAGCCTGCATCCTGTCTGGAGACCGGCGGTGACTAAGGACTCGGCATCAACCGGTTGAACTGAATAGGCATCAACGACTCGAATCGAGATACCTTCGCCTTGAAGGTGGTCATATGCGGCCAACGCTTCAAAGACCGTAATGCCAGCTGCGACGACAGTTGCCACGTCGGCGTCACTCTGCCGAAGAGCTTTTGAGCCACCCACTGGAAATGCTTCAGTCTCGCTATAAATAACTGGGGTCTTGGGCCGACTAGTTCGAATGTAGGCCATCCCATCGTAACGTGCAGCAGACTCGACCAGTCTTTCGGCGCTCACGCCATCACACGGATAGAGGACGGCACAATTAGGCACAGCCCGCATCATCGCTATATCTTCCAAGGCCATTTGAGAGGGTCCGTCCTCACCAATCGACACTCCAGCATGCGAACCAGCAAATTTGATATTGGAGTGACTGATTCCGGCCATCCTGACAAAGTCGGATGCACGCGTCAGAAAACAGGCAAATGTCGAAGGAAATGGAACAGCCCCCCGGCTTGCCAAGCCCATCGCGGCTCCGACCATCACCTGTTCGGCAATATGAGTCTGAAAGAACCGGTCAGCGTGAACGCGTTCAAATTTTTCACTGAAGGTCGAATTTCCAACGTCCGCATCAAGCGCAACAACTCGTGAATCAATGCGACCGAGCTCAGCGAGCGCTGTTCCATATGCTTCTCGTGTGGCAACGCTGTCTCCCAGAGAATAGTTAGAAATCGACAATACTTCGGTCGATGCACTAGTTGTTGGAACCGATCGACTGGGCGGATTTGGAATTACTGGCGACACAGCATCCGCAACCAATTGTGTTTCTAGGGCGGCTATGGTCGCGTCTAGATCAGCACCTTTTTGTATCGCTTTCCCGTGGCAACCATCTTTACCCTCCATCAACGGGATTCCTTTGCCTTTGAGCGTCCGCGCGACAATCATTGTCGGGCGACCGCCTGTGTTCTTGGCTTCGTCGAGCGCATTAAGGATCTCATCAAGGTCATGCCCGTCGATCACAATCGTATGCCAGCCAAACGCACTCCACCTCGCTGCGTAGGCATCTACGTCATGACCCCACTGAGTGCTCCGGCTCTGTCCAAGCGCGTTCACGTCAGTGATCCCACACAAATTATCAAGAGCAAAGGAGTCGGCAACCTTGGCAGCCTCCCAGACTGACCCCTCGGCCGATTCACCATCACCGACCATGACATAAGTCCGGTAATCCGACCCAATACGACGGGCATTAAGAGCAATGCCGATGGCCGCACAAATACCTTGCCCCAGAGACCCAGTGGCCACGTCAACGAAGGGCAACCGGGGTGTTGGGTGTCCCTCGAGGTCACAATCCAACTCTCTCAATCTGATGAGATCGCTGCGGTCAACAAATCCCGCCTCAGCCCAGGCGGCGTACAACAATGGTGCCGCGTGTCCTTTCGACAGAATGAAACGATCATTATCGTCGCACTGGGGATCAGAAGGACTAAAGCGCATATGGCCAAAGAACAGTGCTGCTACGATATCGGCAGCTGAGCAGCAGCTGGATGGATGACCACTCCCCGCCTCAGATGTAGAGCGGACCGACTCAATGCGCAGTCGTGCTGCGATGGTCTGCAAAGCTGGAATCAATGACGAGCTGGATAAACCTTCTACTGACACAACGACCTCCGGCGGGGGCAGTCTATCATGACGTTTCCTGAAAACAGACCTCTCGACACGCCAGCACGTAGACTGCAGCGTCAACACTATGGTTCCGAGCCACCCCCGCTTGTGATGCCAGCACCATCTGGGCACGCGCTTCAAAATCGGTATTATCCGTTGCGCGGCCCAGGCGAGCCAATAAACTAGCAGCTCGACAATTGACCGAGAATGGCGTGATTGTCTGGCGCAACAACCCGACATCGTCAGCTGCAACCACGCGGTCTACAAACGCACTCACTCGTTTGTTCCACAAGGTGCGCATGGCAAACAGCATCAGTTCCTGAGCAAGGTCAAGGTAAACCTCATGACGGGTTGCCAGATACGCGTCATACAATGCTTCACCAACAGCAACCTGATCGACCAACAATCCCCGGATCCCATTTGAGTCATCCACTCGGTGTCCAACACCTTCGCCGCGTTGGTAAGTTTCCATCACACGGTTCAGAGTGGCCACGGCCTGCTCAAGGAGCGACGAGTCGTTCACCAATTCTGCGGCTCGAACCAAAGACCGAGCCATTTCACCATTAGCCGCTGCGTAAACAGCGCGATCGACGCCGGGTGATTCGAGTCGCTGTCGTTGGGCCGGTGTGGCTGCGTAGTAAACATCATCGCCAAGTTGACTCGAGAAGAAACCTCCCGACGATGGCTCCGCCAAGGTGTTCGAAGCATATCGAATAATCTGTATGGCGCATTCTCGGTATCTGGGATTTTGAAGAGCACTCCAGCCCTCAAGAAACACTCTCACTGCACCTGCGTTGACCCCTAACAACTTCTCAACCTGCGGTTGACTCCAATCCCGTTGCTCTGTGTAGCGAAAGATGCCCCCCTCGATGTTGTCAAAAAGCGGACTGGAACCGATTGCATCGAGTGTCTTAGTAGCAATCTCACGCAAGACCGTCGTATCGTCGTGACACCTCTTAAAAAGAAATAAGAGTGGAAATTCTTGAACACGCTTGGTTGCACGACCAAATCCGCCGTATTCCTGGTCAAATGCCTCTGACAAATGAGACACGAGCCATGCTTCCAATCCGAGGTCAATCTTGAGGTCAACATTGCCATCTTTCGAAACGGTCACTGGATTCTGATGCTGCCCCTTCGCCGCACTAAATTCTTCATGGCGCGTGGCATACGCACTGGACACCTGCTGCAGTAGCTGGGCCATACGGGTCGAGTCAGTAAAAGTCTGACCACCCAAGAGCTGTCCGGTCGGCGTCAGAAACGCGGTGGTCGGCCAGCCGCCCAAATTGTAGCGATCGTTGATATCCGGTCGATCATCGGCGTCGACCCAAATGGGAACAAACAAACGTTCAACTAGCTGACGAACCCGTACGTCACGATACGTGGTTCGCAACATCTCAGCAGAACCAAACGACCACGCCGCGCCGACCGTCAGTAAAATGGGCTTCTGTTCAGCCTCGGCTTGGGCGAAGGCGTCAGGACCCCACGTTTGCCAATCCAGCGCTCCGACGGATTCCATCATGTTAAGGATGACCGTGCCGATTATAATGCGGTGTTTCCAACTGAACTTGGACCAACCATGCAACACCCGATTACCTTGATCCCGGGAGACGGAATTGGACCTGAAGTCACTGATGCTGTTCTATTTGTTCTGTCACAGACCAGGGTCCAGATCGAGTGGCATCTGCAGAATGCCGGAGTCAAGGTATCTGAACAGAAAGGAACTCCGCTCCCCGACACTGTTCTTGACTCAGTTCGCCAGAACGGCGTGGCGCTCAAAGGGCCAATTGGAACCCCAATTGGGACTGGATTTAGGAGCGTAAACGTTGAAATACGACGAGCACTTGACCTCTACGCTAATCTGCGCCCCGTATTGAGCCTTCCTGGTCTCAAGAGTAGGTTCGGGGACGTGAATCTGATTGTGATTCGAGAAAACACCGAAGACCTGTACTCCGGCCTAGAACACGAGGTTGTCCCGGGTGTCGTCGAATCCTTGAAGGTCATCACCAAGACAGCTTCCGAACGAATAGCCCGGTTCGCATTCGAATATGCTCGCCGCGAAAAACGCAACTTGATCACAGCTGTTCACAAAGCCAACATCCTGAAACTCGGCGATGGCTTGTTTCTTAACTCTGTCCGTGCCGTGGCTCAACAATTCAAAGAAGACATTCGCTACAACGAGCAAATCGTGGATGCCGCCAGCATGAACCTTGTCCTGAACCCGTCACAATTTGACATTCTGCTGCTGCCGAACCTCTACGGGGATATCGTGTCGGACCTCTGCGCGGGTCTCGTCGGTGGACTGGGCCTTGTTCCGTCCGCGAACATCGGAAAAGAAGTCGCTGTGTTCGAAGCCGTTCACGGAACAGCACCAGACATAGCAGGTCAACAACTGGCAAACCCTACGGCCCTTCTGTTGTCGTCAGTTCTTATGCTTCGACATCTAAATGAAAATGCCGAAGCTGATCGCATTGTTGCTGCTCTTCACAAGGTGCTGACTGCCGGTCAGGTGCTCACTCCTGACCTTGGCGGAACAGCTACCACCATGAAGTTTGCAGAAGCCATCGCCAATCAATTAAACAGGAACCAAGTGTCGAATCAGTAGTTATGTTTCTGTAATATCGGCTTGAATATCCAAATCAATACAACCCTGGATGCTATTGGCTGCAGGACAACTAATCGGATGGCGGAGAACTGCGCGCTCAGCCTTCTCACGTAGACCACGAGGAATAATCAATGTGTACCGAACGCGAATTCGAACAATCTTGAGGACTTTTTCAACAGCTTCAATGTCACCCTCGACACTGGCCTTAATCGTGTCTGGTGTAGCTGGAATGTCGCGCACCTCCAGTGCGCGTGCAAGGGTACCGAGCAGTCAAGCCCCCACCGCAGCGACCATATGGTCTAAGGTGGCCGGAACGTCTTCATCCGGTTCAACCCCATAAAAAGCCTTGATCCCACCATGCACGCCAAAACGGATAGGTGTATCAAAACCTTCCAAGAATGCCTGACGAATTGGTCCTTTAACGCGTTCAATGCGCAGACGACTAGTGTGCACAACCTCTGCCACGGCTGACTCCTTTTGTTAAAGATGTGTAAGACAGCTGAACGTGAATGCTACAATCTTGAACCGTGTCGGGGTTAAGCCTACGCGTCCCAGTCACCAGCCGCAAGAACATGAAATCCCGTGTCCCGTGATCCTGCCCCAGGCGACCTTGGCGATATGCCGCCGGACGAGTTCCGGAACCAAGCGCTCGCACTCGTCGAGTGGATAGCCGCCTATCTCAGCACCGACGAGAATCCGGTGTTATCAAGGGTCCAACCAGGAGCTATTCGTAACGCTCTCCCGTCCAGCCCACCGGAGTCTGGAACACCATTCGACCAGATCTTCAGAGACTTTGAAACCCTCCTGCTGCCTGGGATTACACACTGGAATCATCCTGGATTCCTTGGTTATTTCGCCATATCAGGAAGTGCTCCAGGCATTTTGGCAGAATTTCTGACAGCGACACTCAACGTTCAAGCGATGCTCTGGCGCACGTCCCCAGCAGCAACCGAACTCGAAGAAGTTGCCTTAAGTTGGCTACGGCAGCTGCTAGGCCTGCCGGCGTCCTTCGAAGGTGTTATCTACGACACCGCGTCGATAGCCAGCTTGCACGCATTAGCCGCTGCTCGAGAGACTGCGGTGCCCAATGTTCGAGAACACGGGCTGGCCGGGCGACCGAACGTCTTGCCACTTCGTATTTATGTGTCAGACCAAGCACACTCCTCAATCGAAAAGGCAGCGATCACACTGGGAATCGGTCAAGCGGGAGTGCGTAAAATCCGAACTGACCAAAAATTCAGGATGCGGGTCGATTTGTTGCGTGCTGCGATTGAAGAAGACCAAAGAGCCAACTGCCAGCCAATGGCAGTGGTCGCGACAGTCGGAACAACATCCACGACGAGTGTCGACCCAGTTCGTGACATCGCCGAGGTGTGCCAGCGTCACGGACTCTGGTTACATGTTGACGCCGCGTATGCCGGCGCGGCAGCACTGGTACCGGAGACCGCTTCTGTTCTCGATGGATGTAGCCACGCTGATTCGCTAGTGGTCAACCCTCACAAATGGCTGTTCACACCGTTTGACCTAAGCGCATTCTACTGTCGTCGCATGGACACCGTCCGAACGACTTTTGCACTAACACCCGAATACCTATCAACCGCTGAAGTTGGTGTCACAAACCTAATGGATACAGGAATTCAACTCGGCCGCCGATTTCGTGCCTTAAAACTTTGGGCTGTACTTCGTTACTTCGGAGCATCAGGTATCCGGTCGCGACTCGCAGAGCACATGCGCCTCGCGCAACTTTTCGCTAAATGGGTCAACGAGAATAGCAACTTTGAGCTACTAGCTCCCGTTCCATTGAGCGTCGTGTGCTTCCGCGCTCAACCACATGAGCAACACTTTACCAATGAAGAAATTGATGCTCTGAATACTCGGATCCTAGACATTGTGAATGCTTCCGGTGACGTCTTTTTGTCACACACCCGTCTGCAGGAACAATTCGCCATTCGATTAGCCGTTGGGAATATTCGCACCACTGAGAGTCACATTCGTCGAGCCTGGGAATTGCTTAATGATGCGTTGATTGAAGCGATGGACCAGAGCTCTACGGCGCGACACTAAACTTGTCTTCTTACTCCATGGCAGCAAACTGACTGAGAAAAGTAGCAATACGGCGCGCATTCACACCCAAGTCACCCTGGCCTACCCGCGATACCGAATGAACATCAACAGATGTAACTCCACCGGCCGCTTTGAGCCTCACAACAACATCATCCTTAAATCCGAACCAAAAGGTCGTCGCCGTCGCTTCCACTCTACCTGTGACCCGGTCGACGGCAACGACTTCAAGGCCCATATCTCTCAAGATAGTCACCGTACGTTCCAGACCAGCTAGCACGCTAACTGCCGAGCGAAAGGTTTTAAGTTCTGGATAGGCTGCACGTTGCAGGTCTCCAAGCGTACCTGCATCGCCAATCTTCTGAGCTGCGTCATAACGGTGAGGATTCAACCCGGCCCGCAGCGAAACGATGGCTTCAAACTGGGGAGGGTTTTCAATATCAGTCGAAATGTTGTGAATTGGTGGCAGCGACGCCGCTGGAACGACCTGACCACCGATTACCAACATTACCAACACACACACGCCAACACCTATCCCCAATGCCAAGTAGTTGCTACTCCCAGTCCGCCGTAAAGCACTAACCACCACAAAACTTCCTGCGATGGTGGTCAGTACCGCAACAACAACCCCTATCATCAGAAAAAGGAATCCGACGGTAAAAGACCAAAATCCGAGACGACTTCCCAACGCCCCGATGAGTAGCAACAGTGCAGCAGTCATTCCTCCACCTAGGACCATTCGAGGACCGCGTGTCATTAATTTCACCGTCTTAGTCCATTCTCAATATCTTCGCCAACTGACCCGGTCAATCAACCTCGGCTCAATGATCCCACTTGCACTCACGATTCGAATAGGGTTCCACGGTCTTACGTATTGACTTCAGACTGGACCACGTAAGCTATACTCACGACCGATGGATGCCGCAACGATTTCGCTTGTAGCCTTACTCGTCGCCATTGTTGTCAGCTGTACAATCCGTCTCCATGTCGGTTTTCTTGCAATTGCTCTGGCATGGATTACCGGCGTCTACATAGCAGGCATAAGTGCCAACGAAGTCATGAACGGCTTCCCGACACGACTGTTTCTGACGCTCGCCGGAGTAACTTTACTGTTCTCACAGGCCCAAGCCAACGGCACTCTGGACAGGATAGCCTACAAGGCGGTTCATTACTGCCGCGGCAACGTCGGCGTGATGCCTATGATGTTCTTCGTTCTGGCGTTCGTTTTGGCATCTGTGGGCCCAGGCAACATCGCATCGACTGCACTCATAGCGCCTATGGCGATGGCGGTCGCCGGCCAAGTCGGCATTCCAGCATTTCTGATGGCCATCATGGTTGGAAATGGTGCCAACGCGGGGTCGCTTTCTCCAATTGCTCCTACCGGGGTTATCGTTAATGGAGTAATGGCAGAGATTGGTCTCGGTGGCTTTGAACAATTGACCTACGTCAACAACATGCTCGCGCATGTTGTCATTGCGTTTCTGGCTTACTTCATTTTCGGTGGTTGGCGTCTTCTCGGACGCTATCATTCCGAGGCACTGGTTGTGCCACCAAGCGATTCATCCGACTTAAAGTCTGGCAGTAACTCTATCCAGTTTGATACCGCTCATTGGATCACAATCGCCGTAATCGGCAGCTTGCTCGTCGGAGTCATTATTTTTGATGTGAACGTCGGTCTTGGCGCATTTGCGGCAGCCATTCTTCTGTCTCTCTTGAAGGCAGGGGACGAATTGGAAGCCGTGAAACTCATGCCGTGGCGGGTCATCATGATGGTCTGTGGTGTTACCGTGCTGATTTCGGTACTCGATGAAACCGGTGGCCTTGATCTCTTCACCCAACTGCTCGCTGGATTATCAACCCCTGAAAGTGTCACAGCCGTTGTAGCCTTCTCGACGGGTTTTATCTCGATTTACAGCAGCACCTCAGGCGTGGTACTACCTGCTTTTCTCCCAACTGTTCCTGGTCTAGCTGAACAATTGGGTGGAGTAGCACCATTGGCCATCGCTTCCTCTATGAATGTTGGTGCGCACCTAGTAGACGTCTCGGCTCTATCGACCCTCGGAGCCCTGTGTATGGCCGCCGCACCGTCGAGCGAGGACAGTCGTAAACTCTTCAATCAGCTCATGGCATGGGGCCTGTCGATGACTGTCATTGGAGCGTTCGTTTGTTTTCTGCTCTTCACAGTACTACGCGTCGGTCTCCCCTAACCGGTGAAAGAATTAGCTCACTGGATGCGTTGGTTTCGATTCTACGACCTGCCCCTCTTCTAGAGTAATGACCCGGTCGCTGACACGATTCACCTCATCTAGCGAATGTGACACATATATGAGAGGCGTGTTCAACTCGTGACGAACTCGCTGAACATAAGGCAGGATTCGTTCCTTCAGGGAATGCCCGACTGCCGCAAGAGGTTCATCCAAGAGCAACAGTTCAGGCTCGGACATGAGGGCCCTCGCGATCGCAACACGTTGTCGCTCGCCACCTGACAACCCAGCTACATTTCGATCAAGGAGCGACGAAATCTCCAAAACACGAAGTACCGTGTCCGACACCAATGCAACACTTTTGCTCTGACCATAGAAGATGTTTCGCCTGACATTCATGTGAGGAAACAACGCAACGTCCTGTGGAACATAGCCGACTCGCCTAGATTCGACTGGCAGATCCAGATGCCGTTCTGAGCTAAACAGGATACGTCCGTCTATTTCAATCAACCCAGAAACGGGCCGTCGAAGACCGGCAATCGTCTCCAATACAGTGGTTTTTCCAGCGCCAGACGGTCCAGTCAATGCTATGGATCTGGCCTGAACACACTCTCTGAACGCTAATCTAAAAGTACCTTGGTGGACCACAAAATCAAGCTTTATGAGAACCCCAGCCCTGTCCGCTTCTTTCGTTTCGGTCATTTCCGGTCTCTACTACACACTCGTCGTACTCAACCGATTGGAAATATAAACCGCTGCAAATGCCACCGTCGCCGCCGCCACAAGTAACACCGTGGCCTGAGAGTCTTGCCCCGTTTGGTTGTAGGCGTATATGGATGTAGATAACGTCCTGGTGCCTGGCAACATTCCTGCGATCATGACGGTCGCACCAAATTCTCCCAAAGCACGCGAAAACCCAAGCACTGACCCAGCCACCACTCCGCGACCAGCGAGCGGCAGGCTAATCGTAAAGAACACTCTCATTGGCGACGCGCCGAGGGTGGCGGCAATCTGTTCGTACCTTGAGTCAACCTGCTCAAAGCCATTGCGGGCTGCCCGCACCAAGAGTGGTAACCCCATTACCACCATAGCGAGGATGACAGCCTTCCACGTGAATACCAGATCGATCCCAAACCGATCAAGCCACTCACCGATCAATCCACGCCGTCCGAACAGTCGGAGCAAAATCAGTCCGGTCGCAACAGGTGGAAGTACCAGTGGAAGCGACACCAGTGTTTCGACAACGTTTCGTCCGGGAAACGACCTACGTGCCAAGAGCCAAGCCAAGACAATTCCTGGAGGCAGCATCACTATCGTCGCAATTGTTGCCATTCCGATGCTAAAGACCACGACGCTAAGCAAGTCTGGATTCATCGCACCTCACCATTCAACGCGATGAACCCATAGTCCTCAAAGATATGCATTGAGGCTTCACTACGTAGAAAATCTAAGAACTGTCTGGCACCAGACTCGTTTGGTGCGTTCGCCGTGACAGCGGCAACGTATCGAATCTCAGGAC
>CAYFER010000016.1:0-55873 GCA_964342185.1 uncultured Vicinamibacteraceae bacterium | reverse complement strand
GTTGATTCTTCCTGCTGCTGAATCTGTTCCACGTCTCCCATGAGACGACCTCCTCCATGCATCGGGCACGAGCGGTTAGTAACGCCTAGTTAGAGCTAGTGAAACCTAACAGTCAAACGTCCCTTTTGCAACATTTTATGGCGCACCCCTGAGACAAACAGTTCTGCACTCCGTATTTATTTTCGAAATAACAGCAGTTTTCTTGTGACGGCCCATTGCGTGTTAGACGCGAGGTTATTCATTCCAAAAAGAGAAGAAGGGCCTTTTAGTACCAAGGACTCGTCAGAAATTCGTTGTAAATACTGCGAGCTCGACGGGAGACGTCCCGCGCCATTGTTTTATCCACCTGTTCGAGATTCGAAAGTGTAACCACACCATCATCTTCTTCGTGGGTCAGTATCACGCTATCCACAACGGTTGGGAATTCTTCACGTAGCATACGGTTCAGCAAGTTGAGCAACTGTTCCGGGCGCATAGCCGAATCCTTTATATTGAGCTCAAATCGAAGCACCTGCACCGGCGTTGCTTTCTCAGTCATATATTCATACTCGCACCACTCATTTCGTCGGTTTGATTATATAGCCATGAACTCAAATCCTCGCCGGCCATGACACATGCGAACAGACACAACATCCAATTAATCCCGATACCCCGACGATCACCGCTTCGTACATATCTTTTCGCTTGAGCTCCACAACAGCGTGAGGTCAAGTAAAATGCCCAACATGTTTTCTCTGTCTGTTCTATCTACGGCCTGTGTTCTTGACAGAGAATATTTCGAATGCTTACTTATGCCTCAATCGAAGGAGCCACGATGAAAGGTGTCGTGATTTTCGCCCTAGGACTGGTATTGGCTATGCCCTCAATATCAGCGGGTGGCCAGGAACAATGGGTACAGTTTCGCGGACCAAGTGCCGGGGACATCCCAGATGATCCGTCACTCCCGGACCGATGGAGTGAGACCGAAAATATCGCCTGGAAAATTGACGTTCCCGGTCTAAGCTGGAGCTCGCCCGTCGTGTGGAACGACCACGTCTTTCTCACCACGGCGATCAGTGCAGGTGATGAACCAGCTCCGGTGAAAGGACTCTATGACCCGGGCGATGAGAACGGCGGCCTCGCATCCGCAAATGAACATCGCTGGATGCTGTACGACATCAGCTTCGAAACTGGCCAGATTGTGTGGCAAAGCGAGCTTCACACAATGACTCCATCCATCGAGCGTCATCTCAAGAATACGTTCGCATCTGAAACACCCGTGACGGATGGACGACGAGTGTATGTCTATCTGGGGACCATTGGACTGGTTACCGCTCTCAACTTGAGTGGTGAAACTGTTTGGCGACACGAACTCGGAGCATTCGAAACCACCGGAGGTTTTGGATCCGCCGCTTCTCCGGTCCTTCACGAAGACCGGCTCTACATTGTTAACGACAATCAGACGCAGTCGTTTCTTGTGGCCATTGATACAAACACAGGCGAAGAAATCTGGCGGGTTGACCGCGAAGAACGTGGGACAAATTGGGCAACACCATTTATTTGGGAGAACGAGCTGCGAACCGAACTAATCACCTCCGGTACGGGCGGGATTCGCTCCTATGACCTCGACGGCAATGTTCTCTGGGAAATTCACGGCATGTCCGGACTCACCATCCCGACCCCCTTCGCCAAACATGGCCTTCTCTATCTGAGTTCCGGTTATCCTGGAGGGGGATTAAGACCGGTCTATGTTGTACGCCCGGGAGCCACAGGCGATATTTCGGTGTGGCCACCTGACGCTCGTAGCACGGGCATCGCTGCAGGTTTCCCCGGACCAAAAGAATCCACTGAATACGTCGCATGGTCATACCCGTTACTCGGCACCTATAACACCTCAGCCTTGGTCTATGGCGATTACTACTACACCTTGCTCGACCGCGGCTTCTTAGTCTGCCACGATGCGCTCACCGGCGACGAGGTGTACGGACGTCAACGCCTTGAAATCGGAAATGGTTTCACCGCATCACCGTGGGCGTATAACGGTAAGATTTTCCTACTCAGTGAGGATGGTGAAACATACGTTGTCGAAGCCGGACCAGAGTTTAAGATCCTGCACAAGAACTCACTTAACGAAATGTCACTCGCGACGCCCGCTGTCGTACGTGGGAGTCTTCTTCTAAGAACCCAATCAAAGCTCTATCGAATTGCTAAGAAGGACATTTCATGATCACTGCTCTGTCTGTCCGCCTAACTGTAGCCTCGATGCTCGCTATGACAGTTATTGTGCTGTCTGCTCCTAAAGTAAACGCGCAAGTGTCATTCGAACACGTTAGTACCATTCCCGGACCCGCCAACCTCGTCCAAGTTGAGGGAACACAAGCGTTCGTGACCCACCACCGGGAGTTCAAGGTCTTTGACCTGTCGACTCCGACGATGCCTCGCCAAACGGGACTACTGACAATGCCGGAGGAGATCTGGAAATTCAGTATCAATGGCGAACGTGCCTATGTCGGCGCCAATTTTCATGGCTTATCGATCCTCGACATCTCTGACCCAACTGCGCCAGTCGAATTGGGCGCGTTTGCATCATTGGGCCAAACCAAGATAGGCGCCGTGTATGACACCAAAGTGGCTTATATCGACCATATGGAAGGACTCGTCCTGATCGACGTTGCTAACGAAAGTGAACCCCAACAAATTGGCTCGTATTTTCTTGATGGCTATGCGCGAGACGTTGTCACATCGGGGCCCATCGCTTACGCAACCGACTCTCCGACAGGTCTCTACGTGTTCGACCTGACACAAGAAGGCAGCCCTGAGCCAATTGGGATACTGCACGCTCCATCCGCACCGCGTAATGCACTCCAAGTTACAGAACTGGTCGATGGACGAAAACTTCTTGCCGGTATCGGCCAAGGTGGACTTCAGGTTTACGATGTCACGGATCCGGCTACGCCGGTAAAAACTTCAACATTCGATACACCAGGGCGAGCCAACGGCCTGGCACTTCAAGATCAATTCGCATTCGTCTCAGCTGGTGATGCTGGATTACAAGTAATTGACCTGTCAGACCCATCAAGTCCGGAGATCATTTCGGCATTATCGACTCCCCGCCCGGCGCGTGATGTGGCCGTTTCAGATTCGCTTGTGTTAGTTGTTGTCGGACAAGGGGAAAATGAAGGCAACGAGCGTGAAATTCTCGTGATCGAAATTCAAGAATAGTCAATTCCGTGGCGACCGCACCTATATTATTAATCCTATATATAGACTAGAACTATCGATGATTCAGTTAACAGCAGCAACCAAAGAGGTTCTTACAAATGACGACCTGCAAAACAAGAATGTTTGGTGTAGCCCTCATCCTAGCGTTGACAATGGGATTAACTGGGATCACCCAAGATAATGCGATGAGTTTCTTCATCACAAGCGCAGGACCTGGCGACGGAGCTAATTTAGGAGGCCTTGACGGTGCCGACCGGCACTGCACCATGTTAGCCGAAGCCGCGGGAAGCAGTGGAAAGACGTGGCGAGCGTATCTGAGCACCGATGGATCCACCGGCACCAATGCCCGCGACCGGATCGGTTCAGGCCCATGGTTTAACGCCGACGGCGTTCAAATTGCTGGTAGTGTTGACGAATTACACTATTCAAACGCTGCTCTAACCAAACAAACTCAATTAAATGAAAACGGAGAAATCACCAATGGCCGCGGTGACGACCCTAACCGTCATGACATCCTGACCGGCTCCCAACTTGACGGAACGCGTTTTACGGACGGAGAAGACCATACGTGCAGTAACTGGACCAGCAACGGTGACGGGAGCGCCCAGGTCGGTCATCACGATCGCACTGGTGGCGGTGCTGTCCCATCATCGTGGAATTCCGCCCATGGCAGTCGTGGTTGTGGACAAGCCGACCTCCAAGGAACAGGAGGAAACGGGTATTTCTACTGTTTCGCTGCTAATTAGTAAACTTCGAGGCCACGGATTAACACTACTGTTCCGAAGGGAATGAACCGATAAACCGATTCAGGAGAATCGGTGAAACCACGCCTCAAGACACTAAACGTCTTACATGCCACGGTCAGCTTCACGGTATTACTAACGGTACTCGGGTGGGCGGTGTCGATGACGGCAGCCGCCCAGGCGCACCAAGGCACCTTATTGCAGGTGTCGATTGAAAATTCGGATAACACTGTTACGATTCGACTAATCGCGGATCAAGCCTTGTACGGCAAAATTCAGGAAATCACGGTGGAACCGTTTCGTCTGTTCGTTGATTTTGCCAACATAGTTCCAAAGGTTGCCGCGATCACACCAATAGAAAAGGCCGGGGTTCGGCAAATTCGCGTAGCGCTGAACCAAAGCGACCCACCGGTCACAAGAGTGGTATTGGACCTCACTCAACAACACCCGTACCAAATAGAACAGGACTCGGAAAACCGCGAATACCGGATCGTCATCCATTCGTCCGATGCCAGCGTCAAACCCAAATTTACCGACATAAGGGAGCATCCTTCATCCGAATCACGCTTCTCATTAACTCCTGCACTCTCGAACGATTACGTGGTGTGGTTCAGTCGCACAACTGAAGAGTTAGAACAATTACTTAAATCGCCCCCTGAGCAAGTTGAAATGAAAAATGACTCACCGGAGGCTATACAAACAGACTGGGACCGACTCCGCACCGAACATGGCTCAGTCATGCCTCCCTCCTCATTACAAATAGCACACAATACACTAACAGTAGTGATTCAGCTGGGACGCCTAGCAACCATGAAGACTGCCAACTCAGACGAAACGCAAGATGCCTCCAACGCCGCCCGCAGAGGCGCAGAACTACTACTTGAACGGGCACGGAATCTCGTTGAGTCTCAGGTTGACATCCAGAAAGAAAACTTTCGGTAAACACAGTAACCTTCTCTGTATTCTGACTGGCACACTCTTAGACAAGCGTGTATAAACAGTCAATGAACAAAGGCACCACACTGGGCCTAGTAGTCATTTTGTTGACAGTCTGCAGTGTAATGACTGTTGTCCATGCTCAATGGGGCCGCTGGGGCGGCTTCCGCGAGGGCACCCTACCACCTCGTTTTGCGCCAGCAAGTTTTCCTGACCGTGATTTTGCGTTCTGCAAACTGATGTATGACAGTGTGCGATACGAAGAATTGGGTATGGGATGGGCGACCGACTATCCCTATGCCGGCATCAATCTAATGATTCGCTATTCTGAACTGACGACCGGACGTGTAAGCATGGATAGTCAGAAAGAACCGAATCACTGGGTAGTCAGACTTACCGATGACGAACTCTTTAATTGCCCCTTCACAATGGCCGCGGACGTAGGAACAATTGGATTTAGTAGCGAAGAGGTTCAACGCCTTCGCGAATATTTACTGAAGGGCGGCTTTCTCTGGGTGGATGACTTTTGGGGATCTCGTGCGTGGCAGCATTGGACTAGCGAAATAGGAAAGGTCCTCCCGCCCGCTCAGTACCCTGTGGTTGATGTGCCGTTAGATCATCCCGTTTTCAGCACCTTGGCCCATGTGTCCTCCGTTCCACAAATCACGGCAATACAATTTTGGTACGGCGTGGGCGGGCGAACTACATCGGAACGCGGTAAAGACAGCGAAGAACCTCACTTCCGTGCGATTACTGACGAACACGGTAGATTCCTCGTAGTGATGACGCATAACACCGATGTAGCTGACGCATGGGAACGAGAAGCTGACGACCCACGTTACTTTTCGAAGTTTGCTCCTGATGGTTATGGTTTGGGAATTAATGTTCTCCTCCACACGATGACACATTAGTAACTAGGCCCTGAACACAGACTGCGGTAGAATGCCGCCAACTCGCCGAAGGATGCTAGCTCGACTGCTCTGTTTTGTCCGGAGACAACATGATTACCGCCTTTCGCAAGGCGGAGGACGGCTGTATCTTTCCTGTCACCGATGTGGCTCACGTACTCCAGGTTGGGAGACGCACTCAAGGCCTCGTAGGACTCCATCTCGTCAGGAACCACTACGTCTGCTACTCGCAGATTCTGGACTTACTGAAGAATCTTACGCTACACCAACAAATGCGCTTCCAAGTGATCCCAAACCGGCCTTGTCTGTGGCATTAGAGACATCTAACCCATTCAGGCTTAGCCTTGAATAACCACGCAGGTGGGTTGATTAGGTTAGTCACCGGAGGATAAATCCCACGCATCGCCCCATCGCAGTTTTCGTGCCTGTCGATACTCCGGTGAGTTCCTCTTCGTCAACGTTCGATCGACGACGCCATTTCCTTCGCACAATCGGAGATGCACCTGTCGATTGCCTGCATGAGGACGACCAATTACACGGCCAGCAACTGGGCGCCCGAGACCCTTGGTCGCAATAACATAACTGTACTTCTCATCTTCGTAGCCGAGACTACCTTCTTTCAAACGTCGATGAAGATTAGACCGGTTCAATCGAGTACCGAAGTGACACCAGTCCGGTTTATCGAGTGGACATGCGTCACTGTGAGGACATGGTGCGATAATGGACGCACCGAGCGACACAAGCTGACATCGTGCCGCCAGCATAATGTTGTAGCCCTCGGTAGAACCTGGCAAAATCACGACGAGCGCACCACCACAGGAATTCCAGGCGAGGCGAAGACAATCCATACGAGCATCTTCGTCTAATTCAGTCAAGAGATAGCTGACGACCACAAGGTCGAAGACAGTGGATGTCGACAACAGATCGGTTGTCTTCGACGACCATGTCATTTTTACCCGCCCGTTAAGAGGTGAACACTTGGCGAGTCTTTTTCCAAGCTTCCGCATCGCAGCATCGTGCTCAACAAAACACACATGCTCAAGATTGGAAAACTCCGGGTCTGCTGCCCAAAGTGTCGTAGCGGGCCCTGAACCAAGATCAAGCAGAGTTTCGACGTTAAGTTCACCGCTTCGCACAGTTAACTCGTGGAACACTACACGGGCAGCCGCCAAAGTAGCTGGCATCCGAGTAGCGGCGTATGCGAGAGCAGTTAGATCGTCGAAGGCTAGCGTGTTGTCTGCCGCTTCGACCGATGCCTGACGATAGTGGTCCGAGAGGCGCCGCGCTGCGTCGCGAAGGTCCACCACTGGAATCGCCGCTGCCTCGGCGTCAAGAACCCGTCTCAGTTCCAGAGGTAACAATTTGTCGTCAGGCACGGTTAAGACGTTACCGGAACAGCGCGAGGCCAGGAAAGTGGATAACGACGTTCGCCCTCTGGACGTTAGAGAAGGACTGAGCGTCACCGCCAACCAGCGATGACACCATTCATTGCCTAGGGCAAGCTAAAAGCCACGAAACGAGGTGACATCCCCTCCTTGCCGGAAATCCCCACCACCACATATTGCTTTCCTTCGTGCATGTAGCTCACGGGTGCGCCGGTCGTACCGGATGGCAATTCATACTCCCACACGACCTCACCAGTTGCTTTATCGTACGCCCGGAACCACGGTTCACCGTAGTTAGTAACAATTTCCGGCGGCATTCCGTCTGGTACACGACCACCGCTATTACGCGCATCCGAACCCTCACCGATAAAAAGAAGTGTCGCGGTAGCAAGCGGGGACGGTCGACCAGGACGGCCAAGACGACCAAGATTGAGATGGCGAATCGCTGGATGATTCCTAGGACCGTGACCATTTGCGACTTGCCACACTATTTCACCACGGTTCATGTCAATTGCCGTGATGCGTCCGTAAGGCGGCTTAAACAAGGGCAGCCCACGGGGGCCTCCGATCCATAAACGCGTCCCCTTCACGAAATCAAGATTTGTCCGATCGGGATTTCCTTCAAGAATATCTGCCACAAACGGAGACGTAATTGATGGGACGTAAAGAATGTTTGTAGTTGGGTCGAAAGCGGCACCTTGCACATCGGCACCACCCTGTGATCCTGGCAGTTGAATGGTTCCTAAGTTACCAGTCGGATCGTCCGTCCGCACAGTCGGAGGCGTAAACATAGGACCAATGGTGTAGCGCTCTACGATCTCTAACGCCTCAGCCCGCAACTCCGGAGTGAAGTCAATTAAGTTCTCAACCGTGGCGCCTTGACGGTCGAAAGCCGGAGGTTTTGTTGGAAAAGGCTGCGTCGGTGACGTCCGCTCGCCTGGAACCATGGATTGTGGCACGGGTCGTTCTTCGATCGGCCAAACCGGTTCGCCTGTTTCACGATCAAAAACAAAGGCAAACGCTTGTTTGGTGATCTGAGTAACTGCCTTAATCTCTCGACCATCGACCTCGAGGTCCATCAAAATTGGCGCGGCGGGCAGGTCATAATCCCACAGACCATGATGAACGATCTGGAAGTGCCACACCCGTTCACCAGTACTGGCGTCAACACAAACCAAAGTCTGACTGAACAGGTTGTCGCCACCTCTATGCCCACCATACATATCGTTCGTGGAAGAGCTTATCGGAAGGTAAACGTAGCCAAGTTCTTCGTCTGCACTAAACAATGCCCACACTGGTGCATGACCGCTGTACTGCCACGATTCGTCATCCCAGGTATCAGTTCCGAATTCGCCGGCCTGCGGGATCGTGTGGAATACCCACCTCAGTTCGCCCGTGCGAACGTCGAAGGCACGAACATCTCCACGGATGTCCTCTTTCGTCACAAACGTGTCAGACATGGACTGTCCAACAACGATTACGTCGCGAACAACCGTTGGCGCACCGCCCCATCGATAACGGGCGCCATCAGCAAGGCCTGTTGTCAGGTCAACGCGCCCACCCTGCCCAAAGTCCTCGTAAGGGCGCCCAGTCTTGGCGTCAAGGGCAATCAACCATTGGCCACGTTGCACGATGATGCGCTGATCGTTGCCGTCGGCCCAATGGGCGACGCCCCTAGTCACGGATCCCCGATACGCAGCAGGAGCCGAATCAAAAGGTTCTTGGACCCAAATCGTGTCTCCGGTAGCAGGATCAAACGCTTCAACTAAACCAACGCCATTGGGACTGTAGAGGATCCCGTCAACCATCAGAGGAGCAGCAATAAAATTGTTGCCGTAACTCAGGTCTGGGACCATCTCCAATATTGACTGATCAACCGCCGCGCGTTCCCACGCTACCTGTAGTTGTTTAACATTGTCCCTGCTTATCTGGTCCAGTGGAGCAAATTTCGTTGCACCCAGGTCACCAGCATAATGCCGCCACTCACCGTCTCTGCTACCTTGCTGCGCCAACACTAACGTCGCAGAAAACTCACAGAAAAGAAAAGTGGCAACTAAAACAGAGAAAGTTCTAGCGAAACCCATTGTGCTCCTCCTTACGTAATCGAGCGGATTATAACGGAGCCTGCGATAATCGTATGGTTTCAAAGTGGGGAATCCAAACTACGTGTTTGAATTGCTCAACTGAAACTCACCTTGGTATTAGTCGTAGTCAGGTGACAGCGTGTATGGAGATTCAGTCCGGATTGGAAGACTTTCCGCCATAAGGTCAATCTACTCTCTGACCGAAAAATGTTTCACAATTGCGCTGCAATTCAATAACACTCGTTCCCCAACAAACAGTTGCCCGCGTACAAACGTGAGTGATCGGGTGCGTCTTACGACTTCGCAACTTGACCGGATGTGGTCACCTTGGCGACCAGCCGCTACAAATTCACAGTTAAATGACACAGTGACACATTTCTGACCTGGTTGATCCCAAATGGCTGTAAGGCAGACAGCATAGTCTGCAAAGGTCATCAGCATGCCGCCATGTACACTATTACTCGAGTTGCAATGATGGCCTTTTGCTTCGAACGCGAATGAAATGCGACGATCCTCGACCTTATATCCAAATGGACCGACAAGGTCCTCGAATGGGTCTTTGTAATCATATGAGAGATGTAAGCCCGGACTGTCTTTCTCGAGGAGACGATAGCCTGGCGGTAGCGATTCAGACATTTACAGATTCCCTGTTTCCCGGTTGTCCTAGCTTAAATAATTTTCAACCGCCCCACCAAAATAACTGGCGCGACGCCGTGTATAACTAAGCCAGTCGAATACGATACGCCACTGTCTGTCACGAAACCCCGGTGGACACATTGCTTCTAGCTAGGCTTTCAACAGGGTGAACATCAAGACAGAGTATTGATATCCGCGGGACACATGAGCCAATGGTCTGGTGGTTGATGCGCTAGTGCTTGACGAGTAAACGGCCCCCACAACACGGCGGCCGTCCGCACACCAGCCGACCGACCTGCAGCTATGTCATGCGGCGAATCGCCAATAAACACTGCTTCGCTGGCACCCACCGCAAGTTGGTCAAGTGCCGCGATTACGGGCGCGGGATCTGGTTTGTACTTATCGACGTCGTCGGCGGTAACAAAAACATCAAAATATTGCTCAAGGCCACAGAGCTGCAAGCCGCGGCGCGTTCCGCGGCGGTTTTTACTAGTGACAATGGCCAATCGAACAGCCTCACGAGCACACAAATTCTCCAACGCTTCACGAACGCCAGGATAAACCTCAACCATTCGATCGTGATGTTTGTCACTGTATTCTACGAAGGTGGTCCTCATGGCATCAGCCTGCTCCGTATCACAGGCAAATTTCGCCAATTGGGTCCTTAGCGGTGTGCCGAAACCCGATCGCCAGTCGTGGTCCGCTGGGACCTCACCAAGGTGAACCAACATGGTGTGTCTGAACGACGACATAATCAACTCGATTGAATTGATCAAGGTTCCATCCAGATCAAAAAGGTAGGTAGACAACAACCGACCACGAGGTGCCATCGTTAATTAGCTTCCCTGCGACACTTCAACAATCTCAATACATCACTCCTCATCCTGGGAAAACGGTTAAGCCCAAAACATATACCAGGTAAAACACCAACAATCCCAGACCCGCACGTGGTCCAACAGAACCATTTCTACGAACAAGTACAATAAGAGCTCCAAAAAAGAAGCCCATCCATGGAAAAGCGTAGCTTCGAACAACACTATCGAGCGTGAGCGGGTTGATTGTGCCAGCTAATCCAACGACAAGAAACAAATTCAGAACGTTCGAACCTACGACCGTGCCGAGCGCCAAATCAACAACACCCTTGCGTGCGGCCGCCACTCCCGTGACCAATTCAGGAATCGATGTCCCGAAGGCAACAACAGAAAATCCAATAATGGTAGTCGGAACACCCAACGCAACAGCCAGAGTCTGCGCTGACATCACGAGCAGTCGAGCCCCAAAAATAATCAAGAGTGCACCTAGTACAAACGTGCCAACCGCTCTCCACAACGCTGCTTCCTCTTCTGTTCGCACCGACTCATCCCGATTGTGTTTACGCATGCGTCTAACGCCGACAAAATCCCAGCTCAGGTACGCTGCTGCCATCAGCATCAACACCATACCTAGAGGTCTACTCAACGTTCCGTCCACGGAAAAAAGCACTACCATCCCACCGGCAGCCGCCATCCACAAGGCCCGATTAGTGAAATCTCTCGCATCGGCCCCGATTGGGCTGATCATCGCAACAGTTCCTGCGATTAGCCCAATGTTGCAAATGCATGACCCTACGGCATCGCCGAGTGCAATTCCGGAGTCACCCGCTAGACTTGCAGTGGTAGCTACCGCTACTTCTGGAGCGTTCGTAGCGAGACTGACTAGAGTGCCACCAATGACGAACCTTGGCACGTTCAGAGCTCGACCAATCAGCACACTTGAATCCACGAACACATCGCCACCCTTGGCGATCAAACCGAACCCGACAATCAACAAGAAAATCTCGAACGCCATATAACCTTTACATCCGTGTCATAGCCCTAAAAACAAAACGCCCGCACCACTCGCGGCGACAAGTAACCCCGTAACCACATCGGTTATGCGGGTGAATCGATGTTGAGGAACCGCATCTAACATCTGGTACCCAATGGTCACGGTCAGCCCCATTGTCAGGACAGTCAAAACGCCAAAGGTCACGACAACGGCAACTAACTATATCCACGAGCCTGCTATCGCTGGAACGATCATAAGTGGAATAAGCGGTTCACATGGCCCAAAGAGAAAAACAATAAAAAGTGCCCACGGTGTCACGTTCGCGCTTGAACCGTGGAGATGAAGTGTTCGCCATCATGCAAATGGAGTTTCTCATGTAGGGTACCGTCAACATGGGTATGGACATTCGAGTGAGTCACATTACGAAATATCTTCCGAAACGCCCAGACCGTATAAGCCAGTCCAAAACCAATCAATAACGTCGCCGCGACTACACCACGCGTCGACTCAACCCACATCAACGAATCAAGACTGGCACCCAGAAGAGCTCCCACACCACCGATCGCAACCGACGACGCGACATGACCAATCCCGCACAGACTAGTCACGACAATCGTGTAGCCCAATGGCCACTGCCGTGACCGCCCCAAAACAATAAATGAAAGAGAGTGATCAATCCCAAGGAGCGTATGGGTAATTGCCACTACCGCAGTCGTTCCGAGCAACACTGAAGAGGCATTTTCAAATAACGAAAACATGAGGTGTTGGTTGACGCCCTAATCTAGCTATGGTGAACTAGCTGAAGACGCCACATTATGCACGGTTTATCTAACAAGATCACCCTGCTTCGAGAGCTCTTGGCCGAATTAGACAGTGTCGTGGTGTGTTTCTCAGGCGGTGTTGACTCTAGCTACTTGTTGGCTGAGTCAATTCTAGTGCTGGGAGACCGCGCTACCGCTCTCACCGCAATTTCACCCAGTCTAGCTCCGGAAGAAAGATCGGCCGTCCAGCAATTAGCTAAACGCCTTGGGGCCAGGCACATCCTCGTCGATACATACGAAGTTGACGACCCCAGGTATGCGTTAAACCCGGTCAACCGGTGTTATTTCTGTAAGACGGAAGTATACGGGCGGGCTGTCGCAAAGGCTCGCAGTCTCGGCGCGGCGCACGTCGTAGACGGATTCAATGTCGATGACCGCAGTGATTATCGCCCTGGAAAACAAGCGGCACGCGAACAGGGAGTTCGATCACCACTTGATGAGGTCGGTTTTAAAAAGACGGAGATAAGAACAGCCGCCAGACGCTTATCGCTCCCGGTCTGGAACAAACCAGCGTTGGCGTGCCTCTCGAGCCGATTTCCTTATGGCACGCAAATCACTCCAGCCCGGCTCACTCAAATCGCAACATGTGAAAGAGTTCTCAAGAATCTCGGTTTCCCGATATGTCGTGTACGCCACCATGAGAAGACCGCACGCATCGAAGTTGAACCCTCTTCAATCGCTCGACTGAAGCAACCAGACATCTTGTCGGAGGTGGTCAGGCAATTCCAAAGTGCTGGTTTTGAACAGATAGACGTAGACCCGCAGGGCTATCGCACAGGTGGACTTAATTTACAGTACGAAACATCTGCTCCACCGGAGTAAGTTGCACACGGTTCGCATTAATAGCCAGTTCATAGTGCATGATCGCTTCATCTTCAGCCATGATCTCGTCCGTGACCTCCATATTGTAAGTTGGTGGCGATGGCTCATTTGCCAACAACCGGTCACGTAAAGACTCTGCCCCGCTGGTCACAATCGCAATGGCCAAGTCATCACTTTGCAGATGCCGCCGCACGGCGGCGTTGACATCATCGACTGTCAATTGGGGCAACCGCTGTTGAATCTCGTCTATGAAATAGCCGGTGCCATAAAACCGAGAATCCATTAAATAACCAAGTCTACGGCTAGCAGTCTGAACGTACAGTTTCGAATAATTCAGCAAGAACTCTCGTGTTGATTCAAAATCCGCCTGCGATAACCCGTCGGTTACAAGTCGCTCTAATTCACGCAACGCCTGCCGAAGCGCGAAGTGCGCGTTATGATGCGGAACCGGGCGGATCCAGATACTAAAGAACTGTTGCGTACGAGGAATATTCGCGATGGGGAACCGTGAACCGCCCTCCTGGATAAAATTTTCGATATATGAGTAGTCTCCATAATTAAGTCCGCGGTCCCCACGCATCCTATTCATTAATAAGCCGTTGAAGTTGCGATGTTCACCAAAGTAGGAATTGGCTACTAGCAACGCGTAAAAATCATCGTCGGCGCGGGTAACATCAATCGGAAACCCAATAGAGATCGCGGTCGCTATCGAGTCTTTTTCCACAAGTGTTACTTCGATCCCATCCAAAGCCCTAGGCAGCGGCAGCACCATCTGTTCCGTTGTTTCGGCTCCGCCACCTAAACCTGAAATCAGGTCGGCCTCAATGCGCCCTAGGAACCCATTCGGATATCCTCCAGCAACCCCCACTTGAAAATTATCGTGGGTATAGCGATCAACGTAAAATTCCCTTACGTCGTCTAATGTAATGGCTGCCAAACCCATCTCCGTGCCGACTGTTGGCGCTGCATACGGATGTCCTTGATAGAGCATTGCATTCAACGTCTCTTTGCCCAGTTCCTCATCGTTAGTTCCTCTCAAACTCGAAACAACAGTGTTGGCCAAGAATTCCTTGTTTCTTTCAAAATCAGCTCTGTCAAATCCTGGCGCAGTGACAAGACTACGCAAGATTATGTAGAAATCTTCGAGATGGTCCCGGTGGACCTGACCGATCACCGTGGTGACTTCTTTGTCCGATTGCACTCCGATCGATGCTGCCCAAGGGTAGAGAACTGTGGTCAATTCTTGATAGCTCAGAGTCTCCGTGCCTCCCCTCCCCAACATCAGCGCCGTGAGCGCATTCAGTCCGTTCTTGGCGTCAGGATCGTTCACCGAACCAGTTCGAAACACGATACGAATCGTAACCAATGGATCTCCTGAGACTGGCAGACCAATTCGCGTGTCGGTATCTTCTTCAACCGGGTCGACTACCGCACATCCCCACAACAAAACCAGTAGAAACACTGTCACGACAACTCTTAGATTCGACACAGCTAACCGTAACACCACTATTCGTCCTCTTGCGTTAAGGTCACGACAGTCCGATTTGACTCGGGGAAGTAGGTTGTCGCAACACGCCGAATATCATCGGCGGTCACTGCATCGTAAAGCCGATACACTCGATTAATCGTTTCAAGATCCTGAGTTAACTGGAAATAATGGCCCATTGTCTCGGCAACACTCGCCGGATTATCTAATCCTCGAGCAAAGGCATAGCGCATGTGTGACTTTGTTGCGGCAAGTTCTGCGTCATCAATGGGGTCAACCTTCAATCGGTCAATTTCAGAAATGATTGCATTAAGGACACTAGCTATCTCTTCTGGATCGGTAACACGCGCAAGAATAGTGAACAGCGGCGCATCACGGTGGTCGACGGCACCACCAGTCAGAATGTCAACTACCTGCTCCTCGAGATAAAGCTTTTGATACAAACGAGAAGTCTGAGCGAAAAGTAACTGGGAAAGCACATCCAATGCCGGCATATCGATAACTTGGTCTGAAAACGGCGGAGCATGATAACCAAGCATTAGAAAAGGCAAAGTCGGATTAGGCCAAGTTACAGCATCGGTACGTTCGCGAGTTTGAGGCGGTTCTACCGGAATATTGGGTTGAAAGTCACCAGCGCCCCAGTTGCCATAGTATTTCTCCACCAGCGCAAGGAGTTGATCCGAATCAAAATCACCGACTACCACAATGAACGAATTGTTCGGACGATAGTACCGGTCATAGAACTCCAGACTATATTCATAATGGTTCGGCATATCCTGTACATCTTCAAGTAATCCAAGTGTCGTGTGCTTGTACGGATGCAGAAGAAATGCGCGATCATAAAGCCGTTCTCGAAGCAGTGAGACCGGGTTAGAGAAATTAAGGTTGTACTCGCCGAGAATTGCACCTGCTTCTGTTCGAAACGCATCTTCCGAGTACTGCAGGTTAATGAACCGATCCGATTCGAGGTCAATAATGGTCTCAAGTGAATCCGAACTCGCCACAATGTGGTAGGCAGTCCAATCATCTGTTGTAAAGGCGTTGGAGTCGGCTCCCATTCGTTTAATGGCAGTGTTGTAGGCATCAGTGGGATACTTCTCCGTCCCTCGAAACATCATGTGTTCAAAAAAGTGGGCATAACCTGAGAAACCCTGATCGACCTCGTTGCGTGATCCTGTGCGGACAATCGTGTAGTACGCGACGATTCCTGGACTGTCATACTCGACGCTAATGACCTTCAATCCATTCTCGAATTCGGTCAGACTCACTGGAAAAGGAAAGACGTCTGTCTGCGCCTTGACAACAGACTGCTCAGCCAAAACAGTCAGGCACGTCATTACCGCACCCATGGTCGTGATTCGAAACCAGTCTCGCTTTCTTGATCTCACTGCGTCCTCACATTCAAGACCCAAAGCACTTCTCTATATCCATACGGAGTCACTCGGCGTCACGATGACGAGCGGTTAGTTCCGCAGTTCCAACACTCGCTGAACTGTTGCTCGACACTCTCTCCACAACGAGAACAGTTCCATGTCGCAACAGGCTGCACCGGGTTCTCATCTTGACGGGTCACGTAGTCCGCAACAATGTCGCGCGCTTGTGAATACTTATCATCCTCAAGAACCCACACAGACGGTCGAACTTCAATGTTAAGCATCAGATTACCACCCTGCAACGGCACAACACCGTCCCCTCGAATCACCGCATTGATACCAGCCGACTCCAAGAGTCCTCGCATTACATGGGCATCGCCGATCCCTTGTGCGGTATACAACTTCTTCAAATTCGCCATGAACTGTGGCCCATTACTTCTTATTGAGCTTCTCAACAGACAAACAGTAAAAAAGCTCCCTCTGCAGGCACTCAGAACAATCACAAAATGTCTTCAGTTGATTAATATCCATATCCCGCCTACGAACCCACTCGAATCTCTAATTCAACGCCAAAAAGAAGCGACTGGTCTTGATCGACTGAAGCCCAACGTAAAAGGGTCTCCACGTCGGATACAACAAGAGCATCGTGGGACACCACGCCATTCGTTACGACTCGAACCGGTCGGGACAAATCAAACTGGTCGGGAGAAAGCAGTAAATTAAACTGTCGTACCCCCTGCGTCTTTGCAATAACAACATTGCCCTCTCTGCGAAGCTCTACTCGACCGGACGACTCGTCATGCCGGAACGCGGAACGCGTCTGCGTAAAAAACGTCGTCGGATACCGTAACGTAAGGTCCAGCAACTCGACGTCACGTCGCACAGAAATCGGCAACTCGTCACCAGGTGCAAAATTGATAAGTGCTTGCCGCAATGATTCCGGGTTCGAGATCGCCTGCCCAGCAACCTCTACAACAATGTCATCGGGACGAATCCCTGCCTGAGAAACAATCGAATCATCAGCGACATCAAACAGCTGAAGACCAGACCCGTCAACAAGCTCACCAACAGTGCTGATACCCAATTGAGCATCGGGGACGCTCCGAGTCAATGTATTGAAGAGTTCCAACTGACTCTCGCCCTCAACAGAACCTAATTCTTTAATAATCAACCAGTGAGCACGATTAAACTCCTCGGTATTCTCACTCTCCCAGGTCAGTTGGTCAGGCAAAGGCTGACGCGACGTTCCAAAAATAAAGGAATCAATGCTCGTAGAAAGATCAGGCCACCAATCCATGTTATGTCCAGCTTCGGGAAGGCCTCGAAAATCAATTTCGACATTAGCACCTTCAAATAATTGGATAAAAGGACCCACCGCGTCTAACGGATAAAGGCGGTCCTGACCTCCATTGACGATCAGGAATGGCTTATTTTGGAGGTTCGCAACATGCATCTCCCCGTCAACATCGGAATTCGGATTAGCCAACACACCAGGATGGCCATGAAAAGGAAGAAAGGCAGCCCATGGGGTGGTTGCTTTGAAGGCTTGGTAAAACGCTCCTGTCGCCCCGTCGGACATACCAAGTAAATAGACACGATTCTCATCCACGTTGTAGACGCGCTTGAGGTCATTCAGCATGCCCGTCAGATTCTCAATCTGACTATCCTGCCACCAAATCGACTCCGGCCATGAGGCCGGAAACACAACCAGTGAATCCTGCCTTATGAACGGATCTTGATTGCGCCACCAGTTCCCTCCTTCACGAAGAGGCCGCATGACACCACCGTGTAAATACACCCGGACAGGATAGGATTGCATCGCGTCGTAACTATCGGGAACGTGAACCACGTAAGCGTGTTCAAGACCATCTCGATTCCGCCGTGAAAAGAGTTGACGCCCAGTGGCGACACTCGGCAAATAGGCTCGGCGGACCCGTAACGCCGCAACTACTTCCTCGAATTCTTGGTCCAGCGACATGATGGTATCTATCGCGTCCAGTCGTCGCTCTTCCGATTCGGCGATCCAGAACTCTTCGACCGCCGCCGTCAGCGCTTCGTCGACCACTTCTTGCGTTCGAATCGGTGCCACCAAGCCGAGCGCCCACAACATGCTAACTGCGCACAATCCACCCCAGCTTCCCCCAAAATAGCGCTTTGTCATGGCCATCAAACCGAACAATCTAGTCGCTCCGGGAGAGTCAGATCTAAAACAAGACATCATGTCAAATAAAATAATCCTCTCAAGTCAACCGTGACGAACTCCTCGACCAAGATGAATCAGTCACAAACTTACGGCCGTCCATTAATTTGGTCGACGTTCGTGAGGCGGTTAACAGTTTCTCGTGTAGTATCAGCGAGTCACGGTCGAGCCGCTGCATAGAACAATTGAATGCCTCGCATTATATGCTCGTTCGGATTGCAGTACCGAGTCACGTTAACCGAACCTAATCTCAAGAATTTAGCGGAATGTTAGAACCACAGCAGAGTCCCACCGGCGACAACCATTCTGACAGTGGCAGACAACGAACGGACCTATGCGGCGGTTATCGAATATCTCCTGTATCTAAACCGATTTCAAATATCTACTACTCGACTCAACCTTGAACGATGACCAAGGACCGTGAAAGCTCTCGTCATGCGCTACTTGCACTTGAAGACTGGTGGGCGGTCTGGTTAGGCAGCCTGCTGCTGCTTGGAGTCGCAAGTCAACTGGTTACTGAGGTGCCTGGGGTTGCCCGTTGGTCCCAGTCTCCGTTTGAAGCATTCACTGACGGACGTGGCGTAGGCGTGTTAGCGCTCGGTCTGTCACTAGCCGTGCTGACCATGGCTGCTGTCAAGGTAATGGGTGGAATCGCCCTAAACCATGTGGCGGGATTCTTCGGACTCTTCGCTCTAGCAGTTGCAGCCTATACCTTTGCCCAACAGGTCGGTATAAGAGCCGCCGGGTTGGGCTACGCATTTTGGGCACTTGTGATCGGCCTCATCATAGCGAATACGATGGGAACGCCCAGGTGGATTAAACCGGCGCTTCGAACTGAGCTATATATCAAGACTGGTCTAGTACTCTTAGGTGCCGAAATTCTCTTTGGCAATATTCTCACTCTGGGGCTTCCCGGTCTCTTCGTCGCATGGGTAGTCACACCTACGGTCATCATCTTTATGTATCAGTTTGGAACACGACTACTGCGAATCCAGAGTCGATCACTGGTTATGGTCATCGCAGCAGCAACCTCAGTCTGTGGCGTGTCCGCGGCGATTGCCGCCGCCGCCGCAGCGAGAGCCAAAAAAGAAGAACTGACTCTAGCGGTCGGAATGTCACTTATTTTTACGGTTGTAATGATGATTGTAATGCCGTTGGGCATCCGTGCGGTCGGCATGGATCCCATCGTCGGTGCAGCATGGATTGGTGGAACCGTCGACGCCACCGGAGCGGTGGTGGCGGCCGGCACCGTACTGGGTGATCAGGCAGAACAGATTGCAGCTGTCGTCAAAATGATCCAGAACACCCTTATTGGTGTGGTTGCCTTTCTCATTGCAGTTTTTTGGGTAACTCGGGTAGAAACCAATGAACGAGCCACTCGACCGAACGTTATGGAAATCTGGCATCGATTTCCAAAATTTATTCTTGGGTTTGTGTTAGCGTCACTCGTTTTTTCATTTGTACTCATCCCAACCCTTGGTAATACACAGGTGGAGGAAATACTCGGCCTAACATCAGACCTCCGCGGATGGCTATTTTGTCTTGCCTTCGTGAGTATCGGCCTAGAGTCTCGCTTTCGCGAACTAACTCAACAATCCGCTGGAGGACGGCCTATCCAGCTATACCTCGTGGGACAGACATTCAACGTAATACTTACTCTGCTGGCAGCCTATCTCGCATTCGGCGGCATTTTGTTCGACCGCATTCCATTGCAAGTTGATCACGCTAAAGCACGTAACGTCATTGCAAATAATGTCGCCGAAGATGTGGAAGCCACTGCTCTTTTCTACACTGAAGTACCCGACTGGGGAAATCGGATATGGCAAGATCTACAGACAAACACCCGCTAGCGACGCCGGATTGAGATTAAAACGGAGGCACGATGCGATTAATTAGTTCCTCTCAGTCGACTGCGATCTTCGACGCGCGCGAAAATAGTCAACTTGGTACCGCTGAACGTTCCGATTGTGTTCTCGCAAAGTGTTAGCAAACTCGTGAGACCCATCATTCCGACTGACGAAATACAGATAAGAAACATCTTCGGGATCAACTGCTGCGCTCAATGCCCCCAAACCGGGTGCAGCAATCGGACCTGGCGGTAGCCCAGGGTACCGATACGTGTTGTACGGCGAATCGTGCTGTAAGTTGTCCCGTGTCAAGTTTCCATCATACAGACCATCAAGTTGCAGGGCATAAATCACCGTCGGATCGCACTGCAGAGCCATTCCGATCCGTAAACGGTTGTTGTATACAGCCGATACTATACGGTGTTCGCCGGCACTACCGGTTTCCTTCTGAATCAGTGATGCCAACGTAACTACTTCCCGCACACTGAAATCGTGACGAAAACCTTCCTCCTGGACAGCTTCGCTGAAGGTTTGGCGAAACTGTGCGATCATAGCCTCGACAAGATCAGATGCCGTCGCATCACGCGGCAAAAGGTAAGTTTCAGGAAAAAGATAACCTTCCAGCGTCTTAGCATCTGAATCCAGATCACTGATTAATTCGACCCTTTGGGCCTCTTCAAGAAAAGCCTCACGGTCCCCGAACCCTCGGGTGTTAAAAATGTCGGCCATCTCGCTGACGGTCAAGCCTTCCGGAAATGTGATCGGACGCAAGTAAACCTTGCCACTGGCAATCGTGTCCGCGACCTGACGGGATGACAACTCACCATTGAAGTAATACTCACCTGCCTGTAAATCACGTGCGAGCCCGCTCCGCCACACAGCTAGACGAAAGGTCCATTCGTCCAGCACCACACCGGCCGATGCGAGCTTGTTGGCTATGCCCCTTGATGACTCGCCAGGTTGAATATCAACATACACACCGTCGATTCCATACGCTCGGTACGGCAATTCCGTACGCGTAAAGCTGTGGTCGATAGCCAAGGCAGTGGCCACAGTAGCCACTCCAATAAAAACGGCAATGCCGATGAACAACTTACGCACAATTATCTGCCTTGCTTAACTCGGTTACTGACTATCAGATTCAGACTGACTATCAAGGAAGTCCTGAAGGATGACGGCTGCCGATACGGCGTCAAGCCGAGTTTTCCGCTGACGCCAATCTCTCTCGTGCTCCGCCAGACGACTTTCAGCTTCATGACTCGAAAGTCTTTCATCCTGAAGGTAAATCGGCAGTTCCGTGTAATTACGTAAACTCTCGACAAAACTTAACACATACTGGGTCTGACTATGGACTTGGCCCGCTAACGAAACGGGTAATCCCACAACCACGCCCGCCAGTCCGTCCTCCTCTTTTTCGAACGTCAGAATCTCTTTTGCAACGGCAATTACCCCCTTCAGCTCTGTCTTTTCGAGCCTAGGAACCGTCAGAACCTTCAACGGCCTTGCCAAAGTGGCCGTCGGGTCACTCAACGCGAGACCAATCCGACGTTCGCCGACATCAACGGCGATGAGACGCACTCATCTACTATAATGATCCAGATGAACCGAAGGGCTCGTTTTGTCATTCTTTTTGTATCTCTTCCATTGGTCGCCTTCACGATCGTTGGAGGCGTTCTTGGTCAAGCGGTAGCCAGAGAAGATACATACCGCCACCTTCGCATCTTCGAAGACGTTGTTTCACTTATTACTAACAACTATGTCGAGGAAGTTGAACTTGAAGGCGTCATTCAAGGCGCTCTACGTGGCCTTGCGGGCGGACTTGACTCAGAAAGTGCTTTTTTGTCAGCAGCTGAAGTACTGGCAATAGAAACTGGCGAATCTATTCCAGCAGGAGAGCTCGGCCTCGATATCGCGAGCCAATACTACCTACAGATCATCGCAGTCCGTCCTGGATCACCAGCAGAAAGAGCGGGGCTGATTCCAGGCGACTTTATCAGAACAATTGACGGACAAACGACTCGACGACTCTCGATCATCGAAGGCAAGAAACTGCTGTTGGGTCCACCTGGAGGCCCCATCCACTTGTCACTGATCCGGGGCAATACGACTGAGCCGTACGATATCGAGTTAACCCTTGAACGACCAAGTGATTCTATTGTTGAAACCAGCATGCAAGATGACACCATCGGATATATCAAGGTGCATCAATTCAGCGCAGGGGCAGCGGATGAAATCGCGTCGTCGGCTTCGACTCTACTGAGAAACGGAGCCCGCGCATTCCTTGTTGACGTTCGAAACATATCAGGCGGATCCTTTGACGAAGCTATTGCGACTGCTCGACTCTTTGTAGAAAGCGGCACACTCCTCCGCCGCACTGAGTCTGGTTCGGAAGAAGAGGTGACTATTACAGCCGCAAGCGGTGACCAACCCATCGACGTACCCGTGGTGCTGCTTACGGATTTTGGCACCGCCCATGCTGCTGAAGTTTTCGTCGCCGGGCTGGCGGGAACCAACCGAGCCGATACAGTAGGCCAGCGAACAGCGGGCCGAGCGAGTCTTCAAAAACTAATCAAACTGCCAGATGGCACTGGCCTCTGGCTATCATGGGCACGCTACCTTAAAGCATCAGGTGACCCGATACATCGTGCTGGAGTTTTACCAACCGTGGCCGTGGAAATACCCAGTGTAGAACTTGGCGAACCTGTGCCGCCTGGTGACCCTATTTTGGAGCAGGGAGTTGAGCACATCCGCTCAATGATTCTCTGACACAGCCGTTGTTAGATAAACTCCTTGCGTTGACGATCGAAATTTCCGCTGCTATGTTTTCAGGGTATAGGCGCGTAGCTCAGTTGGTTAGAGCGCCTGCTTGACATGCAGGAGGTCGGCGGTTCAAGTCCGCCCGTGCCTACCATGGCCAGCGTCTCAAACCCCATTAGTTAAGTACTTAACCTTATGAATGCACTTACCGTGACGCTTCCGGACGGAGCCACCAAAATGGCTTCGCCGGGCCAACCAGTCTCTGCAATCGCCGAGAGCATCTCTCCACGTTTTGCGAAGCAAGTCTTGGCCGCAATAGTAAATAAACGGATGGTTGACCTGTCGTTTTCACTCGAAGCGGATTCGACCGTCACTTTCGTGACTCAGGATTCACCAGAGGCGCTGTATCTCTACCGCCATTCAACTGCTCACTTACTGGCTGCGGCCGTCACTGCTCTGTTCCCGGAAGCCCAGTGCGGTATTGGTCCGCCGACTGATGAGGGTTTCTTTTACGACTTCGTTGTCAATCGACCGTTTGTACCTGAAGATCTCACCGCGATTGAACAAAAGATGAAAGAGTTTGCGTCAAAAAATCTGCCGTTCGAGCGCAGGATGCTTTCAAAAGAAGAGGCGAAGGATTACTTTCGTGACAAGGCTGAGCCACTAAAAGTTCAATTAATCGAGGAAAAGGGTGGACCTGTAGTGTCGTGTTACACCATTGGAGAGGTCTTCATTGATTTCTGCACGGGACCGCACGTGCCGTCTACAGGGCGACTAAAGGCGTTCAAGGTTCTCAACAGCTCCAATGCCTACTGGAAAGGTGATGCACAGAATCAACCAATGCAGCGCATCTACGGAACGGCATTCTTTAAAGAATCAGCCCTTAAAACCCACCTCAACCGATTGGAAGAAGCAAAAAAACGCGACCACCGTAAACTCGGTAAAGAGTTGGGACTCTTTACGTTTCACCAGTTTGCACCTGGTGCCCCTTTTTGGTTAGCCGACGGAACAACGTTGTACAACCAATTGGCCGAATACATGCGGGAAACACTCTATCCAGAAGGTTATACGGAACTTCGAACGCCGCTAGTTTTTAACCGCCAGCTCTGGGAAACATCGGGGCACTGGGAGCATTATCGAGAAAACATGTTTCTTGTGGAATCCGAAGGTGAACCTTTCGGACTTAAGGCTATGAACTGCCCGGCACACATGCTGGTCTTTGCCAGCGAAGTTCGAAGCTATCGAGACCTGCCCTTACGGTTTCACGATCAAGGCGTCCTGCACAGAGACGAAGCATCTGGTGTTCTGTCTGGCCTGACACGGGTCAGACAATTCTGCCAAGACGACGCCCATTGTTTTGTCACCGAAGACCAAATTCGAGAAGAAGTCGAGCAACTTCTACGTATGATCGATCGCGTGTACGACGACTTCGGCCTTGAATATTCAATGGAGCTGTCCACGCGACCCGAAGACTTTTTGGGAGAAATAGAAACGTGGAGTCACGCAGAAGACCAACTAAATCAAGCACTCACTGCAACAGAGCGGCCATTCGAGCTTTCTGAAGGTGAAGGAAATTTTTACGGCCCGAAGATAGATTTTCATGTTACTGACGCCATCGGTAGAAAGTGGCAATGCGCAACAATTCAGTTAGATTACCAACTTCCCAAGAGATTCAAACTAAAGTACGTTGGAGCAGATAACGCAGAACACAGCCCTGTCGTCATACACCGTGCAATTTTTGGCAGTTTTGAGCGATTTATAGCTCTCTTAATCGAACACTACGCGGGAAAATTTCCACTGTGGCTGGCCCCACTTCAAGTGATTGTCCTTCCCATCGCCGATCGTCACGTCGAATACGCGCATGCGGTCAAAGAAAAAATTCTCGCTGCCGATTTGCGGGTCAAAGTTGATAGTCGGCAAGAAAAAATCGGCTATAAAATTCGCGAAGCACAACTTCGCAAAGTACCATATATGCTTGTAGTGGGAGACCGGGAATCATCTGAAGGCACCGTGTCAGTTCGAAATGTCACCCTAGGGGACCAAGGCAGTCAAACCCTTGAGTCATTCGTCAAGGCGTCACTAGAAGAGGTTCGTGTGAAACGTTCACCCGCTGAGGGTTAAGATAACAGACGCCCGTAACTCTGGTGTGATCTGTGCAAGCCACACTCACAGCTAGGAGGTAAAGTATCGCTTTTCGAGGACCACGTCGAGATTTTCGTCAAAGTCGCACGAGAACCAACGAACGTATTCGGGTTAGGGAAGTCAGAGTAATCGATGACGAAGGTCAGCAATTGGGTGTAATGTCACCCCAAGAAGCTCTGACCATTGCCCGTGAAAAAGGACTTGACTTGGTAGAAGTATCACCAACAGCACAACCACCAGTGTGTCGTATTACCGACTATGGCCGCTACCAGTATCAAGAACAGAAACGAACCCGACAGGCCAAGAAAAATCAGAAGACGATCGACATAAAGGAAATCAAATTCAGGCCCAAGGTTGATGAGCACGATTATCAGTTCAAGAAAAAACATGTGGAACGATTTTTGGCGCACGGAGACAAAGTAAAAGCGACCATTTTTTTTAGGGGACGAGAGATGGCCCACCCAGAATTCGGACGTCATATCCTTAACCGCCTTGTGGAAGATCTCTCAGAAGTCGCCTCGCAAGAAACGATGCCTCGAATGGAAGGTAATCAGATGCATACCATCTTGACCAGTAAAACCGTGGGACGAAAGGGACGTTAACGCAGCAAATACGATTATGAGACAGGACGTCTTAGGAACACACTAACCGTCTTATATAATCCTTTACTTTCTAACTTATCGAAAACGAAAGAGATATGCCGAAAATTAAAACTCACCGCGGTGCCGCGAAACGGTTTAATAAGACTGGCAACGGCAAGGTTTCCCGCGCTAAGGCGTTCAAACAACATATCCTGACGAGCAAAACAACAAAACGTCGGCGAAACCTTAGGGGCACTGCATTAATATCGACTGCTGACACTCCACGCGTGGAGAAAATGATTCCGTATAAATGATCAAGAATCACCAGTCGTAACGAATGAAGACATTAAGAAATCAAGACTCGGTGTATTTGTTTACCGCTGACTCTTGGCTCGCAATAAGAAACTTAGGAGTTATAACATCATGCCTCGAGTAAAACGTGGCCCGTTAAGACGAAGAAAACGCCGTCGACTACTAGCGAGGGCGAAGGGTTTTTATCAGACAAAAAGCAAGCTTTATCGTGCCGCTAAAGAAGCTGTCGACACCTCGCTCGCTTATGCTTTTGTCGGCCGTCGCCGCAAGAAACGCGATTTTCGGCGGCTATGGGTAATTCGGATCAATGCCGCCGCACGAGAGCATGGACTGAGCTATAGCCAATTCATGGCAGGCCTAAAGACGTCTGGTGTGGGTCTCGACCGGAAGGCCTTGGCTGACCTTGCCGCGACAGAACCTAACGCATTCGCCCATTTGGCCAGCCAAGTCAAAGAGGCGCAGGCCAGTTAACGCCTACGCGTTTTCTCGCGGGTGACTGTCTCCTCCGACATCGATCGACTGCGCACAGAATTTCAGAGTGCGCTTAGCGACGTCTCAACCAGTAGAGACTTACAGAACCTTCATGACCACTACCTCGGTCGGAAACGTGGGTTACTGGCCGCTTTACTTAAGACGATCGCTTCTGTACCAGTTGACCAACGCCGCACTTTAGGGACAGCGGCCAACTCACTCAAGAAAGAAATTGAAGCAGCTCTTCTTGCCAGGCGTGAAGGTTTGGAGTCCGAACAGACGACGGCAGAAGAGATTGACGTCACGCTGCCAGGTCGAGAGTTGCCACTCGGTCATCGGCATCCACTAACGCTTTTAAGAGAAGAAATCGAACGCATCTTTTCAAGCCTAGGATTCGAAATTCTTCATGGACCAGAGGTCGAAGACGACTATCACAACTTTGAGGCTCTCAATATGCCGGCCGACCATCCGGCCAGAGATATGCAGGACACGCTCTACCTCCAGGAGCCGTTGACCGCCACAAACGACACCGACAAGCGTCCAGCCACATTACTTCGCACTCATACATCGGGGATGCAAATCCGATACATGGAGACCCACGAACCACCAGTACGCATCATCGCCCCAGGACTCGTTTATCGCCGGGACACTCCTGACCTCACACATTCACCGATGTTTCAACAAGTGGAAGGACTGTTGGTTGGTGAAGACGTCACGATGGCGGACCTCAAAGGCACTCTCGAATGTTTTCTACGCGAATTATTCTCGCCTGAAATCAATGTGATGTTCCGACCGAGCTTTTTCCCATATACCGAACCCAGCGCCGAAGTATTCATCACCTGTGTCTTCTGTGAAGGCGCCGGCTGTCCAGTTTGCAAGAAAACTGGCTGGCTTGAAATTCTTGGAAGCGGAATGGTGCACCCTGCTGTTTTTCGTGCAGTCGGATATGACCCCGAACGATACACCGGTTGGGCATTCGGTGTCGGAATCGATCGAGTCGCCCTGCTAAAGTATCGTGTCGAAGATATTCGGTTGTTTTATGACAATGACTTACGCCTATTGGAGCAGTTTCCATATTGAGAATCCTTCTTTCTTGGCTGCGTGACTTCGTAGACGTTGACGTCAGCACCGAAGAGCTGGCCGACGCGTTAACAACACATGGTTTCGAAGTGTCAGCGGTCGAATCAGTCGCGACGTCGGTGACCAACGGCAAGCCAGATGCCATCCTCGACATTGAGATCACAACCAATCGACCAGACTGCCTGAACGTTCTTGGTATTGCCAGAGAAGTGTCGACGATTTACGACTCTGAACTCCGCGCTGCTGAGATCAACGTGGCCGAAGAACCGGTCACGAATGAGGGTAGCAATACCGTAAATGTAGATATCAGTATCGAATCTCCAGATTTGTGTCTACGGTACGCCGGTGCCGTGGTAGATGTCACCGTTGGTCCATCTCCAGGTTGGCTCGCGGCGCGTCTTTCCGCGACTGGCGTTCGCCCGGTCAATAACATCGTCGACATCACAAACTATGTGATGCTTGAAATGGGCCAGCCGATGCATGCATTCGACCTAGAATGCCTTAAAAATGAAACCATTAAGGTTCGCCTGGCTAAAAATAACGAACAAATTCGAACACTCGACGGACAAGAACGTCGTCTTTCGCCCGATATCCTAGTGATCGCCGATGCAGCCCAACCACAGGCCATAGCCGGCATCATGGGAGGTGCCGACTCGGAGGTTTCGAGCTCCTCGCGGTCCGTCGTACTGGAGAGTGCCTATTTTCAGCCGACCTCCGTACGGCGAACCAGCAAACGACTTGCTTTATCGACAGAGGCGTCATACCGATTCGAACGAGGCGGCGATATTGAGGTTCCCGTCACAGCCCTACACCGTGCATTGACACTATTTCATCAGACTGGCGCCGGAAAATTGCGTGGTTCTGTTGCAGATAATTACCCGCAGCCACATAGTTCAACGCCGTCAATTCTGCTTCGACACAATAGAATTTCAAAAATTCTTGGTAAGAAGATCAGTTCGACTTTCATCGAAGCCACGCTAAAACGACTGGACTTCACACTCGAACCGACCTCGGAAAGTCTAAGGACAGATGACAACCGTGACAAAGCCGAGCCTGAACCGAGATGGCATGTGGTCGCACCGTCGCGTCGAGTGGACGTCAGCCAAGAAATCGACTTAATCGAAGAGGTTGCCAGACACTACGGGTACGACCGTCTCTCATCTACATTTCCACCCGTTATTCAGGCTCCTGTACAGTTAAGTCCGTGGCACAAACAACAACGTTTACTCCGTCAAGTGTTGACGGCAGGCGGTTGCTCGGAAGCTATAACGTACAGCTTTACCGACCGACCTGCGGCGCTACCTTTTGTGGACGACGAGAACGATCTGGTTGATATCGCTAATCCATTGTCAGAAAAATACACGGTACTCCGTCCGTCCCTCATTCCAGGATTGCTCGACTCGCTCATTCATAACAGACGGCGCGAACGTCGAGACATCAGACTCTTCGAGGTTGGCAAACGTTTTAGACAGTCGACTGGTGAAACTTCGGCAGCGGCCATTATTCTCACGGGTGCAGGAACAGCGGAACACTGGAGTACAAAGGACCGCTTAGTAGACCTATTTGACATCAAAGGTATAGTCGAACGCCTGTGTGAAGCACTCGGCGTAGCACCTCGATTTGAAACTATCAACAGCTCAATATTTGTCCCCGGTCGAGCAGCTCAAGTTAGCGCGCTGTCACCTGACAATACAAGACCTGTGCCACTGGGGACATTCGGACAACTGAAGCCCAGCTTAGCTGCGACGCGAGGTCTGCCTGAATCCGTGGAAGAGATATACGTGGCCGAACTCGATCTTGCAGTCGTCACATCCGTCGCGATTGACCGTAACCAACTACAGGCGACCTCAGTGCCACGGCATCCATCAGTCATTCGCGACCTTGCTTTCATTGTCGAGGATTCCTTGCCTGCCGCAACTGTTCGTGAGACGATCGAAAATAGCGCGCCAGAAACACTTGTCAACATTCGTGAATTTGACCGCTACCGCGGCAAAGGGGTTCCAGACGGGTGTGTCAGTTTAGCGTTGCGTCTCACGTTCCAGACAGCCGAACGTACTCTGACTGATGTAGAGGTTCAAACAGCGATTGATACCGTCGTCGAGGCGCTTAAGAAACGTCATCAGGCGACATTACGTTGAAAGCCCTCTTGGGCAAGCCACCGAAGGCTACTATGAGCACCTACACCGTTGACATAGAATCGATCGAACGTCTAGCCAACAAGGTCAAAGAGCTGGTCGAGACACTCGAGCGGACGAAGAATGAACTATCAAAACAGGTTAAAGAAAATGCTCGCCTGACTAAAGCAATAGAAGACCTTGAAAGCGAAAGATCGGCGAGTCAAAGCGACCAGACAGACGTTGCGAACCTTTTGGACGAGCGTGAACAGATTCGCAAGCGGGTCACAACAATTTTGGAACAACTGGAACGGATTAACTTCTAGGAGTAACCAATGCCGGTTGAAGCTAATAGAGCAACTGAAGCATCCGGGGTTGTAGTTAACATCGAAATTCTTGGACAACCCTATAAAGTTCGAAGTAATTTGGATACCAACTACATAGCCGAACTTGCTGCGTATGTGGACCAGAAGATGCAAACAGCTTCCGAACAGACGACTGGTGCTGACTCGCTACGAATAGCTGTCCTTGCAGCATTGAATATCGCCGACGATTACCTAAAGCTTAAACAGCATAGCCCCAATATCGGCACCACAACCGCTGACCAGGTAACTCTGAACCTCGAAAAACTCGTCGACGAAGCTCTAGCAAACAGTAGCACGTGAAACTTTAGACATCGACTTGCCAGCAATCCAGCTTCGCCATAAGATGAAGATTGTTTGTAATATCGGCGTGTCTTGATGCGGTCACGAGTCAACCGACGGTTGGCAGATGGCGTTATTGTTTAGTTTCCCTGCAATGTTAGTGATGGTTTTGGGGGCTCGTTTGAGCCAACGTTTCGTCGAAGTGAGCTGCAATGCTTTGTGGTGTGCATGCCTTCGAGTGAGGAAGCCTGAAGCAAAGCTCACGTAGCGGCTCCACCTGCTAGAGGCAGGTTCATACGACCTCCCCACACGGCAACGCGGGGTTTGACTTTTCGTCAATTTTCCGTGACCTGAGTGTTCTACAAGGCCGCCGCAGTTTCTAACAGGAACGTGCGTATGAGCCAGCTATTCTCAGGGTCAGCGGCACTCATTGTTATTCTCGCCACTAGCGTCGGTCTTGTTCTCGCGTGGATCATCACAAAAAGACGGGTCACCGAGACGTTGGATCGTGCGTCAAAAGAAGCCTCACGGCTGCTACACGATACCGCACGAGACGCCGATACGCGAAGGAAAGAAATATTACTTAAAGCCAAGGAAGACGCCCACGAACTTCAACGGACCGCCGAAGAAGAATCTAGATCTCGTCACACTGAAGCGTTAGCCCGAGAAAAGCAATTAGCAGAAGACACCCGGGACGTAACCGAGCGTCGGTCAGCGGTAGAGCGAGCGGAACAAGCGATCCAGCAAGAAAAACGTTCTTTTCGAGAACAGTCAAAGGAACTTGAAACCCAAACAGCACGCTACACGGCGTTGGTCGAAGAGCATCAACGAAAACTGCAAAGTGTGTCATCAATGACAGCAGATGAAGCAAAGGAAGTTTTGCTGCGCCAATTAGAAACGGAAGCTAGACACGACGCTGCGCACCTCGTAAAAAAACTTGAACACGAAGCCAGAGAAACTGCGACGGCCAAGGCGAAGCACATCATTGCACAAGCCATCCAGCGTAGCGCGCCTGAACACGCCATAGAGACGACAGTATCGGTAGTAGATTTACCAAGTGACGATCTAAAAGGTCGAATAATTGGACGAGAAGGACGCAATATTCGAGCACTGGAAGTCGCAACAGGAGTGGAATTGATCGTCGATGACACGCCAGGGGCAATAATCCTGTCAAGCTTCGACCCATATCGAAGAGCGGTCGCAAAACAAGCAATCGAATCCCTGATCGCTGATGGGCGAATCCATCCGGCACGTATTGAAGAGGTTGTCGAACGAGTTAAATCCGAAGTCGACGAAGCCACACTAAAAGAGGGAGAAGCTGCCGGATTTGAACTCGGGTTGCACGATATGCACCCTGAGCTCTATCGAATGATGGGACGACTTAAATTTAGGACCAGTTACGGTCAAAACGTACTATCCCATTCTAAAGAAGTCGCATATTTAGCTGGCATTATGGCGAGGGAGTTAGGTCTCAACGCCGATGTTTCTGTACGGGCTGCTTTCCTCCACGACATTGGGAAAGCCATGGACCGCGAACTACAGGGCACTCATCTTGAGCTGGGCATTGAGTTTCTTCGCCAACATGGTGAGAGCGCTGCGGTAGTAGACGCTATGGCCGCCCATCACATGGATATTGAATGGCCCTCGCTTGAGGCCATGCTCGTGCAAGCAGCTGATGCCATCTCAGCAGCGCGTCCAGGCGCGCGCCGAGATATCCTAGAATCTTATGTCAAGCGCCTCGAAAATCTCGAAAGCATCGCTGACTCATTTAAGGGTGTCTCCAAGGCCTTTGCGTTACAAGCAGGTCGAGAAATCAGAATTATGGTCGAAAGCGAACAGGTCTCCGATGAAGAAGCAGTCTGGCTCTCCAAGGACATCGCGAAAAGAGTGGAGAACGAGCTGGAATACCCAGGACAAATCAAGGTGACTGTTATTCGTGAAACGCGTGCAATCGACTATGCGAGATAAATCTGATTGAGTGCCAGAGTAACGCTATCTGACTTCTACTGGTTCCGTTGTCATGAATGTTTCGAAACGGACTAGAACCATTGAAAAATAGAACTCTGGAATCTTGCGCTGTGAATAATGCACCTCCTGATCAGACCGTCTCGGACGTAGGCGAACATGTCCTAATTCGAAGAATTCAGAACCGAGTCGACGATTCATTCCCATCAGTAATACTAGGAATAGGTGATGATGCGGCTGTCATTGAACCGAAACGTGGAACGGTTTCGGTGATTACAACAGACACATTGGTTGAAGGCGTACATTTTGATCGATTGTGGACTCCTATGAACGCCATTGGACACAAGACTCTGGCTGTCAGCCTTAGCGACCTAGCGGCAATGGGGGCTACACCCAGTCACGCACTCCTTTCTCTCGCACTACCCGCCACTACTCTGACACGAGAAGTCGATGACCTGGTGGACGGACTGCTAAGCTTAGCGAACCGTTACAAAACAGCACTAGTAGGCGGTAACATCACCGAAGCAAGAGAAGAATTACATGTTGAAGTGACTGCCATGGGACACGTGAAACGCCGAAAACTTCTCAGGCGAACTGGCGCTAAGCCAGGTGACAACATCTACGTTACCGGCGAGATTGGGAGTGCCGCCGCGGGTCTCGCTTCACTACGGATCTCACAGACTGACGATTCTTCCGACACTGGCACGAGAGATTGCCAACACCGATACCTCTGCCCTGAGCCACGGGTTCGGCTCGGCAACCAACTGGGCAAAAACCAAGCAGCCCGATCCTGTATTGATCTAAGTGACGGTCTTGCTGATGGAGTTCGTCAACTAGCAGAAGCAGACTGTTTAGGTGCTCGGATTGATGCAAAAAGTATCCCACTTAGTTCCGGTGCACGCCACTGGTTTGAATCTTGTGGCCTAGACCCTGTCATTGCTGCAATTACAGGCGGTGACGATTACGAGCTTCTCTTTACAGCATCACCGAATATGAAACGACGGGTAGAAACCGTCACGAAACTGAGCGGTAAACTTCCAGTTACTTGTATCGGAACGATGACCAAGGACCCGTCGACTGTTCTCATACGAAACGGAAAAGAAGAAATGCTACCTGACGGATATCAACATCTTCGAACCAAACCCTAGTGAGTTCTCACCTACGATCTTCACGTTCTTCGGTAATGTTCTTCTCTAAAACAGAACGCCGGTCTTCTTGATCTTTGTATTGAAGCTGGTACAGACGGTAGTAGATCCCACGTAAAGCCAACAACTCTTGGTGACTACCAGACTCTCGAAGTTCCCCTCGGTGGAATACCAGCACGCGGTCCATGTCTTGGACTGTCGATAGGCGGTGGGCAATTGCAATTGTCGTGCGTCCCTTCATCAGTGTCCGGAGCCCGTCCTGAATAAGAAATTCCGTATCAGTGTCCACATTAGAAGTAGCTTCGTCGAGAATTAAAATCTCAGGCTCATATGCTAATGCCCTAGCGAACGATAGAAGTTGTTTTTCACCAGTCGAAAGCGTGGCACCACGCTCCACCACTCGGCTATCCAAGCCATCCGTAGACCGTACAATTAAACGATCGGCATGGACATGCCGAGCCATCGCAAGAATAGTGTCATCGTCAAGATGGTCTTGTCCCATTGCGACATTGTCACGAATGGTGCCAGAGAAGAGATAGCCATCCTGCAGAACGAGTCCGAACCGCCGACGCAACGTAGATAGAGGCAACCGCCTTACATCGACACCATCAACCGATACGGTTCCTCGGCCTACATCATAAAAACGGAGTAGAAGATTAATCAGTGTGGTCTTTCCCGAACCTGTCGCGCCTACAATCCCGACCCGCTCGCCCGGATCGATACTAAAAGATACGTTACGCAATACATCTTCATCGCGATAAGCAAACCATACTTGGTCAAAAGTAATTCGCCCACGTTGATCTCTCGCCACTTCAGGGGTGGTGACCGGGTTCATAATTCTGACGGGAGTATCTAGAAGGCCAAACACTCGTTCAGACGAAGCCATCGCAGACTGCAGAATATTGAATTTTTCAGATAAATCACTGATCGGACGAAAGAACCTCGCCGAATATTGTAGAAATGCAACCAACGATCCGAGTGTGAGGGTATTCTCAAGCGTCCAGCCACCACCGAACCAAATAATTAGAGCGGTAGCAAGAGCGCCGAGAAAATTAACCGCAGGATAAAACGTAGCGTAGTAAAAAATTGAATCTACGTTTGCATCTCGGTGCGATCTATTCAAGTCTTCGAACTTGTCAAAACTCAGCTGTTCCTGTCGGAACAGCTGAATCGTAGTCATTCCAGTAATCGATTCCTGTAGGGTCGAATTGATTCTCGCAATCCAACCACGAACCCGTCGATAAGACTCGCGCGCATGCTTACGGAACCAGTGCGTCACCGCAGCAATAAGTGGTAGAACGGAAAAAGCAACTACCGCCAGTCGCCAATCCATGACCAAGAGAATCACCATAATTCCAAGCAACGTAAACACATCTCGGAAGACCGCAATCACACCAGAGGCAAATAGGTCATTCAGTGCATCGACGTCGGTCGTGACACGCGTCATCAACCGACCAACTGGATTCCGGTCATAGAACTGCACATCCAGAGCCTGCAAATGACTGTAGATCTGCGTACGAAGGTCGTACATGATCCGCTGTCCCATCATCTGCATCGTATACGTCTCCAAATATTCCAGAAGAAACGACGCCAAAAGGATTGCGAGAAATAGGAGAACAATCTGATTAAACCCAGTCAAATCACCGGTTAAGATGTGTTGGTCGATGGCAACCTTGGTCAGGTAGGGATATGTAAGCTGCATCATCGAGTGTCCGACAATTGCAGCTAGTGCAAGAACGACACTATATCGGTGTGGACGCAGATAGCCTAGCAACCGACGCATGTGTCGTGAATCGTAGGCCTTGCCAATTACGTCTTCGTCCATAGCCATCATGCAACACTCACGATGCGTCAAGCTCCGCTTCTAAAAGTTGCTTCCGATAGAGCTCCGCGTAAACACCAGCCTTGGCTACTAACGTCCGATGATCACCTCGCTCAATAACTTGACCACCGTCTAAGACAAGAATCAGGTCAGCCTCTCGAATAGTGGAAATTCGATGAGAAACCACGATCGAAGTTCGTTGGCGTAGTAGTGGCCGTAACCCCGTTAGAATCTCCTGTTCAGTTTTCGTATCAACCGCAGAAAACGCATCATCCAGAATCAATATTTTCGGATCAGCCATAAGTGCGCGAGCAATCGCTACCCGTTGCTTCTGGCCACCAGAAAGAGTCACACCACGCTCACCAACCGTCGTATCGAGTCCCTCTCGAAAATCAATTAGATCCTTATCAAGACGAGCAATGTCGACTGCCCGTTCTATCGGATTGATTTCGGGCACAACCTGGTTCTGATGTTCAGAGCTGGAAAGCCCAAACGCTACATTCTGAGCAATCGTTTGGGAAAAGAGGAAAGGTTCCTGAGGAACATAGCCTATAGCGCGCCGCAAGGCTGACAAGGACAAATCTCTAATGTCGATACCATCAAGCAACACAGTTTGAGGAGGCGGATCGAGCAGTCGTGGCAATAAATTGACAAGCGTAGATTTGCCAGAACCTGTGGCCCCAACCAAAGCCAGCATTTGACCTGCCTCCACTGTCGCAGAAACAGCTTCCAGAACTGGTTCGTCATCGTAAGCAAAGTGTAGATTGCGAAACTCTATCTTTCCTTGAATTTCCTTTTCCGAATTGCAAGCTCCGTCTAAACCACGGTCTGTAATTGAAGGAACGGCTTCTAAAACGGTGAGAATACGATGCCACGCCGCTAGACCTCGCTGTAGCATGTTTGTGACCCAGCCAAAAGCAATCATCGGCCACGCCAACATCACAAGATAAGCGTTGAAGGCGACGAAATCCCCTACCGTAATCTGATTGGCGACAACCAATCGACTGCCTTGCCACAACACAATGAGACCTGAAAACCCAAGGAATAACGCCATCGTCGGGTAGAACAGTGCTTGGAGTTGGATCACGGTTCGATTTCGGTTTAGATAATCATCATTCGACTCACGAAACCGTTCTATTTCGCCAGCTTCCCGGCCATAAGCGCGGACCACCCTTACGCCGGCCAATGCCTCTTGCACCGTCGCACTCATATGCGCCAATGCTTCCTGAACCTGTTCTGACCGCTGGTAGATGGCCTTACCGAATCCTTTTACTACCAACGAAACGAACGGAAGAGGTAGCAAGCCTAGTAATGTCAACCGAGGCGAGATCGAAAACATTAAGAGAACAGCCACTACAAACGTCATTGATGTCGTACAGGAGTACATGACGGCTGGTCCGACCATCATTCGAACGGCGTTCAAGTCGTTGGTTAGCCGCGACATCAGGTCACCAGTCCGATGACGTTGAAAATAATCCATAGACAAACGCTGTAAATGAGAGAAGAAATCATTTTTCAGGTCATATTCGATCTGACGCGAAATACCGATGATGGTCCGACGGGTCAGAAAACTAAACACTCCACCAGTCAGTGCAATCACTATTAGTAATGTTGAATAAACGGCTAGTTTCTGACGCGTCACGTCCAGCGTGAGATCATCAATCGCGTACATGAGGACCCATGGTGAAATGAGTTGAATACTGACGTTCAGAACCAGAAATATCATGCCGACCGAAAACCGACTTCGGTAGCGAAATAGATAGGGAAGAAGTTTCTGCAATGAGTCTCGAATTACCAACTAATTAGGATAACAGTTCTCATCGCTTTCTCCAGATCCAATAAATCGCGCAACCAAGAGCAACAGTAAGACATAGACCTCTCGAGGAACCCGTTGACTCAACGCTATCGTTGGAAACAAGGTTGGTTAACTGGCCAGCATTTACTCGGGTGACGAAGCGAAGTTCAACAACTAGGAATTAATTTCTTGAGCCGGGCAAGTCGATGATCAGCTTCGCGCAGCGTTTCGTCTCGCTTGCAAAAACAGAACCTGACCTTCGTCGCACCCTGTCTCGGTTCATGATAAAAACTGCTTCCTGGCACCGCCGCAACTCCCACATCCTCAATCAACCTACGGGTAAAAGTGACATCATCGCCAAGCTGAAAATGACTAATGTCACTCATAATGTAATAGGCTCCGGCCGGTCGATAGCAGACAAACCCGTGAGTTTCAAGAATCTGAAGAAGTAGATCCCGCCGGCGTTGATATTCTTCCTTGAGAGTCGCGTAATAGGAATCCGGTCGCGACAGTGCCGCAGAGCCCGCGGCCTGCAAAGGGGCCGCCGCACCAACTGTTAAGAAATCATGTACCTTCCGAATGCCGTCGGTTAACCAGTCAGGAGCGATCACCCATCCGACTCGCCAGCCAGTCACACTATATGTCTTTGACAGACTATTGATGGTCACCGTCCGCTCAGCCATACCGTCAAGCGTGGCCATGGGCACATGCCGCACATCGTCATAAATGATGTGCTCGTAGATCTCGTCTGTAATAGCCACCACATTCCATTTCTGGCACAGTCTGGCAAGGATTAATAATTCATCCTCCGAAAATACCTTCCCGGTCGGGTTGTTTGGCGTATTGATGATGATTGCCTTGGTTCGAGAGGTAAAAGCACGCGTTAACTCATCGATGTCAAAGGTCCAATCCGGTTCACGTAAGGTTACATAGCGAGGAATCGCCCCAGACAAAATCGCATCAGGACCGTAGTTTTCGTAGAACGGTTCAAACACAATGACTTCGTCACCTGGGTCCACGATGGCAAGAAGGCTCGCTACCATCGCCTCTGTTGAACCACAGCACACAGTAACCTGAGTCTCAGGATCAACACTGCAGCCATAACGTGTTTCGAAACTGTTCGCGACAGCACCTCTCATCTCGACGGAACCCCACGTAATGGCATACTGGTTCACGTCATTCTGAATGGCCGCACACGCGGCATCTTTTACGAATTTCGACGCGGGAAAGTCAGGGAAGCCCTGCGACAAATTGACCGCATCATATTTCCCGCAAAGTCGAGTCATTTCTCGGATCACCGATTCCGTAAATCCACGGGTTCTCTGCGCGCATGCAATTTTGGACATATCCACCATTATGCTTTAATGTGGCCACTTGTGTTCAATGCTGACTTGTCTGAGGAATCACTGATGTTTCGTCTGTCGATTCATCGAGACTCGATGTATCGCCTCTTGGCACTTGTCGGTTTTATTCCCATATTTCTTCTTATCGCCAATACGCCTTCTCAAGCGTCACAATTCGACGATCTCCGTCCAATCGAAGAATTCTCGCCAGCCTTTCTTGGAATCTACCGCAAGGTCATAGAAATAGAATCCGACATCCGACGATATGCAGAGACCTACGATGTCGATATTGATTTAGCACTTGCGGTCTGTCTCTACGAATCTGGCGGCAACGCCAACCTCAATTCACACGCTGGAGCACAAGGGTACTTCCAGGTTATGCCTGCAACATTCCGTTCTCTCAGTGTGCCTACGAATATTGAGGCCGGCGTGAAATATCTTTCACAAATGATCACACGATTCGACCGAGAGGATTTTGCCCTTGCCGCTTATAACGGTGGACCAGGTCGCGTCAGTCGAGGACGACCACCGCTTGAATCTCTACAATATGTTTTTGGTGTCGGTCATTATAGAAGCGTCCTTAAACTCTATAAACGATCGATTCGCTACCATGCCCAAAGACTATCGCTGGTGTCGGTACGTGAAGGGGATGATTGGTGGGCTATCTCAGCGAGAACGGGCATCCCCATTCTGCAACTACGTATCCACAATCCCTTTTTGGCAATCAGAACGCTGCGTGCTGGCCAGCTCATGGCAGTTCCACCAGCACCACGAACAGATTTATTCACCCAGAGCGGTCAGGAAATTCGATACATTACGAGAAAGGGTGATAACTACTTCAATTTAGCATTCACATTGGATGTGGAGCTTGACGTCTTGCGTGACACCAACGGCCTCTGGCGTCTACAAACACTCCCTCATGGACAGACGCTGATAATTCCAGTGGCATGGGAGGGTGAACACGACCAATACGTAGTTCAATCAGGAGACACCCTAAAAACGATCGCTGACGAGAGAAATTCTGAACCTTGGCGCATCATTAGAGACAATTACCTCTTTGAGAACCAATCCATCAGCACTGGAATGTTGCTAAAAGTCCGCTCCGAAAACCCACAACCAGCGTACAACACACACCGCGTGGTTCGCGGAGACACATTAGCTGATCTGGCCAGGCGTTACGGCACCACTGTTCAGTCAATCCAAGCAGCCAACCAGTTAGGTCGGAACACCACAATCAGAATCGGACAACAGTTGCGGATACCGACCCGCCCCTAAGGCGAACTGCCGATCGGCGGCGCGACTAAAACCTACTTGGGCTGGGGCACCACTCGTATATATGGAAGCGGTGATTCCCATCCGTCAGGAAAGGTTTCCTTCGCTGCTTCGTCGGACACGGACGGTAAGATGATCACATCATTACCCTGTTGCCAATTTGCCGGTGTCGCTACCTTCTTCGCTGCAGTCAATTGACATGAATCAAGCAAACGAAGAATTTCGTCAAAGTTTCGACCAGTGCTCATCGGATAGGTCAGCGTTGCCTTGATTCTCTTGTCAGGACCGATCAGGAAGACTGACCGCGCGGTAGCGTTATCAGCAGGGGTCCGTCCTTCACACGTATCACCCGCATCGGCCGGTAGCATGTCGTACAGCTTTACGACTTGTAATGACGGGTCTCCGATCAGCGGATAGTTGACGGAATGGCCTTGTGACGACTCAATATCCTTTGACCATGCCTCATGGTTACTGACGGCATCGACACTAATCCCAAGCACTTTGCAGTTGCGCTTCTCGAATTCAGGCTTTAAACCTGCGACAGTGCCCAATTCCGTCGTACACACCGGGGTAAAGTCCTTTGGGTGAGAAAATAGAATCGCCCACCCATCGCCTATCCAATCATGAAATGTAATTGTCCCTTCGGTTGTTTCGGCCGTAAAGTTCGGCGCCTCATCATTAATCCGCAGTGCCATGATGTCTCCCTTCAAACGTATAACTCTATCTTACCTTCTGGTTTATCTCGTATATGTCGTGTCGTGCCAATTAAGAAACGCCAGCCCAGTTCGGAAGACTTTTTGCTAGCAATGTACAGATACAACAAGCGATAGACGTACGAGCAAGTCATTAACCTCAAACTGATAAAGTCCCACACTGAACGAGTGCAAAGATTTAATTTCGTCGTTTCAGTCACCGGTTAAAAATTAGCAACAAGCGCAAACGTCAGTAAGTTATCAAATGTCTCTAATTCTGAAAAAACAGTGGCGCCGGTGAGAACCCCGTCAGTTCCAATCAACGGAAGTCCCAAAAGAGACGGTTGGCGATCATAAAGAACCTGCCAACTAACCTTCAAGGCTAGGCGATTGGTCATACCAACCGCAATAGCATTAACAAGATCAACACGCAGATCGGCCAATTCGACAAGATTTTCATCGGTGACAAGCGCACTGGTATAGGTCGTACTGTCCGTGATGTCCTGCCGATAGTCGTAAGATGCCTGGAAACCAACAAATGTATTCACGACACCGGCGACACGTACGACATCATCTTGAAGGGTGTAACTCAGTCCGTAAGTGGTCTTAAAGACCGACCGTTCTCGGTCAATCCACGTATTTCCGACGCCTCCTCCTCCAAAATAGCGGTTTTGGATACCAGCAAACGTGTTGCGCTCCCATCCCATAGCACCGTACCAAAACATATGAAGATCGAGATTGCGTTCATACCGCCCACGTCCATCAAACTTTTCGGCCGTCACCGCTCTTGTTGATTCCTTTATGATTTGAAAGCTTTCTGACGATGTGCCAATTGCTTTGCGTGTAAATGTAGTTGACTCAGTTCGCACCGCTCCAACATCTATCAACAATTCCGAACTGTCCCACGTCCGAACGATCTCATTTCTGAAACCCAGCGTACTTGTCTCTGTATTACCAGCAGTCAAAACCAATGTCAGTTCTGCCTCGCCGGACCAACCCATTTGACTATCCCCAGCCTGCGCAAATACGGTCGTGGTAGTTAGCGCCGAGAACACCATCACAACTATGGCTAAAACGGTCGTGAGTCCATTGTGTTCTTTCAATTCCATCACTCGTTAACTCAGTTATTCGACCAGTTCATCAGTCGGGACCCCAAAACTTTCTACTGACAAACAGCTATAGAACCAACTAAACAAAGTCGGATCACGAGGAATTATCTCAGAGTTCAGCAAGGGACGCCTCACACTACGCTTGAATCAGAAGACAGAAATCGATACACCATCCGCCAAAACGGGCGCTAACCGATCTTGCACAGAGTGATATGGGATTGAATAACTGGGTTCGCTGACAAAAGTCCGCTAAAAGACCTCTTGTTAGAGCTCAGTGCTGTGGGGAACACCGGCCAACTTATCAGCGAATTTCTCAATGTGAAGAACACCTTCCGGCAGCAATTAAACACGGCCACCGGAAGGCGCAAAACCCTTTGTAATAGACGACACTCGGATAACAATCGAACGCCGTCACGATCTCGGAGTCAGTTATCTAGAACCTTCTTGTGTCTGCGCTTCAGCCTTCTCCAAAGCTCGCGCACCAGCCAGGATACCCTCCATCCCAATATTTCCTTCATGACAGGCATATTCAAACACCGCGTCTTCAGACTGACGAAGCGGAATCATAGCGGTCCAAGGCGCATCCCAAGTCGAAGGATCATTCACTGAGACTTCATACTGAAGCACATCTGGAGCAACACGCGTGAAACGCTCGGTAATTTCCAGGTTCTCTCCAGCCCCCATAAAATAACTCTTGGGCGAATAGTTGCGCGTTTCCACTACTAATGTATCGCCGTCCCAATGCCCTCGCGAATCACCAAGCCATTGTCGAATGTCTGAATCGATATGCGCACCACCATCCAACGGGATAATTCGCGCATCGTGAGCCATCTCCATTAACAGTACAACGTGGGTATCAGTTTGAAAAACTTGATAGTAGCTGTTGTACCCAGCACCAAGACGTGGCGTACCAAAACTGACGCATCGCTCACCCAGACTTCGGTCATCGGTCCACCGAGCATGGATGCCCCGGCGAGCACTTCGGTCATCCACGCGAGCTTGTCCTTCAGCAGTGACTGATGGCAGTCGGCCACTCGGAGGGTCAGTGATCAATGACGTGCGTGTGTCCCAGTCACGTTCAACGAGCCAAAAGTGGTTGTAATTCCCTGTACCAGAGTCCCTTGACGAAAAACTCTGTGCCTCAGCCAACGCAGCAGCAAACACGCTATCGCCGAATGCCGCGTCACCAGAGTCTTGGGCAAAGAGTTCGCCCGCACGCGATTGGATAGTAGCGAGCTCTTCCTCTGTCAAATGCTCACGGTCGCCAAGAATCTCAGGCCGCTGAAGAGGAGTCGCATTGTTGTTCGCCCACACACCTTGCAAATCTGGATGACCATCAACCGTCCGTGGTGCGGTCCAGCGATTCCCAGAATCTTGCGAAAATGCCGGAGGGGCAATAGAAATTCCAACAAACAACACAGCTAGACTAACGACGCCGAAGGATCGAATCTTCACAGCTAACCTCCTTGCAAATCGTATTAACCGAAAGCATAGCACCGGTCTGAAGCCGAAGCTAGACCGTCACATAAATCATCAAATAGTCAGCTCAATGCCTCAGTGAGACTACTCTTCGACATGGACCTCGGCAATCGCGATACCGCTTTCACCAGCCACAGCGTAGAGAAGAAAAATTCGTCCAGATTCCTCGAAGATCGCGGGGTCGCGCAACTGATTCACATGGCCATAAGCGGTACTGCGCACGGACGGCTCAAGAGGTGCATCCGCTCCTTCCCACGCATAGGTCGGTCGCAAAACCTCAATCGGCTCGGTCTCTTGCCACGACATCCAATCACCAGAGAGGTCAAGACGACTGAGATACACGCGCTCTGGTACATCACCTACCTGTGTCCAGAAGACAAACAAGGTGTCCTCTCGCTTCAGTAAGGCCGCGTGACGCATGTTTCGATTGAAGAGCAAAGGGCCAGTCTGAAAACCGTTCAGCGGAGCGGAAGACCGATAAAACTGTCCTGGCATAGACATCGCATACGTATCACCCTGATGTTCAAACACCCTCATATAGGATCGACCGAGCACCTGAGGTTGCGCCTCGAATCTGAGACCATCAGCAGAAATGGCAACCCGTGACACTTGCCGGCCCACATCCTCAAGACCGTGGAAATACATCACCACCCGCTGGTTCTCATGATCAACGTGAACATCAGGCGACGCAATGTGAGGCGTAGTCACCTCGGTCAGAAGATCATGCGAGATCGACGATCCGATCACGACTCGCGACTGTCTATTTACGCGTATTTGCTCGAGTTCCTCTGCGGATACCGCTGGGGGAACCGTCAAAAAGTGCGATTCTTCAATCTGGAGGCTACCAGAGGGATGAATATGCCACGGACCCAACAGGTCGTCCGCATAGGCTAATCGAATGTACCGCCCCTTGTGATCTGCAAAATACAGATAGTAAGTCCCGAGCGGTTCCTTAACCCAGTCTGGTACACGGATGAGCGACGGACCTTGAATATTCTGCCCTATCGTCGGATGGAGTGACGGCGTAATGATGGGTCGATCAAGTAGCCGTTCAACTCGTACCGGAGAATTACCCGTCTGTTCCGCAGGCAATGGAACACAGACCATGATGAAAAATAAGCACGTAAGAACAACCCTGTACAACGCCATTAGGCCTCTCGGTCTTTGAACAAAACTCTTACGTCTGCGTTCAATAACAAAGATATTTATTTCTTTGGGCATTCCGGTTAAAGAGTGACCGCTACATTGACATAGCCAGTCGTCCAGCAGCAAGTGACGGCACATCAATCTGACACAACGGGAGCCTCACATTCCGCCTCAAGAACCTGCCTCGGCGGAAACTGATCAAAAGATGCGCCCTCGGATGCAGCCACCAACAGTGCGGCCGTCAGGTACTCGGGATTAAACGGTGTTGCTCCGCTATTCCGCGAGTGTAGCAATTCACCGACTTTGGTCCGAAACTCGTAAAATTCAGGAAAATCGAAAAGCACAAAAAATAACTGCTGTTCTCGTCCTACAGACGTGCGGTAAACAGACATGCAGCGCGGCTGCATCGTGGTATTTTCAAGTCCAGCCGCCCGTGCCAGCTGCATCAATTCTGCCAGCGACACCGCGCCCGACAGCGCAGCATGAAACTCGCTCCGCAAAATCAATGGAATCGCAGGGGTGGCCGGTGTTGAAAATGATGCCATCGCCCGCTGAAACACTTGATCAAAAAGAACCATCGACAGCGTAGAGGGCGGGCGCAGTGAAAGGATCGGTCCGCTTGATCCTTGCGCAGGCGTCAGTTCAATTACCCAGTCTTGCAGATTTTCCGAATGGATCGTGTACGGCTCAGAAGACACGTTGCGTAGCGTGGCGGCAAAAAGCATGCCGAGTCCCACCAAGGCGCCTAGGACACCAATCGATCTGACAAACAAACTACGCTTCGCCATTTCGTCTTGTAGGCTGCCCTATCGTTCACTTTCCAAATAGGCCCGAGAGGCAGCAGCATCCATCAAAGGCACCACTTTGTCCGGGTCCGCGCGAACCATTAAATACGTGATGTGGTCGTCAATCTTGGTAAATTCGTGGCCAGTACCTGCCGGAATCACAAAAATGTCTCCAGCTTTAAGTTCATTAATGACCCCGTTGCGAACATCTTCTGCATTGTTCCCAGGACCATTGAGAAACATCACCGCTCGGTTATCAGGCGGCCTTCGCTGTTTGTTAACCAAGTCAGGGCTGGTTAACACTGTGCCTCCTCCACTTAACACGTAGTAGACCTCAGTCACTAGGTCGTGCTCCGCAACACGCCCACGTCGCTCAGTCAGTTGACCCCGGTGGGCAACAGCAATCTGAACATTGGTTTTTCCAACATCCAAGGATCGAACTTGCTGGTCGACCAAACCAGACATTTGCCCCAACTCGGCATATTCCTCTATCTCTTCAGCTGACACATATGTCGCCGGGCACATATCACACGACGGTTGAACATCCTGTGCCGACAATCTTCCGAGAACGAATGAAAACAAGACCACTGCTAGAACAGGTACCAAAGTACGCATGAGACCTCCTGTTTTAAAGGTCGATACTCTACCGCAGCCCTCGCTGCGTCACCAGGTAAGTGGCAAAACTGGCAAGCCAGTGACCACCTTCGTAATGCCGTCCCGTTACCGATGCCAGTCCGGCCACCCGATGGTCCTGAGCGCTCTTATTAAGAGCCCGCAGCCGTCGGTCGTCAAGAGGCAGGCCCGACACTATTCCCTCGAGCATCCAAGCTCGACTGAGATTCAACCCATCAAGATGCGCCAACTTTCCGTCAGTGGGGTCTGTGACAATTTCCGATTTCAGCCACGGCACTGCGTTCTTCTCAACATCATTCGGAATATCCGGCAAAAAAGTCGTCAGCCACCGTGAAAAAATTTCTGGTGATTTGACGCGTCGCATCAGGTCGGCCTCCGCTAGACACGGCGACAGAAAGTCCTGCCCTGATGGCTCATACCGCAGCGGGCAATCCCGATCATCTTGGTAATAGCTATCGATTCTCGAGTGCAACAACTCCACCATTGCGACGTCACCAGCGACGTGTGCCCAGTCCAATATCAAACCAAAAGCGAACGCCGTCTGTGAATGTTCTCCCACGCGAATCGGATAACTCAAATTCGGAAGCCACTCCTTGATCCGTTGAGCTCCGAGGGTCTCTAACGGGATAAGCGCCGCCAGCCAACCCTTTGCCTCGTCATCGTCCCACTCCCGCAGTTCGGAAGCCAGTTGAAGCAACCAAGCCAAACCGTAGGGCCGCTCGAACGTGGCCCGCCCGTCGGCGGACAGATAGGCGACCTCTGCCTTGATGTTCGCATTCGTTAAACTGCGAGCTAATGCCCTACGTACGTCGGGAACAAACGTGCCATCTGGAAGTACCCGGGCCAGTCGCGCCAGCAGCCAATGCCCATGTACAGACGAGTGCCAATCGAAACATCCATAAAATGCCGGAGTCAGCTCTCGCGGAGTTTGCGCGTCCGTATCACCATTAAGAACATGCGAAATCTTGTTGGGGTACTCTCTCTCGACGCAATCAAGGGCAAGGCGTGCAAAGCGACCAGCTAAATCAGCATCAATAACTTGAGCAGCAGCACCTTCCACAGTTACCACCATCGCAACGAGTAAACTTCCAACAGTCCAGCGCCTAACCGACTCACTCCAGGGCACCTGTCTCTCCCTTCGCAACATCGATAATCAATCGCGTCAACAAATACAATCGTGGTTCTATGGAAGCGAGTTCGACATATTCCGCATTGTTCGAGTGCGCACCGAACCCTTCGAGGCCCATCCCTTCAATGACCGGTGCTTCCGTTTCCAGTGCGGCAAACGCCGCGTCGGTCCCGCCCCCAGAAGCTTCCTCATTCACAGTCAACTCTCGATCTACTTCCCTGTAGATACGTTGTGCGTGCCGTGCAAGTGCCCGAGATGTGTCGGTTGCTTTGAGCGGCGGCCGCCGACGTTCGAAAACTAAGTCTATCTCCGTACCTTCGATGATTTTTCGAGTAACCCGCTGGTTTACCTCAGCCTCAATACGGTCAAAATCTTCCGGCGAAAGTGCCCGTACATCCGCGGTGGCCTGAGCCTCAGCCGGAATCACGTTCCGTGTGTTGCCGGCTTGAGCGATAGTCCAGTTCATCTTCAAACCCGTCGACGGATCTGAAAGGTCACGGGTTTGCATCATCTGGTGAGCTAGCTCGTAAAGTGCGTTGCGACCTTGTTCCGGAGCTGAGCCAGCATGTGAGGCGCGTCCACGTACTGTCAGCTTGAACGCACCGATACCTGAGGTCGCCAATCGGACCCGATCACGACCGCCGCCCTCGCAAGAAAACACGACATCGTGTTCGCTACCGAGTCTCGTTATTAACGACCGTGAGCCCGGAGAACTCACCTCTTCATCCGCGTTAATCAAAACCGTGATGAGTCCGTAATCGCGAAAGTCTAGCGCGTTGAGTGTGGCTAACGTGTGGATGATCAGGGCAACACCGTGTTTGTCATCAGCAATACCCAAACCGAAAGCTCGATCACCCTCAATTCGGAACGGCTGCTCAGCAAGCATGCCCTTGAGATAGACCGTATCCATATGCGCCAAGAGTAGAATTCGCCGACTACCCACACCTCGAAACCGAGCAACGACGCTTCGCCCAATCTGGTCAGGCGTGTCCTGCATCGAATAAACATCGGCCGGATCCACAAATTCAACATCGCCTCCCAATTCCTCTAACCGATCGCCGATGACACCGGCAATCGTCGAAAGTCCTTCAATATCGCGACTTCCTGACTCGATCGAAACAAGTTCTTTCATGGTCTGGATCAACGGCTCCCGCTGGCGTTCTACCTCTTCTAAGACCGGTCGCCCAACCTGAGCGTGAACCGGCCAAAGCACTAGAAAGAAAACACCTAGCATCATCGAGGCGATAGATCTCATATCAACTGTCTCTCAAGAAAATGGGAAGAATAGGGTGAGTTTATACGACAATCACCTAATACTGCGGCGACTCGCCATGTATGATACGAAGCATGGTTGCCAGTTGGTTCGCCACCGGGGCGGTGATGTGTGGATTAGGAGTACTCTTGGGAGCTTTCGGTGCCCACGGACTCCGAGGCCGCGTGACACCTGAAATGCTGGCCGTTTTCGAAACTGGCGTGCAGTACCACTTGGTCCACGGACTGGCACTACTAGCGGTAGCCTGGGCCACGACACGGTGGCCGAACACATGGATTTCTGCCTCGGGATGGCTATTTGTCGCAGGAATCGTTGTTTTTTCTGGAAGCCTTTACTTGTTGTCCATCACCGGTATTCGTTGGCTCGGCGCCATCACACCAATTGGAGGTCTTTGTTTCGTAGCGGGATGGATCATCCTTGCTCTGACTGCTATGCGTACACCTTAAGAAAGACTGCCGGTAATTCTTGACACCCCGTCTGGGCAAAGGTAAAACCGATACCGTATCCTGTAGCACCATAAGGAGAAACATGCGAAAACTTTCATTACTTACGATGGTGATTACCCTTGCAGCGGCGTCAACGTCTTTAGCTCAAGGTCCGGGGGCTGAGCCGGTTGAACCGTTTAAAGTTGGCACCTTCGATATCCACGGTGTACCACATGTCGGGGTTGTCCTTCGGGACTCCCTGGTAATCGACATCGAGGTCGCAAACATGGCGCTGGAAGCGAACCCGGAGTATCCACATGTACCAATGCCGGAAGACATGCTGGAGTTAATTGGGCGCTATGAATACGGTCTCAGATACCGGCTGTATGAAATCGTTAACGACACCGTCGTCAACAACCGACTCTCCGGAAGTAGCCGCGCCGATTACATCTACGACGTGTCCGAGCTGCGCATCCGGCCGCCGATCATGTACCCGGGCAAGATGATGAACGCCGCGGTCAACTTCTATACGCACGCGTGTGAAGGCTGTAGTTCAGAAGAACTGGCTGAGCGGACCCGGGAACGCCAGGAAAACCGGGGCGTACCCTATCTCTTCCTCAAGCCGGGACGCGGCGCGGTCATCGGTAGCGGCGATGACGTCGTAATGCCCTACGGCCGTGACCGGATCGAATGGGAAGTCGAAATGGCTATCGTATTCGGCCGCGCAGGCAAATACATCTCCGCGAGCCGTGCGTACGACCACGTGTTCGGCTACATGGTCGCCATGGATATATCTGATCGCGGCGGGCGTCCACCCGGGGGCTACGGCACCCGCTCAGACTGGTTCGTCGGCAAAGGTCATGACACGTTCGCACCCCAAGGACCATGGATCGTTCCGAAGGAATTCTACGGCGATCCGATGGAGCGTCTGCATCAAAGCCTGGTTATTGACGGCGTGACCGTCCAAGAGGCCAGGGCGGGCGACATGATTCACAACATCCCGGAACTGATCGAGTACGCGTCGTCGCTGATCACTTTGTTTCCTGGTGACGTTCTCCAAAGCGGGACATCAGGCGGAACCGGTGCCGGTCGCGTTGAGCGAGCAACAGGTTCCGGGTACCTGCAGGCGGGCGAGACGATCACTGCGAGCATCGAGGGAATTGGTACGCTGACCCACAGAGTCGTCGCCGAGGAGAGCATACCGGACGACCTGTCCGGCGCTCAGTTACCGCCGACTAGCAGCTACCGCGACTAAGTTGTTGAACAGGGCGCCAATTACACGTAGGTAATTGGCGCCCTGTGACTTTCTAGAGGCACATCAATATGACAAAACTTCGTACGAGTCTATTGGCCTGTCTATTGTTACTAGTGGGATGCGGCGGTGATGAACCGGAAAAGTCGGCAGCACCAGCACCAGCACCAGCACCAGAAGTGACCGAAACGGACTCTGAAACCTCGCTCAAACTCTACATCTTCGATTGCGGTCGCCTAGGAGTCGACAGTCCAGTCGGTTTTAGCATTCAAGATGACGAAACCGATGTACGTGAATTAGCTATTCCCTGTTACATCGTTGACCATCCCGATGGGCGCATGTTGTGGGACGCCGGGCTCCCCTCATCACTTGCTAGTATTGAGGGAGGAGACGGCAACCAGCGTCTTGACCGCACACTCGCTGACCAGTTAGCTGAATTCGACTTAGGTTTTGACTTGAATTCTCTGGACTACGTGGCTTTTTCTCACATGCATTTTGACCACGTTGGGGCAGCCAACGACGTGTCTGGCGCGACCTGGCTCGTCCAACAGGTCGAACACGAGGCAATGTTCGCAGAAACCATTAGCGTACCTGCGACTCAACCGGATCTCTATCAAAACCTGCGTGACGCCGAACACATCTTACTCAACGGTGACCACGATGTTTTTGGTGACGGACGGGTTCGTATTCTTTCGGCACCAGGACACACCCCTGGTCATCAGGTATTGTTCCTGGACTTGACCGAAACCGGTCCGCTCGTACTCTCTGGAGACCTGTATCACTTCAGGCTTAGTCGTGAAGACCGGCGGGTGCCAGTCTTTAACGTTGATGAGCAAATGACACGAGAATCCATGGAGCGGGTGGAATCGTTCGTTGCTGAAGTCGGCGCGACCTTCTGGATCCAACACGAACTTGCGTTATTTCAACAACTCAACACCGCGCCGGCATACTACGAGTAGTGCGAAAATGACCTTATCGTGGTTACGGCGTTGTCCTATGTAATTCTTTCAGTCGACGACGGTCACCGGATGTCAGTGGAAAAAACGAGCCGTCATCAATGACCTGGGTGTCTTGGCACGGACTGCACATCAGCACCTTGGGGCCGTCGTGATGTGTCAGTCCCAAGGCGTGACCTAATTCGTGTGCCATGATGTTCGGTGTAAATATCTTCGCAGGAACCGCTACGAAGAAAGCAGTTGACTGCCCAAGCGGCCATGCGAACGGCATGGTGGGTTGTCCGGATAGAAACACCACCACATCAGCATCAAGTTGCTTGAGTTCGACAGGTTCCTTTGGCCCGGGCCCACCCGGTGACAGCCTGCCGGCCTGCTGCCACACCTGTCGCGTGTAGTTTTCAAGAACACGCAAGCTATCAGAAGTTGTGGTTAACGTCGTCTCGATCAATCGTGTTGGAAGCTCAAGTTCCTCGAAAATGCGGTTCCAAAATACAATCGCCTCGTAAACAATTTCGGCGCGATCGAGAGTGTCTGGGGGCGATAGAATTACGACGCGATATCGATTTGGTGGTTGTGCTAAAGCTACAGACCACTCACCCACTAAGGGTGAAATTAAGACCACGACCACCAGCAGCTGGTATCGAGCTCGATTCAATCTTCTTTCCAGGGATTTGTGGCAAACACTGCAAGCTCCGGCCACAGTGTGCGTCTCGTCGTACTCAATGCCGCCATGATGGTATCGGCAATATCGTCCGCATATAGTTTATTGGGATTGTTTCTACCTGTCCGCCCACCCCAGTCTGTCTGAACCTCGGACGGGCACAAGCTGATGACACGGATCCCGTAAGGGCGAAGCTCGGCTTGCCAACACTGACTGATCCCTCGCAACGCCCACTTGCTACCGGCATAGGCGGTTCCCGTCTTGTAGCCTTTCAGCCCTGTTGTGGACGCTATATTCACAATATCTCCGGACTGCTGAGTCTTCATCAACGGCACCACTCGATTGGACAAATCAACTACTCCAAAAACATTCGTCGCAAATAGTTCCCGCATCCGTTCGACATCAAAGTCTCCAATTTCGGCCTGATAGGGAAATGCAGCGTTGTTGACCAAGATGTCAATTCCGCCCAGCTGACTGACACAGGTTTCAACTACCCGCTCATTGTCATCACCAACTGACACGTCGGCACGAACACCAACTGCACCGAATTCCTGCGCGACAGCGGAAATTCGAGCTTCGTCTCTGCCGGTAAACACCACTTCATGACCAGCAGTGCGCATTTTTCCAACCAATGCCGCTCCAATCCCTTGACTACCGCCTGTAATAAGCACTCGTTGCATCGACATTTCAACCCCCTCAAAGCATTAATCCAACTGTCAGCATACCGCACCACCAGAGATCAAAACGCGTGGAAAGTCGATCGAAGCCCGCTCGGTTTTCGAGACATCACACCCCTGCAGCGTACGTTACCCAGTTCCGGGATATTATTCCTTCTGATTTCGCTCTTCTACTTTTTTGAAACGAGGTAACTCCGATGAACGTTAGGTACACCTCTGCTATTAGCCTGATCGTCGTGTTGTTAATCTGTTCAATATCGACTGTGGCCTTGGCTCAGAACGGTGCACCCGCCAACGGCGAATGGCCAACTTACGGCGGCGACCTCGGCAGCACAAAATATTCTCCACTTGATCAACTTGACGGTGATAATTTTTCTGATCTTGAAATCGCGTGGCGCTGGACATCTGCCGACGGTTTCCTCGGGCTGACGATGCCTGATGGTAGCGAATGGTGGGCAGACTCTCGCCTCATCTTTGAAGAACTGAACCGGCGAGATCCCAACCTATGGCGTGGCGGTCTTCCGCCCACCATCACTAACTTTAAGGCAACGCCAATCATGGTAGGCGGTCGCCTTTTTATCAATATGCCGACCTCGCAAGCTGCCTCGATTGATGCGCGAACCGGAGAAACCCTCTGGGTCTACAACCCCAAGACTTACGAATCTGGTACAACAACAATGAGCGCGCGTTGGAACCAGCGCGGCGTGGCTTACTGGTCGGACGGCCCAGCACGTCAAGATGAACGGATTCTCTTTGGCACCGGTAACGGCTATCTCATCTGTGTCGATGCAAAAACGGGTCGACCATGTCCTGACTTCGGTGACAACGGCTGGACTGACCTAGTCGCCGACCTACCCCGGGCCCAGCGAGGTGACCGGGACTGGCTAAACGCCCTGCTCTACTCGGTGCAATCTCCACCCTTTGTGGTCGGAGACACAATCGTGACACCGTCTTCGATCTCGTCGTATAACATCACGAAAGAGGCGCCACCAGGATGGATGCGAGGTTTTGATGTAAGAACAGGCTCTACGAACTGGACGTTTCACACAATTCCCCAAAGCGATGAATTCGGGAACGACACGTGGGCAGGAGACTCCTGGCGGCACACGGGAAAAGTCGGAGTCTGGACAATGATGAGCGCCGACCCGGAACTTGGCTACATCTACCTTCCGACCAATACACCCGCACCTGATTATTACGGTGGCCACCGTCTAGGCGACAATTTGTTTGCTGAAAGTATCATCGCATTGGACATCGCCACCGGTGAACGAGCTTGGCATTTTCAGGCAGTGCACCACGGGCTCTGGGATTACGACTTCCCTGCGGCACCAAATCTGGTCGATGTCAACGTCGAAGGACGCGGTCCTGTCAAAGCGCTCGTCCAGATCAGCAAACAGGGCTTCGTTTATGCATTTGACCGCATCACCGGCGAGCCTATCTGGCCAATTGAAGAACGGTCCGTCCCAACGGATACGGATGTCCCAGGGGAACAACCATCACTAACGCAACCTTTCCCGACCCGCCCTGCGCCGTTCGAGTACCAGGGCGTGACAGTGGAAGACCTGGTTGACTTCACCCCTGAAATTCGCCAGATGGCCATCGACGCTGTCGAACCGTACCGTATAGGTCCGTTGTTCACGCCACAATCCCTACAAGGAACAATCCAACGGCCCAGTGCTGGTGGCGGTGCGAACTGGTCTGGCGCGGCGTTCGACCCCGAAACCGAGATTCTCTACGTGCCGTCCAATAATGCATTTTCCGTAAAGCATTTCCGTGAACCGGAACCAGGTGAACCCGCCACATTAGCTGTCATTGAAGCTCGAGGTGAGCTGGCCCACATGCCACAAATGCCTCAAGGTCTGCCCTTGTTTAAGCCACCATACTCGCGCATGACCGCCATCGACCTAAGCACTGGGGAACATTTGTGGATGAAACCGATGGGTAATGGCGACCGGATTCGAAACCTGCCGATGCTTAGGGACTTGAACCTTCCGCCACTAGGTGGTGACAGTAGCCGCGCCGGACCATTACTAACCAAGAACTTGTTGATCTATGCCTTAACAACGGGGGGGGACAACGACGGGCCGCGGTTGGTAGCCCTAGACAAAATGACAGGCGATGAAGTGGCATCGGTCGACCTCCCTGGTGGAGCGATTGGCACGCCGATGACGTACATGCTTGACGGTAAACAGTACATTGCCCTCACAGTCGGTGGTGAACGAGTTCCGGAGTTGATTGCTCTGTCGTTACCTTAACTAGGCAAGACATTCGTGATTAGGTATCTAACAGCAAGACCTCTAGCGACAATCTGCACTTATATGGCGACGGATCAGTGACTAAAGCAACAACGACCAGTGAGTTTGGAGAGTCTCTCACCGCTAGACCTCGTGTTGACGGAAAATTTCTAGCCATCGATCAACGGCGCTTTCTCATCAAAGGTGTGTCGTATGGCACGTTTGTGTCCGACGCAAACGGGGAACAATATCCGTCCCCACCACAAATCGCCCGTGACGTGGCGATGATGTCAGACAATGGGTTCAATACGATCCGTACGTATACAGAACCATCCTCGTCTTTGCTTGACGCCGCGGCTGATCAGAACCTTCGCATTATTGCGGGCCTACCTTGGTCTCAACATATTCCCTTCTTGGACGACCCCAAAGTCATTAAGAAGATTCGGCGCAACCTGGTAGAGACTGTCCGAAGGTTGGCGGACAAACCCTCACTCCTGATGTTCGCAGTCGGAAACGAGATCCCCGCTGGAATTGTCCGGTGGCATGGAGCAAAGCGGATAGAACATTTTCTCCGCGACCTATATCAGGATTTAAAAGCCACGGCTCCTGATCACCTTTTTACGTACGTCAATTTTCCACCTACCGAACATCTTGACCTCGAGTGTTTTGACGTTTGTTCGTTTAACGTCTACCTCCACCGTGAAACCGAACTGCGCGCCTACCTCGCACGTTTACACCACATCGCCGGGGCCAAGCCCTTGCTCTTGGCGGAAGCAGGAGCGGACAGCATCCGGGAGACGCGAGAGGGTCAAGCCAGGTTGACCACGATGCAGCTCAAAGCCGCGTTTACGGAAGGGGCCTGTGGTGCCGTGGCGTATACGTGGACCGACGAATGGTGGAGGGGTGGCCACGAAGTTAACGATTGGGCATTTGGGCTGGTCGATAAAAATCGAGACCCAAAACCAGCACTCGCCGCAGTAGCACAAACACTGAACCAAGCACCGTTCTCAAAGATGGAACAAAACAAATGGCCCAGTGTATCCGTGGTGGTGTGTGCCTATAACGCCGCGGACACACTAAGCGACTGTCTGAATTCTTTGCAATCGCTGATCTATCCCAATTTTGAAATTATTGTCGTTAACGATGGGTCCTCCGATACCACAGCAGCGATCGCTAGAAAGCAGCCAAACATCCGGCTGATCGAAGTGCAAAATGGTGGACTCAGTGCAGCTAGAAATGCTGGTCTCTTTGCCGCAACCGGTGACCTAGTCGCCTACACCGACGCAGATTGTCGCGTGGATGTCGACTGGTTGACGTATCTGGTTCAACCGATGCTTACCTCGAGCGCAGTCGGAGTGGGAGGACCAAACGTTGTTCCTCAAGATGATCCCTGGATCGCACAATGTGTAGCAAGAGCACCTGGTGGTCCGACTCACGTCATGTTGGATGACCGAATCGCCGAACATATTCCGGGTTGCAACATGGCATTCCGGAGACAGGCCTTACTTTCCATCGGTGGTTTTAATGACGTCTATCTTCGCGCTGGAGACGATGTAGACATCTGTTGGAGGCTACAGGCGCGAGGTTTCAAGATTGTCTTTTCTCCATCAGCACTTGTGTGGCACCACCACCGAAGCAGTATCAAAGCATATTGGCGCCAACAGACAGGCTACGGAGAAGGAGAAACTTGGCTGGATGCGGATCATCCTGAAAAATTCCTTGGTGATCAGA
>CAYFER010000015.1:60832-61970 GCA_964342185.1 uncultured Vicinamibacteraceae bacterium | reverse complement strand
AATCCGAGTTGAACCATGCCGAGGGTGAACTTAACGACAATCGATGGGTTTCGAGTTCCCAACGAGACCCAAATCGATCCAAATACCGGAGCTAAGAGAATAATAAACAAGGGATTAACTGATTGAAGCCAACTGGCCGGAATCTCCGAACCAAGTATTGTGCGGTTAGTTAACCTTTCGGCAAACAAATTCATCGACGATCCTGCCTGCTCAAAGCCAGACCAAAAGATCGCAGCCGCGAGAAACAACAACGGAATGACAGCGACACGTTTTCGCTCGTCTTCGTTCAGGTTTCCCCAAAGAAAGACATAGGCAAAATATAAGACGACTAAAATCGTGATCAGAACACCCGTTCCTTGCGCGACAATAAGAATCGACAACGACAACATTCCCGCCACCTGAAACACAGCGAACACCGCCGTCAATCCTACGACCACACCTACGCCTAAAAAGAGTGCCCGCCAGGCTTGATGTTTCTCTCCTGGTGTTGACCTTAGTTCGCCCGCCTCTCCAAGGTAACTCCACCCCCACACGTACTGGACAACGCCGAGTAGCATACCCACACCGGCCGCACTGAACCCTAGATGCCAATTCACATTCTCTCCTAGGGTGCCACATACAAGTGGACCAGCCAGAGCTCCGACGTTGATACCCATGTAGAACACTGAAAATCCAGCATCGCGCCTGGCCCCGCCTTCCGGGTACAAGTCAGCCACAATAGCGCTCACATTAGGCTTAAGTAAGCCCGTTCCGAGGACGATTAAAACCAATCCAAGATAAAAGGCATTGGTAGTCGGAACAGCCATCGTAAAATGACCGGCCGCAATTACGATTCCACCCCAAAGCACTGCTCGCCGCTGTCCCATCAGTCGATCCGCGATCCAACCCCCTGGAAGAGCTACTGCGTAAACCCCAAACGTATAAAGACCGTAAATCGCCGTCGCAGTAACATCGGTCATACCAAGACCACCTGTGGCGACCATGTCAGTCATGAAGAGAATCAGTAGTGCTCGCATGCCGTAGTAACTGAACCGCTCCCACATTTCTGTAAAGAACAAAGTGGAGAGACCACGGGGATGCCCGAACCAATCCGACGCAGAAGATGTCTGCATATCAACAATCATAAAGTAAACATGAG
>CAYFER010000015.1:0-60732 GCA_964342185.1 uncultured Vicinamibacteraceae bacterium | reverse complement strand
AACCAATCCGACGCAGAAGATGTCTGCATATCAACAATCATAAAGTAAACATGAGTACATGCCGATTTGGATCAACCAGCCCGTGAATACCGAAAGGCTAAAGGCAGAACATCATTCTTAAAGGAAACCTAAACTAGAAGGCGCTGCGCTATTACGTTCCACACAACATACGAAAGACGTCGACGGGCATGACGGGCGATCGCCCCTTGCCAGAATTGCCCAGTAATCACTTCGCAACCCTGTGGCACATCGCCGACTCCAAGTAATTCTTTATGCTCAGCTACATATCGATCGAGTGCGTCGGCTGACGGGTATCCCTCATTGACCAGAACGACATCAACCGGACGACCAATAGCCTCGTTAACGTTACGGACCGCATCTGCCACCGTGAAACCTTGCATCCCTCGGCCTTCCGTCACAATATTAGCGATTAGCACGATTGGCCCAGCCACCTGGCGCAAAGCTTCCGCAACGCCTTTTACTAACAGAATCGGCATCAAACTCGTAAAAAAGCTTCCAGGGCCAATGACTACTGCATCAAATCCTGTGATCGCGTCGGCCACCGGTGGATGAATTTGCACTTCTGGCTCTAGCCATGTCCGAACAATCCGCCTTCCCTTCGTCTGTTCTTCATCAACGGCGACCTCACCCTTGGTCTGAGAACCATCTTCGTATTCGGCGCATACACTTGCATGTTCCACACTGATCGGCCACACATGACCATTGCAGTCCAAAAGGGCTCTCAGTGAATCGACAGCCGTCAGAAAATCTCCGCTGTACTGCTCCATCATGGATAGCAAAAGATTTCCACTCGTATGTCCCCCAAGCCGATCTTCTTCTAAACAACGAGGAAGCCGAGAAAGAAGAATTCGCCTCGCCTCAGACTCATTCCGAGCCAGAGCCAGTGCGCACTTCAGAACATCACCGGGTGGAAGGACTCCAAGTTGGTCACGTAGTTCTCCGGAGCTACCTCCACTATCAAACATTGTTACCACTGCGTTAACCCGGACCCACGGATTATATTTGAGTCCACCGATCAGGCTTGGGAGTCCCGTCCCACCTCCGAAACAACCGACATCAAGCTCACGCAGTTTCACCGCAGGCATTGTACAACGCAGGAGAGTTGCCTTCCGTGAAGTGCTTACCCAGTCTCACGTTTGATAAACCATGGCGAGCCCGGCAGCACCTTGCGATCCATTTCTCCGTCTTCGGGGTCTAGATCTAGGCATTGTTTCCGGCATGGCTAACACTAAAACGTTGTTGCCCGGCGCCCAGTGAGCGCCATCATGAACCAAAAGAACAGATCAGTCTTTTCGGCAAGATTGCATTTATTTGCACACTTCCACACTAAATCTCACTGGGTCTAGACTACTGCCATCATGTGACTGTTCGAGTCGGTCGATATACCGGTTGGTAAACGGATGCGACGTCTCTTACTACTTGCAATCGGAGCAATTGGATTTGGATGCCTGGTGATCCTCAATGTGGGAGGTTACCGCTACGGCGTTTCAGATCAAGCGTTCTATATTCCAGTTATTTTGCAAGAGCTCACACCGAACATGTACCCCCATGACGCGCCATTGATCGCCGCCCAAGACCGCTTCTTCTTTTTCGACGATTGGTTTGCCGCTATTCTCAGATATTCGAACATCTCCATACCCTCTGGATTTCTAATCGGATATGCACTCACGCTGTTACTCATATTCGGAGCCATCGTAGCCGTTGGCCGTTCCATGTACACCAGTTGGTGGACTGTGTCCGCTCTGGCCATTGGATTAACCATCCGTCACCGAATCCCAGACACAGCTGTCAACACACTTGAATCCTATTTTCACCCGCGTCTTCTTGCGTTCTCAATTGGTCTATGGGCGGTTGCAGCTTTTCTTCGCGGTCGAACCTGGCTTGCCCTACTGGTCACCGGGATAGCGCTTCTAGCTCATCCCACAACTGGTTTGTGGTTTATTGTGTTCGTAGGTTCAGCTGCTCTCGTGTCTGACCGTAACGCCCGTCCCGGTCTGATCGCTCTGATATTCATGGCTGTCGTAGGCGCGACGTACGCCCTCGCTGGCCCACTCCGCGAACAACTAGTTGTCATGGACCCCACTTGGTCAAGTGTCCTATCAACTAAAGACTACTTAATAGCCAGTGAATGGCTGCCGATCACTTGGTTCGGACACTGTGCGGTCGTAGGTCTCGTCGGTTACGTTTATTGGTATCGTCGTTACTTAAGTCTTAATTCGACCAAAGAAGACGGACTAATTCTCGGGTGTGCTGTATTACTCGGTCTCTTCCTTCTCTCTGTGCCGTTTGCGAGCGCGAAAATAGCTCTCGTGGTCCAACTCCAATTTAATCGAATCTTCTGGCTGTTGGATCTGTTCGGAAGTATCTATCTAGCCTGGCTACTTGTCGAAAGTCCTCTGTGGTCTCGTTCAAAAATAGCTTGGCTTCGGAAGGCACCTCGCCCAGCCATGGCGACCTTGTTATTATTACTAGCCTTGGGGCGAGGCGGATATGTCATGTTTGTGGAACGAACCGGGCATCCCATGTTAGAAGCGGACCTCGCGCCTAGTGATTGGCACGAAGTGATGGAATGGGCCGCTACTCAACCACTGGGAACACATTTTCTCGCAGAACCTGACCACGCAGTCCGATACGGCACAAGCATCCGCGCCTCCGGTGGCCAAGATGTATTCCTTGAGATTATCAAAGACGCAGGTATAGCAATCTATTCTGCAGATATTGCCCACCGTCTCTCCCAGCGTGTCACTGATCTTGGTGATTTCAAGTCATTGAACGCAACAACCGCACTGCAGCTGGCCGACCAGTACGATCTTGACTTCTTGATCACAGAACATCCAATAGCTCTTCCAGAGACAAAGCAAACTGGTCGGTTCCATATCTATGACCTCAATGGTGACATCCAGATCGTTAGCTCTGATATCCGAACCTCAGCAAGGTTTCAAGACAACTGATAAAGTCGTGGTAGCCAAGAATCGTCCTCATCTGTAATAGACCACGACTCGGCTACACCGATGAACGCGGATACTAACCGCGTTAAAGATGTGAATTCCCAGGCCAGGCAACCTTCTTTTATGGACAACTCTCAACCATTTAAAGAATCGGAAACACCCGACAGCTTCATTCCTCTTCGCGGACTAGAGGGCGGACATCTCATGACGTTGTACACATGGGCTTACCCTCGATATTTTTCCAGACTACCCCCTCCACAGGCCCGCTATTTTGACGTGGCATCTGATGCCCGTGTTCTAGCCCATTGTCATTGGCAGACCCATCGACGCCAACATCCCACACTCCTAGCGCTTCATGGACTTGAGGGGTCGAGCTCCGCTCACTATATGCGTGGTCTAGCGGACAAAGCGTTCTTGGTTGGTTTTAATGTTGTTCTACTAAATCAACGCAACTGTGGCGGGACGGAACATCTATCTGATGGTCTCTATCACTCAGGTATGTCATCCGACCCTGCTGCGATTATCGAAGAACTTGTCGAACTCGACGGGATCACCAGAATCGCAGTTATTGGTTATTCCCTGGGTGGAAACATAGCGCTCCGATTGGCAGGTGCACATGGACCATCCGGGCCAGCTGGTGCAATCACATCCGTGTGCGCAGTATCTCCAACCATGGACCTCCGCCGGTGTGTCGACGCGCTTGAACAACCCAGCAATCTCCTTTATGAACTCAACTTTGTTAGAAATCTTCGAGGACGAATGCGTCGAAAAGCCAAAGCTTTCCCTGGTCGTTTCAACCTGAAAGCTCTATCTGGAGTCAGAACAGTCCGTGGATTTGACGAGGCCTTCACAGCACCACACCATGGTTTTAAGGATGCCGAAGATTACTATTTTCGTGCAAGCAGCCTCAGAGTCATCAACCACATCGCGGTGCCTACTCTTATTTTAAGTGCGAAAGACGATCCATTCGTTCCATCAGATCAATTCAGCGAACCTTCCGTTGTAGCAAACCCAGCGATCACAACAACAATCACCAAACACGGTGGACACTGCGGCTTCTTGACCCACCCGTCAGATCACTTTGATGGTTATTGGGCCGAGAAACTTTCCGTTGAATTCTCTCAGCACCACAATCCAACGTCATGTGTCTGACCGTGTGTAGGCATCACGCTCCCCTTATGAATATGACTAAGTCACGACTCACTTCCCAGGAACTAAGGCTCGTCAGAAGCCTGAAAACCCCACGTCAGGTTCAGAACTTTCTGAACGCGCTCCCGTATAACAACGAGTCGCCACGCCGAGCCACCCTTCACAGCTTCCGAAGTGTTCTCGCCCACTGGAACGCCCATTGCATGGAAGCAGCACTCACAGCCGCTGTCATTCTCGAATGCCACCGCTATCCGCCACTTGTTATGAGTCTTGAGTCAGTCGATCAACTCGATCACGTTCTATTTGTCTACCGCTGGCGTCAATACTGGGGGTCTGTAGCACGATCGCGTGACCCCGGACTCCATGGACGAAAACCCGTATTTAGCTCGGCCAGAAATCTGGCCTTGAGTTACGTCGATCCCTACGTCGATATGACCGGCCGAATTACCGGCTACGCCGTGGTTGATCTTCGGGTACTAGGACGTTACGACTGGCGACTCTCGAAACGTAACGTGTGGAAAGCCGAAAGACTTCTGCAAGATACACCACATCACGAAATCCGTTCCTCTGATCAACGGATTAATCGCTTGCGGCGGCGGTTTGAAAATTTCAAAAAACGATACCCTGATCAAAAACCCATGTACTACAAAAATCAGGAAAAATGGAGTGAACTTCCAAAGGAATTCAAGTTTAAGGCAAGTGCGTAGCGTTCTTGCTCGCCAAGGCCGACGTCGACAATTGACTATTCCTAGTCTAAATCGAACTCGCGCATCGGTTTTTCGACTGGTTCATTTTTCGCTTGCTTGAGAGCCTCTTCAAAACGCTTAGAAAGCACGTCGCTGCGGCCTTTTTCCTCTGCCACCGATTGGCTAAACAATGCTTCGCGTCTAGCCTTTTCTGAGGCAAGAATGTTCTGGGCGTCATCAAGCTTCGGCTTGTCCTCTCGCTCAGATTCTCGCCACGACACCACGCGTTTGAGGCCGACGTCAACCACAAGGGTCGAACCACAACACGGACAGTCAGTTTCGATTTCTGATGAAAGCTTCGACATTCTAGTTACCAAGGGAAATATCGTGACTCGTCTCTATCCTAGCGAAAACAAGACTACCCCTCTTCTTCATACTCACCTTCTGAAATCGGACCGATTCGCGTCGAAACTCTTAGAGCCTCGCGGAAGTCATAAACAGCCATACCTTCCACGTGAATCGACAACTGGCAGCTTAGTGCCTTTTTGTTGATCACAACAGTAACCGGGCTACCCTCAACACCGTCTTCAAATCGCAATCGACACCCACAAGCCAAACGGGCATTTTGGAAACCCTTTAACATTAGCGAATCATACTACAGCCCAGATTAATCAAGTTGATCGCTCTAGAGTTTCACAGTGCCATTAATCTACAGATTAGAAATTCTGGGAGTACACCACAGACACAACCTGATCGGTTTGCAGTGGACGGCGAACTGAAAGTTAAAGCAGCGACTTCAGATCTGCTTCAAATTCATCCTTCGTGCCAATACCCATATGTGTCTTGCACCATGTACCCTCGCGATCGATCCAAAAGCTCATCGGCAGTCCCCAAATCGGCCCCCATGCCTCTTGGAAGTCATCTTCACCGAGGCCAACAAGCATGGGGTAATTGACTGCAAATTCGTCAGCGAACGGTTTAATCTCATCGGCAGTGTCATCGGTTGACAAGCCAAGAACGACGAACCCTTGATCGCGATATTCATCTTGAAGCTCAATAAAACCTGGAATCTCAATCTTACATGGACCACACCAGGTCGCCCAAAAGTTCAACAGAATGACATTCCCCTTAAAGGTGGCCAAATCCACATCATTCCCATCCATATCCTTCAGGATATAGTCGAGCGGGGCAGGTTTAGCATCGGCTTCACAAGACGCTGCCGCAACTTCACCTCCAAACAGCGGAAAAGAAGAAACAGTAAACCCAGGCGCACTTGGAAGGGTCAAGAGAGCTAAGGCTAGCGCTACTCCGACAGCTACAGTCCATCTTTTCATGATATGAATCCTTACCCTAGACTGCTACCGATAGCAGTTGACATCATCAATCCATCAACACAAACTGTCGCCCGGAACATTGTTACTATCGACTCGCCGTCTCAACCAGATTATCAACTCAAGTGCAATGAACTCAAGCCACTGGTCGTAATCTACTCAAAATTCTCAAAAAAATAGGAGCTTTCGACGAATCATCGTTCATAGTTACGGCCTATCCTGGGATTTACCGGATCAAATAACTACTTTTTTTCGAACATTGCATAGTTTTGTTCACACCTTCTCCAGACCCCAAAAGACATTTAAACCAAACCAGCTGAATCATTCCTAAGCTCATTTAGTTTCGCGGCACCATTGACATCAATATTTGACAACCACCAAGCGTTGCGACCGTACTCATAGCTACAGTAAGATGAATTGATATCGCTGATGTTAGTCCATCGATTACCACCGGTCGGGCAAGAGGTATTTTCCTGATGAATCAGAACGTCATCTCATGTCTGTCTAAAGGATTGGTGTTCCTCTTTATGACACTGCTCCTATCACCGCTAGCAACCATAAAACTGGATGCTCAGTTCTTTCCGTTCTACGGCAAGAATCGTGTCAAATACGACAAGTTTGATTGGCACATTTATACAACAGACCACTTTGAAATCTACTATTACCCGGAACTTGAGGAGCATCTCGACCGCGTAGCTGGTTACGCAGAAAGTGCCTATCAGCAGATTAGTGCGGACTTACAACATGAACTGGCGTTTGTCGTTCCACTAGTGATCTTCAAGACGCATAGTGAATTTGAACAACAAAACATTATCCCAGGAGCGAGTCCAGAGGGAGTAGGAGCGTTCGCAGAACCTCAGCGTGACCGAATCGTTCTGCCACTTGATGAGCCACCCGATGGCCTCTATCGGCTTATCACTCACGAACTAACACATATCTTCATGTTTGATATTGTGCCGAGGTCACTCATACGCAGAAGCGTTCCACTGTGGGTCGATGAAGGCATAGCAGACTACATGGCCGGAGTATGGCGTCCGCTGGACCTGATGCAAGTTCGGGATGTCGCAGTATCGGACAGTGTTCCCTCGATGACTGATTTTCAGGGTTATGGAGGCTTTGCTAATGCGAGAGTGGTATACAACCTTGGCCACGCAGTGTTCGAATTTATCGAAGCCGAATGGGGTCAAGCAGGTGTTCGACAATTTCTTTTCGGACTGCGCCGTATGTCTATTGGAGGTGGCGGCGATAGTGTCTATGAAGAAGCTCTTGACGTAGACGCCGATGGATTCGATGATCGGTTTCGTCGCTATCTCAACGAGCGTTTTGAAGCCTTTCGAGAGAAGGAACGGCCACTCGACTACGGCCGCAATCTGGCTCCAGATTTAATATCTCAATATCCGGTTGTCTACAACATCGAAAGTGCGCCTTCCGGTGAAGTGATAGCGGCTGTCGCATTGAACCGGAAGGACCAAGAATTCGACATAGTGCTGTTATCCGCACACACGGGTGAAATCATAGACAACCTCACGAGTGGGTTCGATCAATCGCTTGGATTCGAATACATCCCACTACCCGGTCAGCGGTTTAATACTGTCTCGTGGATCAGTTGGTCTCCCCAAGGAGACCGTGTGGCTTACTTCGTTCGGAAGGGCAAATACAAGTCTCTGGTCATCCAGAATGTTCTCACCAAGAATGTGGAACGTCGGATTGACCTCGACATGGTGGATGAACCAGAATCACCAGATTTTTCTCCCGACGGCACTGCTGTGGTTTTTTCAGCCTTGAGTTCCGGTATCGGAGACATCTTTGAACTCGACCTCCGCACTGAAGAGGTAACCAATCTAACCAACGATGAATTTGCCGATTATGCGCCCTTGTATTCTCATGATGGATCAGTAGTCCTACACCTCGCCCGGGTGTCTGGAAACAACAAATACTTTTCAATTAATCTCTCAGACGGGACTCGCACCCAATTAACGTTCGGCACCCACGATGATGCCGGCGGCCAACTGATCGATAACGACACCCTAGTATTTTCGTCCACGGCCATAGATCCAGCACAACCGGTCTCCCCTGACGTAGCCCGAGACGGAGAAATCTTCAACATTTGGACGCTCGGTCTTGAGACTGGTGAACTCCGGCAATACACGGACACCTCAACAGGAAACGTAAATCCGATCGTAATAACGGGCGATGAAGATGAACCCGGTACGCGCGTGGCCTTCATTACCTACTACGAAGGTGAGTACGGACTTCATTCGATTGCTCACGAGGAACCTCTCTACGAAGCCCAAACAGGAGACTTCGGATCACCAGGACCAATCATCGACTTTCAGGCTCCACTTGCGCACACCCTAATCCGTGACAACACCCGCCAAAAAGGTGCCTTTGAGAATATGTTCCTTGAAGGCCGACCACCATTAAACCTGGGTGTAACCAGTAACGGCGACGTACTTGGTGGCACCTCGATCTCGTTTACCGATGTGTTAGGCGACCAACAATTTGGACTCAGTGCGTACTCTATTCAGCAGTATCGAACATATAGCGGGTCATACATTAACCTGTCTGGCCGCATGCAATACGCGGTGCAAGGATTCTCTCAGGAACAGTTCTTCTATGGCTTTGTCCCAGGCACATTCTTCGATCCCAGTTTGGCGTTCCTGAGCCGTGATGATGCGATAGCCATTCGATCGACCCGCGGGGGAAGTTTCTTTTCGATTTATCCAATTGATCGATTTCGACGTGTAGAGTTATCTGTTGGACTTTTCGACACGAAAGAAAAATTCGACAACCCAGCTCTCGCTGAACAGTCTGAGCAATTTCAGCAACAACAATTTGGAACAAGTATTTTCAGGAGTGGCAGATACCTTCCACTCGGCCTGGCCTTGATTCAAGAAACGACGGTCTTTCGAGAATATGGTCCGTTATCGGGTAGCACCTTCAGGCTTAGCTACGAGTTTGCACCACCCGGAGGCGACGCTTTTCTTTCTCGCCAGACCATTGATATCGATGCCCGTAAGTATTGGCGAATTAGCGAAAATGGTGTCTTGGCCCTTCGGGGTCGTGGATTTAAGAGTTGGGGAGATTTCCCGGATTTCACCTTCTTTGGCGGCAATTCAGACATGCGGGGCTACGACTACCTCGAGTTCCTTGGTCACAAGGCGTTCTTCGGCAATGCTGAACTTCGCTTTCCGGTGATAGAAGCGATGGCAACACCAATCGGCATCCTTGGTGGCGTCAGGGGCGCTTTCTTCTTCAATTTCGGTGTGGCTGGGTTCGAGGGACAACCTCTCGCCGCTTGGTCGTTTGAGCCTGGAATCTTTCGAGGCGTCGAATCGATCCGCTTTAACCCAGATTTACAGAATTATCAGGAAGTGTTTGGCGACCCGACGGCAGTGGAGGGCTTCAGACTGGTCAACGCACGTGCTTCCTACGGAATCAGCCTATCGACGTTAGCCCTGGGTTTCCCAGTGCATTTTGATTGGGCATGGCGGTCACTCTTTAACAAAGCGTGGGAGGACGTGTACTTCGCCCAAGTGGGTGGAAGTGAAGGGTTCAGACGGGTCAAGTTTTCACTGTGGATCGGGTACGACTTCTAACCAACTCCTAATCCTTGAACCAGCCCCGCCGCATTTCAATACCGGGTCAGTCTCAATGCAGACCGTGCTAGATCCATCGAGACACGGTAGTCACTGAGAAAATCATGTCCAATGATTCCTCCAATGTGAAAACCGACCAAAGCACTCGGCCTGTGCAAGTTGAGAACGACAACTGAAAAGTTATCGTACTCGATATCGCGAAACGCCAAATTAACACCAGGTAGCAGGAAGGCGTCCTGGTCCCATCCCGACGTCCCAAACACACGTAACGGAATATGTCGAGGCGGCGCCATTCGTAGGGCCGCCGCGGTTCCCAAGCTAATCGATATAACCTCACCACCAGTATCAACCACAAAGCTCTTGGTGTGTTCCTGATTGACTACACCACGAACAACGGCCAGCCGCTGCACACGCATGGGTAGCTCAATCTCGGCGGGTTCCTCGGGCAACACCTTAGCCAAGGAAAGCTCACGACGACGATAATCAATCACCGCCGACATGCCCAACGCAATCGGCGAAATACTGTCTGGAACTCGTCGCCGAGGTATACCAGCCAGCGTCAGTGGAGGATTCTTGATGATAGCTGGAACATTTCGAATCTCAAGAGAGCCAAGACCCAGCGAATCAACTCGTCCAAGTTCAAGCCCTCGCATCCCTACCTCACCAACACCCGCACTGACGGCACTCGAAATTCCCTCAACGCCAACGCTCTCTGCCAGCTCTTGAGAGAGAACCACCTGTTCAGCACCGGTATCCACCACAAGTTCGACAGGGTCACTTCCATTGACCCGTCCTCGAATTACAATCTTGTCGTTCAGAAGGTCGAACGGCAGAGTAACTATCTCGTCCTCATCAAGAGACATCTCAAACGGTATCCGACTACCAAAAGATCGAAGAAAACTTACCTCGGCGCGAGCCCACTCCAGTTGGTCGGTATCACGAACTTTTGGCAAAGCCGCAACATACTCTTCAAAAGCCTGAGCGGCCGCCTCGTAGCGCCGTAATCCTCGAAGAATCATTCCGTGTGTATGATGCAAAACTGGATCTGTTGGACTAAGTGCTATAGCAGCTTGAATCTCGGTAAGAGCTTCAGTGTGAAGATTCCGAGCAGCGAGACTGCGCGCTAAACCATGACGTGCGCGTGGATGTGACGGCACTTCTGCTAGAACCTCATCGTAAATCCTGTCCGCTTCGTCGAAGAGACCGTACCCCCAAAACCCATCGGCTGACAGCGTCCGAAGTTCTGGATTCGCTCGATGATCAAGGGACTCAAAAAACAGTGCCTCTTGATACGCACGATTGAATTCAGCCGCCAATAACAGCGACCGTAACAACCCAGCCGAAGCTCTAACCAGTTGGTCTGGCGCAGCACCATCTTTAGCGCGGAGATAAGCTGAAATAGCCTCACCGTACCGTTCGTCGGCAAACAGGAGGTCGCCTAACTCTAGTTGAATTTCACTGCGTGTAGAGGCTGGAACAACAGAGGCACTAGCAATGACACCAACCGCTATCGTAACAGCAATTACTGGACCTAAAAGGCGAATAACTTTGCGCATGAACCCATCCGACAAAGGTTAACAACCCGCGATACTCAAACTATGACTGATTAACTTAGCCATTGGCAAGAAACCTAGGAAAAGGATCGCTGTTCAGTGCTGAAAGAACGACAAGTTGAACTATTTTGGAAGGACGCTACCGGGTGTATCGCTCAATCTGAACCCCGTCGTACATATCATCCACTCTCAGAATCTGGGCATTCCGACTGTAAGATCCAAGCTCATAATCCTCGCTCATAATAAGCGCCTTTACAGGTTTCGTCGGACAGACCTCCGCGCACAAACCGCAAAAACTACAGCGCGACAAATTAAAATCAAAATAATCGAGCACCTTGATCTTATGTCCAGGCTCACGATGTCCACCTAAATCTATGAGTTCGTCAGGACAAACCTTGGCACACTGGTCACATACTATGCAGGTCTGAGCTCCGGTCTCTGGTTCCACTTGCAAGCGAAGCACTCCTCGAAATCGTGGAGCCACCGGACGCCGTTCTTCCGGATACTGAAACGTAAACGCAGGCTGCGGCGTGTACTTGAGGGTGACCCACATTCCCTTGAGAAGATCAACCAAGAAAACAGTCCGGAACAATTTTGCCAGAAACAACATTCTAGGCTCGATCCTCGACGATAATTGGCTCTTCCTCACCTGCCAAGATGACTCGTTCCTGCCTGAGAACGGTACTCTCTTTTCTTATCTTATCTTGCAGTCTCATAAGACCATAAAGAAGCGCCTCCGGCCGGGGTGGACAACCCGACACGTATACATCTACAGGTACAATCTTATCAACGCCCTGCAACACACTATAGGTCGGAAACGGACCACCAGCGTTTGAACAACTGCCCATCGAAATCACCCACTTCGGCTCGGGCATTTGGTCATAAAGGCGGCGCAATACCGGCGCCATTTTCTTCGTCACGGTACCGGCTACTATCATGAGATCAGATTGTCTGGGAGACGCTCTGAATACCTCGGCACCGAAGCGAGCAATGTCGTACCTCGATGTCGACGTTGCAATCATCTCGATTGCGCAGCAGGCCAATCCAAAACCCATCGGCCAAAGCGAGGATTGGCGGGCCCAACTTAGCACCCGATCCAAATTCGTCGTAATGAAATTATCTTCGAAGCGATGATCTATAAGGCCCATACAACCCGCAATAAGTTATTTACCTTCGTACCACTGTGCATTAATTTCTATAAAGTTCTGCCATTCGTCCGGAACCTCATCGTTCACAAAGATTGCTTCGACAGGACACGCTGGTACACATGCACCGCAATCAATGCACTCATCAGGGTGTATATAGAGCATCGTCTCTGCTTCAAATTCTTCTTCTTCATCCTTACGCGGATGGATACAGTCGACAGGACAAACATCGACGCACGCCGTATCTTTTGTACCAACACAAGGTTCACAAATCGAATAGGCCATTCATTCCTCCGGATACAACTGTGTAACCAATCCAGAGAAGAATACACGCCTGTCAGGCAAACGATCAAGGTGGCAAGATAAAACACCGGGCCAACTTCAACATCGTTCACCGGGTGAACCCTTTTGTCGACAGTCCATAAACCAGCTGGGTCACTAATCGTGATGGTGGACGTCATCAAGCACTCACGCTAACATCGAGTTGATAATGTCAGAATCAGTGCCCGTAACACTCATTCGTGGACGACCGCTCCGGGAGACACCTTCCCGGCCTGACCGAAAACCACCGTGGCTCCGAGTGCGCCCGGTCGGCAGCCCAAAATATCTCGAGTTAAAGCGCTTAATGAAAGAATCTGACCTCAACACGGTTTGTGAGGAGGCTAATTGCCCGAACATTGGAGAGTGCTGGAACTATGGAACTGCAACGTTCATGATCCTTGGTAGTATTTGCACAAGATCATGCGGATACTGCAATGTGACACACGGAACACCTGGCAACGTTGACCTCGAAGAGCCCTGGCGGGTGGGAAAAGCTATCGCGACCCTCGGCTTAAGCTACGTGGTCATTACCTCCGTCGATCGCGACGATTTACCAGATGGTGGTGCTTCCGTTTTTGCCGCCACAATCAAAAGCATCAGGGAGAAAACATCTAATTGTCGAATCGAGGTTCTAATTCCAGACTTTGGGGGAAAAACCCAGAACCTACAAATCATTCTCGATGCGAAACCGGATATCGTGAATCACAACATCGAAACAATTGAGCGCCTCTACAGAACAGCCCGGCCGGGGGGCCGCTACGATCGTGCGCTCGCATTGCTCGAACATGCCAAACATGCCAAACCTGAAATTCCGATTAAGTCCGGCATCATGGTTGGTCTTGGTGAAACACTTAGTGAAATTGAAACAACGCTATCTGACCTCCGGCACGTTGGATGTGACATTGTGACCATTGGACAGTACCTAAGGCCGTCACCGGCCCATCTTCCTGTTGCGCGATATTACACACCCGACGAATTCGAAAACTTCGCTTGCAAAGCCCGTAAACTCGGATTTCGTCATGTAGAGTCTGGTCCCTTGGTGCGAAGTTCGTATCACGCTCACGAACAATCTCAGGCTCTGGGTTCGTCATGAAATCGCTCTTAATAAACCGTCTGTCGAAGTGATGTCACTTACAACTATTCGCCGTCAAATCATTGGTTGCCAGCGGTGCCCACGACTGAGGGCGTACTGCGCCCGCGTGGCTAAAGAGAAGCGTGCGGCGTACCGAGATGAACATTATTGGGGGCGTCCGGTGCCTAGTTTTGGAGACATGCGAGCCAAGATCCTGATACTAGGACTCGCACCGGGTGCACACGGGGCAAATCGGACAGGGCGTATGTTTACGGGTGACCGCTCCGGCGATTTTCTTATGCGGGCGATGTTTGAAGTTGGCTTTTCCAATATGCCCAACTCTTCTAGCCTGAAAGACGGCCTCAAACTCCAAGGAGTCTATGTCAGCGCCGTCGTTCACTGCGCGCCACCCGAGAACAAACCGAACTTAAGAGAAATATCGGCATGCAGTTCGTATCTCAAAGACGAGTTAAACACGCTCCCGCAAATTCAGGTTATTGTGGCACTCGGAAAAATTGCTTTCGATACCTATTGGCGAATCATAGCCGGACCGCAGTTAACACCCCGGCCACGACCACATTTCAACCACGGTCTAGTGTTCGAATCTGACACGCTACCAGTATTGCTGACGTCGTACCATCCCAGTCAACAAAACACAAATACGGGCAAACTGACTTTACAGATGTTGACCGAGGTATTGACTACAGCCAAAGGAATCACAAACCACTAACTGGCCGAAGTTGACCTTGATCTAATTGCGTTTTTTGGGTCTATAAACATGAGTACTTAGACCCAAAAAGGACTCGGCGGACTCAAGCATCGTTTCAGAAAGTGTCGGGTGAGGATGGATGCACTCCTTGAGATCACTTACAGTTGCACCCATCTCAATTGCAACCACGCCTTCAGCAATCAATTCTCCAGCTCCAGCACCCACGATTCCTACACCGAGTATCCGCTCTGAACTTTCGTCAAGTATTAGCTTGGTCATCCCATCCACTCGGGAAAGTGTCACCGCGCGCCCTGAGGCTCCCCAAGGAAATCGAGACACCGCAACAGTGCGGCCTGTGGCTCTGGCCTCCGTCTCGGTAAGTCCACACCATGCAATCTCTGGATCGGTAAAAACGACGGCTGGAATCGTTGTCGGCTCGAAAGCAACATTCTTACCAGCAATAGTTTCGACGGCGACGCGCGCTTCGTGAAATGCCTTGTGTGCCAACATGGGTTCACCTGTCAAGTCACCTATAGCAAACAAGGAAGGTTCTCCTGTTCGCCTCTGTGCATCGACTTGAACAAAACCGCGGTCATCAGTTGTAATCGAAGAATTATCTAGACCTTCCAAATTTGAATTCGGAACACGTCCCACAGCTACGAGAACCTCATCAAATCGAAAGTTGGAAACCGTACCATCTGGACCACTAAGTCCAACAGTAACGCCGTCATCATCTGGGACTAGACGGTTCACTACGGTATTCAGATGAACAGCCTCGACAAGCCTGTCGAACCTTCGAGAAAAAATACGGACCAAGTCATTATCGATACCAGGGAGCAACGTCGAGGTCATTTCAACAACCGTAACCGCTGCACCTAGAGCGGCATACACACTTCCCAGCTCAAGACCAATATAGCCACCACCGACTACCAGCAAACTCTCAGGAACCCGACGTATATCCAGAGCGCGGGTCGAATCTAGGACACGACTGTGGTCACGTTCCAATTTGCCTAGTCTCGCCGGACGAGATCCGGTAGCAAGAATTCCGTAATCAAACTTAATATCCTGCATTTTTCCATCATTGGCAGTCACCTGAACCGTATTAGAGTCCATCAAAGCGGCACGACCCTGCACATAGTCAATTTTCCGTTGACGAGCGAGTTGGCTGAGCCCCCCAGTCAGCATCGATACAAGACCGTCTTTTTTTAACCGAAGTTGTTCGAGATCAATTTTTGGCTCAGTAAACGAAACTCCCCAATCTTTCAGTTCTTCCGTTTCAGTCAATACCTTCGCTAAGTGTAATAATGCTTTGGATGGCATACAGCCCCGATGCAGGCAAACCCCACCGGGTTCAGGTGCATCATCAATCAAAATCACCTCGAGGCCTAAATCGGCAGCCAAGAACGCGGCAGTATATCCGCCTGGTCCGGCCCCAATCACAACAATACGTTTGGGTTGTGTCATCATTGTCTCGGCGAGTAGGCTAATTGTTCATTGACCATCTCTAAATCATTAAACACTATGGTCTAGACGCCATGCGAAACAAAATACCACTGTGGACCGTGAGCGGCATGATGACGATCTGCGGAATCGTTTTGCTGCACACGACCACTCCTTATGCCACAGCGAACAAACGAACACAAAACACTACTAGCTTCAGCGCTAAATCAGAACAGTTTGGCACTGTAATGTCTCCACTATTTGCTCCAGTTGAAATCGGCGCCTCGCTCGACAAACTCCCTGACAATGAACGGCGCGCTTTGGCTTCTATCATCGCAGCTGCCAAGATTATGGATGCTATCTTTTTGGAGCAAGTCTGGGCTGGAAATCCCAGTCTACTACTCGACCTTACTGCTAACACCACAGCCCGTGGACAAGCCCGGCTAAGTTTTTTCCTTGTCAACAAAGGCCCTTGGTCACGACTTCAGAACAATCAACGTTTCATTCCAGGTGTTCCACCAAAACCCGCAGGAGCGAATTATTATCCGCCGGACACGACCCGAGAGGAAGTCAAGCAGTGGCTTGACACATTGTCTGAAAATGAACGAGCCGAAGCGACGGGATATTTCACTACAATCCGGCGTAACGCTGAAGGTCAACTAGTCGCCGTTCCCTACAGCGTAGAATACCAAGGTGCACTTACAATCGCCGCCGCTCATCTTCGTGAAGCGGCTCAATTGACTAGTAATGCCACATTGCGCCACTACCTTGAGTCCCGTGCGTTAGCGTTCGCAACGAACGATTATTATGCTAGTGATGTTGCTTGGATGGAACTAGATTCCACAATAGAACCAACTATCGGCCCCTACGAGGTCTACGAGGATGAATGGTTCAATTTCAAGGCGGCCTTTGAGGCATTCGTAACAATTCGAGACGATGTTGAGACTGAGCAGCTTGAACGTTTCTCAAGTTATCTGCAAGAACTTGAAGACAATCTCCCTATTGAACCAGAGCTCCGAAATCCGGAACTGGGCGCCCTTGCCCCTATCCGTGTGGTCAACGTAGTGTTCACCGCCGGCGATGCGAATAGCGGCGTTCAGACAGCGGCATTCAACTTACCAAACGATGAACGTGTCGTGAGAGACTACGGCTCGAAACGGGTAATGTTGAAAAACATCCAAGAAGCGAAGTTTCAGACAGTCTTGACGCGAATCGCAGATGTCGCCTTTTCACAAACTGACCGTCAGGATGTCTCGTTTGAAGCCTTTTTCACTCACATCCTGATGCATGAACTCATGCATGGATTAGGCCCCCACACCATCTCAATGGACGGGACCGCAACGACAGTTCGCCAACAACTTCAAGAAACTCATAGTGCCATTGAAGAAGCCAAAGCAGACATCTCAGGTCTTTGGGCTCTGCATCGTTTAATTGATCGCGGTGCAGTCGACAAGACACTTGAACGGTCAATCTACACAACCTTTCTAGCATCGATATTTCGCTCGATCCGATTTGGAATCAATGAAGCGCACGGTCTTGGCGTAGCAATCCAACTAAACACCTTTCTAGATAGCGGGGCAGTCACAGTGCAACCGGGTGGAATCTTCACCATTGATCATGACAAGATCCGAACAACAGTGGAAGAACTCACCCGCCGTTTGATGACGATTCAAGCCAACGGCGACTACGTCGCAGCGAAAAACCTGATCGACACTCTAGGTGTGGTGAGGCCTGAAGTTCAAGGACTACTGGATCGCCTCCAAAACATCCCGATCGATATTGAACCAAACTTTATGACTGCCGAAACACTAATTGTCCAGTAGAGAATTATCTGGTGGGACTAGACCGTACTCAGCAACTAATGCACGGAGTCAAGTTGGATCAATGAACCAAATCTTCCGCGAGGCGTTCTTCAATAATAGCCTCACCGCGGTCAAATAACTCGTCGTTCGAGATTGTCCCTTTATCAACATCAGCCAGTAGAGACCGTTGCGCAGCGTACTCCTGATTCACAATTCCGGCCTTGCTCTGCAGCAGACGCCAGGCTTTTCGTCGCTCGACACAAAACAGCACAAGTTGTCGTGACAGCGCGACGGTTTGCGGATTACCGTCCGGCCCAGGAACCTTCGCGAAGACTCCGAAATCAGGCACAAACGCGCGGTGCTCTGGGTTGAGGTGGCGACGATGGACCACATCCTGCTGAGTAATCCGTAGCAACATGTTTTCGAGTGGGATCAGACTCTCAACCTCACTCTCGTTCTTGACGCGCTTGAGGTGGTTCCGAAAACGGGCTTCGGTCGCGCACCAATGCGCCACAGTGTAGCGATATTTCTCGCCAGTCCCCTTAAACTTCGTCGTGTACCAGTCCTTGTCAGGATGAGGGTTCCCCGTCAGGTCGAGCGCCTCACCGTAAGTCTCACCTAACGTTGGATTAAAGACAAACTCAGGAGCACCACGCGAATCACGGACTCGCTGGGCCTGATCAAGGGCCATATCATCGGCCACGCCGTGCTCTGGCTGGCAGGTCGTGAAGCACTGGAGAAAACCGGTGCCACGGTACTCTAGCGAGTCGAGAATTGCCCGGAAGAACTTAGGGGCGTTAGCGATCGAAATTTGCGACACGAAGGGAGACCCATGACCGGCCAAAAATGTTTCGGCCACGGTCTTCTTCTCGACCGCCTTACCTTGGGTGGCCGCGCCAAAAGAATTCATATCGCTACCGCCCAACATCGGCGTCGAATCAGAATTCTGACCGCCAGTGTTCGAGTAGACTTGCGTGTCCAACATCACCGCTTTTACATTCGGTCGGTTCTGAAGAACCATCTTGGAGACATTTTGATATCCAATGTCGCCCATACCTCCATCGCCACCGACGATCCAGACCTTTGGCAACTCTTTGATTTCGTCATCCGTCATCAAGTTGTCACTGAAATGGGTGTAATCGTAGTAATCCTGCTCCGTCATCGACACGCCCATATTATTTATGAGTGTGTCGGCGAGGCGCTCTGGGATAACCGAACGACGTGCGTGGTCAACCATGAAGCTCTCCCCAAACAGCCACCCGATCGTTGCACCATCCTGAAACAGTGAATTCATCCACGGATAGGGATGCGGATTATTGGGCGGTGTCGACCCGTATACCGTATTGCACCCAGTATGAGCCGCCATCGCCATGACGCACTGACCGTTGTCCAGTCGACCGTCAAGGGCCTGTAGGTCTTTATGATTGAACGACTCTTGCTCAAGTACAGTCGCCAGTGCATCAACGACTTCGTCATCCGATATCGGACCTCGCGCCTCAATTCGAGTGACGGTATCCCTGTCGCTATCACCACCAAGCCCCATCACAACATGGGCAACCGTACGAACGAAGAGTGCATGCTGGTCAGGATGCAATGCCGCCAGAGCCCCCAGACACGCGGCGCCATCCTTGCGAAGCTCAGTCGCTTTTTGGGAAAAACGATTCGCCTTGGCATGATAGAGCGGTCGCATATAGGCCTCAGTCACTGAGGCGATCGCACGTAAAACGCTTTTCTCTCCACACCCAGCACAGGCGCCATCACCGGACACGAGAGCGTCATAATTCCGACGGACCATCAGATGGTTGCGAAGAGTTGCAGTTTTGGAATCGACAGGGTGTTCGTCATTGTAAAACCCGAGAAACTTTTGCTCCGTATCTGGCAGCAAGTCAAGAAAGGCAGTTCCTGTCTCATGATCGGCATTAACTGCTTCGGTTTCTGCAACCATCCGAAGAGCATCGTGGTCACCACACGCTGTGACACATGCCGCACACCCCTTACATAAGTCGGAAACAAAGATCGAGAACACACCACCGCTCCCCGGATTCTTTTTCTCTGGGCCTCTAAAAATCGCGTTGACCTTGTTATACGCCACTGGCATCTTCGCAAGAATGCCTAGAAATTGATTGCGAGCCGCGTCTGAAAATCCGTTCAAACCGCTGGTCGCTTCACGAACAAGCTCAAAGAACGGTGTCTCGGTTTTACCGGCGATCGCATCGTTCATCAGGGACCGAGTTCGTCTCTCTATCTCCGGTATATGGGCTATAAGTTTCGCCTGGTCAGCGGTGCTCTCGACATAGTGGTTGATGGCCGTCCAAAGAATCATGTCGACGTCCTGGGAACAATTAGGCAGAGCCGTATCCGGACAAACAGCTATACACTCCATACACTGAGTGCAATTCTCTGGGATGAAGAGCGGTGTCTCGCGGCGAGCAACATATTTGGACGCGGTATCACCAGTTCCCGCCGCCATCACACTCATCGCGGCCAGCGGTGAGGCCGGCTGATCGTATCCATAGTCAGACCTAAACTCGGAGTCAAACACCCCGACCTGCGTCACCGGGGTCCGTTCGGACTGTCCCTCAGGAACTGGAACCGACCGGCACGTGCCGCAGCTGCCGGCGTCAATATCAAGTGGTAGCATGGGAAGACCACGTAGCGTGGAACGATCCGCCGCCGCAAGCTCGCCCAACTTTATCTCACTCACACGACTGAAACCCTGAGTCATGACCTCCATGTTGGAATCGACAACAGCAGATCCAAGCTTTCCAAACTTCTTTTCGTACTGATTACGGACCACTTCCTCAAACTGCTCGGTGCTGACGTCGAAATCTCGAAGCAACGGAGACACCTTAAAAAAAGCTCCAAGAAATGCATTTCCCTGCATTCTGAGCTGCAGGTCAGCCCGCGTAGTCGCCTTGCGAGCAATGTCAAACCCTGACAAAGTAAAAACCCTGATCTTTTTGTTCAAGATCTCCGTACGAGCCCAGATCGGCAACCGCTCCCAAGCCTTCTCGGCCGCCTCGTCAGACTCCCAGATCAACGCACCGCCTTCAGACATCCCGTCCAGCGGATTGCAATGCGTGAACGCTTTGGGATCGCAACAAAGGACCACATCAACATGACGAAGGTCACAGTTCACCCGAATCCGTTCAGGCGCTACGACCAGAAAATACGAAGTAGGCGCACCTTTTTTTTCCGATCCATATTTTGGATTCGCACTAACGTGGATAACTTCTTTAGGACGGCCAAATTCGTCCAATTCTGTGCTGCGCGCCGAAAGGAAATCGTTGAAATCACCAATGATCGCACCAAGGTTTTTCCCAGTCGTAATTGCCCCCCACCCACCGATTGAGTGAAACCTCACCGCGATCGCACCATCGGGAAGTAACGACGGTGTCTCGTCCGATTTGACTTCGTACGGATGGGGGACACCAAGTACGAAGAATGACGTTCCGTCCTCAGCGGTACAACCATCGGCTCGTGATCGACCAGATGTCACGTACTCATATGCACCAAGGATGTGCTCGGGACGAAAGTCTCGTGACCCCAGCCCGTAAATGCCATTAAAGATTCTCGGCACGTCGCGCGCGGGTATTGCAGGGAATCCCTCCTCGATCGGGTGCCCCTCAATGATCAGCGCCTTATTAAGAGCAGTTCGAATGTCGCGACCTAGCGGATTATCACCAGCTAACGGTTCATCGGTCCGCTCTAGTACGATAGCGTTGCGCTTACCCGCCAGGGCCTTCGCCATAGCCTGCTCGGGAAACGGCCTGATTACATTGACGTGGATGGAACCGACTTTGGCACCCCTTGTCTGTCGCAGGTAATCGACCGAGGCCTCACAATTCTCGGCCGCCGACCCCAACGAAATAAACACAGTCTGGGCATCCTCAGTCTTGTATTGGCTTAGTAACCCGTAGTGGCGGCCCGTGAGACGACCGAACTCCTCATGCGCCTCTTCCAAATATCTGAGAATCGGCTCAATGAAGTTATTCCGGCGCGCCACCACACCCTGCATGTAATGCTCTTGGTTCTGGACCGGCCCCAACAACACCGGGTTGGCGAGGTCGTACATTTTCGGAACACGCCGACGTGTGGGACCGAACAACGTGCGCTGCGCTTCGGTAGGGCACTCAATGATATCTTCTGGAGCCCCCAGAAATTCTCGGATAAGTTCAGACTCATGCCTATAAAACGTACGCTCGAGGTGCGTAGTCAAAAATCCATCCTGCACGTTCATGCCTGGAGTCAGGCTCTTCTCCGTAACCCGACGCAAGATAAGCGACTGGTCGGCGGCCTGCTGGGCATCCTTACCGAACACAATTATCCAACCAGTGTCGAGAACCCCGTTGATATCATCGTGACCACAGTGCACATTGAGCGCATGCTTAGTCAACGCACGTGCACCGACCTGCACGATCATGGTCGAGGCCTTTCCAGGCGCGTGATAATACTGCTCCGAGGCATAAGGCAGACCTTGACCAGACGTAAAATTGACCACCCGTCGCCCGCATACCGAATAAGCGATCGCTCCACCCTGTGCTGCGTGTTCACCCTCAGCTTCGATGGCTGTCGTGCTGCGACCAAAGACGTTGAGATTCCCTTCCGCGAACGACTGCTGATACAACTCGCCTCCCTCCGTCGAAGGCGTGATGGGATAGTAGACCCCTCCGTCAGTCACACGAGCTTCCGTGTGATACGAGACCAACTGGTTACCATTCGCAGTCAGTCGTTCACCTGGATACTTTGGCTTTTCTTTCATTTCCCACTGTTTCTCAATTCGTAACTGTCAGAGGCTCCTCTCAAGCATTGATAAGATGTCATGAGAAGTCACATCATCACCTCATAACATTACATACTTTACAGATTATTAAAGCAACATTACAACATTTACAACTTTAGTCATCTGCCTTAAAAAGTTTTCTGTCAAATGATTTAGAAGGTCGATCAGTCCATAATCGGTAAGCCGCTACGCGGTTGTTGAAGGTCTCTCCCCTTCAAACTATTTATCGGTCACTCGGTCTTAGACCTGTCGAAACCTGGGACAATTTAAGGAGTTCCTCGCCACTTCATATAAGATCCTGTGGTTAATCATGACGCAACCTACCAAGTTGGGCGATCTCCGAAAACAGGTTGCCGCTGGCAAAGTTGCTCACCGACCTGTCAAGAGTGAGTTACGAGATAACTTAATCTTGAAACTCAAGTCTTCAGAACAACTTTTCCCGAGTATTGTCGGATATGACGACTCGGTGCTTCCTCAAGTCATTAACGCCATACTTTCCCAACACAATTTCATTATCCTTGGACTTCGAGGCCAAGCTAAAACACGCATTCTTCGTTCGCTAGTTGATCTACTTGACCGAGAAATTCCGATCGTTCGCGGCTGTGAAATCAATGACGATCCCCTGTCTCCTCTCTGTGCTCAGTGCCGTAACCTCATTAAAGAGCACGGAGATGACGTACCAATCTCATGGCTTCCTGCAGAGGAACGTTTTATCGAAAAACTAGCCACGCCAGACGTGACAATAGCCGACATCATCGGCGATATCGATCCAATTAAGGCAGCCAAAGGCGGCCTACACCTGTCGGACGAACATACGATTCACTATGGATTGCTGCCGCGTGCAAACCGCGGTATTTTTGCAGTCAACGAACTACCTGACCTGGCTAGCAAGATTCAGGTAGGACTATTTAACATTCTTCAGGAAGGTGACATACAGATTAAAGGATACCCGGTTAGATTCCGCTTGGACCTGATGATGACATTCACCGCTAACCCCGACGACTACACTGCCAGAGGCAAGATAGTGACCCCCTTAAAAGACCGAATAGGGTCAGAAATTCGTACCCACTATCCACAAACCCGCCGAGACGGGATGACCATCACCTCACAGCAAGCATGGATCATTCGAAACGATGGATCTTCCCATTTTAGCGAGACCTTCGTTCCTGTCTTCGTCCGAGAGATTGTCGAAGAAGTCGCCTTTCAGGCCCGTTCCGATCAAGAAATTGACCAGCGTTCCGGAGTCAGTCAAAGACTACCGATCAGCTGTTTAGAGAATGTCGTTTCCAATGCCGAGCACCGTGCGCTAGTAAATGGAGAAACCGACGCTGTTGCACGCGTCACGGACATTTACGCAGCTTTACCATCGCTCACAGGAAAATTCGAACTCGAGTACGAAGGCGAACTAAAGGGCGTTGACACCGTCGCACGTGCTCTTATTCAAACATCCGTACAGAATGTGTTTGGCGGTTGGTTCGAAGGTATCGACACTAACCGAATCGTAGAGTGGTTCGAGATGGGCGGAACACTACAAATTTCTGACACATCAACGGCAGAGGAACTGATTGAAGCAGTAAATAACATCCAAGGCATACAAGAACTACTAAAACACATTGGTATCGTGGAGAAGGACTCGGCATCGATGGTCGCAGCAGCTATCGATTTTGTATTTGAAGGCCTTTATGCTGAGAGGAAAATAAGCCGAACAATCGAAAACGAGTACAGAGCTATAGAGAAGCCACGGCGATCGGCACCTGTTACTGAAACAGTAGTCAAGACATCCACAAGATCATCAAGGCCAGGGAAGAAAAAAAATTACTACAACTGAAGTTAAGACCATCCCTGGTACAGTCGTAAAGACCGTATAATTTTGTTTTCTTATAATTTACAGGCTGAAGTTCATAGCCAATTAATAGTGGTTTGAGCTTCTTCGATCACAACTCTCGTCAATAAAGTCTTCTGTGAAATTTCGTTACACACGCTACACCGGCGAAGACCTCGAAGGCATCAATATCGAGGAACTAGTTTCAAAACTATCTACATTACTGCTGTCGAGTGGATTCAATAACCCTCACGGCGCCTCATCGGAGAGCGACAATGGACGTCCGATTCAAGATCTCCACGACGCGATCCTTGAAAAGCTTCTATCAGAAGACATTCTTTCCTCAGAAACCGTCTCCCGTTTGCTTGGCGACCCGGCTGATGCGGACCAAGAAAATGGTCAGTCCAAACTCAAACAACTTGTACAACAGATCATTGAACAAATGATCGAAGAAGGTTACGTCGCTACTCGTTATGGAGAATGTGATTTTTCTGATGCCTCCGACTTGTCCCCCTCTCGATTCGAGGTTACAGACAAAAGTCTCGACTTCCTTGGATATCGCGCCCTTCGAGATCTCTTGGGCCCGCTGGGTAAATCCAGCCTTGGCCGGCATGACACAAGGGAGCTCGCGACCGGTGTCGAAGCCAGTAGCACCTCAAAACCTTATGAATTTGGAGACACCGTTAATATCGACGCAAGCGGCACAATCCTCAAAGCGGTAAGCCGCCTTCGCAACCTCGATGCAACCAATGGCACAATCGATGTCGAACACCAAGATTTAATGGTAGCCCAAGGAGAATATCAAAGCTCTTGCGCCACGGTACTGATGCTGGATTGCAGTCACAGTATGATCTTGTATGGAGAAGACCGGTTCACGCCCGCAAAACAAGTGGCGCTCGCATTGGCCAATCTGATCAGTTACCAATATCCTGGAGACGCACTCAATGTAGTTCTTTTTCACGATTCGGCCGAGGAAATCCCTGTAAAAAAACTAGCCAGAACACGAGTCGGACCTTACTACACTAATACTCGTGAAGGATTGCGGCTATCCCGTCGAATACTTGAGCGCCAACGCAAGGACATGCGCCAAGTAATCATGATTACCGATGGGAAACCTTCAGCGTTAACCCAACCTAACGGCGATATTTATCGTAACGCCTTTGGACTTGATCCACAGATCATCAACGAGACCTTTCGGGAAGTTGCGAATTGCCGCAAAGCCGGAATCATGATTAACACCTTTATGTTGGCCCGAGATCATGACCTAGTCAGTTTCGTTGGACGAGTGGCAGCCATGTGCAGCGGAAAAGCCTACTTCACCACTCCAAAAACGCTTGGCAAATATGTTCTTATGGACTACATGAAGAAAAAGACCAAGAGAGTCCATTAGTTTGTATGATCCCCCTCTTTCCACTGCCGAATGTAGTTCTGTTTCCAGATGTGTTCCTTCCTCTTCACATCTTCGAAGAGCGCTATCGGATGATGGTGCAAGATGCATTATCAGAAAACCGAACCATCGGCGTTGTGTTAATCCGCAAAACAGACAGCCATCTATCGAACATTCCTGCTGTTTACGACGTGGGGTGTTCAGGATTCATCGCTAACTGCGAGCGAATGACCAACGGTTATTTTAACATCGTCCTCCGTGGCCAGAAAAGATTTCGCATCCTTAAAGAAGACCACTCCAAACCGTACCGTCGAGCGACGGTCGAATATTTGGCTGAGCCACTTTCATCTGTCGAAGTTCTGAAACAAAAACGTGAACGTCTAGAGCAACTCTTGACCACACGTCTGACTACGACAGAGTCCGTAACGTGGATGGCTTCCCAAATGGCTGATACAGACTTTATCAACGCACTCTCGCAGTACTTGGAACTGGAACCAGCTGAAAAACAAGCTCTACTTGAACGGGACGGATTAAAAGAACGATGCCAGTCGCTAATCGACCTACTTGAGATAAATAACTTGACCGACCGCAATGGTTCATCGCAACCGATTGTCCAATAGACCGAGCAAACGGAAAAATCGACCTCATCTCTTGTGGAGGCAAGACAATCAAGCAGAGCTCATTCCTGAGACAAATCAGCGACGATTCAAGCTAACCGTTTCGCAATCTCGTCGACAACTACCTTGCCATGGAAACGCCCATTCTCAATAAACACTTCGCCCCTATTCGCACCAGCAACGACGGCGCCAGCAAGATATAGTCCAGAAACATTAGTCTCAAATGTTTTCGGATTATGTGACGGAATGTTAGTGTCCGAGTCCACCTGAATGCCGCAACTCCTGAGAAACTTTAGGTTGGCCAGATACCCGGTGAGCAAAAACACACCGTCTGCGGGAAGTGTCTCTTGTACACCAGCATTTTCAACGACCACTTCACTCGTTCGAATTTCAATCAGATTGGTATCAAACTTAGCCTTAATAGAACCTTCCTTGATTCGGTTTTCAATATCGGGGCGAACCCAATATTTTATGTTGGCACCCAATTCGGATCGACGGTGCACTAGTGTGACCCGCGCGCCATTCCTGTACAACTCTAACGCCGCTTCTGCAGCTGAATTCTTACCTCCAACAATGACAACGTCCTTTCGGTAGAACTCATGCGCTTCAGTGTAATAGTGTGATACATGGTCAAGATCTTCACCAGGAACTCCAAGAAGGTTAGGATGATCGTAACAACCTGTAGCAATCACTACGGCACGCGATCTCCACGACGCCTTCCGTCCTTGAGAGTCATTAGTGTCCACCGCGAACGACGTTTCACCATCGCCGCACTGCTTGACGGAAACGACGGAATGACCTAATTCAACTGATATCTCACACGCATCTATAACCTTTCGGTAATAGCGAAGTGCTTCGTCACGGGTTGGCTTATCGCGAGGAGTAGGAAACGGAAGGTCTCCAATCTCTAGCAATTCCGGTGTCGTAAAAAACACCATCTGACTTGGGAAATTAAAAATGGAATTAACCAGAACACCTTTCTCAAAAACCTTATATGTGAAGTTCACCCGCTCCGCGGCAATCGCAGCTGCCAACCCAGCCGGTCCCCCACCAACAATAATTAGATCTAATACCTTCATCTCGTCGTAATTACTCCACTGTTTTCTAATTTGTAAAGCTAACGAGGACTATACTCAATCGTGGCATTACTTATTACCGCCACGGGTCGGCCAAGGGCGCTAACAACATCTCGTCCATCGACTCGCATGACTTCAAGGCTTTGTCCAACAATAACCACCTCATCAAGATCTTCTGGAACAACTAAAGACACCGTCTCAACACCAGTAGGCGCCACCGCCTTCAACCCACTACCTTCGACATCGCCTAACACTCGGTCAACAAGATCAACAGCTTCGCGGAATTCGCTGAGCACCACCCCGCGTCCAATAATTTCACCCTCCATGCTCGCCATGGAGACCGCTGCCAAATACTGCGTATAGGCCCGTCCTTCTTGTTCTTCCAACTGCGAGTATGTGTGTCGATTGTGCAGGTTAAACGACAACGTTGACTCACCACGCCGCGGCGGCAAAACAACACGAATCCCAAGCTCGGGGTCCCGCTGAATCAGAACATCACAAAAAGGCACGTTAGAAGTAGACCCAATACCTAAGACCTCAGGACATAAAAGTTGTGCGGGTTCACTCTGGGTGGTCTGGGCTACAGGTTGAACCCGAAACACCCAAACAAGAACCAGACTTAGGTAAAAACATCTCAACACCAATCGCAACATCAAATTTCTTCCACGTTCCCAGTCACGGCCCCAGGATTAAACATCGTTCTCATACCACCCCGCAGTTTCAACAATTCAAGAAACTCCATTCTGGTTCTTGCATTGTTCCGAAATCCACCAAGCATAGCGCTGGTCAGAGCGAACGAATTCTGCTTCTCGACACCTCGCATCAGCATGCACAGATGGGTTCCTTCCATTACGACGCCGACCCCAAGAGGGTCAAGCACTTCGGAGATAGTTTCAGCAATCTGATTCGTGAGGCGCTCTTGCACCTGCAGGCGCCGACTAAACATTTCGACTAACCGAGGAATCTTGCTCAAGCCAATCACTCGGCCTCGCGGAAGGTACGCGACATGACACTTTCCGAAGAAAGGCAAGAGGTGGTGCTCGCATAAACTATAAAAATCAATATCCTTGACGATCACCATCTCGCTGTAATCAACGGTAAAAATTGCCTCATTGACGACAGTCTTGACATCCATTTCATAACCACTGGTCAGAAACCCCATCGCCTTCGCTACACGCTCAGGCGTTCGCACAAGACCCTCTCGTCTAGGATCCTCTCCAATTTCATCCAGTATCGTCTCGACAACGTCACGGATACGTTGATTGTTCATGAATAGATATAAAAACCTCGTCCACTCTTGCGGCCCAATCGGCCCGCGAGCACCATTCGTTTTAAAAGCGGCGGTGGAGAATAAGACGGATCGTGAAACTCATCATGCATAATCTGCGCTATGTAGTAGGTAGTGTCGAGCCCGACAAAATCAAGCAGCGCGAACGGTCCCATAGGATGCCCGCAACCTAACGTCATACTTTTGTCGATATCGTCAACTGTTCCCAAGCCGGCTTCATACGTACGAATTGCATGTAATAGGTAGGGTATCAACAACCGATTTACGATGAAACCTGGCTGGTCTGGTGCACTAACAGCAGTCTTACCAATTGACTGAATAAAACCAATACCAATCTGATATGTCTCATCACTTGTCGTCAGTCCTTTCACCACTTCCACCATGCTCATCACCGGAACTGGACTAAAGAAGTGCAAACCCAAAAAACGATTCGGACGGGCCGTCACCGACGCCATCTCAGTGATACACAACGACGAAGTGTTCGACGCGAAGATAGCATCACGGCGAACACAACCATCCAAAGCGATTAGCAGTTCGCGCTTAACGGCCAGATCTTCAACGACGGCCTCTATAACCAGATCACAATCTGATAGAGCTTCTAACTCAGTTGTACCAGAAAGCGCCGCCATTGTCCGCTCTTGCGTTTCGCGAGTAAGTTTCTTACGCTTCACACCTTCGGCGAGAAATTTATCTATCCTGGAAAGTCCATCCTCAACGAAAGACTGCTCGATTTCGCGAACGATTGTTGGATAGCCCGCCTGGGCACAGACTTGGGCAATTCCTGATCCCATAAGTCCACAGCCCACTACGCCGACTGTCCGAATTTTGAAACCACTACTATCACTCGAGATCATGTCAAGAACTCTCTCGCAACTGAGGTAATCCGGCGATCATAACTCAAACAATCTTCTGTGCTGAAGTTGGTTCAGATCCAAATGAAGACCATTGAAAATGCCTGTAAGCCGTCAGCAGAAGTAACATTCAACAATATCGCTTAATCAATTTGATCCGACGCCGCTAAGCTTTCTGTTCAGAGCAGAAAAGACCCACTGTCCACTTCGGAATGGTTAACATGAACCGAGTAATCTCCGGACAAGATCCGGCTGGCCTTTTCAAGGCTGCCATTAAAAATATAGACCCACGAAGAAACACTGACTCCGTCGGAATGTCTCACGCAAACCCTCCGACGAAGATAACTACTCTTGTCTGGGGCATTTGGATAATATCCCTCAATTTCATCGAGTTTGGGCAGCAAGCGATCTGCCTGAAGTATTTCGTACAACTCACCGACCACAGTTCCTCGACCAGCGACCATCCCTGGATAAGAACCAAGATCATATAAGACACCCTGCACACTCCCACGGCCAGAGAACCTTAGGAATGACTCAATGTCCGAACGGCGACGTAACGCAAACCCACACATGAGGGTGCCATAAAAAAACACATGCATAGCTTGGACAGTTAAGAATTACGCGATGTCGAGCTCAATAGTGGCTCAACAAGTTTCAGGCGGATGGCAAAACGATATAAACCTGTTCTGACCGTCAGACACCACCCTGCAGCCCCAAAACCGCTGCATGCTCGCGCATGAATCCAATTACATTGGCGATATGCTCATCTAACGGCAACTTTATCTCTTCCGCGCCCCTGCGTAAATCGTCTCGACTGACAGCCCGCGCAAAGGCCTTGTCCTTCATGCGTTTCTTTACGGATCGAACTTCAAGATCAAGGATACTTTTACTCGGCCGAACCAGTGATGCGGCCGTCAGAAATCCAGTCATCTCATCACAAGCGAAGAGGGTGTGCTCTAAAGGTGTCTCTCGAAGGACACCGCTATAATCGGCGTGGGAAAGAATCGCACGTATTATGTGCTCTGGATATTCGCGTTCTTTAAGAATCTCGCTTCCTCTAAATGGATGGTTCTCAGGATCGGGCCACCGTTCATAGTCGAAGTCGTGAATGAGCCCCACAATGCCCCATTCTGATTCATTTTCACCAAGCTTTCGCGCATAGCCCCGCAGCGCCGCTTCAACCGCCAGTGCATGTTTTCTAAGGCTTTCGCTCGTCGTGTAGTCCGTTAATAAAGCCCAAGCCTCGTCCCGTGTCGGAAACATCGTGAAGAACTCCCTTCCTTGCGAACTATAAGCGTCACACGGAACACCAACACTTCATCGTGTTTAGTTGATTTACCTGACTGACAATATTCTCAAGAACATTGATCACTGGTAGCAAACTAGTCACAATCACGTTCCATTCACGAAAACTGGTGACAATTGATTCTCGCTGGCAGCTACTACTGTGGCAACTGCCGCATCACCCGTAACATTCGTAGTGGTCCGACACATATCAATGATGCGGTCTACACCCAGAATTAGCGCAATCCCTTCTGTTGGAATCGCGATCGCCTCAAGAATGATTATCAACATGACGACTCCGGCACTAGGTACCGCAGCAGTTCCAATCGAAGCAAGTAGCGCCATCAGAACAATCGTCAACTGGGCGCCAAGGTCAAGTGAGATCCCGAGAGCTTGCGCAATAAACACCGCAGCAACAGCCTGATAAAGAGCGGTCCCGTCCATGTTAATGGTCGCTCCCAGAGGCAAGACAAATGAGGCGACCTCTTCTGATACTCCCAAGTCGTTCTTCGCGCTCTTCATGGTAACAGGTAAGGTGGCCGCACTTGACGATGTCGAAAAAGCGACGAGCTGTGCTGGTACTACAGCAGAAAAAAACTGGCGTACTCCAATCGATGTAAACAGTTTCAACAGAATCGAATATGTACCCAGCGCATGTATAGCCATTCCTAGCAGCGCCGTGAACGTATAGAGGCCTAACGCGGCAAGCAATTGACCTACATCATAAGGATCGTCTCCGGCTACACTCGTAACAGTGTCAGCAATGAGAGCAAACACGCCCAATGGTGCAATCTTGAGTACCAATTCGACAACTTTCACGACCACTGCATTAAGACTTTCAAAAAAATCAAGAAGCGGTTTCGCCTGTTCCTTAGGAACCATGATGAGCGCAACGCCGACAAGCAGGGCAACGAACACTATATTGAGCATGTTGCGGTTATCCGTCGCTGCACCGAGAAAGTTTTCAGGCACCAAGTCAACGAGTGGCTGCAGAGGGCGCCGTTCACGCGCACCTTCGGCTGCAACTTCTCTCTCGGCAATATCTGATTGATACGTCTCAGATAGTCTCGTGCGAAGTGCTTCAGGCACCGTTTGACCGGGGGCGAAAGCATTGACAAGTGTCAACCCAATCACGAGTGCAACAAGTGTAGTGCCGAGATAAATAACAATAGTTTTTCCGCCAATCCGCGATAGCTTATTTAGATCTGATAGAGAAGCAACGCCAGTAACAAGTGACGCTACCACCAAAGGAACAGCAACAAGTAAGAGTAGCCGAAGGAAAATGGTCCCGAACGGAGCAATCCAATTAGCCGTAAAATTCGTCCACCCAGCCAACGCGGCGATCACACCGTAAACTAGGCCAAGTCCAAGTGCGACTAGAATGCGCCAATGTGTCTCCTGGTACCAACTCATGCAAGTCAGTATAGTCAAGAGACAACAGAACAAGTCGACTTCGGGAAAAATAGATCTTAGGTAAACCGCTCCCTGAGCACTGACGGCAGCTGGCTAAAAGATATCTAGAGACGAGAAAGCATTAAGTCGAGACGTTGCTTTGATACCGGCTCTCAAATTGCGAATCCCCGCAGCTCCAATCATGGCAGCATTGTCGGTGGACAGGGCAAGACTCGGCAACAACACCGGCAGTCGAAAATGTTCGCCTCGAACGATAGCATCGGCACGCAGACGTGTGTTCGCTGATACACCGCCAGCGATTCCAACACTACGGGCATCAAACCATCGAGCCACCTCAAACGTTCGGTCAAGTAATGTCTCAACGACTACTTTCTGAAAGCTTGCGCACAAATCCGCAATTTCTCCTGGCGGAAGCTCTTCGGTGGGTAGCAACGCTTTTCGTGACGCCACATGTCGCTTCACTGCCGTCTTAAGACCGCTGAAACTGAACTCTGCACGGCCACCCATTCGACCCTCAAAACCCGCAGGAGCGGTGACCTCAGGCCCCTCATTGCGGTCTGCATGAGTCATTCTCGGGACGGGAAAAGTTACGGCACGGTCATCCCCCTCTACCGACCAACGGTCGATCACCGGACCACCGGGATAATCAAGTCCGAGTAATTTTGCGACCTTGTCAAAAGCTTCTCCAGCCGCATCATCTCGTGTTCGCCCAACTAAGAGATATTTGCCAGCGACAGGAACGTGGTAGAGACTAGTATGACCGCCTGAAACGACGAGTACGATCGCAGGCAGTGGCATTACACCGTTCTCGACCACAAGTGATTCAATGTGACCCGCTAAGTGATGAACAGGAATCAACGGGATATCAAGCGACGTGGCGATCGCCTTTGAGAACGCTACACCCACAAGAAGCGAGCCGATTAATCCTGGCCCCTGTGTAACCGCAATGGCATCAAACTCAGACCATTTAGTATTTGCATCATTCATTGCACGATCGACAACCCCGCAGATATCCCGGACATGCTGTCGCGATGCCAACTCAGGAACAACACCACCCCACTCACGATGAACATCGACCTGTGATGCAACCACATTTGATTTAACGCTCCAAGGACGGTCGGATTTCCCAGTTTCCATCACTACCGCAGCAGCTGTCTCATCACACGACGTCTCAATCGCCAGTACTTTCACGCCGACTCCCTCTCTCCAAGGCCCTTACAGACCTCACGAAGACTCTCTACAAACGGCGGGCGGCAAACACCCTTATCGGTAATAATGGCAGTCACCAAACGGTGCGGTGTCACATCAAAGGCTGGATTCCACACGCCGGCACCTTCAGGTGCCATCCGCGTAGACCCAATGTGCGTAACTTCGCGTTCATCACGTTCCTCGATCGGAATGAGTGATCCATCACGGGTTCCAAGATCAACAGTTGAGCATGGTGCAGCAACATAGAACGGAATGTCGTGCTGGTTGGCAAGCACGGCCACCGTATATGTCCCAATCTTATTCGCAACGTCACCATTCGCTGCAATCCTATCCGCTCCCACCACGACAACATTGACCCTTCCATCACGCATCAGTGAACCGGCCATCCCGTCTGTAATAACAGTTGTTGTAATACCATCCCTCAGAAGCTCCCAAGCGGTTAGGCGGGCTCCCTGCAAGAAAGGACGGGTTTCATCGGCAAAAACAGCTACCTTCTTTCCCTTAGCCACTGCGCCACGTACAACTCCCAATGCCGTGCCATATCCACCAGTAGCGAGCGCACCAGCGTTACAATGTGTCAGCACTTGAACATCAAAAGGCAAGATGCCTGCTCCGTAACTACCGATCGACTTGCAGCTAGCTACATCCTCGTCATGAATCTTCAGGGCTTCGGTCAACATAGCGCCGCGGAGTTCTTTAGGTGATTCTCCGGCCCGAACCATCAGGGAAAATCTTTCCTTCATCCGATCAATCGCCCAAAACAAATTAACGGCTGTCGGTCGGGTCCCAGCTAATAGTTCGCATAACCTGTAAAACTCCGTAGCCAACTGACTCGACCCCTTGGCCTTACTTCGAAACACGCCGAGCGCAAGTCCCATAGCCGCTGCAACTCCGATCGCAGGCGCGCCTCTGATTACCATTTGTCTAATAGCCTTAGCCACTTGATTCGCAGTCTTGCACCGAACATAAACTTCCTTGGTCGGAAGCTTGCGCTGGTCGACCATGACAACGGTTCCATCCTGCCACTCGATAGTTGGACGCATAGAGGGATAATAAAGGACTCTGTTCCCAGAGTCAGGACAGCGCACGTCTCAGATCAAGACACTTGCGATGGCTGCGTTGATAAGTGTCGCGAGAAATCCTGCCAAAAGCGCACGAGAACTGAGACGAGCCAAGTCTGAGCGTCGGCTGGGAGCCATGCCACCAACACCTCCAAGAATCACTCCAACCGAACCAAAATTAGCGAACCCAGTTAGAGCAAACGTCGCGATAACATGCGCCCGCGCACTCATAACCTCCTGATACTGATCATTGAGCTTTACATACGCCACAAATTCGTTTGTTACCAGTTTCGTGCCCAAGAGGTCGGACAAAATCGGAACATCGGCACCCGATACGCCTAATAAAACAGAAACTGGCGAAAACAGTGTGGCAAACATCCCGGCGAGACTCAGTCCAGAATTCCCCAAGCCAAGGAGGTAGTCAACCATCGCCACAAGGGCCAAAAACGCAATCAGCATTGCCGCAACGTTGATCGCCAGACGCATCCCATCAGCTGCACCACTAGCCGCAGCATCAATGGCATTTACATGCTCGGCCCCGACAATGATCTCAGCATCCCCTGCTGTCGCTGGTACACCAAGTTCTGGTATCAAAATCTTGGAGAGATATAAAGCGCACGGAGCTGCCATCACGCTAGTCGTCAACATCGCCACCGGATCCGCTCCAAGAGCTAAATATACGCCAAGCACACTGCCTGCGATTGTTGCCAACCCACCAGTCATCAGTGCAAGTAATTCCGATTCCGTCATAGTTGGCACGAAAGGTTTAACAACAAGCGGTGCTTCCGTCTGCCCTACAAAGACATTAGCAGCTGCAGAAAGGGTCTCCGCCCCACTAGTACGCATAAGTGGCATCATCACCCGCGCCATCACCCGAACTGCCATAGGCAGGACACCCAAGTAATACAACACCGCCGACACGGACGAGACGAAGACGATTATCGGTAGCGCAGTGAACGCCAAGACAAAGCCATTCGGAAATACACTGCCCATTTCATCCTGGTTCGCAAGTACGCCAAATACGAAACTAGACCCTACATCCGTAAATGCGAGAAACTGCGTTACCACCGTTGCGGCACCTGCAAATAAGGCGTATCCAGGTCGAAAATCACCAACCTCAAACCTCAGAATAAAAATTGCGAACATAACCTGCAGAGCGAGCCCCCACCCCACGGTTCGCCAGTTAATCGCGCGAATATTAGACGAGCACATCACAACAATACCGATAAAACAAATGATCCCAAGCACGCCACGGACTCGCCCTGGTAGGACTTCCTGAAAGACAAATACGGTTGCCCCAAGTCCAATCACCACACTAGTAACAATCAAGCGAAGACGTGTGCCTTCAGACATATTTAATGAATCTCCGATCAGAATTTAAGACACCGGAGCTCATGTTTCGAGCCCTGTAATTCACTAGACGATATACTGACTAAGATAGAAAGATGCCTATTCGAACGCTTACTCTGAGAATCATACTGGTCGTTGTGACTGCGGGTCTGGCATTACCGCTGCTAGCGCAACAACCACCTGCCACCCCTTCCCCAGAAGAGTTTTTTGGTTTCCCCATGGGAGCCCACCAGCGGTTAGCACATTGGGACGACATGGTCAGTTATTACGAGACCATTGCTAAATCATCTAACAGGATGGTCATTGAAGAACTAGGAAAGACGACCATGGGAGCACCCTATCTCCTATTGACCATCTCAACACCAGAAACTATCCGTGACTTACCACGCTACAAGGCCATGCAACGCCAGTTGGTCAATCCGAAACAAACTAGCCCCGAACTAGCCGAAACGATTGCCCAAACAGGAAAAGCCGTCGTTCTAATCGGTGCGAACGTGCACGCCACTGAAATCGGGACAAGCCAGATGATGAATGACCTCGTATATCAGTTGGCAGTTGAAGAGTCACCGTGGGTGAATCACATTCTTGAGAATACCATCGTGTTGTTAATCCCGTCACAGAATCCTGACGGCCAGCGTATGGTAGTTGACTGGTACCGACGCAACTTGGGTACTTCTTACGAAGGCTCACCTCTGCCTAACCTCTACCATAAATACGCTGGACACGATAACAACCGTGACAGCTACATGCTCACGCAAATAGAAACTCAGTACCTGAATCGTGTGCTCTATCACGACTGGTTTCCAGAGGTTTATCTCGACGCTCATCAAATGGGGAGTGGCTACGCAAGGATCTTTGTTCCACCTTTCAAGAATCCACCTAATCCCAACGTCGATCCTCTGGTGTGGAGTCAGGTAAACCTGTTTGGGCAGGCCATGGCCTCAAAGCTACATGCTGCTGACAAACCTGGAGTAATTTGGGGAGAACTGTACAGCGGATATTGGCAGGGCGCGAACAACACTAATCCATGGTGGCACAACATGGTAGCACTCCTTACCGAGGTAGCCAGCTCAAGACTAGCGAGTCCAATCGAACAACGTCAGGCGACGCCATCCGTTTTGGGTCCGTCTACAAACCCTGCAATCGACGCTCGGCGAAAGCAACAACCGGTTCTTGCCGCACCTTCAGACACTCAGTACAGAATGAATTATCCAAGGCCTTGGACTGGAGGAAGTTGGACTTTCGCCGACGTGGTCGAGTACATCACCATCTCCACTCAGGGGCTTCTTGAAAGTGTCGCAAATAATCGAATCACTCTGAAACGTAATTTCTACGCGATGAACTCACGGACAGTAGAACGGTTTACCGCAGGCAGTCCGTTCGCTTTCTTAATCCCTCGCGACCAACATGACCCTGCTGCGGTGACCAAACTTGTCGAATTACTTCAGGCCGAGGCTGCTGAAGTTCATATTGCTGACACTGCGTTCGTCGCCGACGGAACCACCTACCCGTCAGGAACTTACGTAGTCCGCCTTGATCAATCATTCGGGCGTTGGATAAAGGACATACTCGAACCACAAGACTATCCAGATATCCGGTGGCCTAACCCAGCCGGTAATATCGACAAACCGTATGACATCACAGCTTGGTCTCTCGGAATGCTGCTGGGAGTAGAAACCGTCCAGATTGAAAACCCCTTCGACGCATCGCTCGCTTTGGTTGACGGAAAGGTCGGACAATCAGTCGGTTCAGTCACTGGCGACGGAAATATTTATCTACTCTCTCACAGATCAAATCAAAGCTTTATCGCACTCAATCGACTTCTGGCACAGGGTGCAACTATCAGTTGGGCACGTGATTCGTTTACGTTAGACGGTCAAATTTATCCACCTGGCGAAATGCTCGTAGAAGACATCGACCGGCGTGTCGTAGCTCAAATTGCAGCAGACCTACATTTAGACGTAGTAGCCACGGAACTCTTGCCTGCCGTAGGCGTAACCTCACTACCAATCCGACAACCCAGGTTAGCCATCTATGAACCTTGGGGCGGTAACATGGATGCTGGTTGGACGCGATGGGTCCTTGAACAACACGAGTTCCCCTATACACACCTTCGTAGTGCCGACATCCAAAACCAGAAACTCCGGGATGAGTTTGACGTCATCATTCTTCCAGATGCTTCAACCGTAGACCTTCTTAGAGGTTTTCGAACCCGCAATGTTCGACCCGAATATCGTGGAGGAATCGGGGTCCAAGGGCTACAAAATCTTCGCCGGTTCGTATCTCGGGGCGGCACTCTAATCACGCTTGGAAACAGCGCTTCGTTCGCCATACAACATTTGTCGGCTCCCTTGCTCAATGTTGTCGAAGACCAAAGTTCTGACACATTCTATGCGCCCGGAACAATACTTCGCGCAACAGTAGATACGACCCACCCCATCGGCTACGGAATGCCGCCAGAAACTAGCGCTATGTTCGTCAACAACGGAGGATTTGTCCCGAACCGACGACGCGCGTCGGCAACTAACATGCGACCGATTGTCCAATATCCCAATGCGCCACTACGGCGTAGTGGTTGGATCGTGGGAGAGGAGCAACTTCGCGGAACCGCTGCCGTCATAGAAGTTCCACTCGATGAAGGAAGACTTATTCTCCATACTTTCCGAGTCCAACACCGTGGACAAACATGGGGGACATTCAAATTGCTCTTCAATTCGATCTTCTATGGACCTGCAGCAACTGCAGAACCGTTTTCTCTCGCCACGCAGGAAGCCAGTGTCCAATAAAACCAGACTGTGACTGGCACATTCAGCACTCTCGCCTTAGGGTTTTCAGCAATAAGTCTTGCCTTGGCCTGGACATCCTTACAAGCCTATCGATCTGATCTCTACTCGCCTGAACGACTCGTCGTCGAGCTCAGACTTTCCCAATACTCGGCACTCCTACTTTTACTCGTAGTCGGCGTTTACGTCGGCCTAGGTGTTGCCTACGAAAATATTGACGAAACTGGTTTTGATATCGCGATCGCGGTTGGCTTTTTCGTCATAGTCTCAAGCGCTATCACTTGGGAACCGGCAACAGCACTAACAGTTTTATCTTTAGCCTGGATTGGACACAGCTTTGTCGATTTGGCCCACATTATTAATCTATTACCGGGCGACATCGCTCCTGCATGGTACCCACGCGTGTGTGCCATCTACAACGTTTGTGTCGCTGCGATATGCTATCTACCCTTGCTGCGACGTTAGCAGCCTTCCAACAACTATGGCTCAAAACGCATTCGCAACCGCTTCATGCTCAGGACTTATCACTAGAGATTCATGAACAGTAACCGAGAATCCTTGCACGCACACTTCCTAGAAATAGCCCGGCAGCACCTCGTTGTGCATTTAACCGAGCAGATAACGGCCTGCCTCGACAACCTAAACGATCAGATGATCTGGTGGCGAGCTAATGAAAAGTCCAATGCTATTGGCAATCTGGTCCTGCACTGCGCTGGATCCACCAGACATCACATTGGTTATGTGGTAGGCGAAACCGATTTCATCCGCAATCGCGATGCAGAGTTTACAGAGCGTTCTGAAATACCAAAGTCTGACCTATTAGCACGTTTAATATTTGCTGTGAACGAAGCAGATGAGGTCTTGAAACAGTTTGATCCCGGAAATCTGCTCAAAACTCCAACCAGAGGAACCCGCCCCACGAGTTACATGGAGATAATTGATTATCAACTTATTCATTACGCAGCACACACTGGTCAGATCGCATTCGCCACCAAAATGCTGAAAGCCGATGCGATCGATGATATCTGGCGCAAAATATCATCGAAAACACCTCAATAACGAGTACACAAGTCTTGCAATCGACACCTCAACCCGGCAAATTCAAACGACGAGTGCTGTCTGTCGTTAGAAAGGTACCAACCGGTCGGGTTACTACCTATGGCTCAGTGGCAGCACTAGCAGGCCACCCGAATGCATGGCGGGCCGTCGGCACGATTCTGAAGAACTGTCGAACGATCTGTGTCCCATGTCATCGCGTGATTAGTTCGAGCGGTCGTGTTGGTAAGTACATCGACCCACTGGTCAAACGTGAACTCCTGCGATCTGAAGGAGTGCATGTCATCAAAGGCCGCATTAAGAACTTTGAACAAATTCGTTGGCCTGACCTTCCGTAAAGCCGATATTTAGCTAAGACTGTCCACTGACGCAGGTCGCTCCATAATGTCACTCACATCGCCATCATATCGAACTGTTCGTGGTGCAACTGCATGTCTGGACGGACGACCAACTCTGGACCAAGGACTTGCTGCAATTCCTTCAAAACACCACGCTCCTCTCCTTCCAGTGCACGTGCAACATCTGGATTTACTCGTAACAGTACCGCTCGACCACCAAACGCGTCTCCAACTCGTCTCATCTCTGACAAGATTTCATAACAAATCGTTGACGTGGACTTAATCGCAGAACTTCCAGAACAATAAGGACAAGGCGCAGTAAACTGTCCCTCAAGACTCTGCCGCACTCTTTTTCGCGTCACAACAATCAAGCCAAACTCTGAAACCTGAACCGCCTTTGAAGGAGAACGATCGCGCCGCAGTTCTTTGTCTAGAGCGTAAGCAACTTTTTGGCGATTCTTCCGTTCTTCCATATCGATGAAATCAAGAACGATTATGCCGCCGAGATCCCTGAGACGGATCTGCCTGACAATCTCCTTCACCGCCTCGAGGTTAGTCTTGACAATGGTGTCTTCCAATCTGCCAGTTTTCTTCCCTACATACCGCCCAGTATTGACGTCGATCGCGACTAACGCCTCTGTATGATTCACAACGATATAACCACCAGACTTGAGCCAGACCTTGCTACGCAGTGCCTTATTAATCTCCGCTTGCACTCCATATTCGTCAAAAATTGGAAAGTCCTTATCATAGTGATGTACTCGAGCTACCAAATCCGGCATGATCCGTTCAATTAGCCTAGTAGTGCGGTCATATTCATCACGATCATCGATTCGGATAGCTGAAAAATCACTCGTGAGAAAATCACGTAACAGTTTCGCCACCAAACTTTCTTCTCTATGAGCAACAGCAGGTGGCTGTTTCTTCTCGGTCTTCTGGAGGGTTTCTGTCCAGAGTTGATGGAAATATCTGAGGTCACCTACAATATCTTCCTCGGGGCGACCGCCGGCGGCCGTCCGTAGTATGACTCCCCCCTTAAACCCGTGTTCTTCACGAAAGTTACGCACTATGCTTCGTAAACGGGCGCGCTCCTTCCGTTCGTCGATTCGCCGCGATACACCAATCTGATCGACGGTTGGCATGAACACTAGAAACCGGCCAGGAATCGTGACATGCGACGTGATGCGGGCACCCTTCGTCCCGAGTGGTTCTTTAACTACTTGGACAAGAATTTCCTGACCAGCCGTCAGCAATTCTTCAATCTTGGTCGATTTGTCAAATTTAACACTCGACTTAGTATCATCACGCGCAACTGCGACAAGTTCGTTATCGTCTGAATCCCCCGCCTCAAGTTGATCAAAATCCTCACCGGTCTCGACGACGTCAGAGACATACAGAAAAGCATCGCGTTCAAGACCTATATCAACAAACGCGCACTGCATGCCAGGTAGTACTTTTGAAACACGACCCTTATAAATGTTGCCTACGACACCACGTTGACCTTCACGTTCGACAAAAATCTCGGCAACTTGGTCGTCCTCGAGAATAGCCGCCATTGTTTCGTGGCGGTTCGAGAACACTATTAACTCCTTGTTCATACGAAATACTCTCCATGAGAGCCTGGAACTGGAAAAAACATCGGGCGGAATAGATCCAGACACCGGCCGTTGGAAGCTCCCAACTGTCTCGGTGCAACGTCATGCCAACATGCATTGTGGTTCCGTCCTTCATCCACTTAGTGCGGTGACATGGGCGCCCCTCACAAGTTGGGGTCGCACACCGCTCCAGGTTCTTAATTTGTGAAACGGCGCATCCTGACGTTCAGGATCAGCCCAAACCCCATCAGTGTCGCGATGATCGAGGAACCACCATAACTTAACAGCGGCAACGTCAATCCTTTTACCGGAGCTAGTCCGGCCGACATCGTAACGTTATAAATAACTTGAAACGCGAAACCGGCAGTAATGCCTACTACGAGAAACATGCCAACTTGGTCCTTCGCGATCCGCGCCGCGTCAAGCGAACGCAGGATCACAAATAAATACAAACCCAGCACAAATAACACACCAAGAAATCCCTGTTCCTCAGCCAAGACTGAGAAAATGAAATCATTGTGCGCCACCGGGAGAAAGTTGTACTGGCTCTGAGTCCCCTGTAAATATCCTTTTCCAGTCAAACCACCAGAGCCCACGGTGATACGAGCTTGAATCTGCTGATAACCTGCACCGCGCGGATCCTGTTCCGGATCCAAGAAACTCGCAATTCTCGTCCGCTGATAATCTTCAAGTCCATAGGTCCAACCCACCGGTGTAAGTAGAACGCCTACCACCGCTAGAGCAGCCAGAAACTTGAGGCGGAAACCGGCAAATATCATTATTGCAACACAAACTGGAAGAAGTGTCACAGCAGTTCCTAAATCGGGCTGACGCGTAATAACCATAAATGGAATTGCGACTATGGCTGCTCCGATCGCCCAATCTTGAATCCTTCGATCTATTCTCCGCTGACCTGAATAAACGACAGCTAAAACCAAAGCGATAACAATCTTGCCAAATTCTGACGGCTGGAGATTAAACATCCCAAGATCAATCCACCGCCGACTGCCACTAACCTCCAAGCCAAAAAACAATGTGTACACCAATAACGCCAACAGTCCAGTATAGATAAGTCCTGCATTGTCGGTCATAACACGATAGTCGATTACCAAACAAACGAATCCTGCTGCTAAGCCGATCGCCAAAGCCAATAACTGTCTCGACAATTGAGGCCCGACCGTCTCAGTCGTCGGATCATAGGTCGCGCTGTAAATCATTATTAACCCGATCAGGGCAAGAACAATAACTGTTGAAAGAAGAACCCAATCTATATGTGGTCGCAGGCGGCGATCTATCATGCTCTTATCTTCTTATTGGCCATCTGCATCTACCCAAGGCACGATTGGCAAAGGTCCGGATAGCACAGGAAGCGGTTCCCTGTCCTGTTTAGCGAAAAACGTTGCCATGATGTGCCTTGCGATCGGCGCGGCCAAGTAGCCATGGTCAGAGTGCTCAGCAAACACCACTCCAGCGATTTGAGGGTCGTCTCTTGGTGCGGCAAAGACAAACCAACCGTGATCACGAAAGTCTACTTCCTCTTCTTGTGCCGCGGCACGACGCGCCAATGAGACCACCTGAGCAGTCCCGGATTTACCCATGACATCACGTCCCTCGATCCTGGCAAGTCCGCCTGTGCCTTCATGGTTAACAACCATCCACAACCCTCGGCGAAGCGCGTCAATCGTTGTTGGCAACATTTCCACAGTCTCAAATGTCTGTGAGGCATCGGTTTCTCGCCAACCATTGTTATCCTTGACTGCCTTAAGTAACCGTGGCGTTATTCGAGTTCCGCCATTGGCTACAGTGGCCATCATAACCGCCAGAGAGACGGGTGTAACTGATAGTGCACCTTGACCTATTGCCAGTGATATCGTCTCACCCGGATACCATGGCTCGCCGAACCGTTCGCGCTTCCAATCTCGCGAAGGAACCAATCCCTCTACTTCATGAGGTAGATCTATCCCACTCAGCACACCAAGCCCCAACGACTGCGACCATTGGTTGATCACGTCAACGTCGAGCATATTTCCTACGGTGTAGAAATACGTGTTGCAGGACTTCTCAATGGCCTCGTCAAGATCGACCGTTCCATGAACAGAATGGCATCGAAAAAACCTATTAAAGAAGGTTGCGCCTCCACGGCAAGAAACTTTGAAGTCAGGTGCTATGAGCCCTTCTTCCATAGCCGCTGCTGCCACAACAATCTTGAAAGTTGAACCCGGAGGATAACGTCCCTGCAAAGCTCGATTCTGGAGCGGCAAACGCAGATCACTGTTGAGTGACTTCCAAGTATCGGAATCAATGCCCAAAGCAAAATCGTTTGGGTCATACCCCGGGACACTCAACAAGGACAATACGTCACCCGACCGCGGGTCAAGGGCAACCACAGATCCTGCATAACCGCCAGCTTGAAAGGCTGCTTCGGCTGCTCGCTGCAGGTCGTAGTCGAGTGTCAATTGAATCTGCCGACCAGCACCGGGTGGCACCTCGTCGATCATTTCCACCTCGCGACCGACACTGTTTACCATGACATGTCGCTCGCCGTCGTCGCCCATAAGCAACTCGTTGTATCGTTGCTCAACACCCGACTGGCCCACAATCGAACCACTCCGAACCCGAGGGTCAGTCGTTGTGTCAAGTTGCTCATCCGTTGCCTCACCGACGTAACCAAACAAATGAGACGCCAGCCCGTTGGAAGGGTAGAATCGAGTCGGAATCTGTTCAACAACGATGCCCGGAAGTTCAAGTCGTCGTGACGTCACCGCTGCAACCTGTGCCAGCGACGCATCAGAAATCACGGTCAGCGCACGATAATCTGGAACTGTCTGATTTCTCTCGACTACGTCATGTAATGACTGAACCGGCACATTTGTAACTCGAGCCAATACCCCTAGAGCTTCGTCGAGGTCCTCTATCCGTTCGCGAACCAATGAAATATTCAGCGAATATCGATTTTCCACTAAGACACGCCCGTTGCGATCAAAGACCACACCACGCGGTGCCCGAAGTCGTAACGTTCGAAGATGGTTATTCTCAGCCATCTCTGAAAATCGTGCATGTTGGCCAACCTGAAAATTCCAAAAACTGACGGCCAACACAACAAATACAAGCGCCGTGCCAAGCGAACACGTCACCAACAATTTTCGATTTCGATCACGCTTGATTGAGGCAAATCCGTCATACATCTTTAGGTCACTACTCCCTGTCGCTGAAGCTCTAATTTACTGAACTCTTCCAACGTTATTTAACTTGTCATCCACCGACGGCGATTCAACGGATTTCGTCCTTGTCTGACACGATGAAACATCGCTGGCATCACACGTAACAACCATGAGCCAAAAATACCGATCATGCCATTGAGTCCAGCTTCAACGCCGACTACATTGATCGGCAACATCGGACCGTCCAATCCAATCAGCGAGTAGATGCCAAAATAGCAAAACGCATGTACGAGGGAAGCACCTATCACAAATGCCAGACGGTGCCAGACGGTGCCAAGGATAAACCGGGAACCCGCTACTCCCGATCCGACGCCAATAATGGTTTTCGTTAACCCGCTGACCCCAATAATCCCACCTGACAACGCGTCCTGAAACAACCCTCCAAACGTACCCGTCCACAACCCAACAACTGGACCACGCTGCAATCCGGTCAACACAACTACGACCAGAACCAGATCCACTGGAGTTCCACCACCCGCACCTGTTCTGACGAGAGTGGTCTGGACCAACAAAGCGACCATCACTAAGATAGCTACATAGGCCGTTTTCATTCACTCTTCCGTACGTAATCGAACCACCGGCTAATTCAATACCACGAGCACGTCCTCAAGTTGTGAAAAGTCAACGATCGGCTCGACATAAATCAACTGATATAGTCCAACGCCTTCTTCCACATCGATTACTTTTCCGATTCTAAAACCTTTCGGATAAATACCATCAATGCCAGAAGTTACGATCTCATCGCCCACCCTAACATCTTCAAGGTTGGAAACATACTCCATCATCAGCAGTGTCGAATCGTCAGTTCCAACTACAACACCTGAAGCTCGAGTTCTTTCAACCAGTGCCCCAGCCGCAGCATTTCGATCGATCAGCAGCTGCACCTGCGCCGCACGTGGACCTGGATCACCCACGACCCTACCCACTACACCAGCAGGTGCAATCACTGCCAAGTCTGTTCGAATACCGTTATCTCGACCACGATCGACCGTCAGTGTCCGAAAATACGGCGTCGAATCGGCAGCAATCACTCGGGCACTCAGGGTAGGTAACGCTACGGTCTCACGAAGTTCAAGTAGTCTCTCCAGACTCCGTGTCTGATGTGCTAGCGCTCGCTGCTCCTGCAGCTCCAACCGCAAAACGCTGATTTCAGCGTTGAGCCTTAGATTTTCCTCTCGCACGCTCCGAAGACCGACATAGCCAGACCACATATCAACAACGCCAGCGCGTGCTGACGCAACCCACCGTTGCACCTCAGTGAAGACTCCAAACGTGACAGACTGCAGCACGGAAGTTCCAGGTGCGGCATTGACCTGGGCAGAGATCAAAATCACATGGGCCAAAACTACGGCTATCACGAGATATCCGATTCGCTGGCGACGATCCATGACTATTCTTGAACCAACTTGAGTCGGCACCAAGCCGACCTTCAACTATTACTAATACACAATCGGCGGGAGGCTAATCCTTTGATGAAATTTTTCGAAGAAGACCAAAATCAGAAAGCATCCTTCCAGCCCCGAGCACCACACAGGAAAGTGGGTCTTCGGCCATCGCGAGAGGTAAACCTGTTTCCTCACGCAAGCGCTTATCCATATTCTTGAGCAATGCACCACCGCCAGTCATCACAATACCGCGATCGACGATATCTGCGGACAGTTCTGGTGGAGTCTGCTCGAGTGCCACGCGAACCGCCTCAACGATTACGTTAATCGTCTCAGTCAGCGCCTCACGAATTTCCGCATCACTAACCGCAATTGTCTTGGGCACTCCTTCAATTAGATGTCGTCCCTTAATTTCCATCGTCACTGGCTCATCCAGAGCGTAAGCGGAGCCAATTGTTATCTTGATCTGCTCTGCTGTACGTTCTCCAATCAACAGATTGTATTTCTTTCTAACGTACTGAATGATTGCCTCATCCATTTCGTTCCCAGCGACCCGAACCGCTTTGCTGTACACAATTCCAGCTAGAGAAATAACAGCGATATCGGTCGTTCCTCCTCCGATGTCAACAATCATGTTTCCAAATGGCTCAGTGATCGGCATCCCGGCACCTATAGCCGCCGCCATTGCTTCCTCAACAAGGTACACCTCGCTGGCCTTCGCCCGATAAGCGCTGTCCATAACCGCTCGCTTCTCTACCTGAGTGATTTCAGACGGTACACCTATAACAATACGTGGTCGAACCCAGACAGTACGACTATGTGCACGCTTGATGAAGTAAGTTAGCATCTTCTCGGTAACGTCAAAGTCGGCTATGACTCCGTCCCTCATCGGCTTAATAGCCACGATGTCACCCGGTGTACGGCCTAACATCTCTTTCGCTTCGCTACCAACAGCCTCCACATGGCCAGTAGACTTATTAATCGCAACAATCGAAGGCTCATTCAGAACGATTCCTTGGCCACCTGCATATACACAGGTGTTAGCTGTTCCTAAATCAATGGCGAGGTCCTGTGAAAACATGGACAGGAGCGAACGAATATTCAAGTCGTAACTCCCTCTGTCAAAGTAGTGCTTATAACCTGAAGTTTATTCTCTTTTTTTACCTTGTCCCGATACATGGCCTCGATTGCCATTTGGACAAATTCCTCTGTCGTCGATATCGTGTCGGATCGGGTCACTAGACCAACCGACGCCGTTAAATTGTGAACGACGGTTTCACCTGCCAAAAACACATGACCACCAATTTTTTGACGTATTCTGGTCGCCATTAACAGCGCCCCGGCGGCCGCAGTATTAGGCAAGATAATCACAAATTCGTCTCCGCCGTAGCGAACAACGGCGTCAGTAGCCCGCGAGCATTCCTGAAGAATTCGTGACACCTCAACCAACACCCGATTACCACACAGATGACCATTATGATCATTAACTCGTTTAAAACCGTCCAGATCGACGAATAGCAATGACACTGGTTGGTGTGTCTTGAAATCGCGTTCTAATTCCCGCCTAAGTGCATACTTCAAGTATCGAGCGTTGTAGAGCTGCGTAAGGTCGTCGGTCATTGACAAATCTTCAGCCCGTCGAATGCGAAAAGCATTGTCCAGCGCAACGGCTGCCGGTTCGAGCCAACTCTGAATCACCTCCAGTGTTGAAGTTGAAAGTCGTGGACCAGCGTGAGAGGTTTGATGATCGATCCCTACAAAAGCAGCTACGGTCCGTCCGCGTGAAATTAACGGAAAAGCTATCGCGGCAACATTTGGACCACCACACGTTAACGGATCATCACGAAGACTTGCCGAACTATATTCCCGCGAATGATTCATCACCCAAGCACCAACGATTCGGGTCGCCCTTTCAATTCGAGGTTCGAGACTGGAGTCTGCCAAGAGAATCGAGTCACCCTCTAAGCAGGTGCTGACGACTGCAGTATTCGCAAGCGGCAACCATGCTCCAACCCGAAACGCCAACTCCGCCATTATTTGAACGGGATCTAGTGAACTATTCACCGAGCGATACATGTCCCGAAGTGTGTCAACGTGAGTTAAGTAACTTCGTAACATTGGTTGAACCCGATTCAGCCGAGTCGCGAGATCGACAGACGGCACTAGAGCGACTTCCTGGGGAACAGTGGCATAATCCGTGGAAGGACCACTAAGCCCTTCCCAATCTCCAGAACAACAGTCTACTTGGCCCGGTCGGTGGCACTTCAGAGCAGCGATGTGCACTGGCACATCGTGTTCGGCATGGAAGACGGTGAACTCTAAACCTTCGCGTGGCCAAGACACTGGGCGGCATTCCGCCGAGTTATACGTACGAGCCACCATTAATCACCGATCTTCTGTCAAATTCCCTAAGTCATTCGGCTTCAGCAAATATAACACATAGCCGACTATTACAAGCCAATCTCATCCGTCTGCTGTCTCTAAGATGACACGAATCACTTTGGACAGATACAATCATACACATGACCATGCTTGATGGAATGCGGCGCCACAAGGGTTGGCTAAAGTGGAGCCTCGCTATCGTCGTCTTAGCTTTTATCTTCCTCGTTCCAGGCATTGGGCTTGGTCCACCGACGGATACACCACTGTCGACAAATGTACTGGCACAAATAGGTGACCATGAGATCACGGTAGCGGAATTCCGACGAATTTATCAGCAACAAATTCAGGAATATCAATTACAAGCTGGAAGTGAACTTAGCAGCGAATTGCTCCGGTCGCTCGGGATAGACCGCCAGCTTCTGCAGCAGTTGATCGATGAATACACAGCTTTATCAGAAGCTGAGCGTCTAGGCATTGTTGCGACAGATGCAGAAGTTCGACAACGAATCCTATCTTTTCCGGCTTTCCAGGAGAACGGACGATTCATCGGAGAACAACGTTATCGTCAGCTCCTTCAAGTCCAAACTCCCCCTTTAAGCACTGCCGAGTTTGAAGAAAACATTCGGCGCGAAATACTTATCCAACGATTGCAGACTGCGGTGACCCAATGGGTGAGCGTCTCGAACGAAGAGATCGAAGACGAACATCGCCGACGCAACGAAAAGGTGAGAGTAAACGTCGTCGCGTTTCGCGGTGACGACTACCGTGACGAAGTTGAAGTGACCGACGCTGATATTGAAGCATTCTTTGAGAATGAGTCACAGTCTTACCAAGTACCAGAAAAACGTAAACTCAGATTCCTCGTAATCGACGAAGCCGCGTTAGCTGATGCCATGACGCCGAGCGAACTCGAAATTCAGGAATACTACGATTTCAATATTAATCAATACAGAACTCCTGGGCAGGTACGGGCCAGTCAAATCCTGCTCCGAATAGGTGACAAAGACGAATCTGTTGTCGAAACTTTGGCTTTCGAACTAACCAACCAATTACGTGCCGGCGAAGATTTCGCTGAATTAGTGAGAGAGCATTCGGAAGATGAAGCAACGATAGAACTAGGTGGCGACTTAGGCACCTTTGGACGTGGGCGAATGCTGCCGGAAATTGAAGGAGCCGCTTTCGCTCTTAGCGTCGATGAAGTTTCTGAACCTGTCAAAAGTGCACTTGGCTATCACATCATAAAAGTGACGGAAAAACAGGAAGAATTTACACAACCGCTTTCTGAAGTAAGTAGTGCGATCACAACAACGTTGAAACAGGAGCGGGCTGTAGCACGATCGTCCGCTCTCGCTCAAGCGATCTCAGCCGAGGTTTCCACTCCTGAAGACTTGGAACGTGCGGCGACGTCTCGAGGACTTGAGATCCAAGAATCTGCCTTCGCCGCGCCAGGCGAACCGATTCTTGGTTTGGGACTCGCAGCAGAAGTGTCATCTCGAGCGTTCCAACTCGACGAAGGTCAAGTGGATGGACCGATAGCTACGCCAGTCGGCCCAGCATTCGTAATGGTAGCCGATACTCAGGACCCATATCTGCCACCACTTGAAGAGGTTCGGTTGCAGGTAAGCGACGATGTCCTCAGGGAAAAAGCCTTAACCCTTGCCAAACAACGTGCCTCTGACGTGTTGGAAAACCTCCAAACAGTCGAAGATTTCGTGCGGGCTGCAGAAGAAGTGGAGCTGACTGTTGGATCCAGCGAACTCCTTACCAGAGGTGAAGCGTTTCCGGAAGTCGGTGTTAATTCTGCGGTCGAGGCTGTAGCGTTCCGGCTACCCGAAGGTGGAGTCAGTAATGTTATTGAGGCAGGAAACCTAGCGGCTATCGTTCATGTGGTCGAGCGGGAATCGGCAACGATTGAACAGCTAAACAACGAGCGGGACGATTTGCGGTTCGAACTGATGCAAAGACGTCAGGCTCAATTTTACAGAGCTTACCTGAGCGATGTTTCCTCCAACCTTGCAGTGGACATAGACATGGCTGCCTTACAAGAAGCAACGGGAACGTAGGTCTGTTCACGTGCTATTAGCCACACCTCTGTCCGCGCTTCTGTGTTCTGTGGGATTACCGAGTGATTAATAACTAGTAGTTCAGTAGCATCGGTATCCAGCCAGGCATTAATGCCAACGGCTGACTTGGGCGAAATAGTCGGAAAGGTAAAGTAGCAATTGCCTGTAACTTTTCGCTGCCCGATAAGCTACGTCGTGCTACCGCAACTGGTCCTCCAACTCCCTCACTGAGCATCTCAAGCAACGAAGGTGGTTTCGGATACGGCACTAAAGTCACTTCAAGATCCGTTGCAATTCCGGCGCGGTCCTTGGCTATTTCGACAGCACGCCTGAATCCCCCAAGTTCATCAACTAAGCCGTTTTCTCGCGCTTGACGACCAGTCCATACCCGCCCTTGAGCAACCGCGTGGACATCATCCCGCGACATCTCACGTCCCTCAGCAACCCGTAATAGAAACGTCTCGTAAGTTGCGTCAATCTGTTGTTGCAACCTCACCCTCAAATCCTCAGAAAACGGCAAGAACACCGAATTAAATGCTGCTGAACGACCATTAGTCACCGACTCGACATTGATGCCAAGCTTGTCGAGCGTCCCGCCTATTACGAATTTTCCAGCTACAACACCGATAGAACCAGTTAACGTTCCAGGTTGTGCAACGACCACATCGGCTGGCGCAGCAATGTAGTAACCCCCAGACGCAGCCAGATCAGACATTGAAGCAATAACGGGTTTGGCTTCCCGCGCTAGTGCAAGTTCACGCCAAATGATGTCCGAAGCCACTGCCGCCCCACCCGGACTATCAATACGCACTATGATGGCCTCTACCGTTGGGTCTTCACGCGCTTCCCGGACAGCTGCTACTATGGCTTCAGAACCCAACACTTCACTGCCTGACACATCAACTCCACTTGCACCAAACGTGATCGTCCCGACAGCATAAATCACTGCAATCTCAGGCCCCTGGTTAAGTCCTAATGGCCGCGGATCAACTAGGCGATAATCTTGATAGAGGAGTCGATGCAAGCCCTCCTCTGGCAGTGGATCCTGTCCAAGCAGTTCATCTTCGTATCTCAACCCGTCCACCAAGCTCTGCTCAACAGCATCATCCGGAAGGTAGGGACCGTTATCAATCAATCGACGGACTTCTCCTTCCGTCAGGCGGCGCCCTTCAGCAATTCCACTCACCAGTTGCTGGTAAAGGTCTCTATTAAGTGCCTCCGCCATTTCCTTGTGCTCAGCGGTAAAGGTTGTTTCGGTATAAATATTCGATGCTGTCTTGAAATCGCCCGCGTGTAACATGTCGGGATACACACCAACCGTATCCAAGGCTTTCCGAAGGAACAACTCGTAACTCGCCACACCCACCAGGTCCACGGAACTCGTTGGCGTGAGAAAAATTTTGTCGGCTGCCGTCGCTAGGTAGTACTGCTGGCTTCCACCGTACTCTAGATACGCAATAATCGGCTTCCCAGACTCCTTGAAGTCCAATATCGCTTCCCTAACCTCCTGAACCTTGCCCCACATGCCGAGCTGTGGTGACGGAATCACGACGACAGCTTCTATACGCTCATCTACTTTGGCTTTTCGCAGCGCCTCCACCACAGAATTAACCGTATCGCGTCTGCCAGCGATCAACTGCCCCAACAGACTCTCAGGAACGTACTCTGTTAGGTTTGAAGGTAGACGTAACCAGAGTACTGACCGGGGTTCAATAGTGGGCCCCGCAGTCGCCAAGGTAACGATCACAACTACAGCTCCAAGCGAAGCAAGGACCGTAAAGCCGATAAAACCGAACACAAATCGCGCTGCACGTGAGAACGCCACGTCGAAACCTCCTATCCGAAAAGACCCATCTTGTCTTAGGTCGAGTATAGGAGAAAAACGTCACGTCACCTCAGCGTAAACGCAGCCACATGACGTAAAGACCGCTGACTGACCGGTGCTATACTCGACAATCATTTTCTCCCCATTCGCGGAAGTGGCGGAACTGGCAGACGCGCAAGCCTCAGGAGCTTGTGCCTCACAAGGGCGTGGGGGTTCGAATCCCCCCTTCCGCACCACCTCACTGACGACGTGTACGCGACTCGCTAACTTTCAATGCTAGCAAGACCGAGACATCAAGTAGTCGAAGCGGGTGGCATTCAATCGTTCAGAGCTAAACCACAAGTGTCGTCCCACCCTTGCCTGCAAGCTCGTTCGTAGAGGAACCCTGCGGAGTGGTCGATGATAGGTCCTTTTGTACCTCGAAGGATAATTGGGTAATCGTCTAATGTCGGAGGTGCGTGTTCAAATGGACCGAGACCGGCAGATAGCCTATCGAAGTTCTGACACGCGGCCCCAAAACCACGTTCGCAGCCACGTTGAAAAAATTCACCTGCATCTAACGGATCGCGGTACATCTCGTCTTCGTCCGTCTCAGAAAGCTGAACATGAAGGATGCCCGCTTCGTTACATGCCCATGCCGAACCGCTCCTGCAGAAAATGAACTGCATATTGGCAAGATATGAACACGCGTTGGGTCGACCTTCGCTACAAGCAGACTGCCAGAAAGGAACCCACTGCCCAGGATGTCGGTCACCTACCCCCTGAACTGCGCTCATTACGGAAAATGTCACGACCCACAGTCCCACGTAAATGAGGTTGAGTTGTCGCGGTCTACCTCGATCAGCACCAACAAGCCTCGCTGGGTCAAACCGACGCAACCATTGGAATCGAGCCAACTGATCCAACAGCTGAACCGAAAGGTTCAAAACTGGAACAAACAACAACTTGTCGTAGAATGTCGGCACACCGGCACGACCCAAAACTACGTAGAGAAGCGCCGTACTCAATCCATAGAGCACGCCAAAAATAATCCGGCCGAGTTCCGTACGCGGCGCTGTTGATGGATCTGTGAACAGCAGATGCATTCCAAGAAACACCGCGATCGGAATATACGAGTCGTAGAAAAAATAGACGCCAGTAGCAGCAAAATAAGCAAGGCCAAACAGGTATGTGGCCAAAACAGCTGACATCGTCATCGATGCCACACCAAACAAATACTGTCCAGGCAGAGCCACCAAAAACAACACAATATAAATATTCGGAGGATAAAACTGAGATATCGCAATGTCTTGACCCCACGTGATATCAGTGGCCCCAGTAAAAATCAAACAGATTGACGCGACAGCCAGTGGGAACGAAGACGGATTGAAAATATGAACTCGCTGACCATTGTTATTCCAGCGAATAAATTCTTTCGCGCAAAAGCCAAGTGCGACTAAAAGAAATTGTAGATAGAACCAGTCGTCTGCGAACCACAGAAAGAGGTTAATGCTGAAAATAACTGGAAACGGTCCAAATCCCAGCGTGTAGCTGGTCCGCCGAGACCAGACCAACAGCATGTCAAACGCGTACGCGAAGAGCAGCTGCGCAACGATCAGAAAAGCCGAGTCATACACCGTTCTCCAGTACCAGCCCCAGTACAAGAAAAAGGCCCCTTGGGCACACGCTTGAATATAGTGCTGCTTCCGGAGTACCACGCTTAGAGTGAAGGACTTACCTCTGTTCTGGGCGCGTCCAAACACCAAAACACTCCAGCCGATGAGCGTAATGCTAGGTACTAAAAATGACCATTGAAATAGAAAGTTCTGTCGAACAGCGGCGAGAAAAGCCAGGCTAAACAAACCCAGCGAGAAGACTGACACCAAGCCAAAACCGACGACAGGCGAGAGACATACTCCCTCGCCTGTCGATGATGTCAGGGACCTATCAGACCTCATTAACTGGCCACGTGAGGCGTGCGGCAATACTCAACCACAGAGACTCTCAAACCAACGTACAGAATCCCTGCAACTGTTGTAGAACAAGCTCGATACAGCGGTTATTGACCGGGATCCGATGTGTCAACCCCAGGTCGAGCAAGCTCGTACGGAGCTCCAGTTCCGGATGAGCCCAGAAACAGTTTGGTACCGTCATCTAGAGTGATGTCCCGGCCGTTAGCACGATTAGTACCGTCCTTCGCCTGATATCCATCCACCATGACATCGGTCCCAGGTAGCAACGACTCTCTGGTGAATCCACGGCGAAACAAGACATTTGGGGTTCCAGCTTCAAATGCCCACTCTTCGGTACCACCTGCGTCCAAGTTCACATTGATGTGAATCCAGACGTGAGGATTAACCCATTCGACCTTTGTCACCTTTCCAGTGAACTCGACCGGCCTCTCAGCGTCAAACTCGGCCGCAAATGCGTGATGCGCAGACACCGTGGCAGGATTTCCCACCAGCCATGCACCGATTACACCAACTACAATAAGCACCCCAATTACTTGTAATGTTTTCATGGTTGTTTCCTCCCTCTATTGCCGCCCAAGAACCATTGTTCAGAACCAAACTAATAGTTTTCTTCTTACCTTATAAGTTATCACTACCGCCGATACCAATCATGCAGAGCATCACCCGCTGGAATCTTACGGGTAATATCGACGATGATCGTCTCTCCCTCCCATCGCCGCACTAATTGTTCACGACGGAGGTGACCATACATGAACTCCTCCGAGAATTCGATACAAGGATAATCAAGTGCCGTCGCGTTTGGCTCGAGTCGGCGATACAGCGGCATCGCGATCGTCCACGGCTCAGTAAATGTTTCCGGATCAGTAATTTGCACTTCATACCAAATGGCATCCGCGGACAAAGGAGAAAAGCGCTCGGTCAGCTCAAGAGCTTCGCTGTGAAAGTTGCCCGCCCGGTCAAACCATGTCTTACCGTTGAAATAATCTACGTTGACAACCAAAGTATCGCCTTCCCACCGACCGACCGAATGCCCCATAAAGGTATAGTCTGGCGGACCCGTGACATCAGTCAGGTGAATGACGCGTGCAGCGTTTGAAAACCCGAAGGTCATCTGAATCTTATCTTCACCCTGCACAATCTGGAACGGGTAAGGCATATACATTGCCCGCGGTATTCCCGGCAAGTAGCACTTGAGCTCTGGGTCTCGGTCGATCCAGTTTGCATTGTTCTCCTGCTTGATACTAAGAGTCTCCGGCTTATACGGAATCGTTCCGTCGCCCTGAACAACACCTATCGACCCCGGGACTCCGGCGGCAGCACCGAGTGCCAGCACTGGTGCCGCTGGAACTTTGGCATATTCATATGGATATACACCCTCTTGCATGACCATCCCCGGTCGAGCTTCGTGGGCTTCCAAATCCCAATGTGCTTCATTGAGCGCCTGCCAAACACCGTTAAAATTCGGCCGACCATCAGGCGTTTCGGAGGAACGGGAACTCGACCCTTGAGTTTGTCCCTGGGACGCATTACTTGTAACTGCAAGGGAAACGACAGCACCCACTATCGCAGCAACAAACGCCGTGACAACTATCGAGCTGGTAAGCGATTTCTGCATCATCACCCCCTTACTGCTCCATTTCGTCTACGAGACCGGTCACGCAAGTGGCCGTATCCAGTGAGAACGGGTCAGGACCAGTCCCTTTCTTAAACGCTTCTTCGTCCATCCGTGCACCAATCAGCAACGCCGGTAAACCATAGTTGCCTTCATGGCACCGAGGTTCATAGTAGATCCGATTTTCCGTGTCACTCTGAGCCTTCATTTCCTGCCGAATCGTCCACGGTCCGCTCCACACTGTTGGGTCTTCGACCGTCACCTCGTAGTCCAATGTGTCGTCGTCAACCCTCGTGTATCGTTCAACCAACTTCAGGTTTTCACCAGAGCCCCGAAAAGGAAATTTCGGAGAAAAGTTTGTGGTCTCGATCACCAACGTATTGCCTTCCCAATGACCTCGAGAATCACCGTGACGCAACCGCAGTTGGGCCGGGGGATGATTTCCACTCAAGTAAACGACCCGTTGATATCCTTGTCCCTGCCCAGTGTCATAAGCAATCGCGATAGAGTCCTCACCCTGTACGATACGACGGTGACCTCTGAAATCAGGGGTTACCCCTCTCATGCATCGGTCGCCCAAACTCTGGTCTTCAGGACCATCATGCCGATTCATGCGGCCAGTGTTGTAGAAGGGTGGAATATCAAACCGGCGTGGCGAAGGTGGTCCAAATTCTCCTCCGCGACAGCCAGGTGCACTTTCCTCGCAGGTCTCCGTATTCTGCAGCAGCATGAGACGCCATTCTCGCTGGATTTCACTCTGACGCTGCGCCTCTGCGGTCAATGCCGGAATTCTCCCATTTGGGGGATCAACTACTAGAGACGTACGAGGACCAGCCGGTTTAGCAGAGGTATAAACAGCATTGTAGGCTCCTGCGACATCACGAGCTGCCAAGCCAGACCGCTCATCGCGTCCAGGATTAATCATACGTGCTTGGTCTCTGGCAGACCGTTCCTCTTCCGTCGCAAACTCTCGATCACCAGCATCAAGTGATCGTTCAAAAGGAGTGTCATAGACATCCAACCAAATTCCCTCTAAATCCGGATGTCCCCACGCGGTCTTAGTTGACTCCTGACCTTCGACCGGCGCGATCGTGAACTGTGCAAACACCATTCCCACTGCCAGCATCATGGCCAAACCAAACGACTGGAGCAATCGTCGTCTCATTGCGACACCTCCTCAAAGAATCAGTCTCTGATCCATCTAGAACTAAAGCTTGATACACCTAGACAAAGACCGTGTCAATTAGAATCTTAAATGTTAACCTTCTTAGCCTGCTAGTAACTCCTGCAGCATATTTCTAGAACTAATTAGCCGACAAGCAGTGCCGAGCGTTTTTATCCCTTACTCAGGCTGTTTTGATAGACAATGCTTCAACACGCCCTCACTTGCGCCACAGGGCCTACCGCTGTTCAAACCTCCCTACTCTCGCATTACAGCGATTGATTTGAATACCGGTGAGCACAGCTGGATACAACCGAACGGCGACGGTGACCGATACCGGAATCTACCGCTGTTACGCGACCTCGACCTCCCTCCACTTGGCGGCGACGGACGTGGAGGACCATTACTGACCAGCACGCTTCTCATCAGCGCGCTTTCCGCAGGTGGTTCAAATGGAGGCCCGGTTGGTCGCACGCGACAAGATTACCGGTAAAATCGTAGGTTCAGTCGACCTTCCCGGAGGCGGCATTGGCGCGACGATAAAAAGTACATTGCACTCACCGTCGGTGGCGACGTTCCCGAGTTAATTGCTCTAGCCTTGACGTGAATACATCTACTCCGCAAAAGAAAAACCAGAGCGATATTTAGCCGTTTACCGACCTACTACATGCACGAAGACATGCAATAGGTCATCGGAAAAGCTCTATATTTACAAAGTAATAACTAGATCTGGCGGGCTCTGAGAAAGCGCTCCATACAGTTGCGGAAAACAACCCGCGCTAACTCCTTCAACCATACCTGAAGCTTCAACCTGACCCGAACCGCATTGTTCAAGGGTTCCTTTTGCCAAGCCTCTTCTTACGGCACAGGCATCGCAAATCATTAACAACATACCCTTACTTTGAGCTAATTTTGAAAGTCTTTCCCCAACAGCATTTCCCGACTGCAAAACGTAACAGTTATCGTCAAAGAAAAACATTCCAACAACGTCAACTCCATGGTTGCCATTTTCTAGTTGCGGAAGAATCATTTGCGCCAACTGAAAAGTGGCGGACATGTTTGTTTTAAAAACGTAAGCTATTTTCATTACTAATCGCCTTCAAATTTTGAAATCAATTCTTAGAGGTTCTGGCCGGACTCATATCCGGCATCCACTTTCGAGCGTTCAGAAAACGCTCTTCAATATCCAGCTCTGACATACCCAAATCCCTCAGCTGGAGTCGAATCTCGGCTTCCGAACAACCAGAATTCGGCTCCAAACCAGCCTCGACCCATGAGGCAGTCGTCGCACCCGATGCGTCATTCTTGACTGAAATACTAAACCACTCTTTCTGTGACGTTCTAATTCCAACCACAAAAATATTTTCACTAGCCATATCGTCACCTCAAATGATCGCAACTACAGCAGTATTCTTTCACCTGAAAAAGGAACAACCACCACCCGGCGCTGGGATCATCGGGTGAAAACGCCGAAAAGGATTCCGGCGTAGGGTAAGCCTTGCTGACCTGGGATCTTAGATGGAGACTGACTCTAGGTCAATCCGAAAAGACCAAGAAGCAACAGCGTGAAATCAGCTGTATCAAACCAACAATGAGTTGCGCGTCGAAATTAATGAGAAGCGAAGTGGGTTAACTGACCATTCTCATCAAACGCAAGGACATCGAAAGGTTGCGGTTCCCGACCGGGAATCTCCATACCTGGAGAACCGATTGGCATGCCTGGCACCGCAATGCCTCGAATGGCCGGGCGATCAGCAAGCAATCGCTTAACGTCTTCCGCTGGCACATGGCCTTCAATCACATAGCCATCAATCATCGCGGTGTGGCACGAACCTGCTTGTCTCGGAACCCCAGAAACCTGCTTGACGCGATTGATATCCGGGACGTCAGTAGTCTTGACCTTGAATCCACTTTCTTCGAGGTGTGAGACCCACACCGAGCAGCAGCCTCAAGTGGGTGACTTATAAACTTCGACCACGGACTCGCCCTGAGCGGAGACGCCATGCACCGTCAGAAGCCCAACACCGAACAAAGTAAGTGATAAGACAACAATTGCCAAGCGCATCTTCACCTCGGTTCTTCTTCGTGGACTATTCTAACAGCAGTTTCGAATTCTGCCTACAAAACTACCACCCTAACGGTCGCCTCTCTTGGACCCAGAAAACTGCCGGTGAAAACCTTGAGATTTAGCCGTTCCGCTCTTACCCTTGCCAGCCGCCCCGGTGCCACTAGACGAAACGTCAAAAACCTCGACCTCGCCAGCCTCAATGATGCGCTGTACCGACTCTCGTTCGGCATCGTGGGTGGCGATTTGACCTTCCTTGGACGGCCCTAAACGCAGCACACGCCCCTGAGAAAGCTTAATCTTAAGTGGGCGACGAGTCTTGTTAATGATTGTCTTCATGGATTCATCTGAACCTGAGTCGAAAAACTGACGCCGATTTCCTAATCTCGAAAATTCGTATATTGGAGTGGCAGTTCTACATTGGCTTCCCTAAGTAACGCGATCACCTCCTGTAACACATCCCGCTTCTTGCCAGTCACTCTTAACTGGTCCCCCTGAATCGCAACTTGGGCCTTGAGCTTCGTCTGCTTGACCATCTTGACCAAACGCCTGGCCAAATCCTGTTCAATGCCTTGACGCACACGAACGATCTGCCATGCGTCGCTAACATTCGTCTGCACGGCATCTCGTGCCAAGCTTCGGATATTCACCTTCCGACCAGCTAACTTGTTCGTCAAAATGTCATACATCTGATTAAGCTGAAATTCGTCGGGCGCTCGCATTGTGATCTGACTGGCCTCCAACGAAAATTTTGCATTCTTACCCTTGAAATCAAACCGAGTGTCGACTTCACGGTTAGACTGGTCAACCGCGTTCGCGACCTCGTTCATATCGACTTCTGACACTACGTCAAATGATGGCACCAGTTCTCCACAGTTCTACCGATTCAAGATTATACGACCAGTACGAACAAGAGCCCCGCCACCTCTCGGCGACGGGGCTCTCAAATGCGTCACAAGGTGGCTGCACTAGCCATCCATTTTCACAACGTTCTCTGCAGCCGGACCCTTCTGTCCTTGAACCACGTCAAACTCCACCCGCTGACCCTCAATGAGGCTCTTGAAGCCCTCTCCTTGGATTGCTGAATGATGAACAAATACGTCTTTCTCGCCGTCGTCACGGGTCAAAAACCCGTAACCCTTGCTGTCATTGAACCACTTTACTGTGCCTGTTGTGGGCATTTCCTTACTCCACTGGGTTACTCGTCGGAGTTCGGACCTACCCGTACTGCCGACTACCTATAATGTGCAGACTCTCTGCACCTCGATGACATCGCACACACGATGTCTGTTCACGTCCTGCGACTATACCTCGTTCTGACTCCCGCGAATTGATCGAGCGACAAGATTCTTGAGCAGAGACACCTTGTAGCCATT
>CAYFER010000014.1:11726-72009 GCA_964342185.1 uncultured Vicinamibacteraceae bacterium | reverse complement strand
TCATGTCGCCGAGCGGATCCACGTTGTGAACTCGGGCCCAATTCAGAGTCTCATCATCAAGGTCAAGAGCGATTGCCCGCGCATTACGATGCCCCTGCACCCATTGGCACGAATTCGAAGCAGTGCCACAGAAATCCTCGCGCAACACTAAGGGACGTCGCCGACGACGCTGTCGATACTGTTTAACGGCAAAATCAACTTCAAACACCGGATCTTGAACGGACAACTCGTAAAGTCGGAATTTATCTGCGTGTTTTCTTGAAAGAGTGTATTTAGCCATGCGAGTAATAATCCTACAGTCTTGACGACACTCTGTGCCGACGTTATGGTTCGGCAGCACCAAGCTACTTGACAATTCGGATGACCACAAGCACGGAAAGGACCGCCTCACGGAAACAGTGACCGACTCGTCGTCTGGGCTCACCCTGCGTTTGCCAACCGGCATATCGTGTTACGAAACGACGAAGAGATTATCCGGGTGTCGATGGACGCTAGCGAGTATTAAGGGCGTTACGTGACCCTAGAACTCTATGGCAGCAAAGGTTTCCTAGGAAACCGCTGGTCCATTTGAGAAGCCTGATAAGCGAACGCGGCTAGGACAACCGCATTAATCTTAAGGTCTTCTGGAAGTAACTTCTCGAAGACGTCCATGTTAGTGTGGTGAGTCCTGGTTCGATATTCGATGCGGTCTTGAAGAAACTGAAATCCGGGCAGACCGACTTCGTCGAACGCCAACTGATCCGACCCGCGATTGCTAAACGTCGACAGTGTCTGAATCTTCAGATCATGGAACGGTCGCATCCATTCGTCGAAGATCGACGCTACAGCGGAATTGCCCTGTTGGTGAATCCCTCGAATCTGTCCCGTCCCGTTATCTAAATTAAAATAGACAGAAAACTGTTCGTAGTCTTCAGTGGTGCCAGAAGATGGACTTCCGAAATGCTTCGCGACGTAGGCACGCGAACCGTGAAGCCCTCCCTCTTCGTAACCCCAGAGTGCAGCACGAATTGTTCGCCTCGGCACAATTCCTAGCTCTTTTAAAATTCGCAAGGACTCCAGTACAACTGAGACACCCGATGCATTGTCCGTAGCACCGGTCCCAAGGTGCCATGTGTCCAAATGGGCACCGACCATGACCACTTCATCAGCTAGATCACTACCAGGCAATTCTCCGACCACGTTATATTCCGGGTCGGGACGAGACTGAAGCTGCACTCGGACTTCAACTTGCATCGTCACTGGAACACCGCGAGACGCCAACCGGTGCATTCGACCGTAATGCTCAGTAGCCATTGATAACGTCGGAAGACTGTTGCTAATCGCTTCGATTGACCGGTCGCGTCGACGGGTCACAAACACCGTTCCATCGCCACCTTGGGCCGCCACCAAGACGGCGACTACACCTTCCTCTCGATAAAATTCTTCGATTTCCTGCCAGGACAAATCCTCAATTGATGGCGGATTACGTGCCCATGCCTCTTGGCGCCGTGCCGCAATGTTCCGATCGACACCCTGTTCCACAAAGACTTTAAGTGACTGCTCGTCGTGGCGAACCGCAGCTGGTTCGAATCGTGGAGCGTAGTCCCGTGGCGGGGTCGACAGAACAATGGTATCCCTGAGACGTCCCCGGTATGTATCCAAGTCTGACCGCCGCCGGACATCTGCCACTACGACAGGTGCTTGTACCCTGCCGCCAGTTCCCGAAGTAAACGCCTGTGGAAATCCAATTAATGGCTGATAGTCTGGTTCGAGCATACTGAGCGCTACATATTCCACATCCCAGTTCACAACCGGTTCGCCAAATGGTTCAAGCGACGTTTTGACGAGACCGATTTCCTCCATTTCAGCCTTCGCCCACTCTTGCGACTCACGCATAGAATCAGATCCCGCGAGTCTCGGTCCAATCACGTCAGTCAGATACCACGCATAATCCATCACTCTTGACCGATTCAATCCTTCATCCCGAATGCGTTCGACCACCTGCACGTATGACTGTTCCTGAGAGCCAAGGGACACCATAAATGCCAACGTTGCCCCAGCAGTAAAAACAAAACCCAAAAAGCGCGTGCTGCGGATTGATGTCACGATAAGTCGCCTCGTAAGCCAGTATGCATCTTACTTATTATTTCCACGAAATCATTGACAACTTTGTTTGTCTCTTCAAGTAGTCGCTCCTTGAACACAGCCAAATCCGTATGTGTAACATGCAAATTACACCAGCACATCATTCTACTCCTCCCCTCAAGATATCAATTGTGTATCTAATTGCCTATAACCGAGTCATTTGACATGATCCACGCGATCACTACTGAACGGCGGTACCGGAAGCAATGGAGAAATACGGATGCCAAAGATGCTTCAGACAGCTTTCTTTCATTTTCTTGTTCTAGCGATTTTTTCGACACCGAGCATAGGAATTGCTCAATCTGACGATCCTGGGTGGACTCTCCCGCGCACGGTCGACGGTCAACCTGATCTACAAGGTGTATGGGCCAATAACAGTGCGACACCTCTCGAACGCCCAGACGAACTTGCAGAAAAAGCAACTCTTAGTGACGAAGAACTCGCCGAACTGCGGCAGACAGCCGAACGTTTGTTCGGAGACGGTGGTGATGCAGCATTTGCAGATGGTGTTTATGAGGCTGCCCTTGGCGGTGTCGACGAATACATATCGGGAGATGGCGGATCCGGCAACTACAGCACGGTGTGGATGGTCGACCGAGACTTTGAGAATCGTACATCTCTCATCACCGATCCGAGTAACGGCAAGTTGCCTGCACTAACACCAGACGGGGAAGCCAGAGCATCGGCTGCACAAAGTCGACGAGCTAACCCTATTCGCGACGGCGCAGAGGATCTCACTCTGCAGGTGCGATGCATTACCTACAGCGTGCCAAGAGTCGGCGGACTCGGTGCGGGGTATAACAGCTACTATCAGATCTTTCAATCGAAGGACTACGTCGTCCTCCACAGCGAAATGATCCACGATTCCAGAGTTATTCCGTTGGACGGCCCTGGACACATTGACGACAGTATCCGTCAGTGGCATGGTGATTCGCGTGGCCACTGGGAAGGTGACACACTAGTCGTTGAGACAACAAATTTCTCGCCAAAAAGTCTGTATCGCGGTTCATCAGAGAACTTACACCTAGTCGAACGATTTACACGGGTGGGACCCGACTCGCTCCATTATGAAATTACGGTGACCGACCCGACTATTTGGACTCAAGCGTGGACCGCAATGGCTCCGCTCACTCAAACTGATGACGCTGTTTATGAATACGCATGCCACGAAGGCAACATCGGCATGGCAGGAATTCTTTCAGGCACTCGTGCTGAGGAACGGAACGCGGCAGGTGACTCGGGTTCGCGCTAACGTCGTTCCACTAGTTCTAGAAACCAGGTTTCAAAGTTCCCTTGCTCTTAGCGACCTCGTAGAGGGTCGGATAGAACTGTACAAACGTCCGTTCAACAGCAGTATGTTCAGTATGACATTTGACACACGGTTCGACCTGGTCACCCTCCAGAGGCGCGACCGTATCCCTCATTGAACCAGCAGGACCAAAATTAAAGAATGCCCACCCATCAGGAAATCTAGAATCCTTTACTTCCGCCTCCAAGAAGACAAGCTCTGACTGAGTCCGACCAGTCGCATTAATGGACGCGTCCGAAATGGCGCGACGCAATTCCAAAACGAAGATCGTCCGATCTGGCCAAGTTCCAGTTTCCATGAAATACCGATAGGACGACCGGTTGACAAACACGTTCTGAAAAAGATCAGGGGGAACCTGATTTCCCTGCGTCTCCTCTAGATAGGTCATATTGAAACCGGCACTCAGGAAAATCCATTCACGATAATCATCGGGAAGCACCAAGTTTGTCTCATCAACGTAATTTGGACCATCGTATTCATCGTCCTGCGCCTGTATCACTGCAGCGCATACGGCTACGAATACCGCAATCGATACCCCTAGAACACCCATCACCTTCGACATCAGTATCAAACCTTCCGTGAATCGCCCTCTCAAGCGAGGTTGTCTTCTCCTAACCAGTAAATTGCTTCAAGTCGACTGCCCGCACTGAACCAATCGTTAGTGCCGGTTTTCAAACGCTGTCAGTCATTACCAATTATCGTAATCCCCATGTTGCGCCACGGATCGGCTGTTGGGTCGGAGCCTCATGCCGTTCGGGCATGCGGCGGCGCACAACCCCACCGTACACATTTCCAAGAGCATCAACCCCCACACCTTCGGCGCCGCTGTGGGAAAAATTACGCGACTCTATATCTTCCAAGAAGTAGTGAAGTTGACCAGTGCGAGCACTGCCGATTCGAATGCCCTTCTTCCATCCAAGATTATCTGGTCTCCAGGATTCTGAATCGGTCACGTAAATCGTATCAGTGGCATCGATATAAATGCCGCTCGGTCGACCAAATTGATGCCAGTACGCCGGCAAGGATTAAGCGAATCGAACATTGTCGCGGCATCGCCACTCTCCTTCCGTCTCGGGAAAAACCACCGTTTGAGTACATGACTCTAGCCCGCACCAGAAATTCCTACAGCAATATGTTCAAATCGTCGAACTCATTCACGGAGACGTCGCTGATTCATGACCAACGTCGAAGGGGGCGACCGCCAATATGCTGTCCCACATGATCGCGATCTTCCCACCCTCATCCGACATGTCGAGAAAAGCCCACGTGAGTTGGTCCACCGAGTAAGGCAGAGTCGTCAGTCCCATTTTGACGCGAACAATGTCTTTGTCCGGCGTATACCCGTAAGCACCCCACAACCGAGTGTCGTCACTTCGGTCGAATTGGCGTTGCGGCTGCCAATTCGAAACAATTAACGTCCAATCGTCAGGTTGAAGCTCAATAAACATACTGTATCCACCAGGTGCGATTGTCGTTCCGTCGATAACTAACGGGACCTGTGTCATCAGATACGTTGAAATATCAGCACCAGCACGCCACACAGGTGCGCCACGCTTGAGCCAACGCCCATAGGTCGTAGGCGTACCCCACAAATCTCGTCCTCGCTTGATGGGACGACCGTAGCTAATCTCAATCCATCGACCACCCAGATAGATAGGATCACGTGCACCCTCATACCTGCCAAGAATTTCAGTCGCCGCATGCCCATCAGGACTCGGAGCTCTTTGCTGCGCCGTCGCTGACCCACCCGTTATGACAATCAACACACCGAAGAATATTGCGCTGCGAATCATCTACGCATTCTCCCTTCCACTACCTCTTAAACATCATCGCCACTCCGTGGTCGGTTATGGTCACGTCAAGACCTTAAGTCGACATCGGACAATCTGCGATCTCACATCCACGACTGTGAATCGATTTCTACGCAGCCACCATCTAACCGCCTAGCACCATACAGACAGAACTTCAGAGAACCAAACTAGCGGCTACTGTCGCTGTGGAGGGTTCTGCTCTGAATCTTCCACCCGACTGCTGTCTTCGTAAACACGTCGTCATAATAGCCAGACGCCACAGTAGTAGGAGGACGATTACTCACATCCATCACCAACCAGTAAGCCCGGCCTTTTGCTCCGCCAGCCGTAGGAGTGATGATCCAGCTACCGTTATAGTGACGACGTCCGTTATCACCAACTTGTCCTTGGTAACGCTCTTCGCGCTCAGCCCGTAAAGCGGCCATACCCACAATGTCTCGACCACCTCGAGTCATAACCGCATCATCAGCAAAGGCGGACAAAAACAAATCAGCATCTCGAAAATCACTACCTTGGTTGTATCGAGCATAGAGTTCTTTAATCTGCTCATAATCCACGGCTGTCAGTTCGGTTGAGGCGGTCCCTCGTTGCTGAGCCGACACCCATCCAAACCCAATGAATAGGAATGTCATAACAGTTACCCATGCAATCGGCACTTTTCTCATCACTCCTCCTTTTCGTTTATGTCCTCGTAAAAACAATAGATATTTTGGTCATTCAAATCTGGTGAAATTACATCTCACCAACAACCGCCACGCGGCACGATTCTGATGTTAATCAACATAATCATCAACAACCTGACACCCGTCTCAGTCTTTCAATGTCGTTCTTAGTGTAGTGGGTAGTCGAGCGTGTTACCGAACGTTTACGCCTGCATGGCCAAATACGCTGGTGATACGGCGAAAGCCAGAGAAGGAATTACTCAAGAACCAGCGGTGACAATGGCCTGTACTCTACCCACTCACGTACGATACGCCGGCGAATATTCTTGAATAGAATCCGAAGATCGAGCCTAATGTCAATTGTCGTTGGCGCCCATACGTTCGGTTTGACGCGCTCGAACTCCAGGCGACCAACCGTATTACGGAGAGTGCCAAGGATGCCTCCCCAGAAGCGAACTGATTTAGCCATTTCGAACTCGACGCGAGCCACACCATAGTCATCCTGACTGACCCAAATGCGTCCAGTTGAATTATTGAGAGCGTTGTCGATCTGACGCCGCACTGGAAGGTCTCCCTTGCGAGGTCTTAATTCAATGACCCAACACAAATAATCATTGATTACGGCTTCATCTACGATCCAAAAATCGTAGCGCGAGACAAATTCTTCATTAAAATCTATCCGATTTTCATCATCGCCACGAGGGTCTTCGCCTTTATCTCTTCGTTCACGAACCTCTTTAATAAATTTGTCTCTACGTTCTTCCTCTGAACGAACATCTTCCGCGTCTAATGGTTCACCTTCCTTCGTGATCATTTCCTCGTAGACCACACCCTCAAGGGGGTACTGACGATAGGTAGCGAGTTCGGTCCTCTTGACCGTACCATCACCATCAAGTTGTTCGGTGGTCGCCTCGACTATCGCCTCGTACGTAAGATCGGTCTCTAACATTCGTTGCTCTTCGGCCCGCTCCACAGCCAGATCAATAATCGCGTGAGGAGACAAAACCTGACCAGAGGCCGGCAGAGACCCAATGACTAACCCCACCGTAACGGCTCCGGCAATGTCGGCTACCGAGAATAACTTCATCAATCTCAAGACTCCGACACAGCCTGTTGTCCGCGACGACCTAGCCGCACAACCGTGTCAAATTCCTTTCTGGTGACTGGCTGAACTGATAGTCGACTCCCTTTCCGCGTGACCATCATCGAATCCAGCCTCGGCGTGGCCTTTAGGGTGGCCAAAGACACAACCGCACTAAAACGTTCAACAAATCTGATGTCAACCATGAACCACACCGGAGAAGATTGTGTGCTCCGTTTGTCAAAATACTTATGTCCCTTCTTCCACGCAAAATGGTCAGGGTATCCGGCCTTGGAGATCTCAGCCACCCCCGTTACACCAGACGGATCGGCGTTCGATGCGTAAAACAGCACGCCATCGCCGACACCCATATCGTCACGCATTAAATTACGGGCTTGGTAGTTACGTACGCCTTCCCAACACGTCTGTCCATCACGGGCTAAATCGTCGATCGTGTAGGCCAACGGTTCACATTTCATCAACCAGTAACGTCGTCCCATAAGTGCATTCCACTCGGACTCCTTAGTCCTCGGAGTCCTTCCACTTCCTACTCAAGCCATCCGATTAGACAGTGACCAAGACCTCCTCAATCAGCTTTCGTTTGAGGTCAGGAACTCGCACGCCGGGTGTCGGATAACCGATTGGAATTAACAGAGAAGCCGTTTCGTTGTCCGGCCGCTCCAAAATACGTTTTAAGAACCGCATGGGACTAGGCGTGTGAGTAAGCGCCACCAATCCAGCTTGGTGGACCGCAGCCAAAAACAGTCCCGCCGCGATTCCGACCGATTCTGCCACATAGTAGTGGCGGAAGCGCTCACCGTCGTCGTCGTATCCATAATCCTGACGAAACAAGACCACAAGCCACGGCGCTTGTTCCAGAAATGACTTGTCAGCGTTGGTACCAAATGGCTCCACAGCCCGAAGCCAAGCGTCAGACATTCGTCCCCCGTAGTTCTTGCGTTCTTCGTGTTCCGCTGCTTCACGAATCTGACGCTTCACACTCGGTGTCGAAACTGCCACAAAAGTCCATGGTTGTTGATGAGCGCCTGAGGGTGCCGTAGATGCTGCTCGTACAAGGTCACGAATAATCCCATCGGGAACAGGTTCATCGCTGAACGCACGTACTGAACGCCGCCGGTGCATCTGTTCGAAGAACAACCTCGCACGCGTTGCCACCTCGTCCTGACACGGCTTGTCATATGACAGTGGAACGAATGTCGGTTTCATGCTGACCACCTCTAGTAACCGCTTACGTCAGTAAACTTCTGGTTATTTTTCCTGAAGTTCTTCCGCGCCGCACTCGCGCAGACAGCCACGAATAACGTCAATTCTGTCTGACTCACAGGTAACAAGAACACCAAATCGGTCTTCCGAAAAACGCGAATCGTATAAGGCCGGAGGTGCTAACACGGGCAACCCTGACAAAGACAAAAATCCGGCAACCGCGCCGAGGGCACCAAGAAGCATTGTGACAGCAAAACTGATCACGACAAGTGGAGGAATTGAAATCGTTGGCTTTCCACCGGTAATAAGCGGCCAATCTAACATCGTGTAGGCTGGAAGTATGAAACCCAATAAACATCCAATCACGGCACCCACCAAAGTAAACAGCCGAACCGGACTCACGTCCTTCCGAAGGGCTCCCAGAATCGCATGGTCTGGGGTGGGGGAAAATGTAACTACCTCACCAAGCCCTTGTGTTCGGACCGCCACGGCAGCTCGCGCAGCACTCGAACCATCACGGAAGACTCCAAGTATTCTCACTTGACTCATCTCACACTCGCTCAGGAACTCCGGTCATGTCATCAGTCTCGGTGTGCTCTGTTGCAACTTCTTTCAATTCACTGATCGAGATACAGGGAAAAACCTTTACGAAGACCAAAAACAGCAAGAAGAATCCCGCAAACGAAGCCGCCGTCATAGACGCCTCTACCCAAGTCGGCTGATACAGCTCACCCCAAGCAGCCGGGTCAAAACCACGTGACAACGATGACACCACGATGACGTATCGTTCCAGCCACATACCAACCAACGCTGCAACAGCAATTGAGAGCAGGGCTCCTAGGTGGGTCCGGATACGCCTACTAAACAGCAGAAGAGGAATAAACACGTTACACGCGAGCATGACCCAGGTAAACGGTCCGTACTGACCAACGACACGATCAAGGAATGTGTCTCGCTCAAATATATTGCCGGAGTACCACGCTGTAAAAAATTCCATGCCATAGGCATAGCCCATAATCAAAGACATCGTTAACAGCAATTTTCCTAAATTCTCAAAGTGCAAACGGGTCATGTAGGCATCAAGACCAAACACGGTCTTAAGTGGGATCAATAAAGTGATCATCATTGCCACACCGGAAAAAATAGCGCCCGAGACAAAATACGGTGCGAAGATGGTGCTGTGCCACCCCGGCGTAATGGCCGTAGCGAAGTCCCAGGAAACAATGCTATGCACGGACACGGCCAATGGAATCGCAATGGCAGCCAAAAATCCATAAAGGCTCATGTAGTGAAACCATTGCCGATCTGAACCAACCCAGCCAAGCGACAACATCTTATAAACTCGCCGGCGCCAGCCAGGAACCCGCTGTCGGAGCTCTGCCATGTCCGGAATAAGTCCGATGTAGAGAAAGGTCACACTGACCGTGAGATAGGTCAAAATAGCTACGAAGTCCCAGATCAGCGGTGATCGAAAATTGACATACAACTGTCGTTCATTGATATATGGCATCAACCAGTAAAAGAAATATGGCCGGCCTAAATGAACGATCGGGAACAGACCGCCAATCATGATGGCAAAAACCGTCATCGCCTCTGACGCGCGCGCAACCCCTGTTCGCCACGGTGCTCGAAACAGAAACAACACGGCTGAGATCAACGTACCTGAGTGTGTAATTCCAATCCAAAACACGAAGTTCGTGATATACACACCCCACTGCACTGGATGCTGATAACCGGCCACGCCAAGACCAGTCTGAACCTGGTAGTAAAAGGTATAGACGCCAAAAGCCAGCACCGCCAGCAAGACGCCTAGCGTGCAGTAATACACTGCTCCCGGTGGTTTAAGTGTGCGGACGATATCGTCGCTTAGTCGACGAAACGTTGTAGATTCACTACCAGTCACGCGCTGGATTCTCTAATGTTTCACAATTGGGAGCAAGTAACAGCCGGTTGATTCCCCTCAGGTCGGTTGCTATTGCGCTGCTCCTTAATATCATGCCACAGTAGATCCTTCGGTCAACTCTTGGAGGCATCTATGCGTATGCGTAAGTCTCAAAAGTTTACAGGCTCGACCGTCACCATCGCGAGCCTAGTATTCCTTGGCCAGCTTATTTTCTTGGCTGGCTGCACTCCACCGGAACCCGAACCTACGGAAGAATTATCAGATGTAACGGTATATGAGGGAGCTCGAGTCATCGTTGGCGATGGCAGTAACCCCATTGAAAACGCCACCTTCATAGTTGAAGATACTCGCTTGATCCAAGTTGGTCCAAGCGACGATATTAGTGCCCCTGAAGGTGCAAAGCACGTTGACCTAACCGGTCACACCGTCATACCTGCCCTGATCGACACCCATGTTCACCTGCGCCGAACGCGTGACGAACTAATCGACGACCTCCAACACAAGGCCTACTACGGCGTTGGCGTCGTCATGAGTTTGGGACAAGATTCAGGAGACATGTTTTTCGAAGTCCGGGACGACGTCTTGGCCAACACAGCACGCTATCGAACCGCCGGCCGTGGTATCACTCGCCCTGAACCTGGCCGGTCAGAGATCCCTTACTGGATCGACACGGTAGAAGAAGCTCGCCAAGCGGTTCAAGAACTAGCAATTCTTGAAGTTGACCTAGTCAAGATCTGGGTCGATGATCGGAACGGCCAGTACGACAAACTCACACCTGAACTGTACGAGGCAATCATCGATGAAGCGCATCAACATGGTCTTCGAGTGACCGCCCATATCTTTAGCCTCGACGATGCCAAGAGATTGCTCCGAGCTGGAGTTGATGCTTTCGCACATGGAATTAGGGATATGGAAATCGACGAAGAAGGTATCACCCTTTTCCAAGAACACCCCGCCGTAGTGCTCGTGCCGAATCTGCCGAACCGGGGCGTCGAAGAGGACTTATCCTGGTTAAGCAACACTATCAAACCTGCGGAACTCGACGAACTACAGGCCAGAGCCACAAATAATACGGACGCTCAAGCGGTGTTTGCTATTCAAGCGCACAACCTAGGCACGCTTAATGCAGCCGGGGTCAAGATTGCTTTTGGTACTGACGGAAATTCCGCGTGGGCGCCTCACGTTGAAATGGCCGATATGGTAGCTGCCGGAATGACGCCTCACGAAGTCATCGTTGCTGCAACTAGAAATTCTGCCGACTTATTGGACCTTAATAACGTTGGAACCCTAGAACCAGGCAAGAGCGCTGACTTTGTCGTTCTTGAGGCAAACCCACTCGACGACATTACAAATACACGGCAGATTTCGGATGTCTATCTTCGAGGCGAAGCTGTGGATCGAAGCAGCCTAAGCGCAAACTGGGTCGAATGAACAACTCTTGCTACGCGGTCAGCCGATGACGCGGGTAACGGACCATGCTGTCGTGTTAGCTTGCTCCAATGGCGGCGGGAGAGCGACCAAGTAAAGTCTGGCCTTTTTAAGTCTCTCGGTTAGCGATCAATCATTTCGATCTGCTGCCCGAGCATTAACGAGAATATTCCGAAGACCATAGTTGCCTTCGTGACACGCAAACTCAAACATCGGACCCTCTGTTCGTTTCATCGGAAGCACCGCGGACCACGAGCTCGCATACGACTGGGGGTCCTCTATCCGGTACTCATACGAAAGCGTTCCGACGTCATGCAAAGTAAACCGTTCGATTAGATGAAGATTTCCACTCGAATTGCGGAAAGCGGTCCGGTTAGTGAAGTTGGTAGTCTCCACAATCAGCGTCTTCCCCTCCCAGTGTCCTCGTGAATCTCCTCGACTCTGGCGAATTGAGGCAGTGATGTGATCACGTCCGTCCAGTGGGATAACGCGAACATCGTGAATCATCTCATTGTGTAAAACCACATAATCTGGCGTCTGCAAGATATGCACGTTGTTGTTGTACGGTCCAGGGGTCATCGGTGGACCGGCATTAATACTCTGAAGACAGCGCTCCCCAAGGCTTCGATCCTCGTAACTCGTCGGCGGACGTGAACGTAGTTCACGCCGGGCTCTAGCCCGTTCCTGTGCCGCAGGAGTCAACGCCGGGATCCGCCCATCTTCGGGCTCCACAATGAGCGACGTTCGACGATCGTCTGTCAACCGGCTTCCATAATCCAACCAGAATTTTGCGTGCACCGTTGGACTCGCGTCATAGTCGTTTCGACGAGCGGAAGCCTCTTGTTCATAGGCAGCTGCCTCCTCGGCAGTCAAAACCACCCGTCCAGCGAGATCCGAAGGACGTTCAAGCGGCGTCGCAGTGCGAAAATCCCAAATCCCTTGAACATTGGGGTCTCCCCACGGAGTATCGCCGCCTTGGCCCGACTCAGCCGGAGCTATACCTATCGGCCAAAACAGCAGGCTCCCAAGGCAGATAACCCTCAAACAGGAAAGAGTCAAAACGCCTAACCATTACTCAAGAATGAACTTAACGTCAACATAAAAGGCTTTTCTGCAAACATAGACACCTCAGCGGATTTCATCCCAATCGTTGAAACGACTCCAGACCGGCGTTAGAATGAACCGTATTTTTAGCATTAGTCATTAGAGCGGGTGAGGTAATTCTTATGAGCTGTCGACGCAACACCATACTTGCCGTTACGTTGAGCTTCGTTATCGTTACACTGGCGCCACTTCCGGTTGCCGCTCAGTCAGGCGGCGACACACCGATGCTAACACCAGACGGGCAGCCGCATATCTCTGGAATCTTTACATTCAGAACCTTAACGCCGTTGCAACGCCCCGCAGCGTTGGAAGGACAAGAAACTCTAACGGCAGAGGAAGCCGCAGCTTTCGAATCATCTGAGCGCACCCGTCTAAATCGGGACCTTTTCGATCCGGAGAGCGGAGCACCATCGGCTGGCTATCAGTCACGGGCCGACGGAGGCGTTCTGTCGTATAACGAATTCTGGTACGAACGCGGCGTCGAACTAACCTCGGACAAGCGAACGTCTCTCGTCATAGACCCGCCGAACGGACGAATCCCGTATCGTCCGGAGTGGGTGGAAGCGAACCGTATTCGTCGCCTCAACCTTCGTAATGGTTTTGCTGATGACGTCACCGACCGAAGTCTTCCCGACCGGTGCCTGATGGGTTCAAATTCTGGACCACCGATGCGACCAGGCGCTTACAACAACAACACTCAAATCCTGCAAATACCCGGCTACGTAGTAATCGTTAACGAGCACATCCACAACACGCGTATTATTCCAATTGACCGACAGCCCGATGGCAAAATCCCACCACAATGGGTTGGGGATTCAAGAGGCCGCTGGGAAGGCGACACACTCGTAATCGAAACGAACAACTTCGCCCGCGAAACAGCGTTTGCGGGCTCCTCGAAAGATTCATATCTAGTCGAACGATTCCGCCGACTCGACCCAGACACCGTGATGTACGAGTTCACATTCGATGACCCTAACAACTTCACGCGCCCATGGACTGCGGCAATCCCGATGCGACGCACTGACGGCCCACTCTACGAGTACGCGTGCCACGAAGGAAATTACGGCCTAGAAGGAATTCTTGGTGGCGCGAGGCGGCTGAACACGCAGGCCGTTACTCGCTGATTCGTCATTACTCGGAAGAATTTTTTACTTAGCAGCTGTAAAAACAGAAAGAGAGATTAGGATGAGGAAACATCAGCAAATTGTATCGAACAGTGGCCTTGTGTTGACCTGCGTAGCATTAATGACCGCAATAGCGTGCGGAGGGACAGCACCAGAGGAAGAAGAGATGGCTGAGGCTACCGAACCGAATACCAGCACTGGTTTCATCGACTTACAGCTGCCAAATCCAACATCCGAGGTGATCACCCAATGGGCAGCGCTACCTGATGGTCGCACGTGGGGTTCAACAGCGGGGATTGACATTGGACCAGATGGCCATGTTTGGGTTTATGACCGCTGTGGAGCTAATGGCCTTGACGGTGGCTGTGAAGCAAACCCGGATGTGGATCCAATTCTCAAGTATGACCGGAACACCGGTGAAATACTTGCCAACTTTGGGGCAGGGTTATTCGTGCTTCCCCATGGACTGCACGTCGACGATGACGGCAATGTGTGGGTAACGGATTCTCAGGGAAATGAAGCCGGCACCAAAGGACATCAGGTAATCAAATTCAGTCCCGACGGTGAAGAGTTGATGAGACTTGGCGAGGCAGGGCAGCCGGGGAGTGGCCCTGGCCAACTTAACGAACCATGCGATGTCATTGTGGCGGCGAACGGGGATATTTTTGTTTCGGATGGCCACAGTGGTCAAAGCCCAGACCCACCCGCCGGACGAACCGGTCGAATTCTGAAATTTGACAGCGAAGGTAATTTCCTCATGGAGTGGGGCGAAATTGGATTCCGACCAGGCCAATTTCGAACACCGCATGCGTTGGAATTCGATTCGCAGGGTCGACTGTTTGTGGCAGACCGGGGTAATCATCGAATCCAGATCTTCAACCAAGATGGTGAACTCTTAGATATTTACCAAAGGTTCAGTCGAATCAGTGGTCTCTTCATTACAGCCGACGACACGCTCTACGCGATCGATTCGGAATCACAGGAAACAAATCATTACGGATGGTTAAATGGTGTCCGGATCGGCTCAGCAAATGAAGACCGGGTAACCGGATTTATTCCCCCGCATATTCCAACCGATGGCCGGGTATTGCAAGGTCTCGCGGGTGAAGGTATCGCGGTCGATGAAGATGGCAACGTATTCGTGGCGGAAGGTCCCGCATCACGGCCTACTGCCGGCGGTGGACTTACCAAATACGTCAGCCAGTAAGGCTTTCTAGGGAAACACGGAAGGATGATCACTATGAGATGGCGAGTTTCCGTTAAGTTAATCGCATGTAGTTTTATCTTGATACTGGCACCGCTACCGGTAGCCGCTCAAGACGACACCCCCATGCGAACACCAGATGGCCAACCAGACATCTCAGGAATTTTCACCTTCCGAACCCTAACACCGCTTCAACGGCCAACAGCGTTAGAGGGTCAAGATACCCTATCAGCAGAAGAAGCCGCCTCCTTCGAGGCATCGGAACGAACCCGCCTCAATCGCGACCTCTTCGACCCCGAAGCCGGAGCTCCAACTGCCGGCTACCAACCACGATCAGATGGCGGAGTACTCTCTTATAACGAGTTTTGGTACGAACGCGGGGTAGAGCTCACATCTGACAAACGTACATCTCTAATCACCGATCCCCCAAATGGCCGTATCCCACCGCGAACACCTGAAGCGGCAGCGCGAAACGCCGAGGCACGTGCTTACCGGTCCGAACATCGATATGACTCGTACGAAAATCGGAGTCTTTTTGATCGATGCATCATGGGATTCAACTCCGGCCCGCCCATGACCTCAGGCGCATACAACAACAACGTCCAAATTCTCCAGGCCCCCGGATATGTCGCGATCGTCAACGAAATGGTCCACAACGCCCGGATCATTCCGCTCGATGGACGAGCCCACGGAAACCTACCTCAATATGCGGGTGATTCGCGTGGACACTGGGAAGACAACACACTTGTCGTTGAGACCACAAGATTTCGCGGTGGACAGAGTCGCGGAACCGGTCCAAACATGCACCTAATCGAACGCTTCTGGCGCATCGACCCCGACACAGTCGGATACGAATTCACTGTGACGGACCCAACCGTTTACACGCAGTCGTACACAGCGATGATGCCGCTGCGTAGAACAGATGGACCGCTCTACGAATACGCTTGTCACGAAGGCAACATCGGCCTACGTGGTATTTTAGCTGGTGCTCGGGTTCAGGAAATGAGGGGTATCCCACTTCGACCGTAAGAAGATTCCGGAAAGGAACGTATTATGCGTTATAGATCGCCGGCACCGATAATTCTTGCCTGTGTGATGTTTGCGGCCGGTTGGGGGGTAACCCTAGGTGGTCAGTACTCACTCACCGTGAACGAAGACCGCCTAATCAACGCACAGAATGAACCTCAGAACTGGCTCCTTATGAATGGCGACTATGGTTCATTGCGCTATTCGCAACTGACGCAGATTAATCGAGAAAACGTCGCAAATCTTCGTATGACTTGGGCGTTAGCACTCGGCGGAATGCAGGATGTCGGTCAGAACGGTCCGGAATCCGAAGTCAATCCCTTGATTGACAACGGCTTCATGTACACCACCGATGGCTGGGGAACAGTGTACAAAATTGATGCCAGAAACCCGAACTATGCACGATTCGAGTGGATTGCCGATCCAGGCGTAGACCACGAAGGTAACACGTCACGCAGTCGCGGGATTGCTCTGTGGGAAGAGAGCGTAGTTGCGAATTTACCGGACGGCCGCGTGATCGCAATCGACCGAGAAAACGGAGAAATCATCTGGGACGTGGAAGTCGCGACCTCAAACGAGTTCGGTAGCCGGGAACGCTTCCTTACCGCGCCGTTGGTAGCAAACGGGAAAGTCATTGTCCAAAACGGTGCCGGTGATGCTGGAACTCGCGGGTGGGTAGCAGCACTAGATGTGGACACTGGCGAAGAACTCTGGCGATGGTATGTCGTTCCTGAACCAGGTCAACCCGGCAGTGAGACATGGAAGGACGACCACAATGCCTGGAAGACCGGTGGGGGGGGAATTTGGCAAACCGGGTCGTATGACCATGAGACCAATCTCTACATCGTAGGTACCGGTAACCCGGTACCTGCATACGATGCAGAATTCCGTCCTGGGGACAACCTTTTTACAAACTCAGCCGTCGCACTAGATGTCGACACAGGCGAACCCGCCTGGTATTTCCAGTACACACCAAACGATTCATGGGACTACGACGAAGTGGGAGTCCACATGTTGTATGACATCGAAATTGACGGCCAGTTGAGAAAAGCCGTCGCCCACTTTGGTCGAAACGGCTTCTTCTACACGCTCGACCGAACGACTGGTGAATTCATCAAAGCCGAAAAATATGTGAACGACCTGAACTGGACGGCCGGCATTGACCCTGTTACAGGAAAGCCTGTCGAATACGACCCCAACCTCGACGTACAAATTTACAACCCTGAAGCGCGTGCAATGCGGTCAGACAGAGACCGCATGAAACGCGCCTGCCCAACATGGCATGGCGGTGTCGCCCATCAACCGCTCGCCTTCAATCCGATCAAACAGATTGCATATGGTGTCGGGACTGAAGGGTGCTTTTCTCAGAACGGTGCTGAAATGGCATCGCTGTCTCCAAACGGCGGCCTTGATCGAGAAGCGAGCCAACGGCGGGAATATACTAGCGACCTCTATTACGGTGCCGTGACAGCATTTGACTCTGTAGACCACAACGTCATCGCAAAAGCGGTAACTGACATCGAAGTGCGGTCTGGAGTCATCAGCACTGCGGGCGGTCTGGTATTCACAGCCCTACAGGATGGTTGGGTCGTTGCATACAATGACGAGACGTTACAGGAACTGTGGCGCTTCAACGTCGGAACGCCGCTCAAGGGTGCTCCAGTCACGTATGCGATTGGGCCAACTCAGTATGTGGCGGTGCAGAGCAGCGGACGCCACCATCATCCAGTCAACTATGATGGACTTGAGAATTCGAGCTATCTGTTCGTCTTTGCGCTGGATAATTAGTCGGGAACTTCGCTGCATACATCGACATCTGAGCCCCAAAACTCGATGCATTTAGCTTGGTCCATAGGCCCTTGGCCGATGACCTTAGCAAAGAGAAAATCGGCTAGTCGCTCGACTTCTCGCTGCTGCAGCGTGGCAGCCGGATCGAAAAGCTCTAGCCCCATCCGCCGAAGGTCCGCGCGTGTCCGGCCGAGACATCGGTCGTCGCTGTAAGCAAGTCGATCGAAAGCCGGCATACTACGTCCTGGTAGACCGCATTTAATGACAAACACCAATTGTTCACGACTGAGTTGACTCGTCCGAAGGTTTGCACCATCCGGCATCTGACTATTCATTCGGCGACCGTCACCGGCCCATCCATGGCAAGCCTGGCAGTCAGCTTTTTGATGATAGATACGCATGCCCGCTGAAATATTTCGCTCACTGGGTGGCTCCTGCTCAGCCTGTGACTCAAAGGACATACCCAACACAATCCAGCCGACTAGCAACCCGTATGGCAACCACTGACTCTGTCGCAAGTTATCTTGTTTCCCCATATGTCCACCCAGTTTGTACGACTGAAAGTCTACCGCCCAGGATAGTCAAACGGAAGCCCAGGTGGTATCGGACCAAACATAATGTGGGCAGCGGATGTCCCAGCCCACATCAGCCATGGTCCTTCAAATCGTTCCTCAGTCGGAAGCCCAGTTGATTCAGGGGTTGCAAATGGAAGATGAATTGACATGCTAAAACTAGCCTGATCTCGTGTCGGGCCGACAAATGCATACTGCATGGCTCCGGGGCTGACTTCAACGTTCGGTCCTCCGTTAACAAACATCTCATCAAAGGTTCTCGGATTAGCCAGCAAACGCTCAGCCGTCCAATCCATTACTCCTTGAAAGCTTCTGTGGTAACACTCCACCGCAAAACCCGGCCGAGGTCCATCTGGTTCGCATACCAACGAATTCGTGCCTTGCCGAAGAACACTTGGCCGTCCTTGCGCATCACGAGTGATGACCGTCGCGGCCGGCCTCAGGGATTCGGGTGCCGGAAGTAACGCCTCGACAATCTGTTGTTCAATAGACTGGGCCCCAACGATTCCTGATGCCACAAACACACCACACCAGACCAAAAAACCTCTCATCGTATTCTCCTCTCGAGCGTAACCAATTCTAGCCGCTCTGAACCACCGAGTCGCAGTGGAACTTATTTAGTCGCAGGAGTTCAACTGTTTTGAGATGTATACTCGGGTTCTGTTTTGCTAGGGAGTGCTAGAAATGACTGAACCCGACGATAAACCGGTGGGAAGACGGAAGTTTCTAAAAAAGGCTGCTGTCGGCGCAGCAGCGATTGTGGGTCAAGGTCAGGTCGGGGAGGGAGAGGAATCCTCTCCCACTGAACATCAACACGAACATCAAACCGTCCCTTCGGATATTGCGCTGCGAGTCAAGGCGCTCGAATCGGTGTTAATTGAAAAAAAGATGCTCGATCCAGCCGACTTAGACGCCGTCGTTGATACTTACGAAAATAAGATCGGCCCACGAAACGGCGCACAGGTCGTGGCGCGCGCGTGGGTTGACCCGGACTTCAAAACACTACTCCTTGCTGACGGCACGGCAGCAATTGGAGAAATGGGATACCTCGGAGCTCAAGGTGAACATATGGTGGTCGTCGAAAATACCCCAAAGATTCATAACCTTGTGGTCTGTACCCTCTGTTCCTGTTATCCGTGGCCCACGTTGGGTCTTCCACCAGTATGGTATAAGTCAGCTCCATACCGTTCACGCGCCGTCATTGACCCTCGCGGTGTGCTTCGCGAATTCGGTCTGGAGCTCAGTAACGATGTCGAGGTTCACGTCTGGGACAGTACTGCTGAAATTCGATACCTTGTCCTGCCAGAGCGCCCACCGGGTACCACAGATATGAGCGAGAGCGAATTGGCGGACATCGTTACACGCGATTCCATGATTGGCGTGGCCAAGGTCCTGCCACCAGACACCGGAGATAATCGATGAACGGTGTTCACGATATGGGTGGCATGCATGGCATGGGTCCAATCAAACCAGAGCCAAACGAACCCGTTTTTCATGAACCCTGGGAAGGCCGTGTCTATGCTCTCGGTAGCGCACTCAGTCAGTGGGGTCGAGGACGTAATTGGGGTAGTTTTCGATTCGAGCTTGAAAGTATTCCAGCAGCTGACTACCTCAGGATGTCTTACTATGAACGTTGGTTCACAGTCCGTCTCAACCGATTACTTAGAAGCCAACTCGTCACTGAAGCAGAATTAGCCAATGGACACGCTGACCCACTACTGCCGCAACCGACACCACTGACAGCAACAGAACCAAGAACCGCTTCCGCGACCGCCAACAATCCAAACGATGACATTGCTCCTCGTTACGATATGAACCAGCGTGTCCGTGCGAAGAATATGCATCCAAAAGGTCACACCCGGTTGCCGCGTTACACACGAGGCAAAGCAGGCAGCATTCACCTGATCCACGGTATCTTTGCACTGCAGGATACTGATGTGAACGGTCAGCGATTAGGGAACCGACCACAGCATGTTTACACTGTTCGATTCACCGCTCGCGAACTGTGGGGCGACCGGGCGGCAGCACATGATGCGATCTATGTCGATTTGTGGGAGGACTACCTTGAACCAGCCTGAGCAAAAAGTCGACGAAGCGCAATTGAAGGCCCTCCCGCCCCTACCTCGCGATGAAGAGGGCCCAGTGTTTGCAGAACCATGGCAGGCGCAGGCTTTTGCACTGGCTGTCAAGCTCTCAGAGCAGGGTCACTTCACTTGGAAGGAATGGGCAACCGCGCTTGCCGCAGAATTGAAGGCCGCCGCAGCTCAAGGCGAGCCGGATGATGGTTCACAGTATTACCATCACTGGGTCACCGCACTAGAACGCCTTGTCACCAAGAAAGGTCTTAGCGACTCCCCAGCATTGCTGAATCGAAAGAACGCGTGGGTCTCAGCCTACCAACACACGCCGCATGGCAAACCGGTCGTCCTCGCGGACGCTGACTAATAAGCTTAAGGTGTTTCCCTGTCGGCCCGGCGCGCACCACGAAGAGTATTGACCATTCCGTAGTTTCTCTCATGGCACGTGTACTCGTACATGGGACCTTCAGTTTTCACTAAAGGAATCTCAACACTCCATGGTTGTGACCAGGATGCCTTATCCTCGACAGTGAACTCGTAGAGAATGGTAGTTTCATCAACCAATGTAAATCGCTCAACAACATGGAGATCCTTGCCCGAACCTCGAAAAACCGTCTTGCCAGTAAAGTTGGTAGTCTCAACAACCAGCGTATCACCTTCCCATCGACCTCGAGAATCACCTGGCCACTGTCGAATACGGTCTGAGATATGCGGTCTCCCATCGGTCGGAATAATCCGAACCGAATTGTTACTTAGTTCCGGAAACAACACGACATAACCAGGAGTCTGAAAAATCTGGTAAAGATCGTTATAGGGTGGTGGTACCATCGGCGGTCCCTCATGAGTCCAGACAAGACACCGTTCCTGGTACGGTCTATTTTGATAACTATCAAATCCTCGAAGCTGAGCACGTGCTTCGGCACGTGCTTCCCCATCAGGAGTCAGTGGCGGTATCCTGCCATCGGGAGGATCAACAACGAGAGACGTCCGCCGACTTGAGAGGGCCTTAGGGATGGTCGTTCTCAACCAAGTGGAATTGTCATAGTGAGTCGGATCAGCCTGCTGTGTTCGTTGCCGTCGCTCATCATCATTACCCGTAGTGAACGCACGCCGTGCACCAAGCGGGTCAACGCCGTCAGCAGTCAGAATCTCCGTTAATTCGGCGAACTCTTCTTCTGTGAGAAATTCTCGGTCGGCGAATCGAACTGGGCGTTCCAATGGTGTGTACGTTTGGCTAGTCCAAAACCCTTGTAAGTTGGGTTTACCATCGGCCGTACGGGGAACGGTCCATTCGGTCGCCGTTGTCTGGGCCCGGATGTTACCTCCAACCCACAACAAAGCGACGCACAAGATAACCATACTACGCTTCATTACATCACCTCAGACGGAACCAAGAACATTTATCCGAATTCACCAGCATGATTACTCTGATCCGTGCTGTAGATTGAAGACCCACACCGCCACCGTGGCGCCGAGTGTCGGCCCAACGAGATAAAGCCAGAGAGCGCTCGCCGAACCGGCATTCAGAACAACATCCAGCAAAATCGGCCCCACTCCCACCGCCGGATTGAGTGCCCCACCTGAAATAGGTCCCGCAGCGAATGCACCGGCAGCAACTGTCAAACCGATGGCAAGACCGTAATACGTATTGTCCGACACTGAATCAACAGTCGCAACATTCAAAATCACTAGAGCAAGAGCAGCCGTAAATAACACTTCGACCAGAAGCACAGCTAATACGCCATAACCCTCGGCCGGTACCGGCGCTAAGATGCTTCCAGTGACCAAATACACAGTTGCGGATGCCAACAAAGCTCCCAGCACCTGTGAAAGGACGTAGGGCATTATTTTACTGTAAGCAAGCTTGCCCCGAAAAAAGATAGCTATTGTAATCGCTGGATTGTAGTGAGCACCGGACACACGCCTACCCATGTACACGAGGCCTGTGAGCATACTGCCTATTGCCAAAGGCGCCAACGATGATTGCGTCGCTGCCATCAGTCCAATCGTCAGAACAAGGAAAAACGTTCCAATCAGTTCGGTGACGTAACTCGTTATACCTGCCTTCTCTCCCCGATCTGCCAACCGCATAGTTACTTCAATCGAGCGTCACGCCTTGCTGCAATATAGTCCCAAAAACACGACAACTTACTGGAGTTCATCATAAATCGCCCGAATCGCGGCCTCTCGACGGTTTGTCGCATACTCAGGATATTTCGAACTCAGATCGATTGACTCGACAGCGTCGTCGGCAGACTGGCCCTCCGCCATCGCGGACTGCACAGCTGCGAGCAAGTCGGCCGTGAATTGTTGATATTCCCGAAGACTGCTCCACGTCGTCACAGGGATGTGCCCAGGAACAACGGTATCAACATTCTGAATACTGGCAAGGACACGTTCCAAGGTCTGTGGAAATTCGACACCACTGCCACCATTGTTACTATCAAGAAATGGAGCATCCCTCCAAGGAAACATGTCGCCCGTTTGCAAGACACGAAGAGCGGGGTAAACGATGAAGGTGTCACCATCCGTATGGCCACGTCCAAAGTAATAGAGTTCCACTCTATCGTCACCAGACCCGAGCGTTAATCGGTCAGAATACGTTTGCTTCGGCAGAAATTTTACGTTTTCCCCCTGAAATGCGTCCATTCGCATCATGTTGGATTTCGTATTTTCGTGAGCAACAATATCCACCGTTTCCGGAAAGAAATCGTTACTACCGTTGTGATCCCCATGGGTATGGGTATTGATAACCCTGACCACCGGTTCATCGGTCACCGTCCGAATTCTGTCCAGAATCACCTGGCCCCAACCTGCAAGCTTCGTGTCCACAACGGTTACACCTTGGTCAGTCACAAAGACACCGGTGTTTCCCCCACTAAACGCCTCACGATTGGTTGGACTTGACCCGGTGATCACGTAGAGATTGTCTTTAACTTGCTCAATCTGTGTGGCGTCCAAGGCTGCTTGTTCCAACGATTGACTCGACCCCAACCCGATCGACAGTGCACCAACCACAATGACCACGCCTAATATAATTACTCGTCTCATCGCACCCTCCACGAAACAACGGCAGACGGGATTTCACATCCCCGTCATACACGAACCTCCGACGTCACCACGGCCAGAACATCACTCTAAGTCTCGCCGCGCCGGCCTTTCTCAAATGCCGAAAAAAGTTCAGCTCCCTCATCGTGCAAACCAGTGCTTTCTCCCACCTGGTCACCTAGCACCAGATGATGGTTGGTTAGTCCATCAAATTCCGTCCACTGCGGAAGCCCGTCACGGTTAGGATTGCCGGTCGCCGCAAACTGGATCCAGTAATCCATCATTGTCTCTGAAAGTTCACGGTCAGTCTCCGTCCAGTCACCTTCCGTGGTGAGACCAAGCGGCATCTCTTCCGGCGAAGTGCCCCGTGGCGTCATCGTGCCGAAAACATACACAAGTTCGGCCGTATGATGGGCCCCCAACCCTACGCCCCAATCTGTTGGCGGAACACGGGTAAAGTGATAAAGCCAGACTGGTGACGTCACTTTGACGTGTGTCGTCGCCTGTGTCCGAACTGGTCCGGCAAAAAACATGTCGTGGATCAAATGATCAATGGCAGCACGCGCTGACTCGTCAGACGTAGCCTGATAGTGCTCAAGCGCCATCTCCGCAATGCTTGGATACATCGACCGAACGTGAGATTCGAATGCATCGACATCACCGATCTGCATCTGCTGTGTCATCAATGAACCTTCGTTACCATTCATGCCGGTAATAAGCGGTACGTTGTGCTGTTGACCGGAATCGTACATGCGCAGTGGATCCTCTGGAATGGTCCAGCCGTCCACATTGGGTGCCCAGACGTAGCCGGTCCGAACAAAGTAATCACCTAACCCGGCCTGCGCAGCAGCCTTGACTTCCGCCGCTGTGGCTGCCCTCATCGTAGCGAGTGCTGTCTCACCGTCGGCACCAAGCGATTTGGCTAACTGAATGCCTTGAGCTTCAGCCGAATCCCAATCCCCAACTGCCTCACGCAACTGCCGGTCCCAACCGTTAATCCAATTGCTCTGGGCGATGGCCCGATCAAAAAGGCCGTCTGACTGCGGCATCAGCATGAGAGACATGACCGCACCGGCACCCGCTGATTCACCAAAGATCGTGACTCGGTCGACATCGCCACCGAACGATGCGATGTTATCGCGCACCCATTCCAGACTAGCAACCATGTCCATGAGTCCATAGTTACCAGAAGCGTCATGCTCAGATTCAGCCGACAAAGCCGGATGAGCCATAAAACCAAAAACATTCAGCCGATAATTGATACTCACAAGGACTACGTCACGGGACGCAAATGGCGTGCCGTCATATAGAGAGGTGGACCCGGACCCACCAGTGTAGCCTCCGCCATGAATCCAGACCATTACCGGAAGCAGCTCAGAGGTCTCGGCAGGAGCCCAAACATTTAGGAAGAGACAATCCTCACTCTGCGTAAGATCCTCACCCCCGTCTTGGATACAGATTGGCCCGGCCGTCGTCGCATCGCGCACGCCGCTCCATGCCTCGACCTGGCCAGGAGGGCGCCACCTACGGTCAGCGATCGGCGCAGCTGCAAACGGCAACCCTTTAAAGATCATTACGCCTGGATTCGTTTCTGCATAGCTGCCTCGAATTTGACCACCGGTAACCGTCACGGGATTGTCCGGGGACAGAGTCACTATAGGCGGCGCGATGTCCTCGGCGTCAGTTTCAGGCTGACCGCAGGCCGCCAGTATCACAACCGCACAACACAGCACCACATACTTGCCAATCCGAAACCACACTGCCATCGACGCTCCCATAAACTTCTGAATTCGAAAACCATAGTCCCCTTGAGGCGCAGGTGCAAGTCGTCAAATCAGACAATCGACCGCAAGACTACCCGTGCATAACGCCTAATAGAGTGAGACAATAGAGCGTCCGCCAATCCTTTTATTTAGAACGGGGCAACTGTGACCTATCGGCTAATCGCGAAAATCGGAGTGGCCGGGCTCGCCATCTTTGTTCTGTCATCGACAGTCATCGGCCAATGGTCGGGTCGCGGCTTCGGACGACCAAGGGTCCCTCCTCGCTTCAAACCAGCCGGACAGATCGACCAAGGGTTCACGTTTTGTCGTTTGATGTACACCAGCGACCGGCGGGATCGGTCGGGTCGCGGCTGGTCGACAGACTATCCGTTTGCCGACATCAACTTCATGATTCGCTTTTCAGAACTGACATCGACTCAGGTAAATCTTGACGGTGACGGTGAGCCGAATCATTGGGTAGTCCCAATCTCAGACGACGCACTTTTTGGATGTCCGTTCGTAATGACGTCGGACGTAGGCACAATGAAACTCAGTTCCCAAGAAGCCGAAAGACTCAGAACATACCTCTTAAAAGGGGGTTTCCTATGGGTCGACGACTTCTGGGGCAGCCGAGCCTGGGACCAATGGTCCCGTGAAATTGGCGAGGTACTGCCACGAGGCGAATATCCAATTATTGACCTTCCGCTTGACCACGAACTGTTCAGAACAATGTTCAACATTTGGGAAATTCCACAAATCTCGAACATTCACTTCTGGCGAAGCACAGGGGGCCAAACCACATCCGAGCGGGGGGCCGACAGTGCCGAACCTCATTTTCGTGCGATCACCGATCAACACGGACGTATCCTCGTCGCTATGACTCACAACACCGATATCCAGGACGCGTGGGAGCGTGAGGGCGAGGACACAAGATTTTTCGATCAATTTGCGCCCGACGGTTATGCGCTCGGTGTGAATGTATTACTCCATGCCATGACACACTGAACGACGCGTTGTTCCTCGTCAAACCCACTGATAGACTCTGAACAGGACGAACAATCAATCAACAATTGGAGGCCTCTATGAGATTCAAGCTTTTCTTCTTTGCGCTTGTTCTGAGCGCGGTAGCCGTAGCTCCCTCTATGGCCCAGTCCATGGATGTCGATCTCATGGGGTCCGATGGTGTCACCTTAAAAGGAACCTACTCATCCCCTGGTCGACCCGGCCCTGCGATGCTCTTGATCCACCAATGCAATATGGACCGCACATCCTGGCAAGGCATTACCACTCAACTCGTCGAAGCTGGTATCCATGTGCTCACACTGGATCTTCGCGGGTTTGGTGACAGTGAGGGAGAAGGTATCAGTGGAGGATTCCCAAACCTGTTAATGAAATCCAGTGGCGATGTCGACATCGCATTTGACTATCTGGTCGGAAAAGACGGTGTGGATGGCTCTAGTGTTGGTGTAGGCGGCGCAAGTTGTGGCGCCATGTTGACCGCTGACCTCGCAAGTCGAAAGTCGGCCGTAACGACCCTTATGCTCCTCTCCGGACCGCCGAGTGACAACGCAATCGCACACATCTCCAAGGCCACTAGCCTCGCCGTCTTTGGGGCTGCTGCCACGGAAGACAACATCACTGAGGGCGTGGCAGACAGGATCCGAGAAACCGTTGCAGGTTCGCCCAATTCAAAATCTGTTGCCAAGATCTATGGTGGCTCCGAGCATGGTCTGCCGATGTTCGACGTCAACCCGGATCTCGAACCAGCGCTCATCGACTGGCTCAAAAATCAACTTCTGTCTGACTAGTCTGGTCCAGAACTAAGTCGTCTTTATAGATCAAGCGCCCGTGCACCGTTGAGAGCAGTCTCCATCGAATAGATGTCTTCATGACAGGCATACTCATAAAGGGGTTGGTTCGTACGCGTCAGTTGGTCAATCAAGGCATCTAATCTATCGCCGCATGAAAAACCGACCGCCGGGAACGCAAGAGAGGCACATCAGAAACTAGTCAACCGGTTCAAGTTTAAGTAAGGCCGCTTCGTCCGCGTCGGTCAATACATAGAGAAGACCATCCGGGCCCTGTCGAACGTCGCGAATACGTTGGCGCAGGTCGCCCAGCAGCCATTCTCGCCACCTTTCCTCACCCGCTTCATTAAATACAAGACGCTCCAGATGCCCGGTATTACGAATGCCACCAGTCCTCAGTGCACCGACAAACAAACTGCCGTTCCAGTTTGGAAATCGATCACCACTATAGAACGTCATTCCGGATGGGGCGATAGAGGGTATCCAGACGATTTCTGGCTGAACCATGCCTTCTTGCCACGGTCGAGTAGAGACACGAGGACCAGAGTACTGTCGACTGTATGACACAGTCGGCCATCCGTAGTTCGCACCGGCGCGAATTAAATTGACCTCGTCGCCACCAAGAGGCCCGTTCTCATGTTCCCATATCTCACCGGTGTCAGGATGTACAGTCAATCCCAACTGATTCCTGTGACCCAACGAATAGAGTTCGGGTCGATGACCCGACTGCCCGACAAATGGATTGTCTTCCGGAACACTGCCATCATCACGAAGTCGGACGATCTTTCCGACGGTGTCATTAGGGTCTTGGGCGCGTGGCCCTCCAGAATCCACACCGAAAGCACCGCCCACCGTCATATAGAGCATGCCATCCGTTCCGAATACAACTCGAGACGCTGCAGCGCCGCTATCTTCTAATACGTCCGAGAGAAAGATGTCTCGAACGTCGGTTAATCTGTGTTGGCTGAAACGTCCACGAGCGAGCGCCACTCGAGGTCCAGGGACACCGGGCTTGGTATATGTCAGATAGACGAACTGATTGTCAGGATAGCGAGGATGAAGAGCTATATCCATTAACCCTGCTACGCCAACCGCGTGAACATTAGGTACACCTAGAACCGGCTCCGGTAAAAGCCGGCCATCAACAATTTCTCGAAGTTGACCGCCACGCTCAGTGACCAAGAGATGGCGCTCTGAAAGAAATGCTACTGCCCATGGACGGGACAGTTCCCGGGTTACGATAACGACCCGTACTTGTGGGTGTTCAGCCGTTCCGTAAATTCGTGGTCCATCAGGTAGAGGCACCGGCGGCAAACCAGGTCGATCTTGCTGCCCAGACAACAAACCAAACCACATCGGCGTGCATACCAAAATACACGCAAACCAGAACGCTCGTTGATTGAGCCGCATGAAATCCATAGGACTCCGAAGAAACCGTGAACTGTTTCTCTGTCTCAGTATTCGTCGTACCCTTCGGTGAGTTCGATGCGAACGCCAGCCGGATCAACTAGAAACGCTATCTTGAGCCCGATACTCGGAACATCGCGAAACGGCACTTCGAATTCTATGCCTTGTGACTCCAATTTGCGACAAAAGGCATCCAAGTCATCAATCTCAAATCCAATATGGTCAATGGCCGTTCCCCTGGTTGCCGTTCGAGAGGTCTCTGAATTCCCAAAACTGAGATTCAGTCCTGGAGCGTTTGCTGTTGTCTCAATGGTGCCACGTTTAAATCGAACCAAACCAAACGTTTCAATGTACCAATCGAGCAACTCGTCGTATTCCGGAGTAAAGAAATGGATGTGATATGCGGCGACTTCGACAGGAAGTTCGGTATCCTCTTGCAGTTCAACCCTAATACCGTCAGGTACCATAACGTAGGCATTTGGGAACCCTTCAGCACCAGTGAACTCAGACATCACCGGCAGTCCGGCCGAGCGCCACTTGGACAAAAACCAGGCGATGTCTCGAACCTTGAATCCAAAATGATCCATCACGGTATCTCGTGAATCACTGGTTGCCTCCCGGTCACTCAACGCGACCAACATGCCGGGAAGACGAATCGCGGTCAGGGGGCCTCTCTCGACAAGCACGCCACCAAAATGCTCCACCCACAACCTTTTCTGGAACTCCATGTCGCTAACATTCAAGTGCACGTGTCCATAGGTGACTCCCATATCATTGGAAGGCTCTAGCTGGGCATGAACCGGCGATGCGAGTAACAAAGCGACAGCGACAATCATCAAGCGTTTCATAGATACATCTCCACCGCGGCATCATTCGCCGCATTTATCTAGAACTTGCGCAGAAACTTTTCAAAAGCCTCGCACAATAACGACCACGACGCTACGCGCTTTAGTAATCGCGATAGTGCTCGCCCAGAACTCTCCCTACAGCTTCGGCTGCGGCGTCCGTGAGATGACCTAGAACATTTCGATAACCCGAACAGTTCTGGAGATGTTGCGCAGGTCCCGCAACCAACACACCCGTTGTGTCCTCAGCCACAACCCGATTAATAGCCGCTTCGATATGCGTATGCTGCCGTGACGACTGGACGTGAGCGTCCTGATATCGACACTCTTCGTCGTCCGGACCGCCTATAGTCGGCAATAAATCAATTCGATTAGTGGATGCAAACCGAATGAAGATTGCATCCACTGCGTTTGTAATTTCCTCCACCCACGCGTCTTCATCATCGCCAAACGAACCACTGACCGCGAAGACAACTCGATCAGGAAAGCTTGCCGCGCGCCGCTCGCACGTCGACAGTGTTTCAGCCTGCCAAATCGAATCGCTAAGGTCACCCCAGCGATCTACGCCTGCCTCGACCGCCCATTTCAACTGCCATCGATCGCCATCGACGATGGACTGAAAAACACCACCCGTTTCAAACCACTGCTGGGTCTGACTCGACCCGAGTACCAAGTTACAAGTAAAACCTCCCGACTCTTGGGCAGCAACATTGGTGAAACAGATAGTCAACAACACCACGGCAACAGAGAAATATACGCGCCGCCTGATACTCCGCAGACACAATTGAGTTGTCATGAGTGGGCTCCCAAAATCAAAATAATCATACGACACAAACCACTGCAATCGATTCGACTAGCCTCTCTATCCGCTGGTCGACTCAAACTATGAACAGCCGGTTCATCTTCCCGATAAAGGCTCGATGCTTGAGATCCAGAAAACCCCGGCTCGCTGCGTACGCTGACAAAAACCTGAAGAACGAAGATTTGAGAAAAAACCTGACCGACTTGCTCATACGAGGCGACAACAATCCGTTAAGACAATGGTTTAAAATGCAGGCTACAGACTCATCTGCAGTCAACCTGAGAAGAACGGACCTAATCGAGGAAAAGAGATAGTTCCGACGACATTTTCTCGGTAATTACATCGCTGTATCCAAGGAAACCAGTAGTGTGACCCAACTGCCGCTATCAGCAGTCGGACCCCAGAAAACCCCGTAACAGGTCACGTTTGTCCTACTCGTTCGTTGCGGGTGTCGGCAATCCGTGTGTGCTCAGAAAACTACGAATAGCCGCATAAATTCTTAGATTCTCCTCGATCGTAAAGCCGCCATGCCCACCACCTGGCACAGTCACGAGTTCGTTTGGTACTCCGACGTTATCAAGGGCTTCATGAAGACGTACGGCATGCTCATACGGAACAATTTGGTCCGCATCACCATGAATCGTCAGTGTCGGGGGCAAACCTCGCCGAACGTATGTAAGAGGCGACACCTTCTGTGCAATATCTTCTCGGTCACTTGAGCTTCCAAGCCATGCCACGGCATACGCTCCTGACGGCCCGGGTTTCCGGTGCAGAGAATCTGCTACATCGGTGATGCCATACCAATTAATTATCGCCGCCACTTTCAGTTCTTCCGTGGAAGTCTCTCCGGTAGACCAAGCCCGTCTGCGGTTACCTGGACATTGTCGGTCCATATCTGCCGATTCCGGCAGCATGCCGGTTGTCAGTGACAAATGTCCGCCAGCCGAATTTCCAGTTACCACGATCTGATTAAGATCGAAGTTAAATTGTTCGGCATTACGATAAATCCACCGTAAAGCACACCGGCAATCTTCCACCGCAGCTGGAGCATGGGCGACATCGGCCAATCGATATCCGACATTCACAACATTCCACCCCATTTCCAAATACGGCAAGAAGGTAAGCGCAGACGATTCTTTACTACCGTTTGTCCATCCACCTCCATGGAAATACACAAGGGTAGGATTTGGTCCCGTCGCGTCTCTCGACTGGTACACATCGAGTTTTAGATCGACTCCACTCGCCCGCATATAGGTGATGTTAGGAGCGAGACGGTAGCCATTCGCAACATGGACAAAACTCTTCGCAGTACCAGACGTTTGAGCTTCTCCAACAAATGGAGTCACCAGCACGAGCGACAAAGCACCGACCACAACCATCCATGACGTTTTCATCTCGGTCACCTCGTTGTTATGTGCACTGGAACACTTGCACCAGTTCTGTTAGCAAAACTGGTACTCATATCCGCCACGAAAACTGCATCGTGACATTCACTCATAGACACGTCAACTACGTTTTGATACGGGCCACAACCATGCCAAGGCGGCAAATACCGTCGGATAGACTTCAACTGCATTGGCTGCCCAAATAGCCACCACCACCGCAGTAGGCGACATCCTGTAGCTGAATCGACAACCCGTCTGGGTCACTAAAATAAAGTTCCGGTGTCCCTTCTGGAGCGCCACCTCGATTCGGCATCCGCATTGATATCCAATGACGCAGTGGACCCGCTTGTCCAGATTCACCTCGTGGCTGAAGCCCATGGTCTTCAAGCACAGTCTGAATCCGGTCAACATCGAAATCTTCAAGTGTCAAGCACGCATGGTTGATTGCCGCAGTTGAAGCACGACCAAGACCAATGAACATCAGAAAGTGCGCATCTGCCCCAACACCAAGTAAGGGGGCCGTAGCTTGGAACGCCTGAATATCAAAGCCGAACGTCTCTCTATAAAACGTATTAGTTACTGCCGGATCAGAAACATTAATTGTTAAATGACTCAAACCTTGAATGGCAATTGCTCCTGGCGAAGAAAGACCATCGGCGATTCCACATTCATCTCCGATGCGACCTTCGCCGCCACAATATCTTGGGTCCATCAATTCAATGACAAGTCCATTGGGATCAACCATGTGGATTTCGGTTGTGGCATCTCTGGTACTCACCTGCACTCGCAACGGGCGACCACTGAGTCCGTCACGACCACTAAATTCTGACAACCCATGATCGGTCAACATTCTGACGATCCTGACAGCATCAAAATCCTCTATCGCCATCCCAAAGTGATCAATACGGGGTGAACCCGCTCCTGCCTCAGTGAGCGCCAAGAAGTGTGGCTCCTCCCCAATGCGGAGGAGCACCTTCTTCTCGTGGCGAGCCTGAACCGGCATCCCAAATAGCGCCTGATAAAACTCCAAGGACCGCTCTACATCCGACACGGCTAACGTCACCTGATGTAACCCACGGACACGGAGTGGCGTTGCCGACACCTGCGCATGCATACCAGCTGTGGCAACCAGGAACGGCAGCGAGTGCAGCCATTCTCGGCGGGTTAGCTTCATCGGCGCCTCACAAACTTCTTTAGGTCGCGAGGCAACACCTCCCCGGCATACACATTTCCGTCTGCATCCACGGTCACACCTTCCGCCTGTGCCTCTGGAATGAAACCACGCGCGTTAAAGTCGTCCGCATGAGCTATGACGATACCTTTGCGCAGCTGGTAGTCTGCCACGTACACCGTGTCATCATCGGTAATATAGATGCCACTCGCCATAATGCCCTGCCACTCATCAATGTAAATCCCGTCCTGGTCGAATATCTGAATTCGTTCATTAACGCGATCGCCTACAAACAAGCGGCCTTGAGAATCGAACGCCAGACAATGTGGTTCGTCGAACTGACCGGGCCCTGTGCCTGGTCCTCCCCATTCCTTCAAAAACTCGCCATCCTTTGAAAACTTCACGACTCGATTGTTGCCGTGACCGTCCGCCACAAAAATGTTGCCCTCCGGCCCGACCACGACATCCGCTGGGCCGTCAAACGTATCGCGTCCGTCGCCCGCGACGCCAGCTGTACCAAGTGTCATCAAAACCTGCCCATCTGGACTGAACTTGATCACCTGATGGCCCTTGCCGTTCTGTCCCCGTGCGTCGGTAGTCCAGATATTCCCATCAGAATCTAGAAAAAACCCATGCGGCCATATGAAGGTGTTTTCACCCCAACTCTCCACAAGAGAACCGGCTCGATCGTACTTAAGAATCGGCGCCACCGTGTCGCGGTCAATGCAGTTCGAATCGAAACAACGATGAAAGACCCAGAGATTCCCATCTCGGTCGACCTCAACACCAATGGTTTGGCCCCATTCGTCCACCCCAGCAGGTAATTCAGCCCAGTCCATTTCCAATCGATACTCTAATGCTGGCGATTGAGCGACCACAGCACTCGTGTGTCCGAACAACACCATCACCATAACTAACGCGACGACACTATAGATTCTCATTTCGCTTGTCCTCCTTACGGCCAAATGACCCGCCACTGTGTGGCGAACTCGGTATTCCCCCAAGCTATACGAAGTGTTCCAGACGGAAGTTCACCGGAACCTTGAGAAGCAACGGGCTCGAGAGTAACCGTCAAACTTTGTACGGTTTCGGAAAGGGACCGGTGACTCAGTTCCGTCCTTCCCAAATCCAAAGTCTGATCATAATCCGTGCCCCATTGCCTGGTTTGGCGGTTAACAATCAGATCCGCAGTATCCTCCCGAGGAAGCAGAAACAGGGTATAAACACCCCGTGGCACCTGAAGGTCTCCAATTCGTACGTTGACATCGGTCGTCAGCGAAGTCGCCCAGTTTGCACCGAGACGCCACACTTCACCAAACGGCACTAACCCGCCAAATATCGTTCGTCCCCGGGCGTGGGGCTGACCGTGATCAATCGTAATGTGAGAGGGACCAGAATGCGACGTGGAGCGATTGAACCACCCGGTCGCCCCGTTCAAAAGACGGCCATCAAACGCAACGCTGGTAGTCACCCGCCCACTCGGTGCGACAACTGGCCCCGGCGAAACATCCTGTGCCAGGAGACATTCGACCAGAAGAAAAAGAACCATAACCATCGATGAGACCGACTGGATGACAAAAGTGAACACAAATGAAAGCGGCATATTTGGATTCTCAAAAATCAGAAACGGCGACAATGAATCGCCAGATCAATACTACGGAGTGATTCTGGTCGACAGGACCGAAAGAGGTCAAGGTCAGCAGAGTCTGTAACTAGCTCGTTGGTATAAAAGCTAAAAATCGCCTCGGGTTATCAACCAGCAGCTTACGAATCAGTTCTTCCGGAACACCGGCATATCGAAGTTTTGGCACAAACTGCATTAACACCGAGGACCAACCATGCCCCCAGTTCGCCTTAAATTGATTGACATTCCCTTGATCAGAAGACAACAAGATGTGATCTTCAAAACCAGCATCAATCAAATCCAAAACCATCCGTACTTTGTCAGACGCTGGAATCCGAGACCTTCCCATCTCATGTCCGAGTGTATCAAGACCGATAAAAGCACCACGACGCGCCACCTCGGTGTGTGTCGCTAAAGGTTGATGCTCAGGTTTGATGGTTGCCATGTGGCCAATCACGACACGGGAGAGATCAACCCCTTGTCCCTCGATCACATCCAGTTGTTCCATGGCGCAACTTGGACAGCTTTCATGCGGCGTGTGGGTGAAGATCGGAAGTCCAGTCAGCAGATGGGCTCGCGCGACCGCCCGATGCACTTTCCGCTCATCTGGTCGCATTTCAAGCGAAGAAGCAATCTCACCAAAGGCACCCCACCGTTGCGAATTGGCATCCGTCACAAGCTCTTCAACCAGTGCATCCTCAGTCATCTCCGCAACACGTACCGGATAGATCGCGAAGCCAATGTCTTCAAAGTAACCACCAGCCATAATAATTCTGACTGCAGTTCTCGCAGCGATAGCTTCCAAATTGCTCACTTGTTCGGGACTCCGCCGGCCAGTGGCAGCATCGACAATACAGCCAAGTCCGTCGAATGCAGACGCTCGAAGCTCCTCCACCGCCAAGTCCACGTCAGCTCGGCCGACGTGTTCATGGAACAGGGTCGCTCCATTCGATAGCTCAGTAGGATTGATGTCTCCTTGTAACGTCCGAATGACTGCACCGTCAGGAAAGTCAGGCGACTCCGAAGAAGTAAAACTCTGTTGAGCGAAAACCGGCCGTGGCGAACCAATTGCCGACACGACCGCGGAACCCGCTACCGCACCGATAAATCGGAAGGCCTCCCGCCGAGAATACTGAGCGGTGAAACTTTTGATCATGTCACCTGAAAACTGGCACACCATCACAGCTCGAGAGAATCCCCAAACATCATTTCCTCTGGCCTGAAACTCCGCTGAACCTCGACTGCTCCCAATGTCATGGAAAACCAAACTTCGTCGTCATCGATGGTGATCGGATCGTCCCGCAAGAAAGCAAACTCCAAAATAACTGTTTCTTCGCTCTCGATAAACGCCTCAACATCCTCAGCCATAATCGGGACTTTATTCGGCCGTTCCAAATACGTCTGGCGAAGAAGCACCGGTCGCTTAACTCGCTCAGCAAACTGACGGGGCACGCCAGCGACGGAAACGACGTAAAGTGGCTCAAATTGAAGTAGAAACGCCTGCTGCTCTGCTGGAATCTGTTCGCCAATTCCAGCCTGGGCTCTTGCCAACGCCTGCTTCACCGGTAGGGCGCTGCGCCACGACACTGTCAGAGTCATCCGTTCCGGAACCGGGCCAATCCCCTCCAACGGTGGAATGTCACTGGGCGGGATAATCCGTCGCCCATCATCGCGTTGACCAGCAGCGTTTGCCGCACGACGGCGTGCCTGGCTCCGTCTCGACTCGTCAAGAACAACGGTGACCTTGCGTGACCACGGCGAATCCGTCAACATCTGCTCAATTTCTTCTTCCGACCACGACGTGAAAAATCTTTCCTCCCAGAAGTTAGCGGCGATAAGACTCCCAGACAGACAAATCCAGACTGCAAAGAACCCAAAACCTTTAAAAGTCATGAAACCGATCTTCTCGAAGAACCACTGGCGCAACATCGAATCGCTCCCCATCACAGAACTGCAGTGGCTGGAATAGACGAATCCACAACAACTTGCTCCACCGGACGCGTGAATCTTGATTATAGCCACGGATGGCTTCCGTGACATCGAAGAAAATCTTCATCTGACACGATCTTCTCGACTAAGAACCGCCGGCGAAAACGCTTCTTTTAGAAATAGTTCTGGGTTGCCTGACCCATCTGCCGACACCTTCCAGATGTCAGTCACCCGAACAGTGGGAGCCGATTCATCTGGCATCGCGTAAAGAATATCCTGATTGTTCAACCATTCCACTTGATCATCGACATGTCGCAGTTCGGCCAGTGGTGTTTCAACGGACGAGGCCAAATCGAGTACGTGCAAGCGCCACACAAAATCAGTGTCGGTGGGTATTCGTTTTTTAAATGCGATCAGCGTCTCATCGGGAGAAAGCGCCGGACATTCAACACCCTCACGAAGCACGGAAATCCGCCGCTCGGACACTCTCCCTTCGACCAGATAAACACTACCCCCGGTACCCAGCGTGGCATAAAAATGATCACTCTCTTGACCGAATGTCACTCCCCAGTAATTCAAATCGGCGGCGCGGATACGAGTGGAACCTTGGAACAATTCGAACTCCTCTAAATTGTTGACGACTCGCTCGCCGGTATTCGTGTCTATGATGCTCGTTTCGGTTGAGAACCCAGCTTCAGCATACGAATGGCCCGAAACAAACACCGTGACAGCAGCCCGACGCCCATCACGGGACAGGCGGGTGCGACTGGGAATGCCGTTTAGGGGAAGTGTATGCAGCGGTTCGAACAATTCATTGAACACCATGATTGAGTGGGTTGTATAGAACCTGTCAGTCGCCAGACAAACACCCCGGCGGTGAACAAAATGCAGCCGGTCGCAACGAAGCGGTGTCGCGCGGCGATCCTCGCCGGACGCCGTCAAGCGAAGCGCACTCATAATCCCGTAACTGGCGTCCAAGCCTGTGTGACGAATAAAAACCGAGTGCTCAGGAACGCTCACCTCACTACCCGCGACGGTTGTACCAGAAAGGCTTTCGGATACCACGTCAGGAGTGACGGCCTCCTCAATATCACGACCATTCGCCACCTCATTATTAGGGTTTTCCGTAACACTCATTAATTGCAAATCCTCAGAAACAGCCTCTTTCTGCGGTTGTTCTACTGTCAGATTAAGGTCCGCAAGACTTTCGATTTCCGGCAGCGACTCATCTTGAAAGAGGGCAGCTCGTTGCACGGACGCGCGCCAAGAATAACCAATCGCCAGGGTAAAACAAACCACGACCAAGAACGCAAACAGCACGCCAGGACGACGGTAAGAGTCCACTCTCCCATCACTATTACGTGTCACTATCGAAGTCCTGCGAAGTGTCGCGATCGACAATAAAGTAAGCGAACGAAACAGCCAAAAATAACCCAACGGCAAAGACAGTCAGGGCAACACGCAGCCCCAATTGCGTCCACAACATCCCGAAGATAACTGATGCAGCCAATCTTGTGAGACTGGTCGCGGTTGTAAGAGCCGCAAGACCTGTACCACGTCGTTCAATCGGAAGAAAACCGCTGGCAAGTGCCATTAGGACCCCATCGGTAAGCGCGTAGTGAGTGCCAAGCAAGAGAAGGCAGCCGACCAGTCCGGTGATACCAATGTCAGGTTGCATTGTCAGGAGATAACTCAGCGCAAGAAAACAATACCCAGTCAGCAGTGCAGTCCGACGACCGACTCGGTCTGCGAGGCGGCCAGCGGGAACCGCAAATAACAAGTAACTCGCCGACGTCCCAACGTAAAGTAAGGGAAACAAGCCGGCATTAAACCCCACCTGCTCCTGTAGGACAAGATAGATAAATCCGTCACTCACAGTCGCCGTACTCAATAAAGTCGCTGCGACTGTCAACCGTAAAAGACGAGGGTCACGCAGTGCACGACGAAATTCTGATAACGACGACAGAACTCCACTCGTCTCTGGTTCTGACGCCCTCGACTTGGGATTATGGACAAAGAAGACAAGTACACCAAGACCGCAAATAGCAACACTAAAGCTACATACAAAAACAACATCGAAGGCGTCTGGCATTACTCCTAAAATGGCCAGAGCCACCAGAGGGCCCAGCATCGCCCCCGCACTGTCGAGCGCACGATGCACGCCGAACGAGGTCGCCAATGTTGTCGAGTGACTACTCAAGGAGATCAGGACGTCCCGCGGCACGACGCGCAAACCCTTAGCAGCTCTATCAATCGCAACGACACTCGCGATTAATGGCCACGAAATACCTGCAAACAGTAACCCCAGCCTCGATACAGCTGAGACACCGTAGCCAACAAACGCTAACTCCTTGCAACGATTAGAGCGATCGACAACGACACCACTGAAAAGTCGGAGCAATGCCGTAACCCCGTGATACAGGCCGTCCACGATACCGTAGTGAAAGGGGGTCAGGCCGAGATAGAGCACGAGATAGATCGGCAATACCGTGCCAACCATCTCTGACGCTATATCAGTAAATAAACTGGTAAAGCCCAGTGCCCAAACGTTTCGACTAACGCTAAACCAAGACCGATCACGACCGCGGTGGTGTCGGGCTTTGCGCAACGCCGACCAAGCCTCAATCTGATACATCGATACACTCGATGTGCCTCAATTAGGTTCGGACCCAGTGTCTCAAGGTGCGTTTGCCGTTCCGTTGTCGGTTGGAGTTTCTCCCTGTGGCCCAGGCAGAGGTTCATCTGCAGCAAACCGTCTGAGAACGTTCTCGGTAAGCCTCGACACGTTGTTGTCATAGTCGTTAAATGACAAACTCCCACCCCATGCAATGGAACTCGTCGAAAATACGGCACCGCCATTTGGATATTCCAAATAAGCCATATCGGCATAGACGAGCTCATTGACCGTTCCACCTTGTAAAGAGTCACTCGTGTTGACCTCTTCGACAACCTGCTGATAGGCGTCGGAGTGCCCGAATGATCGAGCTAGAACCAGCGTGTGCGGTGGTGACCCGAGAGCAACATCGACACGGTCCAACTCAGAACCGGCTCCACCAAACTCGAGTACCAGCGACGGGTGGTTCCCGATCAGCTCGTTGTCACCGATGCCTTCAAAAATAAAAGCGGCTCTTGGATCAAAACTACCTGGCATCCGCTGGAACGGTGAGTTGCGATCAAATCCCTGCGCTGTAAAACCAACACCTACCAACCACTGAGGCGCACGACCGCGAAACCGCCACAAGCCACCCGGCTCACCAGTAATACTGTGATGATGCTCACCGGGAGCACCTTGCCACGCCTCGGTTCCATCTCGCCGGCGAAGTTCAACATACGTTCCGGTCGGATCCATCGGAGTCACCCAGTAAAAACCGTTGCCACCCATATACATTAAGCGGCCACCTTGCTCGAGATAGGTGCGCATGCCTTGAAGCATTTCCCACGAGTAGTACTCTGGATGCGTACCCGTCATGACGACGTTGTAGGGTTCAAGTAGTTCGGGTCCTTCAAAATGAAGGTCTCCGTCGGTAATAACATCAACGTCGAAACCTTTAACATCTAGCCAATCGATTAAATGCGTATCCGCCATGAATTGCCACGGATTGCGGGAGGCAACCTTGGGTCGCATGTCCGTAATCGGCCGAAGTCGCGACGAATAAGTCACTCCACTACCATCTGTGTGACCTGCATAGGTACTCATCCTTCTCGGAAACCCACGGGGACCAGTACTCGCGTATGCCAAATAGCTGAAGGTTGGAACCAAGAAGGCAATCTTCGACGTTGCGGTGCCTTGAGGTGGTCTAACGAAGAACGGCACGTAGTCTTCACTCGTCGTCGTTTGTAATCGGGCAGCATAAACCCCGCTCGGTAGGTCCTCAGGAATCTGGAAAGCAAAGTCCACATCCCAGGCCGCATCAAGCAAGTCATCGTCATGAAAATGGATTGCTCCGTAATGTTCAGGCGCACGACGATAATCCATCTCCGTCGCGTCCCAAAGATGGCCTGTCACAGCCCGGGTTGGAAGATTAACCGTTCGACCATCAAACTGTCTTGGCCCAGTATCCCGTACCCGGTCAGATGAAATGTCAGCCGAGAAATCCCACGCAGCCAATGCATCACTTGGTCCGTCGTCTTGGCTAATCGACTCAACCTCAGCTCGACTAAGTGCTCGGTCATACAACCGTGGATTGTCAATCTTTCCGCTGTAATACCCCCCAACATCCCCATCTTCGGTCCAGCGTGCCGCTATTAACAGTGGCACTTCCGTCGGCGCCAGGCCTGAAATCGCAGTGGGACGTTCAACTACCACCTGTGTGGGATCATCGGGTTGTCCGTCAATCGGTTGTTGATAAATTGTCAAACTCCCACTGTCCGCGTTGAAGCTGGCTGCCACGAAATACCATTTCGTTGGAACTCCGTGGGGACGTGGACGGTTGGCACCAAATATCGACGGCTCCCACGGCCGCAATTTCGGTTCGGCGACCAGTGTATCTACCTGGCCTGATCCAGCACCAATTCGCACCGCCAATCGGCCATCAGGATCTAAGAAAAGACCATAGCCCCGTTGGTCGACCTCCGACCACTTAGTCAGAATCCCTTGATACTCCCGACTGTCATCCCAACCGACCACGCCAGGGCGAGTCGCCGCGATCCAAGCCGTAATCGTGAAGCTGCCGTCAAGACGTAAAGCCGAAGCATCGTCAACCGTAACGTATGAGCCGACTACCAGTTCCTGGTGCCGCCCCGAATAGGTTCGATTGACTGGCACCTCAATCACCTCTTCTTTCATGCCAGGACCCAATGGATTCGGATCACCATGAATCAGACGAACAATGTCAGCGCGATATTCCGGCAACTGGCTACTCACCATAAATTGAATGGTTTCACCCGGTTGGACGCTTAAGCGATCGGCATACCCGACTACGCCCATCGCTACCAGACTATCGGCAGGCGACATGTCCTGCTGCGCAGTCCCATGAAGCACAGTAACTATTGTAAGAACGAGCAAGATCGAAGTACAGGCCCTTGTTCTAGACATAACGTTCTCCCAGACCACCTGGTGGTCAACAGATCAGAATCCGGCCTTATGAAAACAACATTTAGTCTTCAGAGCTACCGCCACACCACATTTTTCATTCAAATAATTCTGAAGCACATATTACTAGCGTAGCGTTAGACGAAGTCATTCTATGCGCAAGTTCAAACGCTGTCTGTAGGGAATTTGACATGCGCACACCACAACCCCTTTTGGCGCGGCTGGAAATAGAATTTCCAACTACAAAAAGACCAAAATCGCAGTTAAACAGTCGAACGTTTTTCGACCTACTGGAGATCTACTGGCTCCCTTGAACCAAGGCGCCGCAGCAAAGCTGCCGTACTCTCAGAAGGAGCGTTCGCGTTGCTACGCTCTACGAGATAAAGTGGTACCCGACCTCGTTTGTCTTCAACGTTCACATCGGCGCCGCGATCTACCAAAAGCTGAATTACCTGGTCCTCCCACATAGCGGCAGCACCATGTAATGCAGTCTGGCCTCCACGATTGGTCGCGGAGACATCTGCCCCATGATCCAAAAGTAAGCGAACCGCCTTCAGAACGAGATCGTCCGGCGGCCGCCTCGCGTCATTTTCACCCAATCCAGACGCTACCATTAGCGGCGTGACGCCAGCAGCATTAGCCAAAAATGGATCAGCACCCGCGCTCAGTAAGACACGCATCATTTCCAAATTTGCGTCACGCGTGGCTAACCAGAATGGGCTCGCCCCATCATAGGCATTGCGGGACACATAATCTCCGCGGCGAAATGGTAGAGGTCTAGTTAAAACGGCGTTAGGCTCGGCACCCGTCTCGAGCAACGCTTTGAGGAGAGTCATCTTCTCTGTGTCAACAGCGAAGTGAAGCGCTGTCATGCCAAACTGATCGGCGTTATTCCGATCGGCCCCGTGGTCAAGAAAATAGAGAGCGAGTTCTTCATGCGGACTTTGACTGACAACCAATCGATAGTCACTACCGGTAACAGCGTCGAGACTCGCAGCAGCCACCAGTAACGGACTGTACCCATCTGGTGTCACCACATCGACATCAGCACCAGCTTCCACCAGTAGACGCGCAACCTCGATGGCGCCCGCTCGAGCGGCAAATAACAGTGGCGTAAATCCACCTTGTGAGCGAGCCGTCAGGTCCGCACCAGCTTCCACTAGCGCTTTAACCACGGCTAAATGGTTCCCTGCCGCCGCCCACATTAACGCCGTCTGCCCGCGATCGTGTTCTGCCGCATCGGGGTCCGCCCCACCAGCCAACAGTTTCATGACAGATGTAACCGATCCCGTACGAGCACACGTCATCAGAACTGTCTCACCGGCTTGTCCAACGGACCGCGTATCCGCACCGGCTCGCAATAACACCTGCACCATCGCATCACTCCCGTTGCGACAGGCCAACACTAGCGGGGTAATAGCAAGATCATTCTTGGCATCTACTGCAGCACCAGCTGCAATCAAGTGCTGAGCCATCTGAAGCTCATCCCAGTAGGCAGCCCAGTGCAGTGCTGTAGCACCATCCGGCTGGGCACTCTTGACATCAACACCCTCTTCAATCAGCGCCCTGACCACCTCCGGTTCGTTACGCTCAGCCGCATCCGTCACCCGATGGTCCTCAGCTGTGAACCCAGTGGCAACAACCGTCAATATCACGACTAACACCACCACCGAAAACACCTCACGGTTCATGACTATTCGTTGGACTTGCATGCAACCTCTAAAACACAGTTCTCGGTTACACCTCAGAGAGCTGTTTGATCTGTCCGGTGCTATCACCAAGCGCTTCCATCGGAACACCCAACCGATCCAAGATCGTTAGAAACAAGTTGGTAACCGGTGTGTCCGATGCAAATTGCAGGTGACGACCTCCAGCAATCGTTCCACCACCGCCTCCAACCAGCAATGTCGGCAAATTGTGATGATTGTGCCCATTCCCATCACTCATCCCACTGCCGTATATGATCATGGACGAATCCAGCAATGAACCATCACCGTCCGCTGTTGATGCAAGCCGGTCAAGATAGTAAGAAAAAATCCTCGCATGATACTCATTTACCCTAATCAGCTTATTGACCTTTTCTCCGTCACCACCATGGTGCGACAGCGGATGATGGGCGTCGGGCACACCAATTTCCGGATACGCACGTTGACTCGTCTCATGTCCCACCATGAAAGTAATAACCCGCGTAAGGTCAGCTTGGTAGGCCAAAACCTGGAGGTCGAACATCATCTTGGCATGCTGTTCAAACGTGCCCGGAACGCCGGCTGGCTGATCCATTACCGGCAAACTCAGATCGCTTTGTCTTTCGGCCAGTTGAATCCGGCGTTCCATGTCTCGAATAGCCTCGAGATATTCTTCAAGTTTCAGACGATCACGCGGACCTAGATCCTGCTGAAGTTTTGTCACCTTCTCTGTTACCGCATCCAGAATGCTGCTGTCCTCCTCACGCCTCGCACGCCAAACATCGGGATCGGTACTCTCATTGCCAGCAAAAAGCCGCTCAAAAATCACACGGGGATTATTTTCCATTGGAAGCGGCGTCGTGGGACTGCGCCAACACAGCGTGTTTGCGTATGCGCAGCTATAACCAGGATCACACGAACCGATTGCTTCCTTCGACTCAAGAGAAAGTTCAAGAGACGCTAACTGAGTATGTTGCCCCAAGCTGCGAGCAGCAACTTGATCCATAGACACACCCGCTCGAAGATCAGCACCCTCAGTCTTCTTGGGATGAACACCTGTGAGATAAGCAGCCGAAGCACGCGCATGATCCCCAGCCCCCTCACCAGGCCATGCATCACCTTCTTTGTTGGCCAGACCACTGAGTACCAGCATGCGCTGCTGATACGCTGCCAGTGGTTTAAGTGTCGGTGTCAGATCGAAACCGTTTCCTACGCCAGTCGGCGTCCACGAATCCATATAGACTCCATTTGGAACGTAGACCACACCCAAACGTCGTACCCCGGAAGCCACAGTTGAACGCATCGCCGACAATGCCGGCACCATTCCATCCAGCAAAGGCAGCGCCAAACTGGCCCCGACCCCCCGGAGAAATGTCCGACGTGCCAAATGTTTCTTAGTAATAATCATGGCTCTCGCGACCTCCTCATTTGGAACGGCACACTCTCAACCACCCTTAACACAACCGATGACCAACGATATTGATCCGGCTGTGACTGCCGGACAATCTGTCGCACTGTCGGTCCATCATACGGCTCAAGTCCCCGACCCAGTGCATAAGTAAGTAGTTTCCCTGTAAACGCAGTTACGAACTGATCACCCTGCGCAAGCACATGTTCTCCCACACTTGCCGGTCCACGTAATTCCATTCCATTCGGAAGTTCAGCGGATGGGTCAATAACTACACCATTGTCATGCGTACGAAGCCGACCGATTGCGTCAAACGGCTCGAGCGCAAGTCCCAAGGGATCCATTGGAGCATGACAACTTGCACACACCGGGTTTGCCCGGTGCACCTCAAGGCGTTCCCGAACCGACCGAGGAGCATCGGCACTGGACTCAGCAAGATCTGGCACATTCGCCGGAGGCGCTGGGGGGGGTGAACCTAATAGATTCTCAAGCACCCATTTACCACGTAGTGTAGGTGAGGTGCGATTAGGATACGACGTTGCCGTCAGGATACTGCCGTGCCCCAGTAAACCGAAGCGCGTCCTGTCCTGCAGGCTAACACGCCGAAAATAGTTGCCATAAATATTCGGAATGCCGTAGTGACGCGCAAGCCGCTCATTCACAAAAGTGTAATCGGCGGTCAGTAATTCCAGTAAGCTTCGGTCATTCCGCAATTGACTCTCAACAAACAATTCCGTTTCTGTCCGGAATGCATCTCGAAGATTTTCATCAAATTCAGGATAGGCATCAGGATCAGGTGCCACTGATGGCAAATTGCGCAGATAGAGCCACTGACCTGCGAAGTTCTCTACCAGTGCATGCGCCCTGGGATCGCGTAACATCCGATCAACCTGAGGTCTGAGCCACTCTGAGTTACTGGGATCAGCGGCGAGAGCAGCCGCCAGTAACGCATCATCTGGAATGCTACTCCATAAGAAAAAAGACAGCCGCGAAGCTAGTTCAACCGGACTCAGTCGGTAAGCGGAACCAGGTTCAACCTCATCCGGTTCACGTTCAATCCTGAACAAGAATTCCGGATCGACCAGCACGGCTCGAAGTGCACGTTTAATCCCGTCATCAAAGCTGCCAGATACACGGTGCCCCTCCCGATAAAAGTCGAGTAGAACAGCGACATCGTTTTCAGTCACCGGTCGACGGAAGGCCCGTCGCGCAAGGGTTGACAGTATTTCGGTCGCACAACGCTCTTGAGCATCCGGAGAGGTAGCCGGGTCCGGCGTGCACACGAATACTCGTGATCGAACAGGCGTCGTCTCAGGTTTTGAAGCATCATAGGGGCCACTGATCGAAAGACTCTCGAGACTCATCGGCGCATCTCGATCGCCCGCAAATTCGTAGGATGCTACCGACAATCGAGGTTCCAGAGGTCCTTCTGGTAAACCTCGCCGCTCTGGAAAAGAAACGCCCACCGTGTGTGTTCCCGCTTTGACGGATAGCGTCAGCTCAAGCCCTTCATCGGCAGTCTGTTCGTACGCCGACGCGTCCATCACCGCAGACCATGGATTAATCACACCGTCTCCTCCAACGGTGAAGTCCGCCACCCACTTTCGATCAAACCGCACCTCGATGGTATTTGGTTCAGACAAACCACGAATCTGGTTGGCATGGGTGCGCTGGAGACGGATCTTAAGCCGATATTCACCATCCAAAGGGAAATAATGGCTGGCCGCCATCCCACCACGTGTACCAAAAGACAACTTTTCACTCATGCGCTGGTACTGCAGCAAGGTTGGCCGCACCCGATACGTCTTCAAGGTAGGTAGCATCCTGGGATCGGCAACCGCCAGTTGAGCAACCCGCGCCGATGCAATCATGTACCGCTCAAGTAGACTGGGTGATAGTGCCAGTACGTCCGCGATGTTGTCGAAACCATAACCGGAATCATCCGCCGGCAACATCTCACGTCCGTCAATCTCAAGCCCCAACAGGTCTCGGATAGCGTTAGTGTATTCGGCGCGATTCAGGCGGTGAACAATCCGACGACCAGGGTTTGGCGCCACCGAAAACGCGGCGTCCAGTTCGTCTTCCAGCCACGACGCGACCCGGTCATAAGAACTTGAGTCCGGGCGTCGCTGACCCGCCGGTGGCATCGCCTGCGAGCGTAACTTTCTGACAACGTTCTCCCATATGGCCAACTCCTCGGGCACTTGGCCAATGTGATCGAGGCGGACGGTCTCAAGGGAAAGCCCAGCCGTTCGAACTCTATCGTTATGACATGTAATGCAGTACTGATCGAAAAAGTTTCGCTGCCACGCTGAATCAGTTGATGGGGCTGAAACGGTCTGGCGAATAAGTTCCTGCGACATGACTTCACCGGAACGGATCGCCTGAAGTGAACCGACAGCCAAAAGGCTAACTACAGCACCGGAAAGGAGAATTCTTAGTGGCATAGCCAAGGACGACGTTCACTACGATATTCGGGATTTACGCAGCAGTCCAGCTCATAAGATGGTATTGCGATACGCGGCTAACCCCGTCACCGCGCGGCCAAAGACGCTGAGATGATTTCCTCGTCGTTTCGCGCATAGATATGTCGATTGGCATAAGCGGGCTGCGACCAATTTACATACGTCAACTCTCGTCGATTTCCAGGCCGGGAAGTAGGAGTAATCAGAAATGTGCGACTGATCTCTTCGTATCCCTCTGGAGAAAGCCGCGCAATAATCAAATCTCCTCGATCATTGTTAATGAAGACACGATCTCCGTGTTGCACCATAAACGCGCTGACCCACCGGCCCCGCTCACCGGTCGCTTCCTGCGATTCCCATACACGCTCGCCCGTTGCGGCAACCAAGCACCGCAGTTGACCGTAACTACCAAATCCGTAGATGTAATCGCCCTGAATTATCGGAGTCCCGATTACAGCATGGAGGCCATCAGTCAAAATCTCACTCTGGCTTGTACCTTGCCACCGCAATTCAGCCGATGGACGATCGTTATTGAGCGCTAACATCATTGGGCCATCATAAAACGTCGTTACAAATAGCGCTGACCCAACCCTGACGGGTGTGGCCACTGTCATGTCCCAGCCCACCTCAAATGGCTGTTCCCAATAGACCTCCCCTGTTTCAGGATCAAGTGAAGATACTGCCGAAGGGTGCCAGATAATCAGTTGCTGAGTACCACCGGCCTCGATGATGATCGGCTGGCCAACACCAGGTCCAGACTCAATCGACGAAAGCGCTCGCCACACTTCTTCACCAGTTAGTTTGTCGAAAGCGACAACTTTTGCGTTCGGCTCCCCTCCCACAATGGTGATAACCCTGTTCCCATCAACAATAGGCGCACTCGAAAACCCCCACGTTGGTATCTCCGCGCCAAATTCCTCGGCGAAGGAGGTCCGCCATAAAATCTCACCGGTCTCAACAGTTAAGGCGATGAGTACGCCGCTTGCGCCCACTGCGTATACCCGATCGCCGTCGACCGTTGGTGTTGCGCGCGGCCCTTCGTCCCAAGAGATACCTGCATAATTTGCCTCCCAACTCTGACTCCAGAGCAGTTGGCCGGTTTGTTCATCCAAACATACGATTCGCTCGGTCCCATTTAACCCTTGGGTGCGTTCAAAATCGGTCAGAAATACTCGACCGGCGGCCACAGCAGGCCCTGAAAATCCTCGATTAATTGGCGTTCTCCAACGAATATCAAGTCCACCCTCTGGAAAGGTCTCAAGAATACCCGTTTCCGCCCATACACCGTTGCGGCCTTGTCCACGAAACTCCGGCCAGTCATCAGCTGTGAGACTAGACGTGATGATCGTCAGTAGACCGAAAATCAAGGCAACACCGCGAAAAGAACAAACTTGGTTCATAAACCCAACTCGTCGTAGATCACCCGAACATTGCGGTCAGCTCGATTCATGTCATACTCGGGATACTGAGTTCCAAAATCGAGTCCGGCAACAGCAGCCTCAATCGATTGGCCCGCCTCCTTCGCCGTCTTCACCGCATCAAGAAAATCACGATTAAATTGGGCGTACTCGACGACATCATCCCACGTAGCCCACTGTGGAATAGGGCTCCCTGCTGGGGGGACAATATGTCCAGGAATCACACGTCGAACACCGGAAATAGCCTCCACAGCCCGTTCCAAGGTCCGTGGATACGCAACACCACTACCGCCGTTTCGCACATCGATGATTGGTGTTCCTCTAACAGCAAACAGGTCTCCCATATGAGCGACACCGAGAGCCGGAAAAACCACAATCACGTCGCCATTGGTGTGGCCAGGGCCGAAATGATAGAGATCGATTTGATCACGGCCGTCAAACAACGTTAGGCGATCATCAAAGGTGCGGTCCGGCAAAAACTGTTCTCCGTCGCCCATAAACGTTTCCATACGCTCCATGTTGGCGGCGGTATTTACCTGGGCAATAATTTCTACTTGATCAGGAAAGTCAGCATTCCCCCCCACATGGTCACCGTGACTGTGGGTATTAATGATGACGGTGACTGGTTCACTCGTGATGGCTTGAATCGCTTCGAGAACAGGTCGTCCCCAACCAGCCAACTTGGTGTCAACCAACACGACGCCGTGCCCGTCAGTTACCAGAGCAGCTGTATGTCCTCCACCTCCACTGATGACATAGAGATTCTCGCGAACATCCATGGTCTGAATCGTAACCGGGCCCGGTTCCTGTACAACTGAACCTAACGCTCCTCCTATGGCACCGGCGCCAACCACAAACAATATGCTGAGTGAAATAAGTCGTTGCACAATCAATGTCCGGTCTTAGACTAACGTGATTCCGCGCCAGTCTCCACCGCCGCCATTTTCTCGTCTGCGCGTGCACCAGCCAAAATACCGACCATGCCATAATTTCCCTCGTGACATGCGTACTCATACATCCGGCCATCATTCCTCACCATGGGCACTGCGGCCGTCCATTCTCGAGTCCAGACCGAAGAATCTTCAACTGTGAATTCGTACAGCAACGTATCGGTATCGAGGCGAGTAAACCGTTCCACTAGCAGCAAATTTGCACGGCTGCCTCTGAAGTTGGTTTTGTCGGTAAAATTTCTTGTTTCTACAACAAGAGTGTCTCCGTCCCAGTGACCGACGGAGTTTCCCTGCCATTGTCGAATGTGTTCCGATACATGTGAACGTTTGTCCAACGGAATCATTCGAACCTCATGAACCATCTCATTTAAAATCGCTACATATTCTTCGGTTTGGAATAATTGAAAATTGTTGTTGTAAGCCCCAGACAAACGAGGAAGGTCACGGGTAATACAGCGCTCCCACAGTCCGCGGTCCTCAGGACCAGCTGCAACAATCGCAAAGAATCGGTCAAATCGAGACGACTCCTCCAATCGCGCTTCGGTGGTATAAGGAATTCTGCCGTCAGGAGGATCAATGATCAGAGACGTGCGCTTGTCATCGGTCAGTGTCCTGCCGTAGTCCCACCAAAAGTCGTTATAGGCACGTTCGACATCACTCCCGATGCCAGCCGACCGGTCAGTCCCGTCGCGTCTATCAGCATTGCGGTTATTCAGCGCCGCTCGCAGAAACTCCGCAGCCTCTTCGTCCGTAAACACGGACTTCCCCTGTAAGTCAGCAGGCCTTTCCAGCGGTGTCATCGTGCGATAGTCCCAGATCCCTTGCAGGTCAGGTCGTCCGTTTGACAGCCGAGGCACAAGTGAATCATCAGTCTGTCCTTGTGCACCGGTTGGAAAAGCCAGGACCAAGAAACACAAAAGAATCGACAAATATTTCATAATCAATCTCCAAAGCGATCAACGGACCGCAATCGCTAATTTCTCATTATTCCTGATCTGAGTCGCCATTGGCGTCAAGTGCTCTTTGGCCGCTCAGCGCATTCCTGACCGCCCAGTTACCCTCATGGCACGCATACTCGTACATCTCATAATCCGCGTCTCGCGTTAGAGGCATCGAAATGGTCCACGGCTGCATATAGACATTCGGGTCGTCGATTCTGACGGTCCAAATGATCGTATCGTCAGATACTCGCTCGTAGCGTTCGACAACATCGAGCCGAGGACTGGTGGGAATGCCTTTGAGCCGCGCTCCGGCCGCACTTGAAGCAATCCATCCTCGGTCATGAAAATTCTTCGTATGAACAACGAGAGTATTGTCATCCCAATAAGCGCGAGCGTCACCCATCCACTGCGTAATCTTGGGATCAATGTGAGGCCGATCAGAAAGTGGAATAATCCTGACGTCGTGAATCATTTCGTGTTGAATAACAACATAGTCAGATGTTTGAACGATGCGGTAGGCATTGTTGTAACCGGCGGGAAGCATCGAACCAGGCACGCCCCGAGAAAGACAACGATCCCACACGCTCATATGTCGATAGTGGTCACCGAGGTGATCCAAATTGTACGCCTTGGCCGCCAAGGCCCACGACCTGACCGGAGCACGGCCAGTTGGCGGATCAACAATTAACGAAGTCTGACCGGTCGACAGTACCGTGTCTCCCGAATCTAGCCAATGATTGTCATAACCTCCCACGGTATTCGGGTTCGGATTGGCCTCCGCATAGGCTCGTCGTTCGGCCGTCGTCCGTTCAAGCTCAGCAACCTCTTCACGCGTGAGAAAGGCTTTCCCTTGAACCGAATCAGGACGCTCTATCGGCGTAATCGTCTTATTGCCCCACATTCCCTGAAGATCGGGTTGCCCGTCCGATGTGCGCGGGTGGGTCCAATTAGGATCGACCACTCGGTCAATCTGCGCCATTACCGGCACGGCGATGCTCATCCAAACGATCACACAGACAAAAACCATTAACAACCGGCAAGAACTCACTGCTGGCATCATAGACTCCTTTACATCGCAGGAATACTCAAAGAATCAATCTGTGTAATTGCAATAATTATAGCTTTGACGAGCAGAGAAAAGTGTCTCTCTGCATGTAACCTGAATGCCGCACCTGGGACAAACTAAAACCGAAATAACTACTTCGTCGAGACGGCGTGGATGGTCTTGACCACGTCCAAATACACCGGCGTAACTTTCTTAAGCCTGTAGCCCGCTTTAACAACATTATCGACTGTCGGGCGATTCATTTCCGGCCCAAATCTTCTCGAGACGACTGTCATCAAATCCATCATTATCTTGAACGGAAAAAATCGACTTCCCGTGTGTTCAAACATGAACAACTCGCCGCCGGGCTTAAGGACCCGCCTCAACGCCCGAAGACCTCCAATCGGGTCCGGAACGGAGCAAAAAGTGCATGAAGTGAACACCTGATCAAACTGTGACTCGTCAAACGGCATGTCGTGTACATCCGCCTGTAGAACCCGAAGGTCACCGGTGTATGCATCGGTTCGAACTTTTGCTTTGTCGAGCATCTTCTGACTAATGTCAATCGCCGTAATCGACCGGTCATCTGGAAAACAAGCGACATCGAGGCCTGTGCCTAAGGCCACAAAAAGAACCTTCTGATTACCCATATTTGAGAAAAGTATCCGCTTGAATGGATTCCACCGCTTCTCTTGTCCACTGCTCGACCAGAGGTCGAAGGTTGGCGCGGCACGATCCCATTTCTTACGCGTTATGTCGTCCATCACTGTGCATCACGCTGAATCCATACATTAGCTAGATAGGTCACAATGACTATCCCGATACCGCATGCTCCGCCAACCCACACAGCATCGACAAAAGCAATCACGTCCATACTTAATCGCATGCCAACCACCATGCCGGCAACCATTCCCGTTGTCATCACAGGAAGGAACACCTCGATCGCACCAAATAAACTGCCAAAGAGAATCCCTGCAGGTAACGACGCCACCATGCCAATCGCCATGCCGACAAACATCGCGATCGAAACCTCCCAATTGAGAGTGATAATTACAGTGCAAAGGCCGCCGACAAACGCCCCAGTCGCCAGATTACTGAACAAGTCACCAAAGACGAAATACGGTCGAGTCTCCACAACATCCTTCCTAGGCTTGAATCAGATTCACCGGTTGCAAAACTCGTCTCTTAAATTGTTTTCGTGGTGGTCTCTAGGAACGTTCCTCCAGCGTATAACAGGAAGTGCGGCCGCCAACCGCTGGCCGATATCACTTGCGATCAAAACATAGTCGCTACGAAAGCACGTACGACATGACAGACTTGTTAGACGTAGCCGGTAAGTGGCAAACGATCGCACGTCGCCCGTCACGATCATCCGTAGGGAAGACAGCTCAACAGAAATCCAGGGTCAGGATCACACAGATATGGCCGGTAAAAAGTCAATAGCCGCCCACAAACCATGACGCTGACCCAAAAAAACAACGATGCTCCTCCGATAACTTTTGCAAGCCGCGGCAACTCACCTCCAGCAGTCACCGGTTTCACTTCTCGAAACACCTTCAAATAAAAGATCGCGACGTTCACGCCAGCAAGGCTCATGAATAACATCTTTAAATGAAACGCCGTATTAAAAACGTACTGGTCGGGTTCGGTCAGAAGAAATAACGATCCCGTCAGCACATTGAGACAGTATCCACCCACACCCCACGGCACTAACCGGTGCAAGGTCGCGATCGGAATGCCTCTCGCAAATCCCAGTAACCGAAGGTCAAACATCCCAACCGTCCCGAACAGCAGACACAGCCCAAAAAAATGAAGCGTCTCACAAATAGGCCACGCCCACCTGGTGCGCATGAGCGTCGAGACGGCATCAACGCTTCCGAGTGTCTCGACCAACCACAGTTGCAGTTCTCCCATCTTCGAAACCTACCAGTTGACCAAAAGTCGACCATAGGTGTAAGCAAGAAACCGCCCGGTGGCGATCACGCCGAACCAGCACACCATTGATGACACGGCTAAAAACCGCACCCATTTCGGGCTCGGTGGTATGTCCAGATCAGGGTTGCCGAGCACCTTGTTTTCAATCATTCTTATTTGCCAAAAACCTAGACCAACAAAGACCAGCTTGGCGTAGAAAAATGGGTTAGTGAAAGCCTTGGTAGGATACGCAATTAACAAGATGGTCCCTGAAATCACTGCCAACCAAACACCTACCCAAAACAAAGGAAAAACTTTCTTCAGTTCGGTTCCTGAAAAACCTGGTGTAATACCAAGAAGGCGTAAGCTAACAGCGACATTGATCCCCACAACACAGGCCATACCCAATGCATGACCCGCTAGGAAAGTAGGGAATGCAAAGACTGAGGTTGATTCACGTGCCCACACACTAAAGGCACTTGATTCGACCCACAAGAATACGGGGTCCATAGACCAATATCCTAGTTTCGAAAACTCATCGAGCACTCGGGGGCGTCAATTCGTCCACACGAGCGCCACGCAAAATATTCAAGAGACCGTAATTGCCCTCGTGGCAAGCATACTCAAACATCGGTTCGACAGAGTGCCGCATCGGAATGACTACGGTAAATGGTTTTGTGAACGTAGCCGGATCGTCAATCGTAAACTCGTAAAGTAGGGTCGCAGGGTCCAAACGACTGAACCGTTCGGTGAGGTGAACTGTCTCACCCGTTCCGATTGCTGTCATCGCTGAAGGATCAAAGCTCGCTCTTTTATTACTGAAATTCGATGTTTCGACAACCAGCGTGTCCCCGTCCCAATGCCCACGGGAGCTACCCATCCATTGTCGGATATTGTCCGCCAGCGCATTGTTTGAATCGAGTGGAATGATTCGTGCATCGTGTACCATCTCGTTGACAATCACCACCGTGTCGACTGACTGGAACAACTGCATGTTGTTGTTGTAGCCACTCGGCATCATTGGCGGTCCACTATTGAATCCAATCAGGCACCGTTCTGCTAATCCTCGGTCCTCGGGATGGTCGGAACCTGTGCCGGCACTACGCACACGAACTGGTGCCACAATCGGAAGGTCCTCCCACAAGGAACCAATCTGTCGCGAATCCTCACCTTCTGCTGTCAACGGAGGAAGTCGGCCATCAGGAGGATCGACGATCAGCGACGTTCTGCGGTCCGCAATCACGTTGGTTCCATAATCTAACCAGAAGTCGTTGTAGGCACCCACCGCTCGTCCGCCACCACCTGCAGCTAACGGCTCAGTTCTGACCTCGCTCGGCTCAAGCAGGCGAGCCCGCCGCGCCTCAGCTTGTGCTTCAAAAGCGGCCGCTTCCTCCTCAGTTAAGAATGCTTTGTCAGCTTGACTGGCAGGGCGTTGGAGTGGCGTGGCAGTACGAAAATCCCAAACTCCCTGTAAATCCGGGTGCCCCCACGGTGTTACAGGCACCGCCGAGCCTTCATTCTCGGGTTGCGCGAAAGCGCTCCCGGATAGGATTAACGTTGTGCCCACGACGAACAAACAGAAACGTATCAACATGGGGCCTCCTAAGTGTGCCTAACTTCTCAAACCCACAGATCCGGTTCATTTTACGCTTCCCAAGCTCAGCTCCGTGCTTGGTCGACCGCAATCGCGATAACATAAGCGGTTATCGCCACCATTCGTGGTCGTTGCCATGACAGCATGGCGCTTTTAACAAACAAAGGAAAGCAATGTCATCCGCCAACATCATCTGGACCAAGATCGACGAAGCGCCCGCACTAGCGAGCTATTCACTACTACCTATTCTGCAAGCCTACGCAAAAGGCAGTGGCGTCGAGTTCGAAACGAGCGATATCTCTCTTTCAGGTCGGATTCTGGCCAATTTTCCAGACCGACTAACTGACCCGCAAAAGATTCCTGATGAGTTGACCCGGCTCGGCGAGTTGGCGAAAACCCCAGCTGCCAACATCATCAAGCTCCCAAACATTAGTGCCTCGATTCCCCAACTTCAGGCAGCAATTAAGGAACTGCAAGACCTGGGCTATGACATCCCGGACTATCCCGAAGAACCGGTCAACGACAGTGAGCGCGAACTACAGGCTCGTTTTACTAAGATATTGGGCTCAGCCGTCAACCCGGTACTACGCGAAGGAAACTCCGACCGTCGCGCGGCAGTGTCAGTCAAAACGTTCGCTCAAAAACACCCGCATCATATGATGAAAGATTGGCCAACGTCGGGTTCGCGAACCCGCGTGGCTCATATGACAAAAAATGATTTCTACGGCAGCGAACAATCGACCACGCTTGCGCAAGCGACCAATGTAACCATTCAGTTCGTCAACAACAACGGTCAAGCGACCGTTCTAAAAGAAAAAGTCTCCGTGTTAGCAGGTGAAGTTATCGACAGTGCGGTGATGCGTGTAGCTGCACTCAGGACTTTTTTTTCCCAGACGATCAAGGAAGCTCAGAATCAGGACGCTCTTCTATCGCTGCACCTGAAGGCAACGATGATGAAAGTCTCAGACCCAGTGATGTTTGGACATTGCGTATCGGTTTATTACGAAGAGGCATTGCAGAAACACGCAGATACACTCCGAGCGATCGGGGCTAACGTCAACAATGGCCTAGCTGGTGTTCTCGACAAACTGAGCAAACTTCCTACAGCAGAAAAAACTGAGATCGAAAAGGATATCGCTGCGGTCTACGAAACACGTCCATCTTTAGCCATGGTTGACTCACGAAAGGGAATCACCAATCTTCACGTTCCGAATAACGTCATTATCGATGCTTCAATGCCCAATGTCGTACGAGATGGTGGCCGAATGTGGAACAAAGATGATGAATTACAAGACACTATCGCAATGATCCCAGACCGCAGTTACGCCACGATGTATCAGGCCATCATTGAAGATTGCCAAGCGAACGGGCAATTTGACCCAGCGGAAATGGGAAGCGTCTCTAACGTTGGCTTGATGGCTCAGAAAGCAGAAGAGTACGGTTCACACGACAAAACCTTTATGGTGCCAGCAGCAGGCACAATTCATGTTGTCGACGACACTGATACCGTGCTAATGGAGCACGCAGTTCAAGAGGGCGACATCTTCCGTATGTGTCAGACAAAAGATGAGCCCATTCAGGATTGGGTCAAGCTCGCCGTAGCTCGAGCCGCTGCATCAAGCGCGACGGCGGTATTTTGGCTAGATGAGAATCGGGCTCACGACAGAGAAATTATTAAGAAAGTAAACGAATACCTAGCCCTACACGACACAACGACCCTAGATATTCAAATCATGAAACCAGCCGACGCCATGAGATTTTCACTGGTGAGGGTCCGAAAAGGACAACATACGATATCGGTAACCGGCAACGTGCTGCGTGACTATCTGACGGACCTCTTTCCAATTCTCGAACTGGGCACGAGTGCAAGAATGCTTTCGATCGTGCCACTACTGAATGGCGGCGGCTTATTTGAAACTGGCGCCGGTGGGTCTGCCCCGAAACATGTTCAGCAATTTATCAAAGAAGGACATCTCCGATGGGATTCTCTTGGTGAATATTGCGCGTTGGTCCCGTCGCTTCAGTTAGTCGCCAGAAACAACAATAATGACCGCGCAGAACTGTTAGCTGAGACACTTGACGAAGCGATCGGCGCCTACTTGGAAAATGCCAGGTACCCCTCACGAAAAGTCAATGAAATCGATAATCGGGGTAGTACGTTCTACCTCGCATTGTACTGGGCGCAAGCGCTAGCGACCCAAGGCCAAGACGCGGTACTTAAATCGAGATTCTCCACAATCGCCAAGCAGCTCACCGAAAACGAGTCTGTAATTACGGCGGAGTTGCTTGCCAGCCAAGGTGACTCAATCAACCTAGGAGGTTACTATCGCCCTGACCCAGTCTTATCTGAACAAGCAATGCGTCCCAGCAAGACCTTCAACGCCATCATCGATTCAATGTAAAGAAATCCAGACGAACGAACTGTATCTACTCCCTAGTTAACAATTGTCTGGTACGTCATGAGTCGAAATTTTTCCTGAATATCCGACCCAGACGGAAAGACTTGTGTTAACAAAATTCCGAACAGCTGTTCCTTGGGATCCACCCAGAAACTCGTATTAAAAAATCCGCTCCAATAATAGGCTCCGGCAGAGCCAAGTTCTCCGTCCACGCCAGGCTCTCCGGTAATAGCAAACCCTAAACCAAAGCCTCCACTCCCCGGAGCCACAACCGAACCATTCGGAATCTCACCAATATGATCGCGTGTCATTAGGTCAACTGTCACTGGACTGAGAATCCGAACTCCGCCAAAGGAACCTCCATTCAGCAACATCTGCAAAAACCGGGAGTAGTCAATAATGGTTGAGTGCAGACCGGCCCCACCAGAAAAATTTGTGCGAGCCGTACCAGCGGAGTACGTTGCGGAATAGACAAGATGCTCCCCCTCCACAGTCCCGTCAACCTCATTAAGGTTGCCTGCAGCGTTCGGTGTGTAGAGCGACGCAAGTCGGTTTGCCTTGTCTGTTGGAATATAAAAGAAGGTGTCATTCATTCCCAGTGGCTCAAACAACCTGGTGCGCAAAAACTCGTCAAATGACATTCCCGAAACTACTTCCACGAGTCGACCCAAGACATCCGTTGACAAACCGTAAGTAAAGGCAGCACCAGGTTCATGCAGAAGTGGTAGCTCAGCCAAATTGTTCACCATGTCCTGGATCGTGCCGGTGTACTCCGAAAGACCATCAACAATCCCTGCTGATCCGTAGAGTTCAGAAACATGGCTCTGGGCCGGAGTCGCGCCAAGATCACCAAGAAACCGATAACTGATACCCGAAGTGTGGGTCAGCAACTGGCGAATGGTGATGGACCGCTCGGCCGCAACACGCTCAAACCCGTCACCTCCGCCTTCATTCGCCGAAAGGATCTCGAGCGAGGCCAACTCTGGAATGTAACGCCCAACCGGGTCGTTGAGTTTAAAGTGACCCTCTTCGTAGAGCATCATTACGGCCACACTCGTGATCGGCTTAGTCATTGACGCGATTCGAAAGATGGCATCGGGAGTCATTGCCCGACCGGTCGCTCTATCCGCCATACCATAAGCCTGAAGATGTGCTTGGCCACCCTTCCGCGCTACTAAGGTCACGGCCCCCGCGACAGCATTGGCGTCTATATAGCCCTGAACAACATCTTCTAATCTCTCTAGGCGCTCCGAAGAAAGACCGACGTCCACAGGCGCCACGACCGGAAGGCCCTGGGTCCCGCCTATGGCCGGAAAAACCAGCGTAACGACTAACGCTAGAAAAATACTCCTACGTGTTGCCATACTGACGTCCCCTCATTTCTATCTACAGCTAGTCGACCGTTCTCCCACGTCAACTGGTGCTAATTCTTATCAAGTGATCACGCTAAGTGCAGTCTAAGGCGAAACAGCCAACCTCGATCTCTCAAGGTCGGCTGTCCAGGGTAATTACTACTCGGTTTGCAGAAAGCTCAATAGCAAGGCGTCAGTATTAGTCCCAAAAGAATCGACTTATTCTCCGATTTCCCGCTCGATCGCCCTAGCACCACTCAGCGTGCCTGGCATACCGTAGTTTCCTTCATGGCAGGCGTATTCATATATCGGGAGTTCGCTCTGCCGCATTGGCAGTTCCACCGTCCACGGTTCGGTCCACGTGGTGGGGTCCGTGACGGTAAACGTGTAGAGCAATGTATTGTCATCCATCCGCTCGAACCGTTCTATCAAATGCATCTTGTTACTCGAATTTTGAAAACTAGTCTCCCGCAAGAAGTTCTTAGTTTCGACAACAAGAGTTTCCCCTTCCCAATGCCCTCTCGACACACCGGTCCACAGCGGCACCTCCGAATGCCCACTCCCATCCAACGGAATAATACGTGCGTTGTGAACCATCTCATTTAACAAGACGACGTGATCTGGGGTCTGAAAAATTTGCACATTCATGTTGTAAGCAGCGGGCAACATCGGCGGACCAGAATTAAAACCTGTGATGCAGCGCTCACCGAGGGAACGATCTTCTGGACCCTCCGTCGGTCGTTGACTGACGCGAATACGTTCCTCCCTTCGAGCAGCCGCCGATTCGGTTAAAGCTGGAATCCGACCGTTTGGTGGATCAACAATCAAGGACGTCCGGCGAGTCTCTACCACGACGGTCCCACGGTCCCACCAAAAATCGTTGTAGGCAAGGGCAACATCACGAGTCTCAGGGGTGCCATTGACAGTTCCTCGGTCAGTCGTGATCTCTTTCTTTTCCTCTCGGTTCAGGTCCGCGTTGTTTTCCAAAACCCGCTCCGCGGCGTAGGCTGCAACCTCTTCTTCAGACAGGAATGCTTGGTCGGCAAATTCCTCGGGTCGTTCAAGCGGAGTGACGGTCCTGAAGTCCCACACGCCGCTGATATCGGGCTGCCCTTCCGGCGTGCTCGCCGACGTTGAACCACCGCTAGATTGTGCAGCGACTGGAATCGACAGAAGCACTGCGAACAAGCTGAACGCAACCACAAAGCCGAATGCTCGAATAGTCATCGTTTCTACCTCATCAAGATATAGACGCCTACGGTATCACTATAGATACCAAGGATTACGCCACAACACCCACACTCTGACTGCCTTAATATACCGTTAAATCAGTCCCGAAGCGCAAATACCGACAGGGAATGTCCCGCGATAATAGCCACAAAACTTGCGCCATGCTAGTAACAATAATCCGCATCTTCCTGAAGCAAGGTTCAGTGAGCTACCTCATTCAGCATCCTCATCACCGCCAGCGCTTATGAACTCTGCCACTGACCGCTGTTCTTTCGAAGTGAGCAACTGACCTTGCTCCTGCATGAGCCCGGTAGTGAGCGTCATAACAATCAACTCCGGCCTCCAGCCCTGCATCATGTCAAGGTGAGGTGCACGTGGAAACAGAGGGTCCAGATGACACGAGGCACAATGGTCGGCGAACACCACAGCACCATCGGGTTCTGGAGAACACGCAAGTGACGTCAGGCTTACTACTGATAGCGCGAGACCCAGTAACTGAACTCTGGAAACCCAACCATCGACGTTATCGCGCATGAATCTCTAGTAACGACGAGAAATTCGACCGTGCGCGAATCCCCCATTGTTCATTTTCGTTGGTGACCATATCAAACGCACCAAGTTCTCGCTTAG
>CAYFER010000014.1:0-11626 GCA_964342185.1 uncultured Vicinamibacteraceae bacterium | reverse complement strand
ATCCAGTTCACACTTGTGTGAGTCAGAGCCGACGCCGTAATTCTTCCGGTACGCAAATATACCCACCCATACGCAAATCCAGCCAACGTAGCGAGGAGGACATACCTCAGGTCGGGTAGGTGCGCCAGCCCAAAAATAATGGCCGCCAACGTTAGGCCGATCGTTGAACCGCAGTAACGCATGAGTATGTTCTGCATTACACCTCGGAACAGAAACTCCTCTGGTAGAGCCGTGATCAAATAGATGACAATCGGCGTCACCAACAATCCTCCAATATTGACATCCGGTCGCCAAACTAGAAACCCGATGACAAGCCCCAGGGGAAGTGCCACTAATGCGTAAACCACAAAAGCCGTACCCGATAATTTCAAATCGTCCCAGCCAAACGACAGGGAGTACCCAATCCCTTTTAATGGCCACCCGACAAGAAACAGATAAAATGCCGCAACAATCGCGACGACCCGACTAACGTCGTAGCCATCCGGAGGAGGAAACGGCAGGGAAGGCAACAGGTCGAACTCTATGGGCATCCAGAAAAGAAGCGCCGCAGCTAACCCCCACAGCGACGTCGATGCGCCGCTTCGGCAACAAAGAAGAATCAACACGGGAGGCGCGAAAAGATAAGCGGCGTAAACGGCAACTCGCGGTTCCATCGGGAGCCCGTTTGTCCAAGCATAGGCAAGTGCAACTATAAGAAGAAACCCTGGGCCAATTAGGAGACGTCGAGTCGAACCGCCCAGTAGAAACCATATCCGTTCACGTGCATCGCTGACACTGAGTCCGAGATAGACACCAACAAGAATGACAAACAGAAGCGAGACACTCCAGACATTGGCCGTTGGATCAAGATCAGGCAATACAGTGAACCAGAGCACCTGAACAGACGCCAGCAGAAATAAGATGGAAGCCGCCACAAGTTCACCACGTCGCGACGCCTGGTCCGCATGGGCCTCTGTCATAGAACTGTTCGGGGTTCCTGCATCCATTCTCGTCATTATTTGGGTACTTCAACCTCTCGGTTTACTGGCGCTCGATTTTGGCATTCGCTTCCTAATCGTCGCAGCGATGCTAGGTTCCAATCTTTGGCACGGTGATTCTCTGAACCGTCTCGGTATCAGACTTGACAATTTTGTCATGGCCGGCCGGATGATGCTTCGACCGACTCTCGCTGCAGGCGTTGCACTTGCAGTGGTTGGCATAGTGCTCTTGCCACCTCAGGTAGATATTGGACGAACGATTGTTAATTTTCTGTATTACCTAGCGTGGGGATTTACTCAGCAATATGCACTCCAAGGTTTCGTTCTCCTCAGACTGTTTGATACCGGACTTAATCGATCAGCCCCGATATGTGCAGCTACGATCTTCGCTGTTATTCATGCACCGAACGTGGGACTCATGGTTCTAGTTTTTCTGGGAGGATGGCTCTGGAGCAGCCTGTTTCGGCGGGAGCCAAACCTTTTCGCTCTTGCGATCAGTCACGCCTTACTGGCCAATGCGGCTGATGCTTTCCTTCCAAGGTTCATCACTGGTGGGTTTCGATTAGGACCAGCCTACTTGAGCTGGTTATCAGGTTAGGTCAACAACACACTCACACCTAAGTAAGCGAAACTTACAGACGCTGCAGCAATAAAGAACCTCACGGCGGACGGCTACCAAACAGAAACGTACCGCATCTTCGAGATGAGCCTAGAACTCAATATCGGATCCGGCAAAAAACACCCAGCGGCCAACCGCGGTCACCTTGTTGACAGCATATCCAACATCAAACCGCGCCGAACCACTCGACGATAATCGATTACTACCCACCAGCAGGCTACCCCCAATGGCCGTTTTTAAATCGGACAGGTCGACCGACTCCTGAGCGCTCCAGGCAAACCCACTATCCATAAAAACTGCAAGCCCCAACGAAACAAGCTGTAAAACGTCATCCGCGATGAACCATCGCTCCTCGGCAGTCAACAATAAGGACCGAGTTCCGGCAAACTGTCGAACCGGATAACCCCGCAGACCAGTTGCAGCACCCAACAGAATTTGGACTTCGTCATCAAGGTTATAACCTCGATAAAATTCGGCTTTCCCTACGAACGCGGTTCGCGTCGACTGTTTTTGCAGGTAGCGAAGACGAAGATGAGCGAGCGCATTGCTCCAGCGACCCCATTGGTGACGGCCGCCAATACTGCCACCAAACATCAGAAAGTGCCCTGGCCCAAAGTCGAAACCACGAGTATGTCCAGCCGACGCAAAAATTGCACGCCCTTCTTCCCCGCCGAATGCTGTGGTTGACAACCCAATTCGCCCCCACGATTGAGCTCCCAAGTTAAAATCCTCGGGTTGTTCGAAACGATTAACGTGGGTCAACTGAGTGAATCGATGCCCTAGGGATTGAAACCCGACCTCGACAATGCCGAAATCTCGTACATCTGTTCCGACCCGGTCAAACCTAGACCGGTAAGCCACGTGCATCCGGACCGCACTCGTAGCGCGCCGCTGAACGGCCCTACCGAACTCAAAATCACTCGACTGGCTGTGATGGGGTAACACAGCAACCTCTCGCCCATTGTCAAACAACGAATCCATTCGGTTGAACGTATTGGCTGTGAGTGACACGGACCAGGGATCTGCCAACGAGACGTAGGGGCGACCGATTGCCAGTGAACCTTCAGCCCCGTCGCTTAAACTCGCAGCAGACGCCGTCAGTACAAACCGAGACCCCAGTAACTGCGGATCATGATACAAAGCGCGGTCTATGGTTCTGTCCAAGTTGCGGCGGCGACTGACAGTAAGTTCTTTGCCAAACCCAAGAACGCTTCTGTTCATGAGACCAAATTTCCAAATCGAGTGATTGTCGATTTGCCGAAAATGAATGACTGGCTCCAAAGACCACGTGTCCCACGTCTCTACCCGAACATCAACCCGTTCTGCCTGTCCATCACCGTTGTCGTCAATCGGTGTTGTTACAACACGAGCGTTCCGCAAAAATCTTAACGACCGCAAGTTACGTTCCGTTTGTTCGATCAGTTCTTGATTGAATGGATCGCCACTTTCAAACAATAACTCTCGTCGAATCACATGTTCACGAGTTCCTGCATGAATACGGTTGGCGACACGATAGAGAAACGATTGTTCGTCGGCAGTCCCATCGAAGACCTCATTGGCAATTACCTCGATAGTTCCAATTTCTAATGACGCCTCGTCGTTTGATGCGTTAGCAGCGGCAGAAATTACGGCTGAAGCAAAGAGTATGAACGTCAGCACCAGTGACCACGTGCCCCTTGGATTGATGGCTCCTCCAACCGTTACGCTGGTGTGGTTCAGCGGCAATTGACCTAGCCGGTAAATGCCTGTCAATAATGTCTGGATAACTATGTCCATGGAGCGCAACAAAATCGCCCGGCCGTTAACACTCAGCACGGCAGGGATTATATCCACTGAGAAACCAGTGCATGGCTAGGGCACGACGAACTCGTCCGAATGAAGTACTGTTTCATTTGGAGACCGCAACTCGACACGCCACCGACCGCGTTCTTCAGCCGACACGGTGTGGGAACTGTAGGTTCGATATCCCGGTCCGGCGTTGGCTCCGATCTCGAGAGTAACCGTATCTACTAGGGAATCGTTTCGAAACCACTGATGTGCAACGGTCGTACCCCGTGGCGACCTGATGCGCGTGTAGAAAAACAACTGTCCCGGAATCGCCTGGTCGCCGACCGCATCACATCTCCATTCTGCCAGCGAGTTCCCCTCGTCGTTACGTGTGTCCAACCGGGAACAAACCTCAGCAGTCACAACGGCAACAGTATCTGGACCACCCAACGTCGTCCGTGACCCGAGTGTTCCCACACTTCGCGTTAAAGACTCGTCATCTTCTTCTCCACCTGAAGTAATTGCTTCGGCTACAAACGACTCCACTGTCCGATCCGGAGGAGAAGAGAGTGACGCACTTAGGTTCTCGCGACTTGACTCGGACCCGGTCGCCGTAATCGCAGCTGATAGTGGAGCTTCTGACTGGTCTGTCTCACGGAAGATAGTCGCTTCCCCGACACCGACGAAGGTATCACCAGTGGATAACTGCGGTGGTTGTGCGGTGCGGGCGCCGTCATCACTAGCAGAGTCAACTGCTGGACTTCGATCAAAAAGTAACCACACAACAAGTACCGCGCCACCAACCGCCAGTAGCACAAAGCCACCGAACCACCTCGTAAACCATTTAGGTAACGGGGAGTCTTCCCTCTGACTACTGTTGTCCGGTCCAGAGTCACTGGATTGCAAAGAATCGACCAAATCTTTTGACGCCGTGGGCACCGCAGGTGGTTCGGGGTCATCTGTGACGACCGCACTCTCTTCGGAACCTGATGTATTGAGACCTACAGCTCCACCACTGGAAAGTTTCGCCAATTTCTCAGTTTTGCCCTGAGCTCGGTAAAGCTTCGACAGATTTTCTACACTTTTAGCTACAGAGATGTGACCCGGGCCAAGTGCGCGCCTCGCGATACCAAGGGCCCTCCGATACAGAAACTCAGCCTCTTCGGGTCGACCGAGACTGTCACAAACAACACCCAGGTCATTAAGCGTGTTCGCGACATCAGGATGAGATAAACCAAGGTCAGCTTCCTGTAAGCGAAGGAGTCGGCGGAGTGTTCGCTCTGCGGTGTCATAATCTTCGGCGGACGTCGCCTCCGCTGCCACTTTGATCATCTGTGCGATCTGATCAGACTCCGCCATAACACCCCAAACTCACGACCATAAAAACACCCATAGTTGGTCGGAACCGAAACTCACAGCCCGTGTGCTTATACCGCCCAACTCTAGAACATGGCCAAGGCGTTCAGCGGTGACCCAGTCCCTCCTTTGACCGGAAGAGGTGCAGCCACCAACATGAATTCCCATCGGTTCAACTCAGCCGCAGTCTCGGCTAGATCTTCAAGATTCTGATTGTCAAACAAATCAACCCCCATCGCCACAATTGTTAAAATGTGCACCGGAAGCGCTACACCTTCGACCTGTGAAGGCGCGACATCGGCCGCCGCGTCACTCCCGAGAAACGATACGTCTCGAGCCTTCACCCATGGCATCGTGGAAGCGTGAAGTCCCGCCGCGGATTCGGACACGGCCCATGGCCCATGCTCCGCACGCCGGGCCCATCGGCCGGTTCGAATAAAAATTGCATCACCCGGACGAACGGTCACACCAGCCATCTCTTCCCAAGCTTCGAGATCCTCCATATAAATAGGAGTTCCTGGTTCCAGATAAGGGACGCCCTTGAGACGTGGGATGTCAAACAAAACACCCCGAGTGACAATCCCTCCCCTGAGGTTATCGATCGCCGCATTTGAGCAACCGTCCTCCGTGATGGTGTCCTGCGACACGCCGTTGTACATCTTCCCCTTGTACATAATGTGGCAGAGAGCATCCAAGTGACTATGAGAGTAACCGTGATAACTAATACCGTGGCTGTCGCTGACGCCTCCCATAAACGCTGGTTCGGCATCCAAGTCCGGGACCCCAAGCATGCGGTGCTCAAAGGGTCTCGGAACGTCTTCGGCTTCCGTGATCAAAAGCGGTTGCGCCAGTGACACGGTAATTCCCTCAGTCACCAACGAAGTAGCCTCTAACCGCTTCGCAGGAGTAATAAGATTCGCTGCGCCTATCTGATCATCTGGTCCCCAACGTCCCCAATTGGACAACTCTTCGATCAGCCGTTCGATATCCGCCTGTGTGAGATCATGGGATTCAGGAGTCACAACTGGGGGGCTATAATCCGCTACAACCAGGTCAAGTTCATTCAATGACACCGGCATTTCGTCTGCAGCAGGCGTGCATCCCACCAGCACACCGGACAATATCAGCGCGAAACCCTTTATCCAACTCTGAGTGCTCATCAGCATCCTCCCTCTAAACTATACGAGCGGAACCATTTGTCAGTGGAACCGGACACCGCGAAGCGTCAGTTTCCTTCACTGGCAGTTATTTCAGCGATGTCCCGCTCAACACTCTAGTGGATTGTAGTCGGTCGTTCCCGTTCAGGAGACAGTCTCCCTAGATAAAACTTGAATTGATTTCACACACCGCGAGTCAGTTGACCTGGCGACCGCGGTTTCGCCGAGCGAGAAATTTGACGACTGCTGCGGGCGCGACACGAATGCACTACACTCCCGTGACCGGTTCGTTATTAGCTACTTGTTAAATCATGCGCTTTCGGTAAACTCCAACTTCAGAAACTTGAAGCCGACCCTAGGAACGAGAGGAAGAGAACGGATGGATCGACGGATATTTTCATTATTGCTAGCACTTTTTCTTGCCATGTCAATCCAGTCGGGCTCAGCCGATGACCGGTGGCCGCAATTTCGAGGACCTGGGGCGCGGGGGGTCTCAGACGAATCTGGACTGCCCACAAGATGGACTACTACTGAAAACGTGGTCTGGACTGCTGACGTCCCTGGATTCGGGTGGAGTTCACCGATCGTATGGGACGAAACTGTCTACCTCACAACGGTAGTGAGCTCTGAAGCCGTGGAAACACCACTGGGAGGTCTGTACCGAGGCAGTGAAACATGGCGTGCCTCGGAGGCCGAGCATCGGTGGCTCGTCTATGCATTCGATGTTGAGAGCGGTGCCGTGAAGTGGGAAAGGGAGGTGCATCGCGGCAGCCCTCCTCGAGGACACCACCTCAAGAACACCTTGGCCTCTGAAACTCCAGTGACTGATGGCGAGTCTGTTTATGCCTACTTCGGCAACGTTGGCCTATTCAGTCTTGACACAAACGGTGTGGTTCAGTGGTCACTTGACATCGACGCTACCGACAACCGTCTGGGTTGGGGTACCGCCGCCTCCCCAGTGCTGTATCGTGACCGTCTTTACATCGTCAACGACAATGATGACCAATCGTACGTATCCGCCGTCAGTAGCGAAACCGGCGCAGAAATCTGGCGAACAGAACGAGATGAAGGAACAAACTGGTCAACGCCATTCATCTGGGAACATGAGTCACGGACCGAACTGGTGACTACTGGCACAAACAAAGTTCGCTCTTACGACCTCGATGGAAACGTCCTGTGGGAACTGACTGGCCTGTCTTCAATCACCGTGCCAACGCCGTTCAGTGCGTTTGGGATGCTCTTCATCAGCTCAGGATATATCGGCGACCAAGAACGACCGGTTTTTGCGATTCGCCCGGGAGCCAGCGGTAACATCTCTTTGCGAGACTCCGAGACCAGTAACGAGTTCATTGTCTGGTCTAACGGACAAGCTGCACCGTACAACCCGTCGCCCCTGATATACGGTGACTACTATTACACACTGCTCGACCGAGGCTTTTTTACCTGTCACGATGCCCGGACGGGCGAAGAAGTGTACGGTCGACAGCGAATCGAGGTCGGAGCTGCGTTCAGTTCATCACCGTGGGCCTACGATGACAAGATTTTCGTGCTAAGCGAGGACGGCGATACCTACGTCATCCAAGCCGGTCCCGACTTCGAAGTCATCGGACGTAATCCTCTGAATGAATTTTCGCTATCGACCCCAGCGATTGCACAGAGCAGTCTATTTATACGAACGCAATCCAAGCTGTACAGAATTTCAGAGAACTCCAGTCGGTAAATCTCGCGGCCTCTTCCGATTGACCATGAAATCCGGAGAGGCCGGCGCACGAGCTTTTTGTATTCTTTTGCAAGCACGCTCTGTCCCCCTCTGTCATTTTGACTTCTAGCCATACTAACTGATACAAAAACTGTGTATCTAGGGTTTAAATCATATATATTTAAATCTTCGGATACGTTTATCGATTGGAGCGTATCAGTTAGCTAAACGAGCAGGCCAGCACATCCGTCATCCTAATTCAGCAAGATGCAATAAGACTACTAGTGCCTTCACTCAAGCCGTTCATACCACTCGCGAAGTGCCCGCCCGATTTCTTCTGGACGGTCTTCTTGCACAAAGTGGAGACCAGAACCTAAATCAACCATCTCCAAGTTCTTGATATGGTCGCGACACCACTGGACCTGCTCTTTCCGGATTAACGCACCTGGCGTCGCGTATAACAACAACTTGGACACCTCCGACGTGGCAAGCCACAATGTGTAGGTGTCAACCAACTGGACAACCTCCTCGGGATGTCCATCGACCGGGATCTCGTTCGGCCATCGCCACACCGGCTTTCGACTCGATGGTTCGATAAATGGCTCACGATAGGCCTGCATCTCGTCGTCCGTCAATTTACGTTGAATCGCACCTGGCAGCACCTGCTCAACAAACACATTCTTGTTCACAATCAAGTCCCATCCCACCTCGGGTGTGCGAAACGCTTGAAAGAGGGGACGCACCGTATGTGGCCACTCTGCCCACGTCATCGACCGAACAATGGCCTCCATGAATGCGACACCCTTGACATTCGTCTCGTGGCGCCGAGCGTAATGGAACCCCAGTGCCGAACCCCAATCATGAATAACCAATGTCACTCGTTGGAGTCCCAGTGCCTCAATAAAACCTTCGACATACCGCACGTGATCCACAAGGCGATACTCAAGGTCCGGTTTGTCTGACTTCCCCATACCAATGAGATCAGGTGCAATTACCCGTGCCCCCGACTCAAGATGCGGCAAGATATGCCGCCAGAGATATGAAGAGGTCGGATTCCCATGCAGAAACAGAATGGGATCGCCGTGACCTCCTTCCACGTAATGCATTTTCGAATCGAGAACGTCAACAAAGTGTGATTCGCAAGACATAGCAACCCACTATCGAAAAACATCCATCAAATGAACCGATCCATTCAACCAGTTCACAGTATTAAAAGGTAGCCAAACCCATGAACGGTGTCGCGGTTCCGTTCGGCACAGGCATGACCGCCCACGACACCATGAATTCCCAGCGCTTCAAACGGGCTGACACTTCTGAGAGGTCCTTGAAATAACCGTTGTCGATTGTTGGGGTTCCCCAAATGGGAATCAGAATGTCATGAATTGGTCGTCGCCAAAATCTCTCGACACCAGACGGTTGAACATCAGCCACAGCATCACTTCCTAGGATGGCGATATCTCGTTCCTTTAACCACGGTAAGACAGACGCGTGAAGTCCCGCGGACTCGCCTGCATAATTCCAAGGACCTTCCTGGTCCCGACGTGCCCACCGTCCAGTCCTAAGAAACACCGCGTCGCCACTTCCGATAGTCACCCCAGAGAATTCTTCCCAGGCTTCAAGGTCTTCCACAAAAATCGGCAAGCGTTTTTCGAGATACGGGACTCCTTTCAACAAGGGAATGTCGATTAAGACCCCACGGGTAACGTAACCAAGTCCCATCTTGTCGATCGACGCCCCACCTTCGCAACCGTTCTCGGTCAAGTTCTGTGGCTTCCCGTTGTAAATGGTGGGGTTCTCACGATCGCTTTGCACGACGTAATGACAAATCGCATCAATATGGGCGTTACCACCATCATGGATTGCAAAACTGATGGCATCAAGGGCTCCCCGCACCTCGCCTGTCTCAGGATCCAGGCCGGGCATCCAATGTCTATTCATTACTCGCATGTTCGAGGTGTCGATACCGGGTTCGGCAAGATTGATTGGGTCTGGAAAGTGGTACAAAGAGACCGAAATACCTTCTTCGACCAATTTCACCGCTGCCTGCGTTTTTTCCTCGGTGATCAGATTAAGCGTGCCTCGCTCATCATCGGGACCCCACCGGCCCCAATTCTTCATCTCCTGCTCCCATGCAAGCATTTGCTCGTGGGTAACCAATTTCTCTGGAGACTGGGTCATCGGGTGAGGTTCAATCGGAACCGATTGGCCGGCACCCGATGCCGGCGGCGTCTCGGAACTCTCCAACACCTGGCAACCACTCCAGGCGACCGCAAATAACAGGACAAATGAGACGAAGAAATAACCATAATTGCGCATATCTGACGAACCTCCGATCGAAACAGGTAAATCCTGACCGATTATTCCATAGTCAATATATATGTACCCGCCCTCGTCATCAGTTCTGACGTATGAATATTTAATCTGATTCGTTATGAGACTAATGACACCGTCATCAAAATCGTCCATCATCAGATATGGCCAGCCTGAAATGGGTGCGTTCCAGTCTCTTAGTGCTTGGGGTTACGCTGGCGCTCAGCGCCACCACAGTCGCGATTCTGGTAATCGCGTTCGGCATGCGAATTGAGATGACCGGCAACGGTCTCCGTCCAGCATTCCTCTTTGACGACCCAGAAGAACACTTCAGTCAACTTGAAGAGAACCGAGCTCAACACTACTCACACTTGCTTCCGGCGGCTTCGATTGCCCCCGACTCAGGAAACACCGGCGGTCCCTACTGGACGAACTTCCGAGGCCCGACCAGGGATGGACGTTACACACAGACCGCAATCAGAACCGATTGGCCATCAGATGGTTTGACGCCACAGTGGCACCAACCCATCGGAGGCGGCTACGCATCATTTGTCGTCGCCGAAGGCCGTGCCATAACGATTGAACAACGTCGTGACAAAGAAGTCGTCACAGCCTATGACATCCAGACCGGCCGAGAACTCTGGAATCATGCGTGGGCGGCTGAATTTAAGGAATTTCAAGGTGGTCCAGGACCTCGTGCGACGCCGACTTGGCACAACCGGCGAGTCTATGCCCTCGGGGCAACTGGTTACCTGTGGAGCTTAGATGCTGCCACTGGCAACGTCATTTGGAGTCGTAATATTCTCGAAGACAGTCACGCCACTAACCTGCAATGGGCCATGGCTTCCTCACCCCTCGTCATCGATAATTTGCTGATCGTCCAACCGGGTGGCCAAAACGGATGGTCCGTCGTCGCATACGACCTCGGCACCGGTGATGTGGTTTGGCATACGCTTAACGATCTCCAGTCGTATACATCACCGATGCTTGCCACGCTTGCAGGCCAACGACAGGTGATAGTCGTGACCGCAGATCGGGTAGTTGGTCTAGAAATTCAAGATGGCCGCCTTCTCTGGGAGTATCCGTGGTCTCCGTCGATGGTTCCCAATATCGCACAACCCATACTCGTCGGTGACACACAGTTGTTTCTCTCCGCATCCTATGGCCATGGCGCTACGCTGCTCAACTTCGTTAACGACGGCAATCATATCTCCGCCGAACCGGTCTGGCAGAACAACCGAATGAAGAATCGTTTTAGCAGTTCCGTGCTGCACGAAGGCTACATTTACGGGCTTGACGAATCGATTCTTGCCTGTATCGATGCCGCGACTGGCGAACTACAGTGGAAAGGTGGTCGGTACGGGTATGGTCAACTTCTCTTGGCCGGCGACCATCTCGTCGTGTTAACGGAAGATGGCGATCTGGTGCTGGTCTATGCCAACCCATATGGCCACGACGAGATTGCCCGTACGACGGCGATTGAAGGTAAAACGTGGAACGTTCCGGCTCTCGAAAATGGCCAGCTCCTTGTCAGGAATGCGAGAGAAATGGCTGCGTTTGATCTCGGACTTGAATAACCGTATCCCCCAAGGCACTGCAACAAGCGAAGGCTAAAACTCCACCCCGGCCAGTAGCGATGTCCGTGATAAGATTTCGTCTGGTTCGAAGCTGACCGTAAGTTTGAGTGCGCCTGTAGCTCAGCTGGATAGAGCGCCGGGCTTCGAACCCGTAGGTCGGGGGT
>CAYFER010000013.1:0-77185 GCA_964342185.1 uncultured Vicinamibacteraceae bacterium | reverse complement strand
AGCGTCGTGGCATCCGCTTTGTTCGTGCCATTCGTCGCTAAACGAAATCCGAACGCCGACATCCGGGTGTTAATCGCCGCAGCCTATCTCGGTCTTGGTACGGTGTGGCATGGAGGACTCTCAGGATCAGCCCCACTCATCCTTGCTACCCCTGGAAACCCATTACTAGCTCCGGTAACTGGCGACCCTGTAATCGACAGGCTCGTACCGGTCACCGAAACCCTGTTTGTGCCATTCAATCTCACCTACCTTGCTGTAATTTCGGTTGTTGCCTTGGCGACCGTCCTTGCACTGCATCCCCGAGGCACTCCCCAAACACTAACGGATGAACAGATCGACCGGATGATGCCGACCTTACCGGAACCGACTGTTCCGGTAACCCCTATTGAAAAAATCGAGTCATTCCGTGGATGGGTCGTCCTGGCCGCCTTGTTGATCGGTTATCCACTTGGACACTCAATGATCGCCAGAGGATTCGGAGCCACTTGGACAATCAATGCTTATAACGCGGTTTTCTTACTCGCGGCTGTGCTGTTACAAGGACGCCCATCAAACCTAGTACGCGCCTTCTCGAACGGCGCTCGGACGGCAGCGGGTGTCATTCTACAGTTTCCGTTCTACGCTGGAATTTTTGGTGTGATCAACAACACTGACTTGGGCGCCTGGTTGGGCCAATTCTTTGTTAGAATTGCCACAATAGAAACCTACCCTCTTGTCGTGTATTTTTATTCCGGCTTCATGAATTTGTTCGTGCCATCGGCTGGATCAAAGTGGCTCATTGAAGCACCCTACCTTCTGCCGGCAGCCAAAGAACTTGGAGTCTCTGCCACAACGACAGTGCTCGCCTATGCATACGGAGACTCGACAACCAACTTGATTCAGCCGTTCTGGGCCATTCCACTCCTGACCGTAACTGGTCTTCGATTTGGAGACGTGCTTGGATATACCAGTATCGTCGCCATTGTGTGCATGATTACAAGCATCGTGGCCATGCTGCTGATACCCCCGATGCTCTAGAGATTCATCCCTTCGGAATGCGTCTCATCAGGTTTGAGTTTCGACGAACATCCAATGGCGCCACTTTTCAATTAACTGCTGGGTATCGACTTCACTGTCGATCAAGAATCTGTTCAATCTCGTCCATCACTCGAACCATCCGAGCAATCAGAGCGTCATAGGGCGCATCTGTGGCTAGGTCGATACCATACTCTCGTAATAGGTCGTACGCATACCGAGACCCACCAGCTGACAACACCGCGAGGTAATCATCCCGGGCTTGCTGATCGCCATCAAGGAATCGTTCGGCAAACATCGTGCCACCAGCAATCGACGTCGCATATTGGAACACATAAAAATTTCGGTAAAAGTGCGGAATAAATGCCCACTCGATGGCATAGGCTTGGTCATACGTCAGCACTCCGTCGTCAGACCCGTGATATTGACGAACCAACTCTTCGTAGACCTCTGTCATCTTCTCACCAGACAACGCTTCGCCATCCTCAACCAGTTCGTGAATCTTAAGTTCAAACTCCGCAAACATCACCTGACGAAAGAACGTTCCGCGAACGGCTTCAAGTGCCGTGCCGAGATAAAACAACCGCTCCTGGTCCGAGATCTCCTGCGACAACATGTGTTCTTGAAGTAACACTTCATTTGTAGTTGATGCAATTTCAGCCGTAAACGTCGCATAGGCTGACGTCTCATACGGGTTGTCAGCCTTTGACAACATCGTATGTATGGCATGTCCCCATTCGTGAACCAACGTCGAAACATCATCGTAGGCACCGTTGTAATTTAGTAAGAGATAAGGATGCACATCGTAGACCGCACCGTACATGTACGCGCCGGACGCCTTGCCCTGTTGGGGATACACGTGCATCCAGTTACCTGCTAATCCCTCCCTCAATAGATCAACATATGCATCCCCTAATGGTGCAGCCGAGACCAACGCCAACTGCTTCGACTCGTCGAGATCGAACTGGCGCTCTGAAGCCACAAGTGGAGGGTAAATGTCATAGTAAGCGAGGTCCTCAACGCCTAACATCCGCTCTCGAAGTCGAAAGTAGCGATGAAGCGCTGGGAGATGTCGATGAGTCGCCGCAATCAAGGTGCGGTAGACCTCTACCGGAATGTTCGGTCCCGACAAAGCAGCATGTAGCGCGCTGTCGTACTGCCGAGCCTTCGCCTCAAATACGTGAGTCTTGACATGTGTGTCTAGGGTCTGACCCAACGTTGCTTCATAAGCCTTCCAACTATTCCAAAACGCATCAAACACCAGCTTACGATCATCTCTGTTCTGAGACGCCCGATGCAGCGAATAAGCGGCTTGATCCAACCGGACCTCTTCACCGTCAGACAATGTTATTGTCGGAAAAGGCAAATCAGAACTGGACAACATCGCATAGATGCGCTCCGGTCCCTGTGCAACTGGAGCGGTCGCTGCAATGATTTGCTCAGCATCACTCGATAACGTATGCGGTTCTTGACGCAGAATGTTCCGCAGGCTGAAAGCATGCTTTCCCAGACCCGTATCTTCTGTAAGATACGTTTCAATCGTTTCAGAACCCACTTGAAGTAACTCTGGTGACACAAAACTCGTTGCTTCACCAAACTCTGAAAGCAACGACGCCGCCGTGCTTCGGCGCTCTTGGTTCTCAGCAATCCGCCGGTCCTCGTCGGCTTTAAGAAAGGCATACACATACAACCGAGCGAGTTCTTTATCAGAAGCGCTAATCGCGTCGAGAGCAACCCGAAGCGCTGCAGCGCTTTCACCCAGCGTTCCTTCGTACTGTGACAACCCCTTAATCTCTTGCTCGAGTCTTTCCTTCTCACGAGTCCATGCTTCGTCGGTCGGGTAGATCTCGGTAAGATCCCAAGAAACCTGCCGTGGTTCGGTTTGATCAACAGAGTTCTGAGTCATCGTCTCTGGAAGTATCGTCGTCATCATCATTATCACCACGACCAAGCCAAACCCGAACATCACCCGCAAGGTTTGTTGTGTCATTATCAAATTCTAACTATTGGCAAGTTGTCGCAGGACGTAAGGCAGGATTCCACCGTGATAGTAGTAGTTCAGCTCTTCTGGAGTATCTATTCTGGCAGTCACCGAAAATTCAGCCGTCGAACCATCTGGACGGAGACATTGCACCAGAATGTCTGACCGTGGCCCTAACTCGTCAGCAATTCCCCGTAGCTCAAAACTCTCTTGCCCGTTCACACCCAGAATATCCGCGCTCTCACCGTTTTTGAATTGCAACGGCAAAACACCCATAAAAACGAGATTGCTCCGATGAATTCGCTCAAAGCTTTCTGCAATGACCGCACGCACACCCAGTAACATCGTACCTTTTGCGGCCCAATCGCGTGATGACCCGGAGCCGTATTCCTTTCCCGCCATAACCAGTAACGGGGTTGCATCAGCCTTGTAGCGCATGCCGGCGTCGTAAATCGACATCTGCTCACCGTCCGGTTGATATCGTGTCCATCCACCCTCGGTCCCTGGTGCCAATTTGTTGCGAAGTCGGATGTTACCAAAGGTTCCCCTCATCATCACCTCATGGTTGCCGCGCCGACTACCGAAAGAATTAAAATCCTTCGGCTCAACACCGCGACCCACCAAATACTGACCAGCTGGACTCTCAACTGGTATGGCTCCGGCTGGCGATATGTGGTCCGTCGTTACACTGTCACCCAGTAACGCCAACACCCTCGCTCCAATAATGTCGCCTGGTGGGATCGGGTCTGCGGCAAGATTAAAAAAAAACGGAGGATGTTGGACATATGTCGAGTCTTTGTTCCAATTGAACTGGCGTCCGCCGGATGCAGACAGTTCACTCCACCGTTCATCGCCATCGAACACACTCTTATACTTTGAAACGAACTGGTCGCGATGAACTGCTAAAGCCATCACTTCCTGAATCTCTGCACTTGTCGGCCATAAGTCTTTCAGAAAAACATCATTTCCTTGTTGATCTTGACCAAGAGACTCGGTTGTCACATCGACCGTCATACTTCCAGCTAACGCATAAGCAACCACTAACGGTGGCGATGCCAAATAATTCGCCCGAACTAAAGGCTGGACACGTCCTTCGAAATTTCGGTTTCCACTCAGGACGGAGGTAACGACAAGATCCTGCCCTCTCACCGCCGCGGCGACTTCATCTGGCAGTGGTCCACTGTTACCAATACAAGTGGTACATCCGTATCCCACTAAACCAAAACCGAGTTGCTCTAACGGCTCCATCAAATCGGCTGCCTTCAGATACTCCGTCACGACCGTAGAACCAGGAGCAAGACTGGTCTTGACCCACGGTTTTGGACGAAGGCCTTTCGCCATAGCATTCTTCGCGACTAAACCAGCAGCCAGCATGACACTGGGATTCGAGGTGTTGGTACAACTGGTGATAGCTGCAATAACAACAGCTCCGTGGGCTAGGCCATCCGGCGGAGTGGCTTTGGACTCCACAAGCTCAGGGCCGCTCCCGAGACTCTCTTTCAATGTAAGTGCAAAAGCAGAGCTTGCAGCGCTGAGAGCCACGCGATCCTGCGGTCGCCTGGGCCCGGCGATGCTTGGTTCGACAGTTTCAAGGTCAAGGGTAACCACATCTGAGTACAACGGGTCTGCAGGCCCGGGACCGAAAAGGCCCTGTTCTTTGGCATAGGTTTCAACGAGGTTGACCTGATCCGAATCGCGGCCGGTCAAATGCAGATAATCAACAGTCATCTGGTCGATTGGACAGATTGCCACCGTCGAACCGTACTCCGGAGACATATTTCCCAAGGTGGCACGGTCAGCTAAAGTCAGCGATGACAGCCCGGAGCCAAAGAACTCGACAAACTTACCGACAACGCCATATTGTCGAAGCCGCTCCGTTATGGTCAACACTAAGTCAGTAGCGGTCATACCCTCGCGAAGTCGACCGGTTAATCTAAAGCCGACAACATCTGGAACAAGCATAGAGACGGGCTGCCCAAGCATCGCGGCCTCGGCTTCGATGCCGCCAACCCCCCACCCGACGACTCCGAGACCATTGACCATCGTGGTGTGGGAGTCCGTTCCAACCAGTGTGTCTGGGTAGGCCAACACTTCACCCTCGGAAGTGGTTCGACATACAACCCTGGCCAAATATTCGATGTTGATCTGGTGAACAATTCCGGTGCCAGGAGGAACAACCTTAAAATTTCGAAATGCCTCCTGACCCCATTTCAAAAAGTCGTATCGCTCAAGATTACGAGAGAATTCAAGTTCCACATTACGTTCAAACGCACCTTGAACGCCAAAGTGATCCACCTGGACAGAATGATCAATGACTAGCTCAGCTGGTTGTAACGGATTTACCGCATCCGGGTCACCGCCGAGTGACAAAATGCCGTCTCTCATCGCAGCCAAATCAACAACCGCTGGCACCCCTGTAAAATCCTGCAGAAGTACTCGCGCTGGCATGAACGCAATCTCTCTGCTGGCGCCAGGAGTCCACTGCGCGAGGGCCTCAATGTCTTCCTTGCTGACGGATTGACCATCCTCCCGCCGGAGCATGTTCTCTAACAGGATTTTCAACGAGTATGGTAGTCGGTCAACGGTTGGATAACCCCTCTCCGCGAGTGTGCGAAGGCTGAAGATCCGAACGGCATCGCCACCCACCATGAGGGTCTGTTGTGTGCCGAAAGAATTTTGGCTCATAGCGCCTCTGGAACCTAAAGAAATAGAATATTGATCAAGCCTAACGGAACAAACACTAATGATCCTTCACAGACGCTCACCTGCGCAAGTCCATCCAATACTGGGCGCTCACTTGTCGATCGCTGGTGGCTTCGCCCGGGCTATCGACCGGGCAGTCTCAACAGGTTGCCAAGCAGTCCAAATCTTTACTAAATCATCTAACCAATGGCGGGCCCGCCCACTCAAAGACAATGAGGTGTCCCAGTTTCGTAAACGGGTGACCGATACGTCAGTCGGTCCCGTCGTCGCGCATGCTAGTTATCTCATCAATCTAGCATCACCAAATCCTCAATTGAGACGTCGATCTACTGAAGCACTTTCGGAAGAATTGCAACGCGCCGATTCACTCGGCCTGGCCGGACTTGTACTTCATCCCGGTGCGTATACGTCAAGTTCCGAAGAAGAAGGCCTAAATAGAATCGCTGAATCGATTATTGAGGTCCTTAAACAAAGGCAGGATGGAACTACAGAATTGCTGCTCGAACAAACAGCCGGCCAAGGCACGGTACTCGGACACCGCTTCGAACATCTACATTTCATTCTCGATCGGGTCGATTCAACGGCCCGTATTGGCATTTGCCTAGACACCTGTCACATGGTGGCAGCTGGCTATGACATCATCTCAAGTGGCGGTTACGCGGCAGTATTTGAAAAATTCGAAACCGTCATCGGATACGACCGTCTTAAATTGTTTCACCTAAACGACTCAAAAACACCTCTAGGAAGTCGAGTTGACCGGCACGAAAACATCGGTCAAGGCTACATTGGAACTGCACCGTTCAAACGTTTATTACGCGACAAGCGATTCCGTGGTCTCCCGATGATCATGGAGACACCAAAATCTGAAAATCAGTCTCCGTCATCTGTCTCAGCCGACCCTATGGACGTAAAGAACCTGAGCATTCTTCGAAACTTTCTCTAACAACTATTGATCAACAATCGCGACTACAATTGGCAACATTGTAATTTCACCGCCACGGCAAAATTTCTAGTAGCTTGACCACGTCAATTGGAACAATTGACGTGCATTCACAAGTCCTCTATTCTCGCCACAGACATCAAGTTTCAAAAAACACTTTGCAAAAAAGGTAGGTCATGAACAACCATCTCCCGCTGCACAGCCTACTCCTACTTGTAATTCTCGCGTTGACTGTGAGCGTCTCGACTTCATCCGAACAGCGTACCGATTACGAAGCTCAGCAGGATTCATGGCGAGAAACACGCGAGGCCAATCTTGTAAGTAATGACGGATGGCTGACCATAGCGGCGCTTCACTTCCTTCATGAAGGAGCCAACAGCTTCGGTTCGAGTCCGCTAAACGACTTTGTCCTACCGGAGGGTCCTGAGAAAGTCGGGGTGTTCGAGTTAAGAAGGCGCGAGGTGTTCTTGCATATCGACGAGGGACAAACCGTTGACGTCAACGGAAAACCGACGACAACGACACGGCTCTTCCCGACGGAGAGTATTCGCCACGATGTAACAGTCGGAAACCTTACCTTATGGATTCACTACAGTGGTGACCGGTTAGCAGTTCGGATGAGTAACCCCAATAGTGACATCCTGAAAAATTTCAGCGGCCTAAAATGGTTTCCCGTCGACGAGCGCTACCGTGTACCCGCGCGGTTCATCCCACATGACAACCCTACTGCTGTGAGATTACCAAATATTCTGGGAGACATTGAAGAATTCACCAGTCACGGATCAGTAGAACTGACAGTCGCTGGACAGAAAATAAGAATGCTCTCGATTCATTCCGGTGACCAGTTGTGGTTTATTTTCCGGGATCTCACCAGCGGGGTGGAAACCTATCCAGCGGCAAGATTTCTATACGCACCGGCGCCAGGAAAAGACGGGTGGACCGAGGTAGACTTCAACCGAGCGTACAACCCACCCTGCGCGTTTAATCCCTACACGACGTGTCCACTTCCCCCGGAACCGAATCGACTTAATTTTCGTGTCGAAGCTGGTGAGCTAAGCTACCACTAGAATAGGTCTGTCAACGTCATTCTGAATTGGCGACAGCATAGGCTCCCATATCAACGACGGCGCCTAACAGAATCATCTAACCCGATCGGTCTCGAAATCCCATACAACGAGATATCATGAGTAGAATAGGAAACGGTCCTTATGCCATCTTCATTAACCAAAGCTGACGTACAACGGATAGCTCAACTCGCACATCTGGAATTGACTGAGCATGAGCAAGAACTCTTCTTACAACAACTCGGTCAAATTCTTGATTACGCAGAACGACTGCAAGATGTTGAGACTACTGATGTTCCTCCAACGTGGCATCCAGAATCTGATCTAAGGCCGCTTCGCCAAGACATACTGAAACCATCGCTATCGACCGCAGAGGCCCTCAGCAACGCACCCGCTCCAGGTCCTCGGAATCTTTTCCGGGTACCAAAAGTGATCGGCTAATGAACGATCGGGACTGGACAATCGCCAGACTTAGAGCTGCGATCGTAGCTAAAGAAGTCAAAGCCATTGATATCTGTGACCATTTTCTTAACCGAATTCGCACCTCGAAGCCAGAATTAAACGCCTTCACAGCCGTGTTCGAAGAGACTGCGCGCGCGCGGGCAGAAGAGATTGACCGCCAACCGAACACTTGGCGAGACCAACCTCTGCTTGGTGTGCCAATAGCCGTAAAAGACGTCATCTGTACCCGTGGCACCAACACCACCGGGGCGTCTCGAATTCTGTCTGGATTTCGTCCACCCTATGACGCCACGGTCGTTAAGCGCCTGCAGGACGCCGGAGCCGTTATCGTAGGAAAAACCAACTGCGATGAGTTCGCGATGGGTTCTTCAACTGAACATTCCGCGTATGGGCCAACCCACAACCCTTGGTCCGTCGCTCATACGCCCGGCGGCTCCAGCGGTGGCTCCGCGGCCGCCGTTTCAGCGCGTCTCTGTCCCGCATCGGTGGCATCTGACACTGGCGGGTCCATCCGTCAACCAGCAGCATTTTGCGGCGTCGTGGGATTAAAACCTACATATGGACGAGTGTCTCGTTACGGCCTCCTGGCTTTTGCTTCATCTCTCGACCAAATAGGTCCCATGACACTAACAGTTGCCGATGCCGCGACCGTTTTTCAGGTAATCGCCGGGAACGATTCTTTTGATGCCACGTCGGTATCTCTTGAAGTCCCAGATACCGAGTCGATCTTTCCAGGTGAAATTGCTGGCGTGCGAATTGGCGTGCCTCGTCCGGTACTTGAAGGCATTAATGACGAAGTTCGACAGGCCTTTGATATAGCGCTTGAGACGCTTGTACAACGTGGGGGGATTCTCGTTGACATCCAGTTACCGCATATTGAGTATGCTGTGCCGGTTTACTATCTGGTTGCACCTGCCGAAGCTAGCTCTAATCTCGCGCGATACGATGGAGTACGGTACGGCTTTAGAGCGGCATCGAAGCACGACCAAGCTGACCTACAGAAGATGTACGAACGGACACGCTACGAAGGCTTCGGACCAGAAGTAAAACGCCGAATCATGTTAGGAACTTATGCGTTGAGTGCAGGCTATTATGACGCCTACTACCTAAAGGCTCAGCGTATCAGAAGTTTGATCAAGACAGACTATGAGCAAGCCTTTCAAAGCGTCGACGCGATTGCGATGCCCACAACCCCTGAGCCAGCGTTCCAAATTGGCGAACACATCAATGATCCGTTAGCTATGTACTTGGGCGATATTTTTACCGTGAGCGCTAACCTGACAGGGCTCCCAGCCCTCAGTGTGCCCGCAGGCTTCACATCGACACGTTTACCGCTTGGACTACAACTAATGGGACGTCCGTTCGATGAGGTAACGTTGCTTAGAATCGCCGAAGTATATGAGCGGGAGTCACCATGGTGGCAAGAACATCCGTTCAAACAAATGTCCTAATCCTCCGGACATAATCGGCCACAAATAAAGCCAATAAGAAGTTTTTGCTTTATCGATCTCAAGCGTTAGGACCGGTCTGCTCCAATAGCTCTGGAGTGCGCAGCTGGTCAGCCGGACCTCGAGGTGCGTCCGGAGGTAGATAATGCGTTTCACCTTCCATCTGTTCAGTGAGGTTTCGAACCACCATGGACGCCTTAGTTCGCTTCCGAAGCTTAGTAAGGCCCGCCAGAAAAACAAACCCCACAAACAATGCCAAGAGAAAGACAGTTGACGACAGCAGACCGGTAACGGCAGCAACAGCAATGGCTTGGATCTCGGAAATACTCACGACTATCCCTTCGCAGTAGTGTCTTCGGCTTTCGATTCAGAGTTTGGCAGATCGTAACCAATCCGGCCCTCTTCAATCTCGCGCATGGCAATACGTTCAAGTTTTTGCGACGGCTGATCTGATTCCACTCTACTACCTTCGTGATTCAAAGATTCAACCTTAGGCTGCGCACCGCGCCTAAGCTGTTTTGCTCGAAGAGCCGCGATGTCCACGAACATGAAGCGACTTTCAACCGGCGGCATGGGTTCTCGAGGTTCCGAAACCTCTGTCGTCTCTGTACTGGTAGAAGCAGGCTGCTCGTCTGGCGCCTCATTTTCTTGACTCATAACAACCTAAGAATACGCGAAAGTCTTTCATGAAGTCGATACGATTCCGTTCAGGCCTTGCAGATTCCTTTTTTCACTTTCATCATTCGGCAAGGGCTTGGCTCTCCCAAGAAGGTCGGTCACAGACGGGTCCACTGCAATTTTAACTGCTTCAAACCACTCGTCGTTGAGCACGTAGTAGGCCGGGCGTCCACCAAGATAAATTACTGTGCCACCAATCTCATCGTCGACTGGCACAAGCTGTCGGGCATCTGCTTCAAAGGCCCGACCTGCCTTCCTCGCCAAACCATGATTTCTCAAGAGCAGTTCACCTGTGTCATAAAAATTAAAATGGGCTTCTGGCAGCTAGAAGTTTATGACCCATTTTTATTGAGGATAATTAATACATTAGCGTATGTCAATAAATATATCTTAGTTAACTACACTAAGATATATTTACAGGCCTATAAATTGGCTTCAATTCTTTCGTTTCTTATTGACTCGACTACTTCTTCTTTCGCCATTTATTTGGGATTACAGTCCTCTATCAGACTGGCGAGTCGCGATGCACTAGTCGACACAACCTGAGACTGACACATATCCTGCGCCGATGCCGGCCCGATGGAACCAACATCCGTTACAAAGGTTGCCACGAGTTCTATTGGAATTTTTTCAAAATAGGGATTCTCAACATAAACCCCTCTAGGAATGTCTTGCCAGATTTCCTCAGACGGGCCCGAGTTCGGGTGAATGTGTTCGGCTAAAGCTTCGGATACGAATTTGTCGCGACTTGCAACAACATAAGTCGGAACACCAAGACTAACAGCGAGTTCGAGTAATTGACGAGTACCACACTTATTTAGAAACCATTGCGGAGTTACTGCATCGGCACCAATAACGACTGCTTCGACCTGGGGCGAACTTGCGGCAATAGTCTCTCCAATAGCTGCATCCGTACAGATGGTTGTGGTGATTCCAGCGGTAGCAAGAGCCGTTGCCAGTTGCCGACCTTCCAGACGAGGACGGCCTTCAGCACAGATAGTACGAATCGTGGTTCGTTCCGAAAGTGCTTCAAAACAGATTCGAACGGAATCACTCGCCGACACGGTGGCAAACACGAGTGGCACGGCGACATTCGTCTCCAACTTCGAAGACATCACAAGCTCTCTGAACACCCGCGAAAAAGATTGCGGCGCCCGATCAACTTTCCCGCAAAGAATCTCGAGTCGATCGACACCACCTGAGCCAACAGCTACGGCAGCAGCGTTCCACACTGGCGCCATCGCTGGTTGTCCCAGGCAAAGAGCAACCGCGACAGTATCTAAGGCTGTCTTAGCCTCCTGACTCACATCGAGCAGAAGTCGGATGGCTCTGCGACCCAAAGTCATTGCGCCAGAACTACGGTCACTAGTGATGGCGCTGAGCCGTGCGAGAATAAGTGGGTCGAGATCAGGCAACATTAATGAACGACCAGTTCACTTAGAACCAAATCCTGTGCGATCATGAGAGGAATGAACATTCTCTTCATCGGCGATATTGTCGGCAAACCAGGACGTGCAAGCTTACGGAGTTTGCTGCCGCTATTAGTTGAACAGCATTCTATAGATGTCGTCGTTGCCAATGTTGAAAATGCTGCGGGAGGCCTTGGGATCACCCGCGAGGTTGCGGAATCCATCCTAGACATAGGTGTCGACGTCATGACATCAGGCAATCACATTTGGGACAAGAAAGAAGCGCTGAAATATATAGAGCTCGAACCTCGTTTGATTCGTCCGGCAAACTACCCTGATGCTCCTGGATCGGGTCATTATGTTACCCAAACCACCGATGGCGTATCGATCGGTGTCATAAACCTTATGGGACGGGCATTCATGAATCCGCTTGATAATCCGTTCAAGGTGATACGAAAAGAACTAGACCTTGTCCAAGAGCGCGCATGCGTCGTTCTGGTTGATTTTCACGCCGAAGCTACATCCGAGAAGTTAGCGATGGGCTGGTATCTCGATGGGGACGTGACTGCGGTAGTCGGAACCCACACACACGTACAAACAGCTGACGAGCGAATTCTGCCGAAGGGTACCGCCTACATCACAGACGTTGGCATGACGGGGCCACATGATTCGATAATTGGTGTTGAACCTGGCCCGGTAATAGATCGTTTTCTAAACGGAAGACCGGCACGATTTGAAACGGCCTCGACTAACCCACGTCTCAACGCAGTCGTTATTTCGAGCGATCCCTCGAATGGTCGTGCCTCGAAGATAGAGCGGGTCAGCCTAGCAGCCAGTGCATTTCCGACACCCACTCCTACATCGGTATCGGTACCGTGACTGGCTCAACCAAGCTACCGTTTGGCGAATCACCAATAGCAGAACCGAAGTCCCGTGGACACATCTTCACGGTGAGCGAAATAACAGCCGTGATCCGCACAATGCTGGAAGTGACATATCCCGAGATCTTGATTGAGGGTGAAATCTCAAATGCGCGTGTGTGGAAAACGGGCCACCTTTACTTCACCTTAAAGGATCAGAGCGCCCAACTTAACGCTGTGATGTTTCGATCGTCACTGAGGTCCTTGAGATTCAAACCTGAAAACGGTCAACAAGTCACAGTCCGCGGCCGCCTCAGCGTCTACGAGCCAAAGGGTGAGTATCAAATTGTTTGCCAACACCTAGAACCGCAAGGACTGGGCACTTTGCAGTTAGCATTCCAACAAGTGAAAGACCGCTTGGAACAAGAGGGGTTATTTCATCCGGACCGGAAGCGACCGCTGCCTACCCTTCCAAAGAAAATTGGCGTTGTCACATCTCTTGACGGTGCTGCAATTCGGGATATTCTCAACGTGCTTTCCCGCCGCCAACCAAATGCACACGTCGTTATAAGCTCCTCCCGCGTTCAAGGAAAAAATGCAGCAAAAGAAATCGCAACAGGACTTGAAAAGTTGGCACAGATTCCAGGGGTCGACGTAGTAATCATCGCGCGCGGTGGCGGCTCGATTGAAGACCTCTGGGCTTTCAATGAAGAATCCGTGGCGCGGGCGATCAGTGCGACTTCGATCCCAGTAGTATCAGGGATCGGTCATGAGACCGACTTTACAATTGCCGATTTCGTCGCCGACCTCAGGGCGCCAACTCCATCGGCTGCCGCCGAGCTCGTCGCTGCAAGAAAAGATGAGGTGGTCGCACGGATTCAACGAGCGAAAGACCATCTTCGAAATGCCTCTACTGCCAATATTCAACAACATCGAAGCGCGCTTCATCGCATGGAAAGTCGACCCGGTCTTGCAGGCTGGCCAACTCGAGTGGCTGGATATGGACGAAATATCGCTGAACTGACGCACCGCTTGCATTCAGCAGCACGGTCAAGAATTGGATTGCCTCTTAGAGAAATACATGTACTTCGCTTGCGCCTAGAATCTCTTTCTCTCGAACGCCAATTGGGTCGCATCCGTGCCAAATTGGTCAGACTGGATACACGCCTAACAGCCACGGCAAGTACAATACACGGTGACCTCGGAGGACGAATCCGCATAGCAGCCAACCGCTTACAAGCTCTCAGCCCACTCGCGGTCCTCTCTCGGGGCTATGCAGTATGTTGGACCGAAAACCAATCGGCGATCATCAGAAAATCTACTGCCGTTAAACCAGGTGACTCGGTCACAGTGACACTCCATCAGGGTGAAATTAATTGCGAGGTCAGGAGTACAAAGTGAAAGACAAATCCACGGCCAGCATAAAAGATTTCGAGGCGGCACTGACCGAACTCGAATCCCTTGTAACAACCCTTGAAGACGGCAAACTCAGTCTTGAGCGTTCCCTTGAACTCTTTGAGCGCGGTGTGAAGTTATCGCGCTACTGTCACACGAAACTCGAAGAAGCCGAAAAACGAATCGAGGTGCTTACCGACAAAGGCGAGGTGCGAACGGCGCCAAGCGAACTGTCTGATTCCAACCTTTCTTCAACGGAATGAGCCTGCCATGGCCGCTAACAAGATCGATTCCACTGGCATAACCGACATCGCAACCTATTTGAAACTCTGTCGGGAAGAAATAGACAAGGCTCTGCACAAACTGCTAGCCATTCAGGTCGAGGCTCCATCACAAGTAACTGAAGCCATGCAATACAGTTTGTTCGCCGGAGGAAAACGACTTAGACCTATATTGACCTTAGCGTCCGCACATACCGTAGCACCCTCTGTCTCGAAGAATCGTGAATTTCTCCTGCATCCCGCTGCATGTGCGGTCGAAATGATTCACACCTACTCGCTCATTCATGATGACCTCCCAGCTATGGACAATGACTCTCTCCGACGGGGGCGACCGACGGCCCACGTGGTTTTTGGCGAAGGTCTCGCCATTCTGGCAGGAGACGCACTTCTAACAGAAGCCTTTCAAATACTCGCAAAGTTTCCAGCTACCAACGACCCTTCCTTGATTGATCGAAAACTTCGAGTGGTAGAGTGCATCGCTACGGCCGCCGGTGTGACCGGTATGCTTGGCGGACAAGTAGTTGACCTGGCAGCTGCAGGACAACTTTCGACACAGTCAACCAACCAGGACAATCAATCGTCTCCAAGCTTTGGCCCAACAGAGCTAAGGGCAATGCACGAACAAAAAACTGGCGCGCTAATTAAGGCAGCTGCGGTAGCAGGCGCAACAATGATCGGAGGATGTTCCAGAGAGGTCCAAGCGGTCGAAACTTATGCGACACACCTCGGACTTGCTTTCCAGATCGTTGACGACATTCTTGACGTGGAGAGCAGCGAAGAAAGCCTTGGTAAGACCGTGGGAAAGGATGCGGCCGCGGGAAAACCCACATATCCAAGCATGTTCGGCATCGAAAAGTCACGACGCATGTCCCTATCTTCAATCGAACAAGCTAAAGCCTCATTGGCGACCGCCGGACTTGCCGGTCCTTTGACAGGTATTGCCGACTGGGTAATCACTCGCCAGAATTAGTCATAAGATGTCTTCACAAGTGAGACTCGACACATTAGTCGTAGAACGTGGCCTCGCCCAAACTCGGGCTCGGGCTCGGGCGCTGGTGCTGGCTGGCCATGTCAGCGTCAACGGAAAAGTAGTCGAAAAAGCAGGTAATCCAACAGCACCCGGCGCATTTATTACACTGGCAAAACCCGATCACCCGTACGTCGGTCGAGGGGGTGTCAAACTTGTTCATGCTCTAGACACCTTCGGCATCGATCCTAAAAACAGGATCGGCTTGGATATCGGGGCTTCGACGGGAGGATTTACCGACGTGATGCTCGCAAGGGGCATTAAACGGGTCGTCGCGCTTGATGTAGGACACAATCAGCTAGCCTGGAAGCTTCGTAAGCATCCAGATGTTGTCGTAATCGAAGGACTAAACGCGAGAGGACTTCGAGCAGAAATGCTGCCAGTCGACTGCCGTAATTTCAACATCATAACGATCGATGTTTCGTTTATCTCTGCAACGCGGATCATCGAACGGGTAACGGCGCTATTACAACCTCAGGCTGACGTTGTTGTACTAGTAAAACCACAGTTCGAAGCTCGTCGGCACGAAATTGGGAAAAAGGGTGTTGTCCTTGATCTGACAGTACAACAACGAGTCGTTGACGAAGTAGCAACCGAAGCTCACAAGATAGGTCTGCGCCGCATCGGCATGACTGAATCGCCGATTACCGGCACCCAGGGAAATCACGAATTCTTTCTACATCTGAGAAAATGACTGAAGACACTCGGCAAAATTCTGGGTCAAGCAAGATCAAGGCTGTCGGCATCGTAGCAAAGGCGCGTTTGCCCGAAGCGCCTGAAGTGATTAGTGACATCAAGAACTGGTTGTATGAACGTGGCGTGACAGTCATGATCGAGACTGAAACTGCCGACCTTGTAGGTCTCGACAAGTCCAAAACATTTTCTCGAAGCTCTCTACCATCAACAATTGACTTGCTCGTGGTCTTGGGCGGTGACGGCACACTGCTTGGTATCGCTAGAAATGTTGCCGAGCTAGAAACAGAAAAGGACGTTCCGATCCTTGCAATTAATTTCGGTAGTCTTGGGTTTCTAACGGAGATTACATTGCCGGAACTTTACCAAGCCCTCGAATCAATCATCGACGGCACTGCTGACATCGATGAGCGTCAAATGCTCCGGTCAAAAGTAATTCGGGATATGCAGACCATCACCGACCGCGTTGTGCTAAACGACGTCGTCGTCAGTAAGTCTGCCCTATCAAGCATTATAGACCTAACAATAAGAGTGGGCGATCAATTCGTTACGCAACTTCGTTCGGACGGCTTGATCATAGCTAGTCCAACGGGTTCAACTGCATACAGTATGGCTGCCGGTGGCCCAATCGTTCACCCTTTAGTTGACGCATTAGTCATAACTCCCATCGCTCCCCACACTTTAACTAATCGACCTATCGTTATCCCCAGCAATACTGCTGTAAGGATCACTCCAACATTGAGTGGCTCACACCACTCGGCCTACGTCAGTTTTGATGGCCAGTCAGGCTTGGAATTGAACCACGGAGACACCATAACGGTCGAACGGGGCACTCATGCACTCAAGGTCATTCGAGCCAAATCAAGAGGCTACTTCGCCGTGTTACATGAGAAGTTGAAATGGGGTCAACGGTAACAACAATCGATGGAATGCAAGATCTTGAGGGCAACAATTATGCGACTAGTGGCGTAGGTTCCACCCACTTGCAACCAGCGCTCAAACGCCCCTTAAAATAGAAACACCTGAAAATATCCGCCGACTCCTCTAAAAACACACAGTTACGAGGATTTACTAATAGGCGGATGATAAATAACCTGGACGCGATTACCATCGGGGTCATCCACGTAGAATGAACGCGCCCCATCTCGATGCGTACGAGGTTGACTCGCCAATGTAACACCGCGGTTTTCAAAAAACTCTGCCCAAGCGTCAACATCGCTGGCGTGCCGCACTAGAACACCAAGATGATCAAGCGAGGTATCAGCAGAACCTTTTTTCTCCATCGCTCGGTGGAGCGCTAGGTTATCACTTCCTGAAGTCAGGTAAACATTGTCTTCATCTGGCTCCCATTCGATTCGAAACCCCAACAACTCGGTGTAGAAGCGTTTTGTTTCGGCGAATGCGGTTACGACCAATGCTATGTGACGCAGTCCCAAGTGAGTCGGCGGTTGTACATCCATCAGGAGCAGTTTAACAAGAGGCGGTGCTTTCTGGCGTGGTTGCGAATCACGGAACGGAACCATAAGATTGAGGCATGTCACCCCGATCGGCAACTCAGCCTAGATGTGCACTTTGCGGCGGAAGAAACGTTTCTGAGCCCCGTGGCAAAGAAAAGTACTGTCGGGACTGCTGGGACAAAAAAATTGCGGTCGAAGAAATCGTTGCTCGCGAGTTTGCTCTAAAACGATATATCCGAGCCCAAAGCGCGGAAAAATATCTGGTTTACCACTCGACTCAAAAACGTCCGTGCGGCCAACTGATCGTTGTAGATGATGGTTACGACCTCTTTCTCAGTTTAATTCTGTATCCCAGCTTCGCCTGGGACGAATCGGCTTATCATCTTGAGGGCGAACCGGAAAGTCGTTCGTTCTCGGAATTACTGGTAGATGTCGTGGTCACTGAAGTAATTGAGCCTTGGGGAGGTGGCAAGTGGCACCTTGAAATCTTCAGATCCATTAGCCCAGAAGCTGAAGACTGGAACGGCGAAATGTAGATTTCGAGCCTCAAAACCATGAAGAGTGTTGAGATTTTTGGTCTGACAGGCCTATAATTCTCGTTTCGTGTCGGTTTAAGAGACACAAATTGCTCGGAGGAGCGTGATGGAAAAACTCACCAACACGGTGTTTTTTGTTTTATTGGCTGGCATGTTAAGTCTAACCGCGTGCGGAGGCTCTGGTTCATCGGAAGCCGAGGGAATGGGCGAGGAACAAGGTCCCGGCGGCGCAACTGTGCCTGAACCTAGCGCTGAGGCCGTCGCTGCTGCGAATAGTCTCACCACCAGGCTTGAAAATAGCGATGCTGAGCTTGTTGCAACCCAACGGGGAATTGTCGACATCGGTTATACACAGCCTAGGGCGACCCGTGAGAGCAATTTCATCGTGACGACCTTTATGGTCCAAAACCGAGCCACCAACGCCATTGCCGGTTTTCAGGTTGACGAGTTCTGGTTTGATTCAGACGGCAACACAGTTACGGGAGACCGCGTTCGATTCAGGGAACCCATCATGGCAGGAGAGGTTGTCGAAATCGAACTACGGGTGCCACGGAATTCAGCCATGGATCGTAGTAACTACGAATTCTCACACCAAAATGGCGACATCGAACCCGAACTTGTCGTGGACGATGAAGTCATTGACACGTGGCCCGAATTCATTAAGCCCGAACCGGAAGAAGAAGGTGAAGAAGGTGAAGAAGAGGCCGAACCGGCAGCATAGTCATTTCGGCGAGACTTTTTGATTTTTCCGTGTAGCTTCATTTTTGTGGCCTGGACCAGATTCACATCTCGTCCGGGCCATACCTTTTTCTACACGTCTCGAATCGCTACGACCGCACAGGTTGAACTGAGATCCCGTATTTAAGCTATTGTTGGAAGCATCTCAAAAGATGTTATGGAGACGCCCGCTTACCTCACCTGTCGCAGGTAGAAAAAAATTCGTTACGATTCCAGAGCTGCCGTCGTCTAAATTCATAGGCACAGACGTTCAGCCTGATTATGTGACCTATACTCGAACCGTGGCACTTAATATTCAAGCTATTCAAACGGCTCTTCAACAAGACGGACTGGATGGCTGGCTGCTGTACGATTTTCATGGCTCAAATCCAATCGCCGGCGCCGTAGTCGAAATTGATTCCAGAACGAAAATGACGACACGCCGATGGTACTGCCTGATTCCAGCGACAGGTAGCCCACAGTCATTGATGCATGCCATCGAACCGACTAGTCTCGCCCACGTACCAGGTAGACACTCCCTCTACGCAGATCACAATCAACTGCAGGAAGGACTCAAAACACTTCTAGCCGGAACCAAGGTCCTTGCCATGGAATATTCACCCAGTGGCGCGATACCGTATATCTCACGGGTTGACGCGGGAACCATTGATTCAGTTCGAGCTATGGGCATCGAAGTAGTGTCTTCAGGCGACCTTGTGCAGCGATTTGAAGCTACTTGGAGCAAAGCTCAACTGACTTCCCATAAGTCTGCCTCAGACAAGCTGCACCGCATCAAGGACAAGGCCTTTACTCTGATAAGTGAACGACTAGAATCATCAACGCTAGACGAGTTCGAACTTCAACAGGTAATGATGACCTGGTTCAAAGATGAAAAATTAGTCACAGACTCCCCTCCAGTGGTTGCCGTAAAAGAAAGTACTGGAAATCCACACTATATGCCCACAAAGCAGCGCTGCCGTCCTATCGAGAAAGATGACATCGTGCTTTTGGATCTGTGGGGTAAGCTGGACCAGCCAGGTTCCGTGTTCGCGGACATTACGTGGATGGCATACACTGGAGCTAACGTACCGGCCGAGTACGTAAGAGTGTTCGAATTGGTCCGTGCCGCACGCGACGCTGCTATCGGTCTCGTACAAGAATCAAATCTAACGGGCAAAGACCTTCGAGGGTGGCAAGTGGACCGTGCCGCGCGAGACGTGATTTCCGCAGAACAGATGGGACAATACTTCGTACATCGAACGGGACATAGTTTGGGTGCTTCAGTACATGGTAACGGCGTGCACATGGACAATTATGAAACCCATGACGACCGGCGGTTACTACCCGGGACGGGTTTCACGATAGAACCAGGCATCTACCAAAAGGCTTTCGGAATTCGATCGGAAATAAATATGTATGTAGGAGAAAGTGCGGCGTGGGTTACTGGACCGTTACAAAACAAGATCGTGTCGCTAACTGCAAATGGGAGCGAGTAAAAGCGGCTAACACGGGTCTTAAGAGAACACGTTGATGACGAATCGCGCACTAAGACCAGACACTGAGGTAATCTATTAGGAAGGGCATCTTTATGGATGCCAACTGTTTGATGTAGTCAAGTTGTTGGAGGAGATGATGTCGACACGAAGAAGCACGTTATTTTCCGCTGGGTTGATAGCGGTAATGTCGATGGCCATAGGTATGGTCATCGCCTCTCGGTTCGACATGGCGCCTGCCCCATCTGCGCAGACTTTCTCGGTTCCGCCTATGAACAGCGAGCCGCTAGACGGTCCGATCGATGCTGGTACGTTCAGAGAGATTGCGAAGAACCAAACAGCCATGGTCGTAAATATCCGCACGGAATCGAGACAGGAAGGTTCGCAACTGAACGACTTTTTTGGCGACGACGACCTTTTTCGTCGATTCTTCGGACAACCGCAAGAACAACAACCAAGAGAACGAACTGTTCAGGCGGCTGGCACAGGGTTCGTCATTGATGACAGTGGTTTAATTTTGACCAATAACCACGTGGTTGCAGAAGCCACCACGATCGAGATTGATTTTTTTGGCGACGAGGACGGTGTGTTTTATGAAGCAGAGATTCTGGGCCGCGACCCACTTACCGACAGCGCCCTTCTCGAACTCACAGAACTCCCAGATGATTTACAGCTAGCAGTAGCTAACTTTGGTGACTCTTCACAAATGTCGCCCGGCGACTGGGTCATGGCTATTGGAAACCCATTCGGCTTCGGCCACACAGTGACAGTCGGTGTGATCTCTGCAATTGGTAGACCGTTTACGGCAGTGCCAGGTCGGTCGCAGGACGTACTGCAAACCGATGCCGCTATCAATCCAGGAAATTCAGGAGGTCCTCTGCTCAATATCCGAGGAGAAGTTGTTGGCATTAACACCGCAATTGTCAGCGACCGACAGTCAAACGTAGGAATTGGCTTTGCTATTCCAAGTAATACCGTGCGCGAACTCCTAACGGAACTACGAAGCGGCAAGGTCACCCGTGGTCGCATCGGTGTTCAGATAATGAATGTGACTCGGGACTCATTTGAGGATCTTGGCCTAACCGAACGCATGGGTGCGATCGTGTCTTCGGTTCAGGAAGGTGGCCCGGCTGATGCCGCCAATATGCAACCAGGTGACGTGATCGTGGGCTACAACGGTACTCGTATCGAGAACACAGAAGATTTGCAGAGCAAAGTGGTGGCAACGCGTCCCGGTACAATCGTTCCGGTGATTGTCATGCGGGCTGGGGAAGAAGTCACACTCAACGTCACCATAGAAGAACTCGACCTAGACACGGAAGCCGCCGAACCGACAGAAGCCGTTGAAGACAACCTCAGCGAAGGTTTCGGCATGACATTGCAAGATTTGACGCCACAGACTTCTGCCCGTCTACGCCTCCCCGATAACACGGAAGGTGCCGTCGTGGTCGACCTCGAAAATGGCGGTTCTGCAGAAGCTGGGGGAGCACGACCAGGAGACGTCATTGTGAGCGTGAACCGTGTTAACGTGGCAAGTGCGGCCGATGCCATTCGTGAACTGAACCTTGTAGAATCTGGTCGGACTGCGTTTTTACTAGTCCAACGAGGCCCGAACAGGGTGTTCCTACAGGTACTTAAGGAATAGCCGACTGCCACCCGGCCTATGTCGTTACTCCGCGAGATAATCGCTCGGCGGATTGGCTCAAATGGTCCGCTTGCGTTCGCGGAGTATATGGACCTTTCGCTTTATCATCCGCGGCATGGCTACTATTCCCGTCTCGACCATCGTTCGGGACAAACTGGCGATTTTTTCACGAGTGTCGATCTCGGAACGATCTTTGGCGAACTACTAGCTGAACAGTTCGCTGAGATGTCGTTATCGATTCGGCGACTTGCGAACTCTGAATCCGATCTCTTGATGCTGATCGAAGCCGGTGCTGGGAATGGCGCCCTTGCCTCTGATGTCCTTGACGCAACCGCCAAAAACTACCCTGAATTGTACAAAGCAATTCAACTAACCTTGGTAGAACAGAGTGCAACCGCACGAGCCAGTCACATCGCGAGTCTTGGCACTCATACCAAAAAACTCAGTCTATCGACCGACACCCTTCCCAATAAAATTACAGGAATTATTTACGCCAACGAGCTTCTTGATGCGCTACCGGTACATCGGATCGTAATGACAGAATCTGGCCTCAAAGAAGTCTATGTCGACCTCGATTCGCATAATGAAGAGCGATTCGTCGAACGTCTCGGACCTCCATCCTCGGTCGTACTAGAGCACATTGACCGATTTGGCATAACACTGGAGTCGGGTTGGCGAGCCGAAATAAGCCCTGCCAGCGTCCGTTGGATGGAACAAGCCGGTCGGGCTCTCGACTTGGGATTTCTCGTGCTAATCGATTATGGCCATGCTGCCAATCAACTGTATTCAGCGACCCACGCTTCAGGGACGCTAGCGACTTACGAACGTCACGTGATATCACAACCACAAGCCGGCATGGACGCTGCGTGGTTACTGAATCCTGGGTCCGTCGACATCACAGCACAGGTTGATTTAACTGCAGTTCAACAAGCCGCCGAAAGTGTAGGTCTCGAGACCCTCACGATCGTTGATCAGACCTATTTTCTTCTTGGTTTGAGTTCAATGGCAACACCTACTTCAGGAAACACAGTCCAAGAATTAAAACGTCGGTTAGCCCTCAAAACTCTACTTCTACCCGGTGGCCTCGGAAGTAGTCATAAGGTCATGATCTTTGGCAAGAACGTTGGTCGGTTGCGATTACGTGCCAGTTCATTTAGTACACGTACAACCTAAGAGCCCCTCTCATCAAGGAGTCAAAAGGTGACAAAGAACGTGGAGCGGGAAATTAAATTACGCTTTGCGTCGAAGAGCGCGGCACACGAGGCGGTCAAAAGTGTCGGTGCTACACCTCTTCGATCGAAACGCCTCCAAGAAGATGCATTATTTGATTGGCCAGATGAGCGACTACGACAGAGTCAATGTGTCTTGAGAATTCGCCGAGAAAATGAAGACTGCACTCTTACCTTTAAAGGTCCGCCAGAGTCAGCCAGCATGAAAGTACGTGAAGAAATAGAATCGACCGCCGGTAATAGCTCCAATCTAGTAAAAATTCTTGAGCGTCTTGGCCTTGAAGTCTGGTTCCGATACGAAAAGTATCGAGAAGAATTCACCTGCGAAGAAGTCATTATTGCGATTGATGAAACTCCCGTTGGGACTTTCATTGAACTCGAAGGCGAGGAGAGCGAAATCAACCAAATAGCGGCTAGTTTGGGATGGCGTCAAGAAGATTACATATTAGACTCATATCGGGATATTTTCTTGAAGGAATCTAATATGACGGGTCCTAGCGCCAACGACATGGTTTTTGATGCCTGAAGATCAACTCCCTCCAGCTCTGATTTTAACGGCGGGCTTAGGTACTCGTCTTACACCTCTCACACATGCACGAGCCAAGCCAGCTGTGCCAGTGGTGGGCGTCCCGATCATCCTGCGAGTGCTTCGATGGTTGGCAGAACAAGAAATTCACTCAGTAGTGCTAAACCTGCACCATCTACCTCACACGATAACCCAAGTGGTCGGACACGGTAACGACCTTGACCTTCGCGTTCGGTATTCGTGGGAGTCAACTATTCTTGGCAGTGCAGGAGGAATACGGCTAGCTTTATCAATACTAGGGAAGCGTTTTTTTGTGATTAACGGCGACACACTTGTTAACGTGAATCTACGAGATCTTCAACAAACTCACGAGCGTACTGCCGCAGATGTCACTCTAGCCATCACCGACCACCCTCTGAATTCCCGTTACGGTGGAGTAGCCATCAATGAGACTGGTTTCGTGCGTAGTTTTTGTTCTCCTGGCGTACCGTCCCAACATTTCGTTGGCGTCCAGCTAACAGAAGCATCGATCTTTGAGGAACTCCCAGTTGGCATACCAGCTTCCACGGTAGGAGGGCTGTATGACAATCTGTTATCAGACGGGCCTGGACAAATTGCTACTCACTACTTTAAAGGACCCTTTTACGAAGTCGGAACCCCCGCAGACTACCTGCAGACATCACTTGAAGTCGCTCAAAATGAAGGGCACATTAGTCTTCCAACCGGAAAACGAAACCACATTCATCCAACAGCCAACATCACCCGAACGATCTTATGGGATGATGTCGTAATTGGAAAACATTGTCGCCTTACTGACTGCATCGTGACAGACGGAGTTTGCCTGCCAGATCACACCGTGTGTGCTCAAGAAATTCTTATTAAGAAACCGCACGGCTTCTTATCGCTACCCTTGAACCGATAGTGATACAAAGTCAATCATGGCAGGATTAACTTCATCAATCGCACAGAAAGTAAACAAATATCTCGAGCGAACCGGCCTTAAGTCAGTCGCAACGTTGGAAGTATTACCGGCTGACGCTTCAATGCGCCGTTATATTCGGGTCACCCTCCCATCAAAACAATCCCGAATGCTCGTAGTTTATCCAAGTTCGACCGACGCGCAGTCGCTGTCGTTTGTCAACGTTTCTCAACTACTCGATAAGATGTCAATCCCCGTGCCGACCATTATTAACACTGAAGCCGACCTTGGCATTATCGAACTAGAGGATCTCGGCAATCTGACCCTGCAGGACGCGCTATCCTCTGTTTCACTAGATTATAGAAAGACCCTTTATCTAGAAGCTGTCACTATAATCGTAAACCTGCAACACAAAGCTAGGCCATTCGAGGCAAGTGATTACGTTCCCTTCAAATCTGTTTTCGACACCGAGAAGTTTATGTGGGAGTTTGATTTCTTTCTAGAGCACTTTCTCATTTGCGCTCGCGGCACTAACCTTTCGCCTGAGCAACGGTCAGCGATCCGCAATGAATTCGTCCCTCTCGCCTCTGAACTGGCTGCGGAACCGCGTGTGTTATGCCATCGTGATTATCACAGTCGAAACTTAATGCTGCATAACAAACGACTCTATGTCATAGACTTTCAGGATGCGCGAATGGGCCCTGATACTTACGATCTAGTATCGCTGCTCAGAGATTCCTATGTAGAGAACCCTGCAGACTTAATCGAAACAATGATCGACAAATACCTAGAATTGACAAAGACGACTGACGTCGCGTCATTTCGCAAACGTTTCGATTTCATGTCTGTCCAGAGACACTTGAAGGCTCTCGGTACATTTGGATATCAATCAGCTATAGGCGGTTCGTCACGATACGATGACGACATACCGCGAACATTACTCTACCTAGTAGAGGTGTTCGAACGCCGTGAAAGATTCAGTCGTCTCAGAAAACTCCTATCGCCGCATTTAAGAGAACTCGGGTAAATTGGACTGCTGGCTTATATGACGACCTACATCGAACATATTGCTTCACACGAAGGCCAAAAAGTCACCCTACAAGGCTGGCTCCATAAACGACGGTCCAGTGGAAAAATTCACTTTCTGACCATTCGCGACGGCACTGGGCTACTTCAAGCAGTGATATCAAAATCAGCCGTGGGAGAAGACGCCTTCATTCTAGCGGACCATCTCGGCCAAGAGACAGCACTCATACTTCGTGGCGTAGTGCGCGCGGATGAGCGAGCACCGGGTGGATTTGAAATGGACGTCTCTGATTTCACAGTCGTAGGCAAATCACAAGACTACCCCGTTACGCCGAAAGAGCACGGAATTGATTTTCTTCTCGATCGTCGTCATCTATGGATACGCAGTTCAAGGCAACAGGCCATCTTGCGAATACGACACGAGATAATTAATGCAATTCGAGACTTTTTCAACGATAGAGGTTTTGTACTCGTTGATACACCCATTCTCACACCAGCCGCCTGCGAGGGAACAACTACATTGTTCCCAGTTTCATATTTTGATGATAGGACCGCATATTTAACACAGAGCGGCCAGCTCTATAACGAAGCCAACGCCCTCGCGCTTGGGCGGGTATATACATTCGGTCCAACCTTTCGTGCCGAGAAATCTAAGACTAGACGTCACCTCACTGAGTTTTGGATGGTCGAACCAGAAGTTGCCTATGCCACACTAGACGACGTCATTAATTTAGCTGAGGCACTAGTAGTTTGTGTAGTCAAGCGCGTACTTGAAACGAAGCAACATGAGCTCGCCACGCTTGAACGAGACACCAAAACACTGGAAAGCATCCAGAGTCCGTTTCCCCGTGTGTCATATGACGAAGCTGTCGAGTTATTAAAAAAAGACGGGCTTTCGTTTAAATGGGGTGATGACTTCGGTGGTCCGGACGAAACTGCTTTAGCAAAACGCTTCGACCGCCCTGTTATTGTTCACCGATACCCTGCCGCTATCAAGGCTTTCTACATGCAACCTGATCCAGATCGAACCGAAGTTTCGCTTTCAGTGGATTTGCTAGCCCCTGAAGGTTATGGGGAAATCATAGGTGGCGGCCAGCGACTGGACGATTTCGACCTGTTGTCGGCTCGTATTGACGAGCACGATCTTCCCAGAGAAGCCTTTGAATGGTACTTAGACCTTCGCCGCTACGGATCAGTCCCGCATGGGGGATTCGGAATGGGTCTTGAGCGGGTTGTAGCTTGGATATGTGGCCTCGACCACGTCAGGGAAGCCATTCCTTACCCTCGAACACTCTATCGATTGACACCATGACGAACTAAAACAAGGGGTTTAGCGAGTGCTGCTCCCGTTGCCGGTCTTGTTTCCAACGTGATATATTTTTCCTACGTCGATCATGAAAAAGTGGGCGTTTGCCCACTTTTTGTTTTTGGGGCGCCGCAGGACGCTCCTTGGGTGAAGGTGGGGCACGAAGATCTCGTATTTGAGGTCCGGGCGATTTCGGAGCGGGTAGCGGGCAGTTTCGGGCTTCAAATTTTTGACGTGATGCTCCGTCGAGAATCGATTGGATGGGTATTGCGTGTTTTTCTCGACAGGCCAGGAACTGATTCTGACAGCAGTACCGACCCGACTCAGGAGTCGATCACGCTTGGCGATTGTCAGCGTGTCAGTCGGGACCTGAGTGCGGTCCTCGACACCGACTTCACATTTGATCACGCGTACACGCTTGAAGTGTCGTCTCCGGGACTGGACCGACCGTTGAGGCACTTGGATGACTGTCGCCGCTTTAAAGGGCGGCTAGCAAAGTTCGTCGTAGATGAAGCCGTCGATGGCGTGAATCACATCGCCGGCCGGATTGATGGTGTAAAGGAAGAAGACGTGCTTGTCGATACGGGACGTAACGTGCATCGAATCCCGTGGTCGACGATTACACGAGCTCGACTTGAAGTCGAGTTTTAAAGACAACTAATGGCAATTAACAATCCATTACAGCAAACGATCGAGGCGGTTGCCAAAGAAAAAGGAATCGAGCCTGACGTCATAATTACGGCCATCGAAGATGCCGTACTGACGGCCTCACGTAAATACTACAAGTCTGACGAGAACCTTCGGACCAAGTTCAACCAAGAAACCGGTCAAATAGACTTGTTTGCCGTTCGTCACATAGTCGAAACAGTAACAGATCCCGTTACCGAGATCGCGTTGACTGAAGCTCAAGAATTGTATGGAGACGAAGCTGAAGTCGACATGGAAATCGAGTTTCCTAAACCGACTGACGTACTGGGCCGGATCGCTGCACAAACCGCCAAACAGGTCATTTTTCAAAAGGTTCGAGAAGCAGAACGTGAGAATGTACACGAGGAGTACAAAGATCGAGTCGGCGAGGTTATGTCCGGTACAGTTAAACACTTCGAGAATGGGGATATCGTCGTTGAATCCGCCAGAATCGAGGCGTTATTGCCCCGCCGGGAACAGTCACGTGCCGAAAATTACACGACGGGCGACCGTATCCGAGCGGTAATCCAAGAAGTCAATAAGATTACAAAGGGACCACAGTTAATTCTGTCTCGTACCGACCCGATTCTGCTCATTAAGCTCTTCGAACAAGAGGTTCCGGAAATTTATGACTCAACAGTCATAGTCAAAGGAGCAGTTCGTGAAGCCGGAGACCGAGCAAAGGTTGCAGTTTACTCGCGGGAACGCGATATCGATCCCGTCGGTGCGTGCGTCGGAATGAAAGGTACTCGCGTACAAGCTATCATTCGAGAACTTCGCGGCGAAAAGATCGACATCGTTGAGTGGTCAGAAGACCCAATCACTTTTGTGACCAACGCCATTAGTCCAGCACGCGTCCAACGAGTAACTATCCTAGACGATGTAGAGAAGATAATTGAGGTTGTAGTGGAGGACGCGCAACTATCACTTGCAATCGGCAAAAAGGGACAAAATGTTCGTCTAGCCGCAAAACTTGTCGGCTGGAGAATCGATATAAAGAGTGAAGAAGAGAAACGTGCGGAAGTTGAGGCGCAGTTCGCGGGATTAGAATCTGGCGATGACTCTGCTACGTTGAAACTCAACGTCGACGACGAACAGGTACGAAAACTAAGTGATGCTGGTCTCGACACGGCAGACCGCCTTCTAGAGGCCACAGCAACTCAGATAGCCGAAGTGATAGGAAGCGACGAAGTCTCTGCCAAAGAGATCCAAACAGCGGTCCGAGAGCAAGTTGAAGCGGCAGCGCGTGCTGCCGCCGAAGCGGAAGCGCGGGAAGCAAGTGATGAAAGTGGAATATCTAAAACGAGCATTTCAGACGTTGAACCCCCTTCTGAAAAATCACCAGAAACGACTTCAAGCGACGAAGAATCGAAGGATTCGAACTAGTAAATCAAAGAGACTTTAAACCGAGAACTAACGTTGTCGACTATACGAATCTATAAAGTTGCAGAGGTACTTGGCCTTCCGAGTCAGGAAGTTATAGATCTCCTCAAACGTGACCACGGGATTGAGGTGAAAAGTGCATCAAGCACCATTGAAGAAATAGTCGCTAAACAATTTGCGGAACGTCTCAGTCGGGAACGACAGATCGACCTCCCCCGCGGAAATATTTTTGGTGGAACTTCCTCGGCACGGATTGTGCCCAAGAAAGGACGGACCGCAAAGAAGACAAAGTCGGACCCTCCACAACTTGTAAAAGCATCACTCGGCCCACCTCGACTCATCAAGTCAGCTAAAGCCGAAAGACAAGCCTCCGTCAGCGCCGAGAGTGAGTTAGAACCCGCGACCACTACCGACGGAACAGCCACAATATCTGAAATAAAACTACCAGATAAGGTGAGCGCGCCACCAATTGCAGAACCACCAAAAGCAAGAGAAGAAGTTGCTTCAACTACGCCATCCACGGCGCCTAAAGAAAAGACAGCCGCGAAGGAGAAACTTCAAAAGCGGTCGACTCTATCTGAAGTTAAAGTATCACTCGACCATAAAATTACAGCCGAACCGGTCACGCCACCAAAGGCGCCTATCAAACCCGTAACAACGCAAAAGACAATACCTGCTACCGAAACTTCTGAGGTGGACCACTCGGCAAAAAAGAGCCCCCAACGAACAGGGCGATTTGTACCCCCAACTCTGCGGCTTCGAGTTGAAGACAGCAAGACGCGACAGCCGGCTGGCAAACAGGACAGTGCCAACCGCCAATCTCCTGCAGCCGTGCGTTCAACACCTTCGCAGGGACCGGCGGCAAGCCCACCTCCCCTCGGTGGACCAAGGCCGCTACCGTCGCAACCAGTTCGACCAACGTCAGCACGACCACTTCCGGCGCGCCCGGCTGTGGGCTACCGTCCACCTCCACGAACTTACCGGTCACCAGGACGACGAGCCGTCCGTCGACCAAAACCAGTAGCCCCAGTTGCACCAAAAGCTCTGCCACCTATCACCAGAACAATCACAATTGCTGAAGGGATGGCTGTCAAAGATCTAGCTGACCGACTTGACGTTCGAGCTAAAGACGTGTTGAAAAAGCTAATTGAAAAACGTCTGATGATGACGATCAACACAACTCTCGATCCCGACACCGCAACTATGATTGCGCGTGAATTCGGCGCTGATGTAAAACTTCGAACGTTTGAAGAAGAAATGGTGCAACAGGAAGCTGAAGAGACCAAGGTTGAGGATCTTGTCCCTCGCGCGCCCGTGGTAACAGTCATGGGACACGTCGATCATGGAAAAACGACACTGCTTGACGCCATTAGAAATACACGAGTCGCTGAAGGCGAGGCCGGTGGAATAACACAACACATCGGAGCCTACGCGGTCGAAGTAAAGAACCGAAGAATCGTTTTTCTTGACACTCCAGGCCATGAGGCATTCACGATGATGCGGTCACGTGGTGCAAGTGTGACCGACGTAATTATCTTGGTAGTTGCCGCCGACGACGGCGTCATGCCCCAGACCCAGGAAGCCATCGACCATGCTCGTGCCGCAGATGTCCCAATCCTTGTGGCGATAAACAAGATCGACAAGGCAGATGCCAACCCAGATCGAGTCAAGCAGGAACTAGCAGAACGTGACTTGGCTCCTGAAGACTGGGGTGGACAAACTGTGATGGTTCCGGTATCCGCCAAAAACGAAGAGAACTTAGAATCTCTGCTTGAAATGATCTTGTTGATCACGGAGATGGGCGAGCATAAGGCCAACCCGAAACGTATTGCCACTGGAACTGTACTCGAAGCCAAGGTGGACCGAGGACGTGGTCCGGTTGCGACTATCCTTGTTCAGGACGGAACACTCAGGGTTGGTGACAACTTCATAGCAGGTACAATCGTGGGGCGGGTTCGAGCATTAATTGACGACCGTGGGAACCAATTAAAGGATGTTGGCCCATCGAGCCCAGTCGAGGTGCTTGGACTGACGGGTGTGCCCAAGCCAGGAGACGCCTTCCAAGGTGTTGGCGACGCAGCAAAATCTAGGCAAATAGCTCTCTTACGCCAGAATCAAGCAAAAGAAAAAGCCCTTGGCGACCGTGGGTCACGGCTAACGCTAGAATCCCTACAAGAACAACTTTCAGAAGGTGGCTCTAAGGAACTTCCAATTATCATTAAGGCTGATGTACAAGGTTCGTCCGAGGTCTTAGCTCAATCACTGGAAAAATTAGGGGACGAGCGAGTTAAAATAAGAATCATTCACACAGGTGTCGGTGCAGTTAACGAATCTGACGTATTACTAGCCTCAACTTCCAACGCAATCATCATAGCTTTCAACGTGAGGCCTGATCGCAACGCCAACGTCGTCGCTGAGAGCGAGGGGGTGGATATTCGTAAGCACTCAGTTATCTACCATGTAACTGATGAGATTAAACAAGCAATGGCGGGTCTTCTCGAGCCAACCTTTAAAGAGCAGCAACTGGGTCTCGCTGACGTGCGAGAGGTGTTTAAGGTTCCCAAGTTCGGTTCAGCAGCCGGTTGTATTGTGACCGAAGGTCGCATTACAAGAAGTGGCGAAGCTAAGGCCCGATTAGTTCGAGACAGCGTCATTATTCACGAGGGCAAGATTGGGTCTTTACGTCGATTTAAGGATGATGTCACTGAAGTCAAATCAGGAGTTGAATGCGGAATTGCGTTCGAACGTTTTTCTGACCTCAAGGTCGGTGATGTGATCGAGTCTTTCACTGTTGAAACAATCGTGGCGACAGTCCAGTAGTTAATAGACCATACGTTAGATTGGATTTCCTAGACGAATGCCTATCGTTGGGCTACTGTCACTTGAGTTACACATACCACATTCCCGGTCACTCAAAGAGAAGCGAGTAGTAATCCGAAGTATCAAAGACCGCCTAAATAAACTCAGTGTCGGTTTTGCAGAAGTTAACTACCAAGATCTATTGCAACGCACGGCTCTTGCTGTAGTTGCTGTTGGCGCTGAACAGCAACTCGTCGAACAATCTCTGGCTAATGTCGTCAAAGAAGTAGAAAAAAAAGGAGACGGTGTGGTCGTCAGATCCGAAATCGAATGGCTAGCATAAGACTGCCCTTTAGCAAGGGCAGTGAGGAGAAGGAGCAGAAGCAGGATGTCGCAGGGTTCGAGAGGTGATCGTGTTGGTGAGCTTATTCGCAACGAACTTAACGTGCAACTGCGTCAAAATGTGCGTGACCCTGGTGTCGATCAAGTGACGATCACCTATGTTCGGATGTCCAAAGACCTGCAGCAGGCCCGAGTCTTTTTTACAGGTCCTGAAGAATCTCGTGAAAAGCATTCGACGTTAAGGGCATTCAAGAGAGTTCGACCTTTTCTTAGAAGACAATTAGGAAATCGCTTGAAACTTCGGCATGTTCCAGAATTAAGATTCGAATACGATATCTCGATGGAAAAACAAGATCGTATTGCCGTTTTGTTTGATCAAATTCAAAACAATCCAACAACCAACGGTGACGACAACCTAAACGAGTAACCTCTACTGACAATTTTCAAGACAGGCGGCACGTCGATGCATTCGATTCCTGAAGTCAATTCAATTGCCCAGGCTATTGCGCAGCGGAAGCGGTTTGTAATCACATCGCATGCGAGACCAGACGGTGATTCAATTGGTTCAGAATTAGCACTGGCTCACGCACTAAAAAGTCTCCAGAAAGATGTTCGGATCATCAACCGAGATCCAGTACCAAACTATCTTGCTTCATTTCCAGGCACATCAGAGGTAGAAGTCTGTCAAACGATTGAGGAAACCTTTGATGCGGCTATCGTCCTGGAATGTCCATCACTTGAGCGAACTGGTTTGACTGGCCTAGACCGGAACTTCGTGATCAACATAGACCACCATTTAGGCAACCTGCTCTACGGCGACCTCAATTGGTTCGACGAAACTGCAGCAGCCTGCGGAGAGATGGTGTTCGACTTAGTTAACGTGCTCGGAGTTCAACTTACCCTCCCGATTGCCACACATTTGTACGTGGCAATCCTTACTGATACCGGCTCTTTTAGACATTCCAACATCACCGCTAAGACGTTTAGAATCTGCGCAGCCCTTGCCCAAGCAGGCATTACTCCATCTGCTATCGCCGACCGTGTTTTTCAAAACGGAACAGTGGGAAAACTTCGATTAACTGGAGTCCTCCTTAACGCGATGGATCTCGCAAACGGAGGACACACAGCCGTCTTGAACGTAAATGACGAAATCCTCAGAACAAATGGATGTACAACAGACGATCTTGAGGGCCTTATTAATCTACCGCTAGCTGCACAGCCTATCAAGGCTGTAATAATGTTTAAGACCGTCGAAAACCAACTCCGAGTGAGCCTTCGTTCCAAAGGATCTGTTGACGTCAGGGCTATCGCAACACGCCACGGAGGAGGAGGGCACAAGAATGCGGCTGGTTTTTCGGTGGTTAGTCCAAATAGTGACACCCGGACACTTATCGTTGCAGAAGTAAATTCATCTGTCGAAAATACGGCGTCTTAGACCCTTGGTACAATACACAGCCCCTGGACCGGACGGCGTGCTAATCGTCGACAAACCTACAGGTATCACGTCCCATGACGTAGTGACACGCGTTCGCCGAATATTGCGAACGCGCCGAATTGGTCATGTTGGCACACTGGACCCGCTTGCAACCGGAGTCTTACCACTTGTTGTGGGACGAGCGACACGGCTAGCATCACTTCTATCCCTGGGCGACAAGATCTACCACGCAGTCTTCAGGCTTGGAATTTCTACTGACACCTACGATGTCACAGGCAAGATCGTGTCACCTAAAACACCGAAGAAGAAACATCAGAAGCTCACCCGCGAAATAGTAGAGGCAACGAGTATGAACTTCGTGGGAACGTTCAAACAACTACCCCCACCCTATTCGGCAAAAAAGATCGGTGGCGTTCGCGCCTACAAGTTGGCCCGACGCCTCGAGCCTTTTTTACCAAAAGCGGTGGAAGTTACGGTAAAGGAATTTCAAATCGAGAAACTGACAACAGACCATATCGTATGTCGCGTGATCTGCGCTCCTGGCTTCTACGTCAGATCCCTAGCCAACGACCTTGGACAGGCTCTTGGTTGCGGCGCATGTCTGGACACTTTGAGGCGGGAACAAAGCGGACCTTTTATACTTAGCGAAGCAAGCTCAATAGATCGGCTAGAGAAAAATAAAGACCATTCTTCTCGGCACCTCATACCCATGGCTCGACTGCTACCGAACCTACCGAGTGTAGTCGTCACCGAAGGCGGTGTTCGTCGTGCAAAACATGGCAATACAATAAATTCAGAACATTTTAAGATCACCCCAGAAAAAACACCTGCGGCAGCTCTTCGCGACAGAGTCAAGCTCTATGACGATAGCGGAAATCTTATCGCTATCGCTGAGAAGATTGCCACCGGCATTTTGCATCCCAGGATCGTTCTAGTGTAAGCTCGATTAGTTAAAGTAAAGAGAGAATTAATAGTTTAAGGCGGTGGGCGGCGGTCTGGTGCACATGCGGCTTCATCTGATGCGCGTCTGGACCGTTCGCGGAGGTAGATAGTGGCGTTTCCCAAGGAGCAGAAGTCAGAAATAATTGATTCATATCGCACCCACGCGAACGACACAGGTTCACCGGAGGTCCAAGTAGCGATCCTTAGTGAACGAATTCGCTATTTGACTGAACACTTCAAGACTCACGCTAAAGATCATCATTCGCGGCGAGGACTTTTGAAACTCGTGGGTCAACGGCGACGACTTCTCGACTACCTCAAGGGCAAGAACACCGAGCGATACGCGGACTTAATCAAGCGTCTTGGCATCCGTAAGTAGGAGACACTGAAGACACCCGCCTATTTGGGCCCTAATCGCGGTCCTCTACGCGCCTTTATTTCGTGATTTAGGAGCAAAACTCATGCATACGGCCAACCTGTCGGTCGGCGGAAACGATCTCTCGATTGAAACTGGAAAACTTGCGAAACAAGCTGACGGTGCAGTCATCGTACGCTACGGCGAGACGGTCGTCTTGGTCACGGCGTGCTACACGCCAACCCCACGCGAAGGAATTGATTTTCTTCCACTAACGGTTGATTTTCGTGAGAATACTTACGCGTCAGGAAGAATTCCAGGTGGTTTCTTTAAACGTGAAGGTAAACCCACCGAAAAGGAGGTCCTCACCAGTCGTTTGATCGACCGACCAATTCGTCCCCTGTTTCCATCGAATTGGCATCGTGAGACTCAAGTAGTAGCGCTTGTACTATCTTCGGATGCAGATAACGATCCAGATGTATTGGGATTGACCGGGGCCTCGGCGGCTCTAGCACTCTCACCAATGCCCTTGGAACGGACCATTGCATCCGTACGAATTGGCCTAGTCGACGATAAATTTCTTGTAAACCCAACGTACGAGGAGCGCCAAAAAAGTCGCCTTGATCTCATCGTAGCCGGTAGCAGTGATGCGATCGTAATGGTTGAAGCCGGATCAACAGAATTGTCGGAAGAAGAAATGCTTACGGCCCTCGAAACAGGTCACGGAGCAATTCGACAGATCGTTAATACTATCGACGAAATGGCTACTGCAGTCGGCAAGAAAAAACTTTCAATTGAGGCACCGGTAATCGACAGTGCCTTAGTAAAAAGAGTTGAAAATCAGGTTCTTGGTCCGCTGGCTGACGCCATGAAACTTCCAGATAAACTGGAAAGCTACGCACAAGTCGACAACGTACTAAACAAACTGATCGAGTCTTTCAATGAAGAAGAGGACGATCAACAGGCACAGGCGAAAAAGATTTTCTCCTCGCTTAAAGAAAAGGTACTGCGCGACGAAATCCTTGAGCATGGACAGCGACTCGATGGTCGAAAGTTTGATGAGATACGTGATATCTCATCAGAAATCGGTTTACTGCCTCGCGTGCATGGTTCCGCAGTCTTTACCCGAGGAGAAACACAAGCGCTGGTAACAGCGACTCTGGGCACCAGTGCCGACCAGCAAAAGATTGAAGGCGTCGCCGGAGAAATCTATAAGAGGTTCATGCTCCACTACAACTTTCCACCATTCTCTGTTGGTGAAGTCAAGTTCTTACGTGGTCCTGGGCGCAGAGAGATCGGCCATGGCAATCTGGCGGAGCGGAGCCTTGTTCCAATGATCCCCTCTGAAGACGAATGCCCCTATACACTCCGTGTGGTTTCAGACATTCTTGAATCGAACGGGTCGTCGTCAATGGCAACTGTCTGTGGTGCCTCACTAGCTTTAATGGATGCTGGTATTCCCCTCAAATCTCCAGTGGCAGGTGTGGCCATGGGTTTAATCCTTGATGAGACCACGAATCGACACGCGGTCTTAAGCGACATCGCCGGAGCCGAGGATCATTACGGTGACATGGACTTTAAGGTCGCTGGCACACGAAATGGAATCACGGCTTTGCAAATGGACATTAAAATTTCTGGAATCACTACAGACATCATGCGTGATGCGCTGGAACAGGCCAAAGCCGGCCGGTTTCACATTCTGGACAAGATGGAAACGACCATCGAGTCACCGCGAGATTCAATGTCAACCTATGCACCTCGGATCGTGACTCTTACGATTCCGGTCGACAAAATTCGAGATATCATCGGGCCCGGTGGTAAGACTATTCGCAGTATCGTTGAGCGAACTGGGGTCAAGATTGATGTTGAGGACGATGGCCGGGTCAATATCGCTTCCGCCGACGACGAGTCGGCCAAAAAAGCCATCACCATCATTGAGGAACTGACGGCGAGTCCAGAGCTCAACAAAACCTACTTAGGCAAGGTTCAACGGATTACTGACTTTGGAGCCTTTATTGAAATTCTTCCTGGTATTGACGGCCTGCTGCACGTTTCTGAAATTGCTCATTATCGAGTAGCCGATGTCAGGGACGAACTACAGGAAGGAGACCAAGTATTAGTCAAGGTAATCAATGTTGACCCGTCTGGGAAGGTAAGACTTAGCCGAAAAGCTTTACTTCCAGCACCCTCCGATTCTGACACTGACGGAGATACTGCTGCTTCCCATAAGAAAACACAAACACCGCCATCAGACACCCCTCCTCGTAGCCGTCAACGTTCGCGGGGACCAAGAGGGCGTGGCGGGCAACGGTAAAACAACTGCCGCCGCACCAAAGTTTGTGATTTTCATCACTGTATGTGAGGGAATAGAATATCTGCTGAGTCCGTCAGACTACAACCACGGCCGTAGGTTCCACGCACTGAAGAAACAAAACTGACATTCTTGTCGTGGTTATTCTTGAATACAGTATTAATCCAACCTGACAGAAATAAGTTTCGACACCCCTGGTTCCTCCATCGTAACACCATACAATCTGTCGGCAATCTCCATAGTTTTTCGATTGTGTGTCACCAAAACAAACTGGGTTCGGTCTTGCATGCCGCGTAACATCGTGACAAACCTACCGATGTTAGCGTCATCAAGTGGAGCGTCGATTTCGTCTAAGAGGCAAAAGGGGCTTGGCTTGAACTTGAAAATCGCAAACATGAGCGCCATAGCCGTTAAGGCCTTCTCACCACCAGACAACAGCTGAATACTTTGAAGTCTCTTACCAGGTGGCTGAGCGATTATGTCAATACCGCTCTCAAGCACATCAGTCTCGTCGATCAACACAAGCCCCGCTCGGCCGCCACCAAATAGCGTCGAAAATATCTCCTGAAAATAATCATTGACCGCGGAAAAAGCCTCCTTGAAGCGTTCACGAGTGGTGACGTCAATTCGCTTGATAGCCTCACCTGTTGCAAGAATCGAGTCAAGAAGATCCTTCCGTTGTGTTGTCAAGAACTCAAAACGGTCTTCAAGTTCATCAAACTGATCGATTGCCATCATATTAACTGGTCCCAATTGTTCGATTTTCTGTCGGAGCTCAGCAATCATCTGTACAGGCTCTAGCGATTGTTCGGCCTCGTCGCAAACCGAACCATCATCATCAGTCTCCTTTTCGGCCTGAATTCCTTCTTTGTCGACCGAGATTTCAGGATCACTAAGCTTCACTGAACCATTCACGCCAAAAACCACTTCAGTCTTGTTGTCTATATCAAAACCTTCAACCTCGCGGCATACCTCTTCCAATGATAACTGCAGAACCTCATTACAAGATTCTTGTAACCCGGCTAAATCCGCTTCGGCTGTTGCCCGAGCAAGAGAAAGTCGACCGACGTCTTCTTGAACCACGTTAAGTGCTTCTCTCGCGGCTCGGAGCTTTCCCGTTTGATCCTCGATCTGGCGACGAATGTCTGTTGTTCGCTGATCACAAATCTGCACATCTTTTTGCAGTAGCTCGAACTGCTCAACGCCAGTCTGTAGCGCGGCCTGCGACGTAACAATCTCCGCTGACAAGATTCCGTGACGTTCAGACTTACGTTCGATCGCTTCTTGTTCACTTACTAAACGCTCAGAAAGTTCGACCAGTGCATCATCGATACGCTTGACATCAGAGTTAAATGCGGCGGCACGCTCGACCAATGCCGCATATTCTGCCTTAGCTTCAGTCAACTTGTGGCCACGTAATTCAACCGCCTCGCGAGCCTCCATGAGATCCCGTTGGCTTGACATAAAACGTTCATCAGCCACACGTTGTTCACTTTCAAGTTTGATAATCGCTTGATTCGCTTCTGACTCACGGGCTTCAAGATTGTCAAATTCTTCCTTAGCTTTTCGCCGTTCAGTCTTAAGAACGGACTGCTTTTGATGTAACCGGATCAACTCCTCACCCACACGCTTTAAACCAAGTTCAAGTTCTAATAGTTCCTTCTCTGTAATGTGCTCTTCTTTTTCGAGAGCCTTAAGGTCCGCCTCTGCTGCCGTCGCTCGCCCAGACTGTCGGGTCAAATCATCCCGAAGACGAGTTAAGGTGTCCTCTTGAATTTCGATCTTAGATTGCAGGTCGCGAATTTCACCCTTTGTCGCGAGGATCCCGCGCACCTCCGTCTTGCCACCCCAGCGGATGATAGACGAGCCACAAAACACCGTGCCATCCGGTGTCGAAATGGAATCGGTAGTAATCTTCGCTGCCTCTGCTGCCTCAGCAAATGACGGCGCAAGCCAGCGGTTAACAAATAACCCGCGAATCGCCTGCTTTGCAATACCGTCAACTTTTACAACGTCAATTAGAGGTAGCAGCGCACTATATGGTTTTCGTTTGTCTGGTAAGACCTGTTCTATCGCGTCGGCCACCACGAAGCCACAGCGACCTACGTTCCTGTTTTGGACAAACTCCAGTCCTTTCTTAACCTCATTGGCTGATGGCACAATGACATACTGAATTAACTCATCTAGACTCGCTTCAACCGCGCGCTCATACCCATGGTCAACTTCAAGATGATCAGCAATAGAGCCAAAATGCTGCACCTCACTTTTGGACAAAGAAAGGACCAGCCGAGCACCATCACTGTATCCTTCCCGCGCAGCCACCAATTCTTCAATAGAACGAAGCCGAGCTAGCAGAGAAGCCAATGACTGTTCGCCCAACCGTACACGGTGGTTTCCAGATTCAACCTCAGAACGAACTGCAACCAACTCGGCTTCTCTGACCCCGCGGTTTTGTCTTATTGCTTCCAGACTACTTTTAACCTGAGCAGTCGAATTACCAGCACGAGTTCGGGTCGAAGTAGCCGCTTCTAACTCGGTAACGAAATCGGAAAGTTCCCTCTCTAATTTAGCAAGTTCGTCGGCAAGACGACTGCGACTCAACGATGAATTTTCAACTACATGTCGCAGAGTGGTAGCAGAATTAACCGCGGCAAACACTTCACTGCGTGACGCCTCAACATCACTCTCGAGGCCCTCGATGATCTTCAAAGCTTCCGCATAAGAAGCTTCCAATTTCTCTAAATCTGTTGCTGCAGTATTCCTCGCAGCATCGCATTCATCGGCAGCAAGCCACTGCTTCGCAAATTCTTCTTGGAGTGGTGTATTCCGTTTGTCAAGTTGGCGCAAATCTTCCTTGCCCAAAACGACGGAATTAGCCAATGACGACACCTGACTTTTATCAGACTCAATCTGTTGTTTACGCCGTCCTAATTCCAATTCCTGCGCATGCGCAGCGTCACGGGCTTGCGCCACACTGTGGTCAGCCTGTGTCAGGTCGACCTGCAGGTGTTCATGCTTGTCTTCGATTGCCTTCAGTTCTCTCTTCGAACTTTCTTCACGTTGACGAACTGTATCTAAACGCTGACGCGCACTCTCAATAGCATGAGTGAACGAAACGTTTTTCTGAGCGAACTGTATCTTCTCCCAGCGTCTTAGAGTCTCCCGTAACCTCCTATAACGTCGCGCTTTTGCAGCCTGACGCTTTAGAGCACTACGCTGCTTCTCAACTTCAAAAACAATGTCGTCAACGCGAGTAAGATTCTTCTGAGCCGCTTCGAGCTTTAATTCAGCTGAACGTCTTCGGGTCTTATACTTAGTTACACCTGCAGCCTCTTCCAACAATTGCCGTCGCTCCATCGGTCGAGCGCTGAGGATTTGCCCAATCTTACCTTGCTCAATGACCGCGTAAGCCTTAACTCCAACACCAGAATCCATGAGGAGATCCTGAATATCCCTTAGTCGACAAACGTGTCCATCTATAAGATATTCACTCTCTCCAGAGCGAAATAGACGACGTCCTACTTCTACATCTTTTAGGACTGTCGCCATGGTTTCATCGCACCCACTAACGATGATGTCTCGTTCCCCTTGCTCAGCGTCACCACGGTTAGACTCCGCATGGTCCTCACCGTTATGGAGGCCGGCAATTTCAGCAGAAACTAAATGGCCGTTTCCATTTTGAGGTTCCATCTTCAAGGTTTCGGTGAGCCCAGCCAACGCGTCAGTGACTTGCGAAAGTTGCAGGCGGACTTCGGCTGTAGCGGTTGGACGTCTGCCATCGCTGCCGCTGAAAATAATGTCTTCCATGCGTTCGCCGCGAAGACTACGGGCACTCTGTTCCCCTAGGACCCAAGAGATCGCGTCGATGAGGTTACTTTTACCGCACCCATTCGGACCTACGATCGCGGTCACACCTCCATCGAAGGCTAGCTCAGAACGCTCTGGAAAGCTTTTAAAACCTGATATCTCAATATGATTCAGACGCATTGGATCTCTATTAGTTAACTCTTGTCCTGTACAAGAAAAAACCGCTCCAAGCAGGCATCTTGTTTCACTGCCTGCCGAGCGGCTGGGAACGCCCCGACAAAGTTCTCGTAGTTTTGCTTCAGCCGTGCCTCAAAACGCCCGTGTGTGTTACCGGGCCAAAACCCCATCACCCGTTCGAGTTAATCAACAGGCTGCCCCGATGGACCAAGGCCAGTGTAACAAGGCAGACTACTGCTGCGCAACAAGTGAGGGTTGGTTTTCTACCTGGAGAAACCGTTCAGCTTCTTCAAACAAAGTCATCCCATACTGGGCTTGAGGATCTGTATCGAACAAGTTTCGTCGCGCCTCGTCCAGATTGAAAACCGCGATATCAATCTCAAGATGAATCATCGCACGGATAAAATCGAGGTCAGCTAAAAACATATCTTCATCGACAGTCAGCCCACGACTACGCACATGCTGTTTGAAAGAATCGAGCATGCCTTCATCGACGGTGAAGCCCCGATCGACATACTCTCGACCTGTACTCTCTTCCCTGATCCTTGTATCTCCAACGGCTGAAAACCGTTCCGCAAAACTAGCAAATTCCTGCCGGCCAGCAAGAAGACGACCAAGCCTAGACGGGTCGAAGCCCTGAATCGGTCCCGCTATTCGATAATCTGGCTCAACTCCACCACCGCTGTAAACCTCACGTCCGCTGTCGGTATACTTTCGATCAGACGGCAAATGTGGACGAGGCTGCTGATCACGTAACGAATATGTGAGATATTCGTCAAAAGCCCCATCCCAAGGCCTCTGAATCATGCGACCACTGGGCGTGTAATAACGGGCCGTTGTCAACGCAAGGCCAGCACCGTGACTCACTCGGTAAATGGACTGCACTAAGGCTTTTCCAAAGGTCGTTTCACCCACAATCAAACCACGATCGTGATCTTGAATCGCACCGGCCACGATTTCTGAAGCACTCGCGCTATTCCTATTCACCAAGACGACCAGCGGTAGTTCAGTAAACGCACTCTCCTGGCGCGCGTGGTAATCCTGGTCTGAATTATTCACGCGACCCCGCGTATATACAATGAGATCATCACGAGGCAGAAATGCATTAGAGACTCGTATGGCCTGATCAAGTGGCCCTCCTGGATTATCACGAAGATCGAGTACTAGTCTCTGCATGCCAAGTTCGTCTAATTCAGACAACTTCTGTTCAAGTTCTTCACCTGTTGTCTCAGAAAAATCACGGAGACGAACATAACCGGTCTGTTCGTCCACCATAAAAGCGCCTTGAATCGACCTAATCGTTATCTCATCCCGCTCAACTGAAAGATCTATAAGTTCCTCATAGCCAGCCCGGCGAATAGCAATATTCACGGAACTGCCTCGTGGCCCCCGCAACAAACTGACCGCTTCGTCGCTAGTCATATCAGTGGCGTCTTCGCCACTAATCTCAGCAATAACATCCCCTCGGCGAAGTCCCTTTCGAAATGCTGGCGATCCTTCAAAGATACTCATCACGGTGATACCGCCATCAATCACATTGATCGTAATACCAAGACCGTAGTACCGCCCCTCCTGACGCTCCCGCAATTGGGCGTACGACCTCGGATCCATAAAATTTGAATGGGGATCCAATGTCTGAAGCATTCCACCGATAGACTGATACACCAGTCGTTCGGTATCGACTTCGCCCACATAATGCTCCTCAACGGCAGACAACGCCGACGCAAAGGCTTCGTAATGTTCTGGAATACCTTTCTCCTGAGTCGCTAAAAGGCGGCCACCGAAAACCCCACCGATCAGGCCTGATAGGACTACGGCTCCTGTCGCAAGAGTCACTGAATTAACGCGAAGCATTAAGGCATGCTATCAGAAGATAAGCCTCAGCGCAGCAATAACTTCTGGTCATCCGACAGCACACTAACGCTTGACCGAAAGTAGTCACATTTCTATAATGCCCGTAGGCCTACTATCACGTGAAGCAGGTTTAAGGAGAGCTACTATGTTCGGCTCAATAGGTATGCCCGAGCTGATGATTATCTTTGTCATAGCTCTGATAATCTTTGGTCCAAGAAAACTTCCTGAACTCGGTCGGTCGATGGGCCGAAGTTTGTCCGAATTCAAACGGGCATCCAACGAGTTACGCAGTACCTTAGATGAAGAGATTCGGGTTGAAAAAACCGAACCTAGCCAAAGTCAGACAACCCATCCGAAGTCCCAAGAGCAGACACCTGAGAGCAGCTAGTTTTCTCGATCAGCAAGATTCAACGTTATTGGGTCAATTTGGGCCCTGTGCGGGAGATCCTTTATGGCGTTAGCTCCCTTCCCTAACTCTTCAGAGCCAGACGAGGAACAACTAGATGATGTTGCTGATTCTGATACCGGGAAGATGTCGTTCTTGGACCACCTAGACGAACTGAGAAAACGACTGAGCGTTACGGCGTTCGCCTTGCTAGGGGGATTCATAATTTGTTTTAGCTTTATCACACCAATTTTCGATTTCATTATGCGACCGCTGCAAGAGATCCTTCCCGATGGCGGGCAGCTCGTCTACACAGAGCCGACAGAAGCATTTTTTCTCTATATCAAAGTTGCAGCATTGGCAGGCCTCATACTAGCGATACCGATAGTCCTCCAACAAATGTGGCTATTTGTAGCACCAGGCCTCTACGCCCACGAAAAAAAGTTCGCAATTCCTTTTGTATTCTTTGCCACCTTGTTTTTTGTGGGCGGAGCTCTCTTCTCGCACTTCATCCTGTTTCCAGTTGCTTGGAGCTTCTTCGCAGGGTTCGCATCGGACTACATGGAATTTATGCCGCGTATCCAGCCAGCGTTCAGTTTGTATGTCAAACTTCTGCTGGCCTGCGGCGCAGTGTTTCAAATGCCAACGATGGTCTTCTTTCTGGCGCGAATCGGGGTGCTGACGGCGGGGTTCTTAATAACTAACGTCAAATACGCAATCCTATTGATCTTTATTTTTGCAGCAATTCTGACTCCAACCGGAGACCCGGTTACATTAACCCTGATGGCGATGCCTATGATATTACTCTACGGGCTGAGCATCGGAATTGCTTGGCTGTTCGGCACGAGAACGAAGTCTGATTCCTAAGTAACCACGGTCAGTCTTAAAAATGAATTAGGAAAACAGCCCCCTTAGACCACCCTCTCGTTGACTTCACTTGTGCAAGGCAATACTATTTTGAGGAACCAAGGCTACTAGTCTTCCCTTGTTGTTACCAACGTGGAACCATTGAGCTGCTTGTCAATAGGAAGTGCAGTTTAAAGATGAAGATGATGTGGCGCATCGTAATTGTTGTAGCAGCAAGTATCGTACTACCGTCTCCAGCTACCGCCCAAGAGAACGCGACAGGCGATACACGTCCATCAGGGGCGACCTTTCTTGGTGACACCGGTCTGTGGTTTGTTCCAACCGCCGAAATTCTGCCTCACGGACAATTTTCACTCAGTGCACAACGTGCGAACTTCGACCGCCAAGAAGGTATAACAGACATTGAACACAACCCTGCTACATTTGCTGTGGGCATTGCCAATCGGGTTGAACTCTTTGGTTCGTTTCGTGTGTTAACTCGAGTTGACCGTGATGCTCGCCCACTTTTTGATTCATCCAATCCATCCATAGGTGGACCAACCTATCAAGTGCCATTGGTCAACGACCAGTACACTGGCAACAAATCCGGCGATCTGGTTCTCGGCGGAAAGGTTAATCTAATTTCAGAAAGCAATCAGAGTCCGTTAGCCGTGGCTCTGCGCGGATTAGTTAAAATACCAACCGGCAACAAACAGACTGGTAACACATCTGGCAAGTCTGACGTTGCCTTTGACCTCGTCCTCAGTAAGTCGTTAGACGCCGCTGAAATCGCAGCGTACGGAGGATATGAGGTTCGTGGCGACCCGTCTGGTATGGACCTTCCAGACAGCATCCGATGGGGTCTAGGAACTGGATTACCGGTAGCCAATACAGTTAGGCTTTTCGGGGAAATCAGTGGCGAATTCCTGACACAGGATACCTTGACCTTAGAAGTACCGCTCGTAGGGCCGGACGGTAGTCAATCACCCCTTACGTCTTCCCTAAAGAATCCAATCGACCTCACATTTGGACTTCAATGGGAAGCCTCAAGCGGTTTGTATGTGGGTGCAGGCTTAAATTTCTCACTTGTACATGATAACCGTGAAATAGCCGGGCGACGTGGTAAGACTGGAGACCGTCTTGGTCTGCTCGTTAGAATCGGGTATCACCCTGGTGTAAAGGTCTATGTTCCTCCGCCACCACCTACCCCTGCACCTGAGAATCGCGGTCCACAAGTGATGCTGAACTGCAATCCCTGTGAGTTGATGGTAGGCGAAGAATCGCAGTTACGTGCGAATGCTAGCGACCCAGATGGAGATGCACTTGAATACCGATGGAGCGCCCCAGCGGGTGAGTTCCAAGGTGACGTTAATCGTTCAACCCAACAGTGGCAAGCACCAAGTGACGCCACCCGTGTTCCTATCACCGTAACTGTTGAGGATGGCTATGGTGGAACGGCTTCAGACACCATAACGATAGACGTCACCGAACCTCCGCCAGCGCCAGCACGTGAGTACGTCTTTGAAGATGTCCACTTTGATTTTGACCGTTATACCCTTCGTGTCGAAGCTTCGCGCGTACTTGACGAAGTAGTATCTGCAATGCAAGACGATCCGAATTTGAGAATTCAGATCGATGGCCACACCTGTAACATTGGAACCGCCGAATACAACTTAGCCCTCAGTGAAAGGCGTTCAAACTCAGTTGAAGAATATCTAACCAGCCGAGGCATTAGCAGCTCACGCCTGCAAACACAGAGTTACGGCGAGGAACGCCCACAACACGACAACACAAGGGAAGAAACTCGCCGCCTAAATCGCCGCGCAGCTCTAACCATAACACTGCAGTAGGTCTCAACATTTTTCAACCCATAGCTAGTACGACTTTGCAAAATATGCGTCGGTCTGAGCAGGTTGGCCACACTCGATACAGTCGCCGGACGGAGGAAGCGGCTCAAGTGGAAGATTGCGGATGGTGGCTTGGGTAGCTGTCTTAATAGACGCCTCACATTTCTCCTGACCACACCATGGTGCGATGACAAAACCAGGACGCGTCTTAAAGAGTGCGTCAAAATCCTCTCGGCACGAAGTTTGCGTCGTGTGATCGTCCCGAAACGATTGTGCACGTTTAAATAGTTCTGCCTGAATAGTCTTCAAGAGTTCGTGAACATTGAGTCTCAATCCATCCATTGGAACAACAAGTTTTTCTCTAGTATCACGGCGAACCATGACCACCTGTGAGTTCTCAAGATCCCGCGGGCCAATCTCTATCCGAATCGGCACGCCACGCATCTCCCATTCAGAAAACTTCCAGCCAGGCGTATAAACATCTCGGTCGTCCAATCGAACACGAATTCCATCAGTCATTAGCCCATCAGTAATTTCCCGGGCCTTAGGAAGCACTGTTTCCTGCCAATTACCTCTTGGTATGGGTACAATCACAACCTGATACGGTGCTATTCTCGGCGGTAAAATCAAACCGCTGTCATCACCATGAACCATGATCACTCCTCCAATTAAGCGAGTAGTCATGCCCCATGATGTCTGCCAAACAAACTGCACAGACTTGTCACGGGCCTGAAACTTGATATCAAACACCTTTGAGAAATTCTGCCCGAGCATATGGGACGTGCCCGCCTGCAAAGCACGTCCGTCTCCCATTAAAGCTTCAATCGAGTACGTATACTGGGCACCCGCAAACTTCTCGCTTTCAGACTTTCGGCCGTCGAGCACAGGCATCGCTAAATCGTTCTCGACAAATTCTTTGTAAACACCAAGCATTCGGAGAGCTTCTTCCTCAGCCTCACTTTCAGTTTCATGAGCAGTGTGACCCTCTTGCCATAAGAACTCAGTCGTTCGTAGAAATAACCTGGTGACCTTCTCCCACCGAACAACATTTGCCCATTGATTAATTAACACAGGAAGATCGCGCCAAGACTTGATCCATTTTGCGTACATGGTCCCAATAATGGCTTCCGATGTCGGACGAACGATCAGTCGTTCTTCAAGATCTTCATCGCCCCCACGCGTGACCCAAGCCACCTGAGGTGCAAACCCCTCAACATGCTCAGCTTCCTTGCGCAGCAAGGATTCTGGAATAAACAAAGGAAAATAAGCGTTGACGTGACCAGTTGCCTTCAATTTCGCATCCAACGAAGCCTGCATAAGTTCCCAAATCGCGTAACCATACGGACGTATAACCATGCTACCTTTGACCGGTGAGTAGTCCGCTAATTCTGCACGTCGAATTACATCGGTGTACCATTTCGAGAAATCCTCAGAGCGAGGCGTTATCTCGGTGACAAATGTGTCTCGTTTAGCCGACATCTTACTTATCCTCGACTACCATTTAAGATCATCATGTCTTGATTCTCCAATATGCCGTGACCAGTCTATATCGTTCCGACTTGGAAAATCTGATCGGTAGTGAGCACCCCGACTCTCCTGACGACGCAGAGCAGCATTAGCGACAAGCCTTCCCGTAGTGATAAGGCTAATGATCCTGGAAGTACCTTCGTCACTGCAATTCTTTGGAAGCACTTCAGTCCAACGGTTCAAAATCGAAACAGCCTTGCCCAATCCATCACGATCTCGAAACAAGCCCACATACCGCCACATCACGTCTTGAACCTCTTTAACAGTCGGCAATTTGGCATCGCCAACCACTGATTGCACATTATCTTCAAAGTTACGTAAGGCCAACCGGGTAGGTGACACCCGAGACACCTGTGCCATAGCCCTGCCGGCCAAAGCACCAAACACCAGTCCCTCAAGCAACGAGTTGCTAGCCAACCGGTTAGCACCATGAACACCTGTGCAAGCAACCTCTCCAGCCGCAAACAACCCCGGCAGTGATGTCTGTCCATCAAGGTCCGTTTCAACGCCACCCATTACGTAGTGGGCTGCAGGACCTACAGGAATGCGGTCTCGCGCCAAATCAAGGCCAACAGACTGACAGGCTGCAGTAATGAGTGGGAACCGTTTTCTGACAAATTCCTCTGGCAAGGCATCAAGCGTCAAATAGACCGGGCTGCCTGTTCGTTTGACCTCCTTGGTAATAGCGCGTGCTACGCGGTCACGTGGCGCGAGATCTCCAGCGGGGTCAACACTCGGCATGAATGCTTCGCCTGACTCATTAATCAACTTGGCGCCTTCACCACGTAGAGCCTCAGACAGCAAGAATCTTGGATGCCCCGCAAGAGACAATGCCGTCGGATGAAATTGAACAAATTCAAGGTCTATCACGCGAGCACCCGCACGATAGGCAATCGCCACACCATCACCAGTAGCAACCGGCGGATTCGTAGTGTCACGATACAGTTGTCCCGCTCCACCTGTGGCCAACAAAGTCGCGGATGAATGTGCTGTTAATACTCGACCTTTCTTATCTGCAAACCTCGCAGCTACACAACGCCCCTCGTCAACAACCACATCTAACACAAGTGCATGTTCAATCACTGAAATACGCTCGTCACGACTGACCTTCTTCCACAACACCCTGCATATCTCACGGCCGGTGGCATCGCGAGCATGTAGCACACGCCGTATCGTGTGTGCACCTTCTTGTGCCAGCGAAAGAACACCATCTTCATTTCGATCGAACCTGGCGCCCCAATCAATTAATTCCTGAACATCGGAAGCACCATGGTCAGTCAATAGATGGACTGCTTCCTCACGACACAAACCGGCACCAGCGGCCAAGGTATCAGCAGCATGAATCTCTGCGGAATCGCCCTCGCCAATCGCCGCCGCGATACCACCTTGAGCGTAGATGGTGCTTCCCTCCATGAAACTGGCCTTTGTCAGAATCAGAACCGTGCCTACATTCGCTAGTTCTAGTGCAGCGCGTAAGGCAGCGATGCCACTACCGACAATTAGAAAGTCAGTGTCCAGATTGTTCACTCCATCTCCGTTCCTATAGATCACTCCGCCCTTGTTTACGGTATCCTAACAGCCCATTAAGGGATTTATTCCTACCATGACTTCCACCGTTAAGATTGACGTCCCTACTGCTTCGCGAGCGTATCAGGTACATGTGGGCGTTGGTACCATTCGTCGCCTTCGTATTTTGATTAAAAACGCTGGTGGCAATGGCAAGTTTTTTGTCATATCGAGCCCTGCAATATGGAAATTACACGGCAGGGCGATTCAATCTGCACTCAAAGACTCAGAAGTTATCCTGATCCCTGATGGTGAACGATCCAAGACAATCCGAACCGTCTCTAGCCTTTACGAACCGCTAATCCAATCCGGAGCTGACCGCTCCATCACCATTGTGGCTGTAGGTGGTGGCGTAATCGGTGACGTAGTCGGTTTCGCGGCCTCAACATTCTTGCGCGGCGTTCAATTGGTTCATGTCCCGACCACGTTGCTGGCACAGGTAGACAGCTCCATAGGCGGAAAAGTTGGCGTCAACCATTCTCTCGGCAAGAACCTGATCGGAGCCTTTCACCAACCGATCGTCGTTGTGGCAGACCCCAAACTCCTGGCTACACTGCCGCGACGGGAATTCCGCTCTGGTCTTTACGAAGTCGTTAAATATGGAATTATTGCTAGTCGAAGACTCTTTGATCGGATTAACTCAAATCTCACGGAGATCTTCGCGCACAAACCAGCCGTGCTAATCCCGATTATTGGCGAAGCCTGCCAAATTAAAGCAACGATTGTATCGAAGGACGAGCGAGAAAGCGGACTTCGACGCACCCTCAACTTTGGTCACACTGTGGGACATGCCATAGAAGCTGTTACGCACTACAGACGTTTCCGCCATGGAGAAGCGGTGGCATACGGAATGTTGGTAGCCGCTCACATTGCAGTTCGGCGAAAAATGTTCTCGCCTTCTAACGAAGCAGCCTTAGCGAACCTAATTGGTAAGTTGGGGCCTCTACCACAGGTTAGTGACTTGTCTACGTCAGCAATCCTGACAGCGGTCCATCGAGACAAGAAAGTGATCAAAGGTCGACTTCATATGGTTTTGCCGACGGCAGTCGGCAAAACGAAGATTGTTGGAGACGTCACGGACCGGGAAATCATTCGCAGCCTTAGGACAATTGGCATACATCAAAAAACCTGACTTCCATCAAGCAAGAAAACTTACGCACCAACAGATGTTAAGTCAAGAGTCGTATCCCAGTCGTCAAAGCTCTTCACTCAAAGGCTGACAGATGACCGTGCTGCGCTGACTCTCACTGAAAGACAGATATATTTGCCGTGGAGATCACAACGGCACTAAACGCCATGAATGATCCGAAGGGCAACGCATATTTACTGTCACCATGTCCAGAGACAATGATTGCAATACCCACAACGGAGCCCAACAATGACGCTACCAATAGAGTCGTGAACATGAGTGGCCACCCCAAGAATGCTCCAATCATAGCCAGCATTTTTACATCCCCCATGCCCACACCCTGTTCTTGTCGCAGTCTATGATAGGTTTCGGCAACCAACAGAAGCCCACCACCGCCTAGCAAAACACCAAGAATGGATGACTCCCAACCGAGATCAAGAGCAAAAGCCGCTAACAAACCGACCACGATTCCTGGCAGGGTAATGATGTTTGGAAGAACTCGCGACTGTAAATCAATAACGAACAGTACCACCATCGCACTGCTAAAAATAAGGCGAACAAAGAGCAATGCACTCCACCCCAAGTACCAATATTGCAGGACAAATATTAAAGGAGTAACCAATTCAACTAGAGGAAACAATAGAGAAATTGGAACAAGGCAGGTACGGCAACGGCCACGGAGAAATAACCAACTGACTACCGGAACATTCTCGAACCACAGAAGGTTACGTTTACATGCCCTACAGTAGGAAGCAGGCCTTACAACCGATTGCCCTGTCTGTAGTCGAACAATACAGACATTAAGAAAACTTCCAATAGCCAGTCCAAACAGTAGTAGTAAAGAAACCTCAAAAACATCTGCCATGTGATTATGAGATCACTGCGATAGATTGAATAACTCGACAGATTCACCAATGAAAACCGTGATTCACAGAATACCTGTCGGCCGATCAGTCCGTCACCAGAACAAATCCAGTTTGCCTAATTGCCGCACTCTTCTAACGCCGAAAACAAGACATTGACATCGCTGGTGAGATGTCACCGGTGGATAGTCGCTTCGTCGAGCTCAAAACCGATCGCTCGATCAAAAAATTGCGGTGCTAAACCACCTTTTATGACCACACCATTAATAATAAATGTGGGCGTAGCCTCGACAGGCAGTGAAGCACCAGCAGCGATATCTAATTGCAGTGCGTCGATCAAATCACTCCGGCGAAAATCGATGTCGGCTGCACCAATCCCAGTAATTTCAGCCAGCGCGGTCGCGATTGTATTTCGATCCATCTCCGCCTGGTTGCCATACAACCATTCCTCCATACGCCTAGCCTCGATCGCGCCGACACCTCGCGCATACCGAACCGCAATGGCCGCGTCGCAAGCCGCCTCGTGCTGCCCATTCGGCGATGCACCGTTGCAGCTAGAATCAAGTGGAAAATCTCTTGTCACTAGGCGCACACTACCAGGGTGACTCGTTTCATATTTAGTAAAGATAGGGTCATAAACCATATGAGTCTGCGCACACGCCGGACACTGGTAATCATTAAACTTCACGACTACAACAGGCGCTTCAACATCGGTCATCAGAGAATCCAACCTAGGTTGGTTACTCCAAAAGCGTTCGAAGTCCGACTCTTCATCAGCAGGCGATAACTGCCTCTCTGAAGCTGTCGTTAAATTCTCAGTCGGTATACTCCAATTCGCTTCGGAAAACGAGACCACGGAAACCATCGAAGCCGCCGTGAACAATAAGGCCAAGGTAAGTCCAACTGGTCGACGAACGAGCACTCCTAAGTCGCCAGCCAAAGCTGAGGGAAGTCGACGCAGAGGCGTCGCTGCCTCTGCTCCAGTCATCAAGAAGATACCGCCAACTGCGATATAAACAACACCACAAAGGATACAAAACGCCCCCAAAACAAAAATCGAGGCATACGCCATGTACATCGCAACCGAGAGTCCAACAGTCGTCCAAACAAGAAAGTAACTAGCTATGTTTTGTCGGGAACTGACCGGACCTCTAACGTCAGCAAACACCAGGAGCAACACCACACCGAACCAAAACACACCAGCCAGTGCAACCGGTATACCTAACACAGTGCCGTAGCGACTTTGATAAAGCTGTGAGCAACTTACGGTTTGATTCACGTCGCAGAAACTTGAATAAGTAGGATTCACAACCAATTGCAGGTGGATATAAGTTGAACTTGTCGCAGCGGCCACGCCGATCAGAGCCAGGAACGTGACCCACCCTCGTAAAGATCTATTCATTGATTGCGGTCCATGCACATATCGATAGGGCTGTCATAATTTGGCCAAGTCTTCGTAATATCGCCGGTTCAAAAACATAGAGAACAAAGAAATCGAATACCACCTCGCGGGTGAGCGTCTTACCAGTTTTGCATTGCAGCACTATTGAATCGGTGCAGCGCCGTTCGGAACTCCAGTCTGGGTAACCCTAACAGAATCGTTGGCCTGAAATATCGTGCCGCTCTGGTTGGTCCCAAAATGACGCGCGCCATCTTCAATTGAGGGATCGGCACTAACAAAATAGGTTGATACAACAGTAATACCGTTACATGACGAAGGTGCTCCGTTCACAGGGGTACCACCAGTCATAGTCACAATGTAGCCACTCTTAAGTGAAGGGTCTCTGCCGAGGTCTGGACCAATAAAGCCATCACCTCCTCGGGCGGGTGATGCTGCCAAATCAGTCAGCGTTGGAGCAAAGAATCCATTCCCACAACTAGCTGCGTACAGGGACTGAGCGCTATTAATAGCCCTCAGAGACTGAATAGCAGACGCTTCAATGCCGGTTATACGTGCCCTGAGCAGATTGGGTACGGCAAACGCGGCAATTATTGAAATGATCGCCACAACGATCAATAACTCGATAAGGGTAAACCCGTCGACTCGGCTCCGTATTCTCATATATTAGCTCTCCTTCACACAGCCTACGAGCAAATGCTGTGACGATAAATTCGGGCCTGGCACCCTTCAGTCACGAATAGATAACACGTCCAAGACATAAATTCAGTAACTGAATCGTCCGGCTGCACTCCATCCATTTTCAGTTCCGGCTCGGCCTCGCGTCCATTGCCCATCAACAAATATTCCAGTAGTTAGTGCCATACTAAATCCAAACGCCACTACAGTTGCTGGATTCGTCCAAACGTCGTCTACGTTGATACGCGCACCACCTCGAACCGCCAGCCACGTCCCAAACCGCTTCTCGGCACCAACAGCCATATTTCTAAGATCACCACCAAAAGCTGAAAGAGGACTTAAATCGACATCTGCCGTCACTAACAATCCTCCGGCAGGACGAACCGCTAGACCTGTCCTAACCTGCCGGCCTAACCGAAACGCGGACTCACCAGGCACACCGAGACGAGGATTCCGTAAGTTTCTGGCGACCAACCCAAGCTGAAACTTTGGTCCGCCAGTCTTCAAACCAACATCTAAGTCGTAATGATTTTGGCTGTGTGTTCCTTGTCCTATAGTCTGATGTAGAGCTCGTGCAGTCGGAATATTAGTCCCTAGTACATTGACTCCCACTGAGCTCCTGACATAGCGAACAGTAGAACCGACACTGAAGCCAGAGCCAAAAAATGTCGCGCGAGTCAAAGCTAAGTTATGGGTAACAAGAGAGCGAAGAGTTCTTTGTCGTGAGTCACGTTCTTTACTGGTTTCAGAACCAGTGCCTCTACCCAATTGGTAATCCTCAACCTGGTCAATGACCAACCGATAATATGACAAAGCCGTTGTATTCGTTGACATACCGATGATCGTTCCTGCCCTAGCAGTTCCAGGTGAAGCTACTCTGGACCGGTCGGTGAGAGTTTCTGTAACAGCGTGATCAAACAAAAGACTGAATACTGATCCTGTGGACAGACCTGCAGGATTCCAATAGGCAGCGGTCGCATCATCAGCAACAGCAACAAAGGCACCAGCCAGCCCCAGTGCCCGAGTGCCGAGCGATTCCCATTCTTGAGCTGCCACGGGAACCGTCGATATCGAGCCGACTAAGAGAACAATGACAGCAAGTCGGGTTTGCACTAGGTCGTTTGAGAAAGAACGTAGGACTAACCGACTATTACCGCGGCGGCAATTACAGTTGTCCATAGGCCCTTGTTACTACCCACCGCGGTCTGAGTCACATTTTGCGTGCGTACGATCTTATTTGATAGTCGGTAAACTTCTCTCTTCTCGTCCCAACTCTTGTCAGGATCGAAGTCAAGGCCCAAAGTCGTCGCCAACATCTCGGCTGCCAAATCCTCTGCATAGTCGCCGGCCGTCTTCTCATTCTCGCCAAAACTGTGATGCTCCGATAAATAGCCAAACAGTTTCTTGTCACGAGGAATGGCAACGCCAACGGTGGCCGCAATTAAACGGTGAGGCTCACGGGTCGCAGTCTCAGACATGACGACGAACGTAACTTGACCCGGCTGCAATCGACGAACACCCTCTGTCCTAGACAGGATCTTACAACCTGGGGGAAAGATGCTCGAAACACGAACCAAATTACACGCCGCGATGCCAGCTGCTCGTAACGCAAGTTCAAACGAGGTCAGCTTTTCGCGATGCTGACCCACTCCTTTTGTGAAGAATAGTTCTGCAGGAACAAACCCAACCACGTTGTACTCCAGAAGTTACGAATTAAACGAACACACAGCATGCCACAAATACGGCGGAACGCATGCTATTTAACCAATCCAACACTGTCAAGAGAACCCGGTTCCGCTGAGTAAGGTCTCTGTCACCATCAGATATCTCCGTAAGTGCAGTCTGAAATAACCACAAACTTAGATTAAGAAGTCACGGAAAACTTGATGTTAGTGAAAACTACTCCAAAAGCATTATTTGGTCACAATCGATAATCTTTCCTGCTAAGAGCATCAAGAGCTGAAAAGAAACCGTTGTCTTTGTAACTCACAGTTAACACTAACGTTACGTTTACCGGGCACTGACCGTCAAAGGAGTGTAAAATCCAAACTGGATATATTTGTGAGTAAATCACTGAAGTCATTAATTATCGCACTATTAGTTACCGTCGCGGGCGGGAGTATTTATTTCGGCTACCGTTCCTTTTGGAGCGCTGAAATTCCAGAGGTGGAGGCTGAACCCATATTGAGGAGAAATCTGCAAGCTTTGGTGTCTGCCTCAGGGACGATTGAACCTCAGTTGACCGTTGATATCAGTGCAAACGTCATGGGACGAGTGACGCAACTATCTGTCAATGAGGGAGACCGGGTTGCCGCCGGCCAGTTTCTTCTGCAGATTGACCCGGAATCTTTACAGTCCATCGTTGAACGCGGCGAAGCATCTCTGGAAGCATCTTCGTCGGCGCAAGAACAAGCCAAGGTCGCCGTTACCACAGCCAGGGTCAACCTCGAACTAGCCAGAGATAATCTCGAGCGGCAACGAGAACTATGGGATCTGCGACTGGTTTCTCGTGAAATCTTTGATCAAGCTCTCTCCGAAGTTCAGTTGCGGGAAACGGAACTTGAAGCGCGAGAAGTAGATGTCTCGACTGCCGAACAACGCGTTAATCAAGAACGAGCCACACTGGACAGTGCACGCTACGATCTGTCAGAACTTACCCTAGTTTCGCCAATTGACGGCATTGTTACCCGCCGAAACATAGAAGAGGGCGAGACGGTTGTAGTCGGGACGATGAACAACCCCGGAACCGTTTTACTGACGATTGCGGACTTTGGGATCCTTGAAGCCGAACTAGAAGTAGACGAAACTGACATTCCGGATGTCCGACTTGGTCAGCAAGCGGAAATCGAAATCGATGCGTTGCCTAACCAAATATTTCGAGGCAGGGTCACCGAAATCGGAAACAGCCCTATTCAGGACAGTACGCAGAATGCGTCACAAGCGACTAATTTTAAAGTGATTGTAACGCTCGACGAGGACGTCCCAGACGTTCGACCGGGTTTCACATGTACGGCAGACATAACCACAGCGGAACGAACGGATGCGATATCGGTGCCGATTCAAGCAACAACCGTACGCGAAGTAACAGTCGACAGCCAGGGACAGATTATCCGTGCTACACCCGGTGGCGCAGCCAACGGTGTCACTCCAAGAATCTCGGCTTCCACACTTACGGCACCAATCGATGTAACCCAAGAAATTGAAGGTGTGTTCGTATTTCGTGAAAACACCGTCCAGTTCACTCCAGTCGTCACAGGAATCGCTGGCGAACGCTACTTCGAGACCTTAGCTGGTCTCCGTGAAGGAGACCTGGTTGTCACCGGTCCCTTCAACGTCGTGCGCACTCTTGACGACGGAAGCGCAGTCCGACTCAGAGATGATGAATCAGGCCAGTCTGGTTTCTTCTTTGGCGGCGAAAAAGGTAGCAGACTTGGTCGCCTTTTCTAGAATTAGAAAATGGGCGCACGGCTGATCATCGAAATGATCCGGGTCGCCCTCGGTGCAATCTGGGCTAACAAGCTTCGTTCCTTCCTGACGATTCTAGGAAACATCGTTGCTGTGGGATCAATCGTAACCTTGGTCTCACTGATTCAAGGTATTACTGACGAAGTTACAAATATTATTCTCACGGAAGTCGGTGCCGATGCCTTTATCATCGAACGCGTTGGCATCGTTACAAGCGAAGAAGAACGAGAAGAAGCTCGTGGCAACCCCCGAATAAACCTTGACGACTTTGAGGCGCTCAAAGAATCGGATGGCGCATTTGCGGCGGTCATTGCCCATGGGACTCGAAGCGGAGAAGTCCGGTTTGGCGAACATACGTTGGAGAGTGTGCAAATTCGAGGTGTAACAGAAGACTTTAACCGGTTTCCTGAGTTTGATGCCGAACAAGGACGACTACCGACACGTAGTGAGGTGAGAAACAGGCGAAACGTCGCGCTATTGGGTTGGGCCACTGCAGATCGATTATTTGAAAATGCGAACCCCTTAGACCGCACAATCACGGTCCAAGGTGTTCACTTTAGAGTGGTCGGTGTTAGTCAACAGAAAGGGTCAATGTTTGGGCGATCTCTCGACGAATTCATCGTAGTCCCATTAGGAGCCTACCAACGATTATTCGGCAGCCGGACCGGGCTGTCGTTGATGGTTCGACCAACGGATCCAAGCCAGATCGACCGTTCCATGGATGACGCCATTGTGGCACTCCGTATTGAGCGACGTCTTCGGACGAGAGAAGACAACAACTTTGGAATCTTTACGTCCGATACGGCTCTCGATCTCTACAACCAGGCGACCACCGGCATTTTTGCCGTCTTGGTAGGAGTCGTTGGTCTCGCGCTTGTCGTGGCGGGAATCGTGATCATGAACATCATGTTGATGGCGGTTTCAGAACGTACCCGTGAGATTGGTCTTAGAAAGGCCCTAGGTGCACGGCGCGTAGACATCATGTGGCAAGTTCTGTCCGAATCTGTCGCACTCTCACTACTTGGTGGCATTATTGGTACAGCGCTTGGCGCAGGTGCTGCCACAATGATTGACCGTCTAGCACCTGTGCCTGCGTCAGTGCATGTGTGGTCGATCGTGCTGGCAATCACCTTAACGGCCGTTGTCGGCCTCTTTTTTGGTATTTACCCCGCCTCAAAGGCGGCCGCCCTTGACCCAATCGACGCCTTAGGTCGCGCCTGACATGCTACGCACCATACAAATCGGCTTATTTCGAGAGATCTTCGTGATGTCCCTCGATACGATTCGAACTCAGAAGATGCGGTCTGGGTTGACAGTGCTCGGCGTAGTCATCGGCATCACGTCAATTGTCGGAATGACATCCATGATTCGCGGTTTTGATGAATCTCTACGTGAGACTATCTCCGCGGTCGGTCCCGACACGATTTTCCTTGCGCAGTTTTCAGGTATTAGTCTTGCGGCGGGTGATGACTTTTCAGAATTAATGAGACGCCCCAGTCTCACACCGGATGATGCCGAAGCGATTGAACGTTTGGCCCCCACAATCGATAGTGTCGGAGTTGTCTTAGGAGAAGGCGGTCCACCCACCCAAGCTCGTTTGGTCTACGACGGCGAACGAACCAAGAACCTGACTATTCTAGGATCGACTGAAAACTACGCCGATGTTAATAATCTCGATGTCGATATGGGCCGATTCTTCACCGAAGCTGAAGTAAGACAACGGCGCCGAGTAATCGTGATCGGACAAACTCCCCTTCAAGCGTTGTTCTCAAACATTGACCCGATCGGCAGAACGGTGCGCGTCGATTCCCAACCCTATACGGTTATTGGTGTAATCGGACCCAGAGCCAGCCTCGGTGGTCTCAATGTCGGGCAGGATGACGTCGCAATCATTCCGCACACTTCATACCAAAAACAGTTTGGTATCCGTGTCACCCGAGCCCGTCGAGGAAGTCTTACGAGTATTCTTCTCGCCGTAATTCCGAACGAAAACGTCGAACGGGATGACGCCATGCGTGATGTCGAAAGCATCATGCGTATTCGCCACGGACTAAGTCTAGACGAACCCAACGATTTCGATCTTATGACACAGGACTCCATTCTTAGGCTTTGGGACCAGATCAGCCAAGCGACCTATCTCGCCCTCGTGTCCATTTCTTCGATCGCACTGATGGTAGGCGGAATCGGCGTTATGGCGATCATGACCATCTCCGTCAAAGAAAGGACGAGAGAGATCGGGACGCGCCGAGCAATCGGAGCAAGACGACGAGAGATCCTCTGGCAATTCTTACTCGAAGCCGTGTTCTTAACTGCTATTGGAGGCGTACTTGGGGTCTTACTAGGAAGTGGCATAGGCGTAGCTGTGCATTTTGCAACTGGCTTTCCATTGTCACTTCCGTGGTGGTCCTTTGCGATCGGCATCGGTTTCTCTGCGTCAGTCGGGATAATTTTCGGACTTTTTCCGGCCGTTCGCGCCTCAGGCCTAGACCCGATTGACGCCCTTCGCTACGAATAGTCGCCAAAGTGTGAACGGGACTTGAGTCAACCGTGATGGTCGACTACGATCATGGATTAGTGCAACTGAAGGGAGTCGATTCATGAAGGTGTATACCGGGGCGAACATCAGAAATGTTGCACTGGTTGGCCACAGCGGGTCTGGTAAAACGCAACTGGCCTCCGCGATGCTATTCGATGCAGGAGCGGTCACTCGTCTGGGCATGGTCGATGACGGTACAACAGTCACCGATTTCGACGAAGAAGAGATCGAGCGAAAACACACCTTGGCATCTAGCCTCGCCTTCGCGGAATGGGACAAAGTAAAAATCAATCTGATTGACACACCTGGAATTGCAAATTTTATGAGCGACACGCGAGCTGCCATGCGTGTTGCGGATGCAGCAGTCCTAGTAATCGATGCGGTCGCAGGGGTCGAGGTTCAGACTGAAAAGGTATGGAGCATTGCCGAAGAAATGGACTTACCTCTTCTTGTCGTGCTCAACCGACTCGACCGAGAGCGTGCCAGTCTGGACCGATCACTTGCCTCGCTACATGAGGTCTGTGGTCGAGAAATCGTTCCAATTCAGCTACCTATTGGAGAAGAACAGTCCTTTTCAGGTGTGGTCGATTTGGTATCGATGAAAGCCATGAACTTCTCTAACAATGGAGACGGAAAACCTTCGGCAAGTGAAATTCCTGAAACCATGGCTGATGCTGTGAACAGTGCGAGAGAATCGCTTATCGAGATGGTAGCCGAAGCTGATGACGCCTTAATGGAGCGTTTCTTCGAAGCCGGAACATTGACGCAGTCAGAACTTGAGCAGGGCTTGCGAACTGCTGTTATCAATCGTCGAATCTTTCCGCTGGTCTGCTCATCGGCTGTTACCAATATCGCTGTACATCCTGTACTCGATACGATTAGAGCATATGTGCCCTCACCCGATGAACATCCTCTCCCGGCCGTAGGCTCAGAGAGTGGTGAGCCCGTAACTTACGACGTTGGAGATGATGCGCCGGCAACAGCGTTTGTCTGGAAGACCATAGCAGACCCATTTGCTGGTCGAATCAACCTGTTTCGTGTTGCCTCGGGTACCCTTGCGTCTGACACAGCCGTATACAACGTAAATAGGGAAACGACAGAACGACTTGGAAGCCTAGCGGTGCTTCAAGGCAAGACGCAGACAACGGTCAATGAAATTAAATGTGGTGACCTAGGCGCTATTGCGAAACTTAAAGAAACCCAAACAGCGGATACATTGGCACCAAAGGGTAGTCTGCACTCGTTTGCCGCAATCAAGTTTGCGGAACCGGTATTGTCGTACGCGATCGAGCCTAAGAACAGGGGCGACGAAGAGAAAATTGGAGGGTCAGTCCACCGCCTTGAAGAAGAAGACCCTACAATTCGTTACGCTCGTGATCCACAAACGGGTCAGCTTCTACTTTCAGGGCAAGGTCAATTGCACATTGAAGTCACGGTGGCCAAACTAAAGCGGAGATTTGGCGTCGAGGTTAACCTTAATCTCCCGAGAATTCCTTATCGTGAAACTGTAACAGCAGCAACCGAAGCACATGGCCGACACAAGAAACAATCCGGCGGACACGGTCAGTTCGGCGATTGCCGAATCCGCGTGAAACCTCTAGCCAGAGGAGAAGATTTTAACTTTGTCGACGACATCCATGGCGGGTCGATCCCAAGAGGTTTCATCCCGGCTGTTGAAAAGGGTATTCAGGAGGCGCGAGTAAAAGGCTACTTGGCCGGATACCCGATGGTGGACTTCGAGGTCTCCCTTTACGACGGTCAGTTCCATGCCGTAGATTCAAACGAGATGTCTTTCAAGATGGCTGGTCGGCTCGCGTTCCGTGACGCGATGTCTAGAGCCAAACCAACCATACTCGAACCGGTGATGGACGTAGAGGTTCGAGCCCCTAGCGACTTCGCTGGTGATTTAATGGGAGACTTGAACAGTCGCCGAGGCCGTATAGGCGGCATGGAGACACGCGGAACCTCAACTATTATCAAGGCTCAGGTGCCAATGGCAGAAATGTTGACCTACGAGCAACAGCTAACTTCCTCAACGAGCGCTCGGGGTTCATACCATATGGAATTCTCACACTACGAAGAGGTTCCGGCACACCTACAAACAAAGATCATCGCTGAGATAAAGGCAGAACGAGGAGAGGAACAGGACGAGGATTCAGACTAGTAATTCGAAACCACTATTTCGATTCCGTATCTGAGACGTCACTCTCGGACGCTCCACCTCGAATACGCTTAGCCGCCCGTCTCAGCCGACTTCCTACTCCCTGGTCACCACTGTTCTCGCCCGTCTCAGATTGAGCAACAGTGTCGACGTCAGGCGAATACTCGCTACCAACCAGTTCAAGCTGAGCAACTTCTACAGCATCACCTTGACGATGACCAACTCTTAGAATTCTCGTATAGCCGCCTGGCCGGTCGGCGAACCTTGGTGCAATGGTGTCAAATAGTTTGCGAGCCACCGCCCGGTCCGCTAAATCCCGCGATACCCGTCGACGGGCATTAAGCGCACGAACCCCGTCAGCACCTTCAGCAGTTCCGCGCTTCGCCACAGTAATTAGCTGTTCGACAAACGGACGAAGTTCTTTCGCCTTCGCCAGCGTGGTCTTAATGCGTTCATGGCGAAAAAGTTCCTGTGCCTGGTTCCGCAGAAGTGCGATGCGGTGTTCAGTTACCCGCCCCAACTTCCGGTGTGCTATTCGATGGCGCATAGTCTTCTACTCAGCCTGTACCGGTGTCTGGCGAGAAGGTTCGTCAAACCGCATCCCTAAATGCAGGCCCATCTCAAACAAAATCTCTTTGATTTCATTAAGAGATTTTCGACCGAAGTTCTTTGTTCGCAACATCTCAGGTTCAGTCTTTTGTACCAATTCACGGATCGTCCGAATTTCAGCATTCTTCAAGCAATTGTAAGAGCGAACAGACAATTCCAGCTCTTCAACGCTCTTGTCAAGATGCTCGTTCACCAGCTCCGGTGGTTCATCTTCCGTTGGTTCCTCCTCCGGTTCAACCGGCTCATCGATATTGATAAAAATATTAAGATGATCTCGAAGCAATTTAGCACCGAGTGATACCGCATCGCGGGCAGTCACGGCACCATCGGTCCAAACATCGACCGTTAACTTATCGTAGTCGGTAGTCTGCCCCAAGCGAGCGGCCTCAACTAAGTAGTTAACCTTCTTGATCGGTGAATGAACCGAGTCAATAGGAATCCAACCGACACCTAAGTCTTCATCGAAATTTCGATCCGCAGACACATACCCCCGGCCACGGTTGACACGAAGTTGAAGGTCGAGTGACCCGCCCTCGCCAATCGTCGCGATATGGATTTCTGGCTCGAGAATTTCAACATCTGCGTCAGTCTCGATGTCTCCAGCTGTAACCTCTCCAGCTGTATTGGCTTTAAGCCGCAACGTCTTCATGTGATCGACGTTCAGCCTCATCGGAACCTGTTTAAGGTTCAAGATGATGTCCGTAGCATCCTCGACAACTCCCTGGATTGGCGAGAATTCATGTAGTACGCCTTCAATCTTTACCGCCGTGACAGCTGCACCTTCGATGGAAGACAGCAGGACGCGACGAAGAGCGTTACCCACCGTAGTTCCAAACCCTCGTTCAAAGGGTTGCGCGTGAAAGCGCCCGAAGCGATCCGTTAGTGTGTCACGCTCGTAATCTATCCGCTTTGGTCGCTGAAAACCTTTCCACAACATCGAGTTCTTTCCTTTCAGGGTCGTGAGAACGCCCGATCATTTCGAATATAGCTCGACGATCAGTTGTTCTTGGACCGGAAGATTTAGTTGGTCACGTGTTGGTACTGACGTCAATCGACCAGCCAAATTCTCAGGGTCAAGCTGCAACCACTCTGGGATCCCCCGTCCCTTCACTTCTTCCATTGCATAAATTATCGTCGGGTTTTTAACGCTGTTCTTGCGAACAGCCACCTCATCGCCAGCCCGTATCGAGTAAGAGGGTATGTCCGCGCGGCGGCCGTTGACCGTAAAATGTCCGTGGCGAACCAACTGACGAGCCTGTGGCCGTGATGTGGCAAACCCAAGTCGATAGACAACATTATCTAACCGCCCTTCGAGCAGTTGAAGCAATGTCTCGCCAGTAACACCCTTTCGCCGATCCGCCTCCTTGAAATATTTCCGAAATTGACTTTCGAGCACTCCATACATTCGTTTTACACGCTGTTTTTCACGAAGTTGGAGACCATACCCAGCCATTCTGGCCCTTCGGCCTTTTCCATGCTGACCAGGCGGAACGTTTCGCCTCTCTATGGCGCATTTCTCACCGTAGCAACGCTCCCCCTTGAGAAACAATTTCATGCCTTCTCGGCGACACAGCCGACAGGCAGGTCCTACATATCGAGCCATCTCAAACCCTCCGCCGCTTCGGAGGGCGGCAACCATTGTGCGGAATGGGCGTTACATCTCTGATCGATTTGACCGTGAAACCCACAGATGTCTGCAGGGCTCTAATTGCGGATTCTCGGCCAGCCCCGGGACCTTTAACACGAACATCAACAGATCTAACACCGAACGCTCGCGCACTCTGCCCCGCGTTAATCGCTGCTTGAGTCGCAGCAAAAGGAGTCCCTTTCCGAGAGCCCTTAAACCCGATTCCTCCTGCACTCGACCAAGACAACACACTACCTTCAACATCCGTAACTGTGATGATCGTGTTGTTAAACGATGCTTGAATATGAACCACACCGTGCGGAACTACGCGTTTCTCACCGCGTCTCTTAAACGACTTTCTTTTCTTCTTACCCCGCTTCGCAGGTGTCGGAAGACTGGCATCGACGGTCTCAAGCTTGGCCATGTTCTACCTTCTATTCTTCAGAATTTCTAGTTGCTAAGTTGTCTTCTTCTTGGCGACCGCACCTTTTCGTGGCCCCTTGCGCGTTCGTGCGTTTGTAATAGTTCGTTGGCCTCGAACCGGAAGATTACGGCGGTGCCTGAGGCCACGATAACAACCAATCTCCATCAATCTCTTCACATTCAGAGAAATCTCTTTACGGAGGTCACCTTCTACACGCCCCTGTTCTTCAATCACACGACTAATCTGACGAACATCGTCTTCGGTCAAATCCTTGACACGAGTGTCTGGATTGACTCCTGAGGCTTCAAGCACACCAGTCGCACGTGCGGGTCCAATCCCAAAGATGTAGGTCAAACCCACTTCTATTCGTTTCGTTCGAGGAAGATCAACTCCTGCTATACGTGCCATAACCTTTACCTATTGCGGTATCCTCAACCTTGACGCTGTTTGTGCTTTGGATTGCTACACAGCACCCTCACCACTCCGCGCCGACGAATGATTTTGCACTTGTCACATAACTTACGAACCGACGCCCTAACTTTCATCTCTTACCTCTCAAAAACACGTCAATACCCGGCCGGCAAACCTATAATGGGCCTATCCAGTCGAACTTATCGATCATGCTCTAGCCTTCGCTAGCCGTAGTCGCAGAAACCGAGCAGCCTATATTTTCTTCATCTACGACAATCGTGGCATCCTCCCGACGCCGGCTCAAGATCTCGGGACCATCTGCCGTAACAGCTACTGAATGCTCAAAGTGTGCTGATAAATTACCGTCACGTGTGACGGCCGTCCACCCATCGTCTAACACGCGAACACCGGGATCGCCCTCGTTTACCATTGGTTCGATAGCCAGCACCATACCTTCCAGTAACCGTGGTCCACGACCGGGTTCACCATAATTAGGTATCTGAGGTTCCTCGTGAAGCTGGGTGCCAATTCCATGGCCCACGAACTCTCTGACCACTGAAAACCCAAATGCCTCGACATGCTGCTGAACAGCATGACCTATATCGGACAGCCGGCCGTCCACCTGCACCTTACTAATTGCTCTCTCAAGAGCTTCACTCGTCACCGTCATGAGCTTTGATGCGCGCTCGGACACATTTCCAACACCGACCGTCACAGCCGAGTCACCATAGAAACCGTCCAAGACAACACCGATATCAATCGAAATGATGTCACCATCTTTTAGCACTTCGTCAGACGGAATACCGTGAACAACAGCCTCATTAACGGATGCACAAATTGTAGAAGGATACCCTTGATAACCTTTAAACGCCGGTTTGGCGCCCACGGTACAAATTCGTGCTTCCGCAACAGCATCCAACTGATTGGTCGTCACCCCAGGCTCAACCATCGTCTTCAATTCACACAGAACGTCTGCTACTAATTGATTGGCGGTTCGCATTCGATCCACCTCACCAGACGATTTGCAGACAATCATCCACTGGCCCCCATAGCGGTATCAACCGCCTCTCTAACAGCCGTAGTCACAAAATCAAGTGGTTGGTTCCCATCTAGGCTATGGAAACTTGGTCGCGACTTATAAAACTCGACGAGTGGCGATGTCTGCTGATGATAGACTCGAAGTCGTTCGCGTACCACCTCTTCTCGATCATCGCTACGTTGGATAAGATCACCGCCGCACGTGCTGCATGTCAATGACGATGCGGTAGACCCATCAGACTGCAATCCAGCAATCGAGCCACAATCTGCGCATACCCGACGTTTGGACAACCGACTGACAAGCTCTTCGTCTGGAACCGAAAGCTCTATTACTACCAGAGTGTCTCGTCCATGCAAAATGACATCCAACTCTGATGCCTGTGACACTGTTCGAGGAAAGCCATCTAGAACAAAGCCGTCTGCCGCATCTTTCTTGGCAAGCCGTTCTCTGATAATACCAACCACAACCTGATCGCCTACGAGTTCACCAGAATCCATAATAGCTTTGGCTTGTCGTCCAAGTTCGGTTCCACTCTGCACAGCCTCTCGCAGAATATCGCCTGTTGAGATCTGTGGAATACCGAGTTCAACAGCCAATCGACTGGCCTGAGTGCCCTTGCCAGCCCCTGGAGGACCGAACATCACGAGATTAAAGGCCATGACTGTTTCTCCTCAATTCCACAGTCTTATCCTCGTCTTCCCTTGATGCGGGTTTTTTTCATAAAGCCATCGTAGTGACGCATAATCAACTGCGATTCAATCTGCTGTACGGTGTCCATCGAAACGCCGACAATGATCAGCAACGACGTACCACCAAAATAAAAAGTCACACCCAATCCATCCGTAATGAACCCCGGCAAGAACATGTCAAGTTGGTCGCCCAAAAACGGGACTGCATCTGCGCGAAACCCAACAATCATCAAGTCTGGAAGTACAGCGACCAACGCTAAATAGATCGAACCAACTACGGTAATCCGAGTCAAAATCGTATCGATATGCTCAGCTGTTCGTTTTCCCGGGCGTATCCCAGGTACAAAGCCACCATGCTTCCTCATATTCTCAGCGACGTCGTCTGGATTGAAGATAATCGCGGTATAGAAGTAGGCAAAAAACACTATTCCTGACATGTACAAAAGGTAATACAAGGGCATACCGTTCCTGAGCTGGTCGGTAATAGCCTGAGCCCATCCACCAGTTGGCAATGCCGTCGCAATCGTGGCTGGAAACGCGATGATAGATGAAGCGAAGATTACTGGTATCACACCGCCAGTGTTTACCTTGAGCGGAATATGAGTACTGGTACCGCCATACATTCGACGGCCGACAACACGCTTAGCGTATTGAACCGTGACACGACGCTGCCCACGTTCGATAAATACAACGGCAGCAATCACCGCGACCATCAAGAGAAGTAACAACAAGAGACGAATCAAGCCGATCTGGCCAGTTCTCAGTTGGTCAAAGGTGGTGAGAACTGCAGCGGGCAAGTTTACGACTATCCCTGCAAAAATTATTAAGGACATCCCGTTCCCGATACCACGTTCGGTAATCTGCTCTCCCAACCACATGATAAATCCCGTGCCGGTTGTTAGAGTCAGCACGGTCATAAGTCGAAATGCCCAGCCAGGATTGTAGACAAGTGGAAGTCCGCCGGCGATATTTGTTTGTCTTTCCAGAAAAAGAGCAATCGCCATCGCTTGGACCACACACAACAAGATTGTGCCGTACCTCGTGTATTGCGTTATTTTCCTTCGGCCGAGCTCTCCCTCCTTCGATAATCTTTCCAAATACGGCCAGACAACGGTTAGTAACTGGATAATAATTGAAGCACTAATATACGGCATGATCCCAAGAGCGAAGATCGTGACTTGGGATAGATTCCCACCAGAGAACATGTCGTACAAACCAAACATGGTGCCCGCCGCCTGTTCAGCGAGAATTGCCAGTGCCTCGGTGTTCACACCAGGGGTAGGTATATGACTCCCAATCCGATACACCGCCAGAATAGTGAGTGTGAACAACACTCGCTTTCGAAGATCCGAAATCGAAAAGATACTCTTGAGACTATCAATCATCCAGAGACTCGACTCCCGGCCTGCACTGATAGAACACTAGCTACCCCGCCGGCAGCGGCAATAGCCGCGTTTGCTTTGGCACTAAATCGATGGGCTTTGACTGTCAGCTTCTTCGATATGTCACCACGCGCCAACACTTTAATTGGAGCACGAGATTTTCTAACGATCTTTCGCTCTCGGAGTATTTCTGGTGTGACTTCTGCCCCGTCATCAAACCTCTCGGCAAGAGTGTCAAGATTGACGACCGCGTACTCGGTACGGAAAGGATTGTGAAATCCTCGCTTCGGCAACTGACGCTGTATAGGCATCTGGCCGCCTTCAAAACCACGCTTACTTTTATAGCCAGACCGAGACTTCTGGCCTTTGTGGCCGCGTCCAGCTGTGACGCCCGTCCCGGAACCTTCCCCTCGCCCAATTCGCTTCCGTTTATTTCGAGCTCCCTTGGCAGGGCAGAGATTATTAAGATTCATCGACATCAACCTACCCTCACAAGATGTCTGACCTTGTGAATCATGCCTCGTACTGATGAGTTATCGACGACGTCAACTGAGTGACCAATCCGCCGAAGCCCGAGCCCTTTAACCACAAGAGCTTGGCGTTTATCAAAACCGATTGGGCTTCGTATTAATGTCACTTTGACACGAGAAGCTTCGTCATTACGCTGTGCTCGCCTAGTCATGTGATTACTACATCCCCGATAGTTGAGGGTGGACTTATCTTGGTCACAGACCGGCCCATCTGCTCAACATCGATTCCTCGTAACCGTGCTACTTGAACTGGGTCCTTCAGCTCAGCCAAACCCGAAAAGGTCGCACGAACCACATTCTGTGGATTATCCGAACCTATCGACTTCGTTAAGATGTTGTGAATACCGGCAGCTTCAACAACAGCCCTTACAGCTCCACCAGCAATAATCCCAGTTCCTTCCGGCGCTGGCTTGAGTAACACCCGCCCTGCACCAAACCTGCCAACGACAGTATGAGGAATCGTAGTATCTTGGAGCGGAACTCGGATCAATTCCTTCTTGGCCGCTTCAATCCCCTTTTTTATGGCCGACGGAACCTCTTTCGCTTTTCCTACCGCATAGCCAACATGCCCCAGTCCATCCCCAACGACCACTAGTGCACTAAAACTGAGGTTCTTACCTCCCTTGACGACCTTTGTGACACGATTAATCGAAACAACCGTGTCTTTGAGGTCTAAATTCGTCGGATCGATCTTGACTGGTCCGTTGCCCATACTCAGAACTCCAGTCCTGCTTCACGTGCCGCCTCCGCTACGCTGCGGACTCGGCCGTGATAAAGAAACCCACCACGATCAAAAACAACTTGTTTGACACCTTGTTTAATCAGCCGCTCCGCAACGGCCTTTCCGACCACCCTCGCTCCTGCCTTATTACCGCCACGGGCACCGTTTTCGAACAGCGCCTTCACTTCCGCTTCAGAACTAGATGCTGCAACTAGGGTGCAACCGGTCTCATCATTAATCACCTGCGCCGAGATGTGCACCAAGCTACGAGATACCGAAAGTCTAGGCCTCGTAGCAGTTCCATGAATCCGTTGTCGCTGCCGCAGTCGAACACGAGTCCGACGGGCCTTCTTCGTTTTGACCTTCATTCACTAGGCTCCGGTCTTACCAACCTTCTTCTTAAGCACTTCACCCGTGTACCGAACACCTTTCTGCTTATATGGATCGGGTTTACGAAGTGAACGAATATCAGCAGCTACCTGACCGACTTGCTGCCTGTCAATGCCACGCACGACGATATGAGTTTGTTTGTCAACCGTGATGTCGATACCAGATGGAATATCGAACACCACAGGATGTGAATACCCCAGCGCAAAAACGACTGTTTTGCCTTTGACTTCCGCACGGTAACCTATCCCAACGATATCCAATTCTTTCTTGAATCCCTCTGTAACACCGTGAACCGCATTTGCAACAAGACTACGCGCCAAGCCATGAAACTTTGCGAGTGATTTGTCGCCCTCATTAACGAGTTGAGCGTGCAGTTGACCATCGCTTAATTCGAAACGAACTACAGACGGAAACATCTGTTGCAGCTTTCCCTTTGGACCTTCAACATCAACACTGCCTACATGAACAGTGACCTTGACACCATCAGGCACAGGAATTGGCTTCTTGCCTACACGCGACATCGATAATTACTCACAATCTAATTTACCAAACATTACAAAGAACCTCGCCTCCCACGCCGGCTTCGGCGGCTTGGCGCCCCGTCATAACCCCATGTGAGGTGGTCACAATACTTGTCCCAAGGCCCGCTAACACCGAGGGCGGTTTGTCTTTAGCACAATACACCCTTCTACCAGGCCGACTCACCCGCTCAAGACCCGAAAGAACCCGTTCGCCGCGAGGTCCGTACTTCAGAAAAATACGGATCATCTTGTCTGGATATCCCCGCCGATCAACCGGAAGTTCTACGAACTTGAAACCCTGAATGTATCCTTCGTTCTGCAAAATTTTTGCGATCTCGGCCTTAAGTTTGGACTGCGGCACATCTACACGAGGCCGCCGTCCCGACGTTGCGTTACGAATCCGCGTCAGCATGTCGGCAATCTGGTCTGGCATAGTTCTCCGTCTTTACTCGTCCTTGGCAATTCCGTGGCACAACCCTCTACTACTCAACCAACGAAGGGTTACCAACTACTCTTGGTCACGCCCGCGATCTCACCCTCGAGAGCCAGCTTTCGGAAGCACAAACGGCACAATGCAAACTTTCGAAGGTAACCTCGTGGACGCCCACACAACCGACAGCGGTTGCGTAAACGAACCCTGAACTTGGGCAATCTCAGTTCTTTAACTTTTTTCGCTATGGTCGACATATGCTCTTAATTAGCCCTGAATGGCATCCCCATCAACTGCAAAAGTCTTCGTCCTTCCTCATCAGAATTCGCTGTCGTAACAACTGAAATATTCATTCCACGAGACTGATCGACCTTCATATAGTCAATCTCAAGAAAGATCAGTTGGTCCTTCAAACCCATTGTGTAATTTCCACGACCATCAAATCCCTTTGGCGAAACACCCCGAAAATCTCGAACACGTGGTAAGGCAATAGCAATTAATCGATCAAGAAATTCATACATTCGATCGCCACGCAGTGTCACCATTGTCCCTATGGGAACTCCCTCGCGTAGCTTGAACTGGGCAATAGACTTTCTAGCCCTCCGAGTTACAGGCTTTTGCCCAGTAATCAGCGTCAATTCAGCCGTACCAACTTCAACCAGTTTCGGATTCTGAGTCGCATCTCCCAATCCCATGTTCACGACGATGCGGTCAATCTTTGGCACAGCCATCACATTCGAATAGCTAAACTCCTTCCGAAGCGCTGGAATCACATCATCCCGATACCGCACCTGCAACCTACTCATTTATCAACGGCTCCATCGCATTTTCGACACACCCGAACCTTACGACCATCGCCAAGTAAAGAATGCCCGATTCGCGTAGGCGCAGCGCATTCCGGACAAACAATCTGAACATTAGAAGCATGAAACGAAGCTTCCCGTTCCACTACGCCACCTTTCACATTCTTCTGAGGATTCGGACGCGTGTGGCGCTTAATAAAATTCACACCCTCCACAATGATGCGATTGCGATCTGGCAACACTCGCAGTACACGACCACGCTTACCTCTGTCTTTTCCACCCACCACTACGACGGTGTCGTTTTTCCTAACTGGAGTTTGAAGTCTCGACATCACGCAACACTCACATCACAGCACACAGAACCGACAAAGACGCCCCGTGAACTTCCTACGACAGGATAATTTTCATATTGCAATTTCAAATCCTCAATTCCAACTGCACGTAACGTCCTACAAGACCTCTGGGGCGAGTGAGACGATCTTCATAAACTTTCGCTCCCGCAGTTCACGCGCGACTGGCCCGAACACACGAGTCCCTACCGGTTCATTCTGCTCATCAACCAAAACAGCGGCGTTTCGATCGAACCGAACATAACTACCATCGCGTCGACGGTGTTCCTTCTTGGTTCGAACAATAACAGCCCTCACTACCTGGCCCTTCTTAACCTGTGACGCAGGAACCGCCTCCTTTACGGACGCGGTTACCAAGTCTCCAAGTCGTGCATACCGACCTGTCGAACCACCCAATGGGTTAATGACAGCGATTTTGCGCGCACCAGAATTATCAGCAACGTCGAGCACGGACTGCATCTGAATCATCGTTAACTTGCCTCACCTACACAGTCTTAGCTCGTTCGACAACTCGGACAACTACAAAACGTTTTCGTCGACTGAGCGGACGAGTTTCGACAATCGCTACGCGATCTCCAACCTTGGCACTGTTATTTTCGTCATGGGCCATAAACATCGACGTGCGGCGCTGAATCTTTCCATAAGCAACATTCCGCACCCTTCGCTCAACCGCCACAACCACACACTTGTCCAACTTGTCACGCCGGACCACGCCAACTACTTCTCTCTTTCCAGCCATTAGTGCTGGTCCTCCGCTGCCAATTCCAATTCCCGAAGCAGGGTCTTGACCCGCGCACGTTCGCGCCTGAGTTCCCGCATTTTATTTGGTGCGTCACCCTCACCTGTACCCTGTTGCATCCGCAGACGAAACACCCGATCATCAAGGTCAAGAACCCGTTTGGCGAGATCTTCTGCGGCCAATTCTCTAAGCTCGGCTATATTCGTCATAGTCGGGCCTCACCAAAACGAGTTGTAAACTGCGTGTGGATGGGCAATTTCGCTGCAGCCAGCTGCATCGCTCTTTGGGCATCGACTGCGCTAACGCCTTCCATTTCAAACAAAATCCGACCAGGTCGAATAACGGCAACCCATTGATCGGGAGCCCCTTTACCCTTACCCATTCGAACCTCTTGCGGTTTTTTTGTAATCGGTTTATCAGGAAATACCCTAACCCAGATTTTCCCACCACGTTTAATGAATCGGGTCATAGCAACTCGAGCAGCTTCAATCTGCCTGGCGGTCAACCAGCATGGCTCCATCGCCTTCATACCGTAATCCCCAAACGACACGGTTGACCCGCGCCATGCCTTCCCGGTCATACGACCTCGATGCTGCTTCCGACGCTTGACCTTCTTTGGCATCAACATGACAAATATCTATTACTCCACTCGCACTCTACGCACGAACTAAATTCGACGCCGACGAGGCATCCTATAATCTTCCTCACGACCCGTTTGCGGCTCAATCCGTTCACCTTTGTACAACCAGACCTTAACTCCTATAACACCATAGGTCGTTCGTGCTTCACCGAAGCCATAATCTATATCTGCCCGAAGAGTCTGCAGCGGAAGCTGCCCATGGAGATACCACTCAGATCTAGCGATCTCGGCGCCGTTCAATCGTCCGCCGACCCGAACTTTGATACCTCGCGCTCCAAACCGTAGTGCCGATTCAACCGCCTTGCGCATCGCCCGCCGAAAAGCAACCCGCTTTTCAAGTTGTAATGCCACTGACTCACTGATCAATTGAGCATCGAGTTCCGGCTTCTGAATCTCTTGAATATTGATGAACACTTCACGGTTTGTACGTTTTTGGATCTCAGTCTTAAGCTTGTCAACTTCCGTGCCTTTTCGTCCAATAATGATGCCGGGTCGAGAAGTGTGTATGTCCAGTTTGAGTTTATTTGCAGCTCGCTCAATCTCAATCTTTGATACTCCGGCGTGAGCGAATCTTTTTTTCAGATCGGATTTCAGATCCAAATCTTCATGAAGCAACTTCGCGTAATCGCGGTCCGCATACCATCTAGACCGCCATGTCTTGTTGAATCCGAGCCGAAATCCGTACGGATGAACCTTCTGACCCATAGATTTATCTCTTCTAGTCGTCGTCCTTGGTGGCCGACGTTGCTTTCTCCGAGTTTTTACCCGGCCTTATCGTTTTCCGACCAGTCTTGCTTTTTCCACGACGGCGCGGTCTTGGAGAACCCCCAGCTGTCACCTTGTCAAGGTTCTCGGTCGGAGGAGCTCCTGGGGTCACGGCCGACACCAGAACCCCTTCCCGCTCCCTGACCGTTACCGTCAGATGAACGGTCCTCTTAATAATTCGGAACGCTCGCCCCATCGGGGCCGCCCGAATTCTCTTCATTGACGGCCCTTGATTCGCATAACAGCTGCCAACATACAAGTGGTCGATGTCACTACCTGCACCTTCCTGCTGCTGAACATTTGCGACTGCTGAACGAAGCACTTTAGAAACATGACGGGCCGCGCGCTTCTGACAAAATCTAAGTGTCGCAAGCGCGGTGTTGACGTCCTGACCACGAATAAGATCCATGACAAGCTTCGCTTTCTGAGCAGAACCTCGCACATTCCGAGCCGTGGCACGACCTTCAATCACCGGGCGACTCCCTTCGCCACTGAAGCGACCTTGTCACCCTTACCTGTATGACCTCTAAATAAGCGGGTGGGCGAAAACTCACCAAATTTGTGTCCAACCATATTCTCAGTTACATACACTGGAATGAATTTTTTCCCGTTGTGTACGGCAATCGTATGGCCCACCATCTCTGGAACCACCGTTGACCTTCGAGACCACGACTTGATGACCTTCTTCTCGCCACTGCGATTCATCACTTCGATCTTCTCAAGCAATGGAAGGTCAACAAACGGGCCCTTTCTAAGCGATCGACTCATTGCAAAATGTCCTCATGACCGTGCATAAACCTACTTCTTTCCACGCTTGCGCTTGCGCTGCAGAATAAAACGATCAGACGGCTTTTTGTGACGCGTCTTGAAACCCTTAGCCGGTTGTCCCCATGGCGACACAGGATGCCGTCCACCTGCAGAGGAACCTTCTCCACCACCGAGTGGATGGTCAACCGGATTCATAGCGATACCGCGAACATGAGGGCGACGTCCTAACCACCGATTACGCCCCGCCTTGCCAATCGAAATATTTCCGTGGTCGGTATTGCCTACTTGACCGATGGTTGCAAGACATTCTGGCAACAACAAGCGTGTCTCACCAGACGGCAGTTTTACTGTTGCATACTTCCCTTCCTTCGCCACGAGTTGGACCGACGCGCCTGCCCCACGGGCCAATTGGCCTCCCTTGCCAGGACGTAACTCTACGTTGTGGACTAGGGTACCAAGCGGAATATTTTTGAGTGGCAAAGCATTACCAGGCAAAATGTCCACTTTTTCTCCAGAGACGACTGTGTCTCCTACCTTGATGCCCAACGGATGCAACATATATCGCTTTTCTCCATCCGCGTAACTTAGAAGCGCGATTCGAGCTGACCGATTTGGGTCGTACTCTATCGTCTGAACCTTCGCCGGAATATTGTGTTTATCCCGCTTAAAATCAATTACGCGATATGCCCGCTTGTGGCCACCACCACGCCACCACACAGTTATCTCACCAAGGTTATTGCGGCCGCCGGACTTCTTCAAAGGCTTCGTCAATGGTCGATACGGCCGGTCAGTCGTGAGTTCATCATGAATCTGAACCGTTTGAAACCGTCGACCAGCCGAAGTCGGCTTATGCTTGCGTATGGCCATCATGTCATTCCATTACCTGCGGAACCGGCATCACTGCCAGCACCTCTCAACCTATGTGCCCTCAAGGAATTCAGGAGTCTTTTCGCCAGGCTTAAGCTTGACGTATGCCTTTTTCCAATCAGGCCTCTGACCGAAGTAGCGGCCTTGACGCTTTACTTTGCCATGGCTAATCGCCGTCCTAACTTTAGCGACCTTTGTATCGAACAAGCGTTCCACAGACCTTTTGATATCGACCTTTGTCGCACTCTTAGAAACCTCAAATACAAGAATTTGGTCGTCCTCGCGAAGAAGCGACGACTTCTCCGTGACAATCGGACGTCGAATAACATCAGTCTCCTTCATGAGCTCACAACCTGTCCCAGATGCTCAATCGCAACCTTGCTCACTACAACTGTGTCAGCTGAAACAACGTCACGGACTGTCAGCTGAGATGTCTCAACGACCCGTACACCCTGAAGATTCCTTACCGCCAACTCTAAATTTCGATCTGATACATCATCAACCAGAACAGTTCTCCCGGTAACTCCCAGATCTTCAAGACGTTTTACCCCGAGTTTTGTTCGGGGTTCATCTAGTGCCAACACCGACGGACCGTCCACCACCATCAAAACGCCACCCTTAATCTTCTGGGACAACGCAACTCTCAATGCGCCGCGAACCATGCGCTTCGGCAACCGATAATCATAACTCCGAGGTTGGGGACCGAACACCGTTCCACCAGACCGCCACAAAGGGGTCTGTGCGTCACCTACCCGCGCCCTTCCCGTACCTTTTTGGCGCCACATTTTTCGTCCAGAGCCTTGAACACGGCCACGCGTCTTCGTCGCATGAGTTCCGCGTCGATCCGCTGCATTCTCATGCACGACCGCTTCCCACACAAGAGCCTTCAATTTCCTTCTCTTTAACGCGTTAACGTCTCCACCAAACACGTCGTCACTCAGATCCACCGAGTCGACCTTTTCTTTCTTCGAGTTAACAACATCAAGAGTCATGGTTTACTCAATGTTCTTTCTTACTTGTCCTTCTTCTTCGGGTCATCGGTAGGCCCCTGCACTGATTGCTTTCGTGGAGCGACTGCCTTTCGAATGACCAAATAGCCACCCGGAGCACCAGGAACAGAACCTCGAACTACGAGCTGGTGATTGTCAGCGTCAACCTGAATGACACTTAGATTCCGCGTTGTTATTCGGTCACCTCCCATACGTCCAGGCCCTCGCATCCCCTTCAATACTCGAGAAGGATACGAAGACTGTCCTATGGAACCCGGCGCCCGGTGAAACATCGAGCCATGCGTCGCACGCCCACCACCAAAACCATGACGTTTCACAACGCCCTGAAATCCTCGCCCACGACTAATCCCAATCACATCCACTTGCTCCCCAGTCTCGAAAAGCGAAACCAGAACCTGCTCGCCGGCACTTGGCACATTTTCATCTTCGTCTAACGCAACTTCACGGAGAACTCGCGTCGGAGGAACCTTGGCATGTTTATAGTGCCCAGATACCGCCTTGTTCGCTCGCGCAGGCTTCTCCTCTACAAGCCCTAGCTGCACTGCTTGATATCCATCGCGCTCAACAGTCTTCTGCTGAATAACGACACATGGCCCTGCCTTAATGACAGTGCCAGACAAAACTGTGCCATCTTCAGCAAAGATTTGCGTCATCCCGATTTTCTTTCCGATGATCCCTGTTACCACGAGTACTCTTTCAAAAATAGTAAATAGCCGCACCCATCAGAGAACGAAATCTTTAAGATTACTGATGTTCTTTCCCAAACGCCTTAATCTCAACGTCAACCCCAGCCGGAAGATCGAGCTTCATAAGTGCGTCTACCGTTTGTGGCGTTGGCTCAAAAATGTCAATCAACCGCTTGTGCGTCCTGATTTCAAACTGCTCCCGAGACTTTTTGTCAACGTGTGGCGACCGTAATACGGTCCATTTATTCTTCTCAGTCGGCAGTGGAATTGGTCCAGCAAGTCGAGCACCAGTCCTTCGTGCGGTCTCGACAATCTCTGTTGTCGACTGGTCCAGTATGCGATAGTCGTATGCCTTTAAACGGATACGTATCTTGTCGCTGAACGTCGCCATTCTGTCTCCGAATTCTCCAGTGTCTTAATTCGTCTGGTCGCCATTCGACCAACTACTCGATAATCTCGGTAATCGTTCCAGAACCCACAG
>CAYFER010000012.1:0-77969 GCA_964342185.1 uncultured Vicinamibacteraceae bacterium | reverse complement strand
GCAATCATGACATCAGCAGCTCCGCGCTTTATGATTTCAAATGCATCACCAATGGCATGTGCGGAAGCAGAACACGCCGTGCAAGTTGCGGAATTCGGTCCTTTAGCTCCATACCGAATTGAGACTTGACCAGCCGCGAGATTGATAATGGCCGATGGTATGAAAAAAGGTGAAATCTTTCTAGGGCCACCTTCAAGCAAAGCGCGGTGCTCACGCTCAATGGTGCTGAACCCACCTATCCCAGACGCGATGAACACGCCCACGTCTCTGCCCAGCGGTACATCACTCTTTAACTCAGCATCACTAATAGCAAAATCAGACGCTGCTACCGCGTACTGGATAAAGACGTCCATTTTCTTAACGTCTTTCTTGTCGATAAAGTCAAGTGGATCGAAATCCTTAACCTCACCAGCAATCCGTGCGGCAAACTTGCTCGCGTCAAATCGAGTGATCGGGCCAATGCCTGTCTGGCCAGCACACAGTGCACCCCATGTCGCCTGGGTGCCAATGCCGACCGACGACACAAGACCGACGCCCGTCAAGACGACACGCCTCTGCGACATCGTTGTCTTCGACTCTTCTATTTCTTTGTCTTGGAATGCGTGTCGATATACTCGATCGCTTCCTTGACCCTAGTGATCTTCTCGGCATCTTCGTCAGGAATCTCAAGTCCAAATTCCTCTTCCAATGCCATCACCAACTCAACGGTATCAAGCGAGTCCGCACCGAGGTCGTCAACAAACGACGCATCCTCAGTGACTTCCTCTTCATCTACCCCAAGTTGCTCGACGATAATGTTCTTTACTTTGTCCTTTACGGCCATTCGTAAGTCTCCTACATGTACATCCCACCGTTTACACTAAGAACCTGCCCAGTAATATACGCTGCTTCATCCGATGCTAAAAAACAAACTGCCCCTGCAACATCTTTTGTCGTACCAAACCTTCCAATTGGAATTTGCGTGGCCAGTGCTTCTCGCGTGCTCACACTAAGTGCTGCAGTCATGTCCGTTTCAATCATACCCGGCGACACCACGTTCACCGTAATCCCCCGCGCCGCGACCTCTCGTGCCAAAGAACGAGTAAATCCAACGAGTCCTTCCTTAGACGCTGCATAATTCGTCTGACCAGAACTGCCGGACTGTCCCACGATCGAGCTAATATTAATGATCCGGCCATAACGTCGTTTCAGCATTGGCCTAAGCACAGCTTGACTGCATCGAAACGCCGCTGTCAAATTGGTCGCGAGCACCTTATCCCAATCCTCGCTCTTCATTCTCATGAGAAGTTGGTCACGAACGATACCTGCATTATTGACAACGATATCGATATGACCGTACCTATTCAACACCTCGTTTACCGCGTTGTTAACACTTTCTTGATCAGTAACATCAAGAGTCTGGGCCACCGCAGCACCGCCAGACGCCACAATAGTCTCAACAACCGCCTGAGCATGGTCGACCCTGGCGCAAGCCACAACAATCGCGCCAGCTGAGGCACATCGTTCAGCAATTGCTTTGCCAATACCACGCGATGCGCCGGTTATGAAAGCGACACGTCCCGACAAACTAGTCACGCATGAACCTCATTACAGAGTGTCTCCACCTGTGACAATCCTTCTGGACTCGAAAAGCTGGCAGCACGAGCCTTTCGATCAATCTTCTTGACCAGTCCATTCAATACCGTTCCTGGCCCAACTTCAACAAAGGTGTTCACCCCGGACGATAGGAGACGGCGAACCACCGCTTCCCAGCGAACGGGCGCACTCACCTGCTGAATAAGAGCGTCTAATGAGGACCTCGCATCTGTCTTAGCCTCCGCGTCAACATTCGCGATTACGGGAACCTTGGGATCTGACACTATCAGCCTTCGGAGTTCTGGCTCCAAACGCTCCTCGGCTGACTTCATCAAACTACAATGAAAAGGCGCACTTACAGGAAGTCTCAACACTCGCCTAGCACCCAATTCTTTCACACGTTCAGAAGCCCGTTGAACTGCCTCAGCTGAACCGGCAATAACAATCTGGCCAGGCGCATTAATATTGGCCGGCCCAACCACTTCGCCGTATGCAACTTCTTCACATGCAGTTCGCACAGTACTCTCATCAAGACCAAGAACTGCGGCCATAGCCCCGGAACCAACCGGATTAGCATCTTGCATATACTGACCCCGACGACGCACAGTCCTCAAGGCATCAGCGAAAGATATTGTACCAGCGGCCACGTGAGCAGAATACTCGCCAAGGCTATGACCGGCGACAAACGCCGGTTTAATGCCACGTGACTCTAGTAGACGATACGCAGCTATACTCACCGCGAGCACAGCTGGCTGGGTATTTTTCGTCAGGGCTAACGCTTCCTCAGGGCCACCAAAACACAGCGCCGTTAAGGATTCTCCAATTATTGAATCGGCTTGCCCAAGCGTTTCTCGACAAATATCAAACTGCTCAGCCAAACTCTTCCCCATGCCAACATGCTGAGATCCTTGTCCTGGAAATACAAAAGCGATCACATTGCACTCTCCAGTAGCGATCCAACGATTGTCCACTTGTTATAACAATTCACCGCTTCACCAGCATCTAAACTAGCATCAAGCACTAGGCGCTAAAGAACCAACCTCATTCTCCACGTGACAGACAAACTCTTGTTTTGAAAATCGATAAGCCATGGCGACTGCGTTTCTAACAGCCTTTGCTGACGATCGCCCATGCCCAACGATGCATAATCCTGATACCCCAAGTAAGGGCGCACCACCGTATTCTGAGTAATCCACTCGCCGACTGAAACGTCGAAACGCTCGTCTGGATAAGAGCGACCCAACACTTGACGCAAACGTCCGATTGAGTTCGTGACGCAGCAATTCCTCCGCAACCTCAACTAGTCCTTCGCTAATCTTCAACGCGATATTTCCAGTGAAACCATCACACACGATGACATCCGCCTTACCCGTATAGACATCCCGCGCCTCAACGTTCCCTATGAAGTTTAATGACTGTTCCTGCAACAACTGGTGAGCATCGCGTATTAGCTCATTTCCCTTACTCGCCTCTTCCCCGATTGAAAGAAGTCCTACGCGTGGTTCCTTCAAGTCCAGCAAGAGGCGTGCGTAGGCTCGTCCCATTGCAGCGAATTGAACTAAATGTTCCGGTCGGCACTCCATGTTGGCTCCGGCATCGAGCAAAATAGCATCGCGCTGGAGCGTCGGAATCACTGTAGCCAATGCAGGTCGATCCACACCCACTAACATTCCAAACGCAGCACGAGCGGCGAGAAACGTAGCTCCGGTATTTCCGGCGCTGAAAAACGCATCAGCGTGACCATTAGCAACCTCGTTAGCAGCCCGACGAACGGACGTTGGTGATTTCTTTCGCAAGGCTCCAACAGGCGACTCCTCCATACCTATCGTCGCCGGAGCATCAACCACCTCAACCTCAACACCACGGGCATCGTCATGCCCAGCTAGTTCAGCAATTAATTTATCTCTTGGTCCAACGAGCGTGAGTTCGAATCCTAGGTGGCGTGCCGCGACTAGCGCTCCGTCAACAATATTTCTGGGGCCAAAGTCACCACCAGCCGCGTCAACTGCAATCCGCATCGTGGCTAACGAAAGAAGGTTGATTCACTGCTCTTACAGTCACGATATTTCTTTTACCGCTTTGACCTGCCGACCATCATAGTAACCACAGTTTGAACAGACGCGATGAGGCAACTTTGGTTCGTGGCACTGAGGGCATTCGCCGGTCCCAGTCGCCGTCAACCCATCGTGCGATCGCCGTTTTGCCGTTCTCGACTTGGAATGACGTCTCTTCGGATTTGCCATCTTCTTTCAATCCTTTCGGCTGACTGAGCTTAACGCCGCAAGCACATCGAGTCGCGGATCATGCCAACTCTGATCACACGAGCACCGCTCATGGTTAAGATTCTTTCCACAGACGGGACACAGACCATGACAGTCGTCGCAACATAACGGCTTCATGGGGACTGTCAACTGTAACTGTTCGCGAATCATTAAGCCCATGTCAATCTGATCATCGCGATAAAACGCGATCGCTAAATCCTCATCCGATATCTCTGCTTCACCATCACCAATATTTGCACCATAGGGCAGATACATCAGGTCTACAGGCACATTCACAGATAAATTAAACGCCTCCACACAGCGGCTACACGACAGTCTCAAACGGCTTTCAATTCTTCCAACCAGCCTATATTTATCACCGTCTCTGTGAAGGTGTGACCGTAGTGACACGTCATCAACTACGATATAGTCCTCATTCGTCTCGGACTGGAATTGCTCCGATGCAAACAAGCGGTCTACGCGCTGATCAGTCCTGCGCATACTCCGCAGGTCCATTGCCATCTCCAGAGACCTAACTCCTCATTATGATTTCCGCTAACGACAGAACCATCAATTGTAACATTTACTTATGGGCCATCGACGTTACGTCGTCCCCACGGTCGGGGTATAAATAGCTCTTCATATAGGCTAATCGCATAACGATCAGTCATACCGGCCAAAAAGTCCTTCGCTGCAACATCGACGCCGTCTCTTTCCAAGGTTCGTTGCTCGAGAAAACGTTCAGGTGCTTCACGAATTTTCCCCCAAAGTCCTTCGAGAATACCCCAGGCCTTCTTGAATTCAGCGGTCGCTGCGTCGTTCTCATAAACAGCATCGAATAAGAATGCGCGCAGTGCCACCGTCGCCTGCAAAATTTCTGGTCCCATTCCGACAACAAGTTCGTCGCCCTCAACGTCAGTATGCTTAACAACGTCCGTTACCATCCGGCCGATTCGAGTCGACGATGTATCTCCTAGAACCCGTATGGAATCCGACGGCAGAGCTGTAGGTGCAAGAATTCCAGCTCGAACAGCATCGTCAATATCATGATTTACATACGCTATGATGTCTGCAACCCTAGCAATTTGCCCTTCCAGCGTGGCGGAACGAGAGGCCGGTTCAGCTCCGACCGGACTTCCATCGCGCCCTTTCGAATGCTTTGCGATACCGTTGCGGACCTCCCATGTCAGATTGAGTCCAGAACCATCCTGTTCAAGGACATCGACAATTCGAAGACTTTGCTCGTAATGATTGAACCCACCTGGCACTAAACCTCGAATTACCCGCTCGCCCGCGTGTCCGAATGGTGTATGGCCTAAATCATGCCCAAGTGCGATCGCCTCCGTGAGGTCCTCATTGAGGCACAATACTTTCGCGATTGTTCGGGCAATCTGAGACACCTCCAACGTGTGGGTTAGACGAGTCCGGTAGTGGTCGCCAGTTGGTGCAAGAAATACTTGGGTCTTGTGCTTCAGCCGCCGGAAAGCCTTTGAGTGCACTATCCGGTCTCGATCACGCTGAAAGGCCGGGCGAATCGGGTCTTCCTCTTCGACTCGAAGACGCCCTTTGCTCAGTGCACTCAGAGAAGCAGCGGACGCAAGCGTCTTTCGTTCGCGTTCCTCAAGTTCCGTCCGGATTAACCGCATCCGGTTACTCACGCGGTTGCGGGTGTGTGGAATTAGCGTTAGCAGGACTAATCGTAGCTACGGCATGTTTAAAAATGAGCCGATCGAAACCTCCGTGATCCACGACGATCGAAAACCGATCGAAACTCTTGATCGTCACATCAAAACACGCACCATCCATCAACTGAATAGTAACCAACAGTTGATTCCGACGTGCACCATTAAGAAACAGATCTTGGATATTCTGTCCAGAAGAAGGACTTCCCAGCTGATTCATTTTTTCTTCACAGATAAATATCGATCGACCAACCTATTCATCACGGCAGCTAGCGCGTCGGGATGTTCACCAGGAAAGTCAATCCAGTGTAGGTTAGGCTCTTTACGGAACCAGATCAACTGACGACGAGCATAACGTTGGTTCTCTCGAACAATCAGTTCCTTTGTCGTAGCTTCATCTCGAACTCCAGAGAGGTATTCTACTGCCTGCCGATAGACAAGCCCCTTAAACGGATGTGCTTCAAGCGACACACCTTGATCTTGTAAAGATCGAATCTCGTCCAATAATCCACGAGCAAATTGCTGGTCGACCCGCCGGGCCGCTCGTTGAGCAATCTCCTTCGCTGTTAGACGTAACGCAAAGCTATTCACGAAGTAACCGCTTAAAGGTGACCGAGTTTCTGCGAAATGATCGGTCAATGGACGCTTCGTTAGAAAGAACACTTCAAGCGCCCGGACAAGACGTCTTTCATCGGTCGACTGGATACGTAGAGCGGACATCGGATCAACCCGAGCGACCATACGATGTAGCCACTGCACACCTCGGCGTCTGGCACTGTTCGATAGTCGCCTGCGAAGATCGTCGTCACGAGCCGGTCCAGGAAACAAACCTCTCGTCAACGCCCGGTAATAAAGCCCAGAGCCTCCAACCAATATTGGCGTATGCCCTCTCTCGATGATTCTTTTAATGGCTATCGTCGCTTCGCGTGCATACCGCGCAGCCGAATATTGCTCAGCGGGCTCAACAATGTCGATTAAGTGATGCCGAATGCCTCTGCGAGAGGCCATTGGCAGCTTGTCGGTGCCAATGTCAAATCCCCTATATACGGCCGTCGAATCACAGCTGACAATCTCTCCATGAACACGCTCAGCCAACGCCAGAGACAAGCTGCTTTTACCCGTTGCAGTAGGCCCAACGATCGCAATGACGGATCCGGTAGGCACCTCAATACTCACAACACTCCAATCAATCGACGCTCAAAGGCTTTTAGAAAACATGAAATGGAAACAAATAGCTGTAATCATGTTCCGGTTAAAAAGCTTGTTCTAGTCTCAGCGACAACGTAGGCCGACCAAATACTAAAACCGCCGTCGACCAGGTGGGCTTTCATTGAAATAGAAAGTGACGGTAAAAAAAGCCGTTTCGTCTGGATATTCCGTTGGTAACGGCTGCGTCGGATTTGAAAGCCTAAGCGCATTCGACGCCGATTGGTTGAATGACGCGATCGCGGACGGTTGCAACACAGACAAATCAGTGAGACTACCATTACGATGAACGTTGAATGTAAGCACCACATGTCCACGATTAGATAAGACCGAATACGGTATAAACCAATTTCGGCGAATCTGTGCAACAAACCTTCGAATCCATGGCCCAAATTCAACTCCCTTCGTATCGAACTGAATTTCTGGACCGTAACGACCCGTGTCGCCACTCACATTGCCAAATGTGCGTTCGTTAACGCTACGCCGTAACGTTTCCCTGACTTGTCCAAGCAGCCCATCAGCCTCTATCTCTCTGTCGTCAAGTGAATCGTCTGGATCACCTGGGCCAAATCCAGGATTGGTTAACGAACTATCGGCTAATTCTGATACCAACGAACGCTCGTTTTCTTCTAGCCGCCCACCAGGTTCATCCACTGGTTCGTCAGTCAACCGATCGGTCTCTTCGTTTCCAGAAGTCGCTTCGGCTAGACGGGGATCATTTTCCTCAATTGCTTCGGTGCTATCGCCTTGAACACTCTCCTGGTCCTCGAGAACTCGATCAATTTCGGCAAGTAAGTCAAGTTCATCGCTTGCCTCATCAGACTCGATGAATTCGAAGGAATTGCCATCAGCTATCGGCAAGCTACTTTCCGAATCGAGGGTTCGCAATGGTGACTGAGCCGTCCGATTTTGGTCCGACGACAAAGCGTCAGAGCGCGGAGTCTCGTCGGCCTCAATATCGACACGTGGTGCCACAAATATAAACGGGTCTTCATCTTGAGATTGTTGAAGTTGCAACTGGCGTTGCATCTCTGCAAGCTCCAAAACTTGTGCCTGCTCCGCCAGGCGCTCGGCCCGACGCTGGGTCGCCTCTTGAACGACCGGAAACTGTGGGAGAAAAAAGACTAAAAGCGCAGCCGCAAGGTGCAAGAACAACGAACTCAGTAGTTGTTCCCGCCACGAAATCGCCGATTCGATAGTCGGCGCTTCGAAGTTGCGACCCTCGAAATCGAAGAACATCAGTAACTTACAAGATTATATCAATGGCAACGCGACTCTAGATAGTAACCCACAGGGACTAGTCTGGCCCGGCAGGCTTCGTAGCAAGGTACAGGTAAACGATTCCAAACGTTAACGGAGTAGCCCTGACCCCTGTGAAACCAACGGAAGATAAAATGCTGCAAAACTCTGCTGGTGCACAAAATGTGCCTACCGACGCTGGTAAATAGCTGTAGGCACTACTATGCCTGGAAACCACCTTCCCAACTAGCGGAAGCACCCTGCGAAAGTACCACTTGTAGGTGTTTCTTATGAGAATATTTTCTGGAAAACTGAACTCCAAGATGGCCACTTGTCCACCAGGCCGAAGAATTCTGTGCACTTCACCAAGAGTTTCACTTGGAACCTGAACATTTCTGATACCGAAACCGATCGTTACTACGTCAGCAATTGCATTCGTAACAGGCACAGACATAGCGTCGCCACGCACCATCGTTACCGCTTGAGCCACCTTAGCCTCATTCACCTTTCGCTGTCCGAGCCGAAGCATCTCCGCGGAAAAGTCGACCCCGATGACTCGACAAACACCTGGTAGCCGAGTCATTGTCAGTGCCAAATCCGCCGTTCCAGTGCACAGATCAACAGCAATCTCATCGCCGCTTAACTGGAGTTCACCTACCGCTCGATCACGCCACCGCCTGTCCAATCCCCCACTGAGGACGCTGTTCAAGAGATCATAGCGACTAGCAATCGCATCAAACATGCCAGAAATTCGATGAGGCGCCTTATCCAGCGGCAATGCCGGTGACAATCTAGATCTCGTGACCTGATTGGACTTCATGGTCGATCACCCTTGCATACGGTAATTCTCAATCGATCAGCCGACACTGCTACCCGTCCACGATGGATAAAGTTGGTGCTCAAACCCCAGCGCCGAAAGAATCTTGCCCGCCATGAAGTCAGCTAGATCATCAAGGGTTTGCGGCTTTTGGTAAAAGGCCGGCATAGCAGGCAAGACAACCGCTCCCGCTTCACAACAGGAAACGAGATTCTTGAGTTGAGGAAGACTCATTGGCGTTTCCCTTGGCACTAGCACTAGGCGTCGATGTTCTTTCAACACGACATCTGCTGCACGTTCGACAAGATTTCGTGACAATCCATTTGCAACACCAGCTAAAGTTTTCATCGAGCATGGAACAATGACCATCCCGGCACAAAGATAGCTGCCGCTGGCGATAGTTGCTCCAACATCCTTGTTTGAATGAATTCGTATCTTTCCGTTCCCAACAGTTGAACCGTAGGTGTCTCTTAGGTACGTTTCAAGAACTCCTATGGCCGCTGATTCGCCTAGTTCATCCCGAAGTAAACGTCGTCCAAATTCCGACACCACGACGTCAACATGGCACCCTCGTTCCAGCAACGCCGCTATTGTTCGTACTGCATAAATTGCTCCTGATGCTCCAGTAACACCAACCGCGATCGACTTCGCTTGCTTAATTTCCATAAAGAGATACAGCCGTAGTTATCAAATAGACAATCCCGACCCAGCCATTAAGGTCAAACGCTTGTTTAACCCTCGACAAGTCATCGCTTTTAACCATCGATTGCTCATAAGCCAGCAGAAAACCAACTATTGTAACGCCCATCAAATAAAGTGGACCGACAGGTAGCACAAGAGCAAGCGTTGCCAAGCTCACAACAGCGATAACATGAAACATACGGGACACAAGAAGTGACTTCTCGATTCCGAAACTCGCTGGAATCGAGTGTAAACCTTGGGATCGATCAAAGTCTACATCCTCGCATGCATACAGGACATCAAAACCGGCCACCCACATTGACGTGCCGATCGCCAACAATATTGGCGGCCACCCCCAGCCACCTCCAGCAGCCAGCCATCCTCCTACCGGAGCTACGCCCAAAGCCAATCCAAGAAATAGTTGCGTATATGTCGTAAATCGCTTTGCCAACGAATACCAGAACACAATACAAAGAGCCAGCGGAGACAACGCAAAACACAATGGACCGAGAACCCACGTGACACCGACAAAACTTACCGATGCGATTACGACAATCCACCACGCTTCCCGTTTCGACATTACCTTGCGAGGAAGTTCCCGATTAGCAGTACGCGGGTTCTCAGCGTCGTATCCGGCGTCAACAATCCTATTAAATCCCATTGCAGCCGTCCGGGCAGTTACCATTGCCAAAACAATCCACCCTACTCTCCCCCACGTAATCGGAGTCGACCGAGCGGCCATTAATGCACCACTTAATGCAAACGGTAAAGCAAACACCGTGTGGCCTACTCGAACGAACGACGCGTATGTCCGAATGCGAGACAACATGTCAGGCTTCTCTACACTTCATTCAACCACTTTATGTCCTCAGGTTTAATACCTGTCACCAAGTATTCTTCCACATCGTCGACCTTCGACACGCACTCAACAGCAATTAGACTCGCTTGCATCCCTTCAGCAATTCCACCTCGACGAGACCAGCCTAGCGCCTTAGCACCAGTGAGCGTCGCACTACGCAAAAAAGAGGCCGCCGGTTCCGATGGACACAGGCGGCGCATCTCAGCCAACTCTGAAAACATATTTAGATCGGGAGCACTAGCAAGACTGTCAGTCCCAACTGCAATCGACACGCCAGCTTCATAAAATCTATCGATAGGTGGTGCACCAGCACCTGTCCATTGATTACTTCTCGGGCAGGTCACAAGCGTCGCCCCCGTCAAAGCAAGGCGCCGAAGTTCTAGGTCGGTAAGGTGAACACCATGAACAATGAGCGAATCGGCAGTCAGCCATCCAAGACTTTCCAAATAGGCAATCGGGCCTGTTCCAGGCGGTTGCCAACTTGGGTCCCACTTGCCTAGTTCATTCAGCAAATCCCGCCAAGGACCAGTTCCAAATTCTAGAAAACTAAGCTCGTCCAAGGACTCCGCAACATGCACAGCAAGCGGTCCTTTATCTGACATGTTTTGGATAGCCCCGAACAATGCAGGCGATACCGAATAAGGTGCGTGGGCGGCCAGGCGAACTACCATCCTTGGAGAAATACCAAAATGACTCGAAGTAAGATTCAATTCAGAAATCTCAGCCAGTTCCCGTGCCACTCTACCTTCCGGGTCTACCTCGTTAAAACCCAGAAGTTCCTTAAATACAACAGCGTCGACCAGACTGTCTATAAGTGGCGCAGCAGAACTCAAGGTGTTCGTAATGTCGCCGACTAAACCAGTTCCAGACGCGTAGACCTCCCTGATTGCATTCGCCATTTCACCTTCGTCGAAGCCGACTGACGACGTTTCTTTGAACACCTGACGAACCCATGCCGGCATGCTTTGCGCGGACTCTACACGTCCTCTCAAACCGGACAGTTCGAGATGTGTGTGAGCATTAACAAGAGAAGGCAAAACAATTGCTTCGTCTAAATCGACCTGCCGTGTGGTTGGCTTACAGGGTTCGTCATTGGGGCCACCCAAGGATGTGACAAACTGTTTGTCAATCTCAACCCATCCATTTTGAATAGGAGGCGAGACGATCGGTACAATCCAAGCCGCGTTGTAGCGAGTCATGAAAATCTATTTTGTGCGCTTTAGATGAGAACTGACTTCGGAACCAGAAAAGACAGACAAACTCCGGAGTGAGCGATACCTACTTTCGCTCACCGCAAACTGTTTCTTAGGATGTCCGTATAGGACCAGAACGTTCTCGTGACTCTTTTCGTCTGACCTTCTCTTGGCGACTCCGAGCAGGATATTTCTCCACTTCTACTCCAGTTCCAGCCAGTCCGCGGTCCCGCGCAGTGGCTAAGCTAGGCATCCGAGGAACATCCTTCTGCCAGAAAATAGGATCGCCTAGTAGCTCATAGTGCATGTTGCGGCGTTTCGGAACAAATCCCGCATCCTCAATATTTCTAGCAATTTCGACCTCATCCATACAATACGAAGCGCCCGCGGCACGAACAACATTCTCCTCGATCATCACACTGCCCATATCATTAGCACCAAAGGCAAGACTGAGCTGTCCAACTTTACCCCCCTGCGTCACCCAAGAAGCCTGCAAATTGTCGAAGTTATCGAGAACTAGCCGCGCCATCGCTAATGTCCGTAGGTAATCAACTCCTGTAGCCTGCTGACCACCCAATTCTGTATTTGCAGGTTGGTAACTCCAAGTAATAAAGGCCGTGAACCCGCTTGTCTCGTCCTGCAAATCTCGTAACTTAAAAAGATGCTCCAATCGTTCATCGAGTGTTTCCACGCTGCCATACATCATCGTCGCTGTTGTCCGGAGACCAGCACCGTGTGCCACACGCATGACGTTGAGCCACTCGTCAGAAGTCGCCTTGCTATAGCAGTTGAGAATATGTCGTACGCGATCTACTAATATTTCTGCCCCACCACCAGGAATGCTGTCTAAACCTGCCGCAACCAGTCTCGAGATAACCACCTTAGGAGACATCTGAGAGAGTCTTGAAATGTGAATCACTTCCGGCGGCGACAACGCGTGCAACTTAAATTGAGGATAGCGCCGTTTTACTTCACTAAATAAATCCTCATACCACTCGATTGGCAAATCGGGGTTGTGCCCACCCTGCAGTAAAAGCTGGTCGCCTCCAACAGCTAATGTCTCATCAATCTTCTTACAGATTTCATCAAACCCAAGTACGTAACCCTCAGCGGAACCTACAGGCCTGTAAAACGCACAAAAGTTACATCGTGCTACACACACGTTGGTGTAATTCACATTACGATCGATTATGTAAGTGACAATCCTGTTCCTATGTTTTTGCGCTCGTACAGCATCAGCTAAACGCCCCAGTTGAAACGTCGACGCAGTCGTATAAAGCTCAAACGCTTCCGCCTTTGTTAAGCGTCCGCCATTCTCTATTTTGTGGGAAATCTGATCGGTAGACACTGACCCTACTCAAAGTAGCGGAGCTTCCCACCAGAGGGAACAATCTGTAAATCTGCAGCTGCACTAAAAAACTTTTTCATGCCTGTGCGAGCCTGATCGTCCAGAGTGTACGATACGTTGTCGTGGAGATATTCCTTAGCTATAGCAAGCGCATCTTCTTCTTCAGAAGATGCGTACTGTTCTGCAATTTGATCAAGCTGCTGAACGCCAGTATCTCGCGCGGTTCTGAGTGCGTTGATATGATTTGTGTCAATACAACCGGTGCGACCAACCCAAAACGACCACACAAAAGGCAATCCAGTCATTGCGGTCCATTCATAACCTAGATCAATCTTATCGAGACCATTAGTTTCGTGCTCTTGATATAACGCGGCATCGCCTATCAGAAGTGCTGCATCGCAGCGCTTAAGCATAGTTGGAAGGTCTGGGCGAAGAGTGACAAATGTCGGTTCAATATCGAACCACTGGGCGCACAAAACGCGTAATAGCGCAACAGCCGTTCGAGAACTTACATCGACCGCGACCGATCGTAGCGCGGTGGCAGGTCGATCCGTAAATAAAGCCACAGATGCCACCGGTCCTGTGGACATCACGCCAATGTCTGGAACAATGCGATAGTCAGGGTGTCCAAAATATTCAATCGAAGGAATTAAACTGAGATCGACTGACTTATCGTGAAGCATCGCAGCGCATTTCGCCGGAACGTCATAACGACAGTCGAAAAGATCCTGCCTCGCATCCAGGCCATAAACGAGTGGCCTGGCGTTGAGGTACTCCACGGCACTTAAACGTATGTTACTCATAAAGCAGACGTCTCAAAACACCCATCACGCTCAACCGGGACTCGGTCTGCCGCCAAGATGTTCTGCTTAAGTTCCTCCACGGGCATTCGCCTCGGCCCGCGCTCACGTGAGTCACTCGACGACACGGAGTCAATATCGTCCGCGCCGAACGTCAAAGAAACTTGGGCAAGCTTGGCGCCTAAGCGAGACCAGTCAACCTGAATAGAATCGATATTGTCAACCAACAGACGCGCTTGCGCAATTATCCGCATATCACCATAACCTGTTGTGACCCCATCGTCCATCCTACCAGCCAGTGGCGCAAAAGCATGAACATGCTTTGTAGACCGACCCCATTCTGAAATCTTCGTCATTAAATCAACACCACGATCACCCTCAGGTCGCTCAACGGTTAACCTTGCCACATCGATGCCAACATCGCTACTCACATCTAGCCACTTACGTGCAAGTGTCGTCTCTGCCGACAACGCCGACACCATTTTGAGTCCAGCCTTGCGAAGATCTGTAAGCAAACGCCCCAACGCCCGACCTTCGTTATTGCACAATTCCGCTAGTTGGTCGAGGCGAAAACCCGTTAACGGAACTTTGCCTGAAACACTGGAAACAGCACGTGTTAATGACAGCGCTTCGTCCTGGGTCTCTGGCTCTACCACGATCCGAAGTTCACCGGCACCAGGCAGAACCTCAACATCGGCAGGGCCCATAAAAGAAGATATTTCTTGAACCCTCACATAAGTCACGCGCTGCCCACGCCGGGCTCGGAGCCGCTCGTCCGCAGCGATTCCCAGTTGAATCAGGTCATATTCTCTTATTCCTTCGAAATCATTACCAGTGAGGTGACCTCGTGTCGCCGCCATAGCAATCACAGTGCCCCAGAAACGGGAGAACTTTCTCCACTATGTCTAGAGTCCATAGACACTGCAATCCTTTCGGCCAGTTCCAAGGCGCGTCGTCCAGCCGCACCATCGACCAACGGGCCGCGATTGGCCTTTACAGCGTCCACGAATCCACGAAGTTCCAATTCAAGCGGTTCTCCAGCCGGAACCTCTATCGGGCCGCCCTTAATCGTCGCCTCGCCTTTAGTGTCGCGAATTACTTGAAACGCTTCCACTGCTTTGGCAGCACAATCTACCGTAACCAATGAATAGTGTTGAAAGAACCTTAATTTCCTAACTCGATCTCGACTAATTCGACTCGCCGTGAGGTTCGCAATACACCCATTGGTAAAACGAAGTCTGACGTTTGCTATATCATGCCGGTCGGTAAGCACCGGGACGCCAACAGCTTCAACCGATTCAACTTCTGCTCCTACGATAGAGAGAAGTAAGTCAAGATCATGGATCATGAGATCGAAAATCACATCAACGTCTAAACCCCTTCCTTGAAATGCCGACAACCGATGCACCTCAATAAATCTTGGCTCATTCACAAGAGGCATAGCCGTCGTAACCGCCGGATTATAGCGTTCTGAATGACCGACTGCGAGAAGAGTTCCGCCGTCGCTGGCAGCCTGAATCATCTTGTCCGATTCCGCCAAAGAAGCCGCAATCGGCTTCTCCACCAAAACAGGAATTCCTGAATTCAGGATAGGGATCGCCACACTCGCATGATCTTCGGTCGGGACTGCGACTGTTACCGCGTCAACACCTTTCTCTCGTTTTGGATCATCCCAGTCACCGCTACCACCATATATCAGTCGATGGTGGTTCTTTGTAAAACCACACCCGTTCTCCGATCCAACCAGTTTTGCCTGATCGTGATCAATATCAGCTACCGCCACGAGTTCCACATCTTCAATGTTGCTCAAAATCCTCGCATGGTGGCGTCCGACATAACCGACTCCTATCACACCTACCCGTAACCGCCCCGAGTGCTTCATTCTTTAGATCCTCGCGAGCGACCAACAATCGCAATATGCGCTTCGTCAGCACTCCTGATTACTGCCTCACCATCTAGCATTAGAGCTCGTCCTTCATCCACCGAGAGGACTGTCGCTCCGGCTTCCTGCATACTACGAATAGTTGCCACACCTACCACAGGAACATCGAAACGCATATCTTGTTCAGGTTTTGCCACCTTTATGACACACGCTCCCGCACCAGCCAATCGACCGGCCCTAATGATTACGTCGTCTGTTCCTTCCATTGCCTCAACAGCCACCACAGCACGGTCTTTGACAACAATCGTCTGTCCGATGTCGAGGGCAGCAATGGTATCAGCCATTTCGTAACCGAATGCGAGATCTGATGCTTCGGCTTCCGAAGGACTTCTCTTTGACAATTCTCCCGCACTTGCCAACAGTGGTTTCAGGAATGAAGTTGAATCCAACAATTCAATACCATTCTCACTGAGGACCTCAGCCACAGCAGAGATTACAGAATCCGTGTTCCGATTCCGAAGTCGCTTCAACACAGAGAAAAAAGTCAGGTCGGGCACAACCTTAGAAAACAACTTTGTGTGTTTGACCTGCCCAGCCATCATTACACGCGACACACCAGCCTCTTTGAGGATCGCGATACAACGCCCCAACTGACCAAGTGATATCCAATGAGTTACAAATCCCGCACGGCCGTCAGCAAACGATTCGATGGCGGCGTCAACCTCCTCACGAATCGCAATGACCGTGACCTCATGACCGAGGCTGTGGGCAGCATCTATCACGAGAAACGGGAACCGTCCATTGCCAGCGATTAGACCAATCCGCATAGTGGTTTCACGCACCGTTCTCGCTGATATTTCTTCTCTGAGGTAGGTCTATTCGTCGACTGCGACTTGCTCCATCCGTCGCGACGGGCGGCGCAGATTGACTCCACGTTTCGACGTGCGAATAAACGCAAGTAAATAGTCGACTTCCGGGCACTTTAACTCCGGATCGCTTTCAATGCGTAAGAGTGCATGTGTGGTATTCAGCTTTGACTGCAGTAAATATCGATAGGCCTTCTTAAGTTTGACTACTGTCTCCGGAGAACACTCACGTCGAACGAGCCCAATTGTATTTAAACCATATATACGGGCTCGATTTCCGACAGTTTTGCCATATGGAACAGCGTCTTTCGTTATCACTGAATAACCACCAACAAATGCTTGCCGTCCTACACGACAAAACTGGTGCACACCTGAATAGGCACTAACGGCTGCTTCGTCTTCCACCACCACATGGCCACCAAGAGTTGCTCCGTTTCCAAAAATGTTGCGGTCGCCAATAATGCAGTCATGGGCGACATGTGCGTAGGCCATGAACACATTGTCGTCCCCAATCAAGGTCAGCCCACCGCCGCCACGAGTACCGCGATGAACGGTCACACCCTCTCGGAATACATTTCTGTGACCAATCACCAACCGTGTCTGTTCACCCTGAAACTTGAGATCTTGAGGAATCAAACCAACTGATGTAAATGGAAAAAACTCACAACCATCCCCTATCTCCGTGTCACCATCAAGAACTGCTGAGGCACCGACCCGACATCGTTCCCCCAACCGAACTCCTTGACCAATCACAGCATGAGGTCCAACCACACTACCTTGACCTATTACGGCTGCTGGGTGAACGATTGCTGTGTCATGAACTTCCGCCGGGTCATACTCAAACCCGATCAAAAGATCAGTCTGAGCCACAACAAATTCACTTGTCTTGGCAACGCCATAAACAACGGCCTCGTCATTCGACCGCTTACGAATAACGACTTCAAGATTCAGTTGATCACCTGGCAAAACCTGCCGGCGAAACTTTGCGTTGTCGACGCGACGGAGAACCGCACGAGCATTCCTAGCACCGTCGTGACTATCGTCCGACAACAACAGCAACGTTGCCACTTGCGCCAGACTTTCAATCATCATGACACCAGGCATGAGAGGAGTCCCAGGGAAGTGCCCTTGAAAGTACTCTTCATTGACAGTTACGTTCTTAACAGCAACCATCCTAGAACCTGGTTCATGCTCCGTTACCGCATCGACAAGCAATGAGGGATAGCGATAGGAAAGACGGTCGAGTAAAACGGGAATGTCGAGAAACCCTGGACTCAGCGATGCCGGCGATACATTCGACCCGGCCGGACCGCCTTCCGACTCAACCCTATCCGACTTGCGTAAATGATTTTGAGTCGCCATCGTTCCAACTATCTAGCTTCAATATATCTGTGGGCTCCAAAAAAGCTGCGCAAATCTAAAGATGCCACCTAGATTCACGACAGGTTTTAAGGAGTTTCTGGAGCATTCAATAGGTCAATCAGTTCCTGGGAAAGATCCAACGACGGGTCCGCCCATACTAATCCCTGCTGGGCACTTAAAATAAAAGCAAGCCCTTTTTCCGTAGCGATCTGGTCAATAGCTGGAAGAAGACGTCTCTCGAAGTCCATTTGAAGTTGCTGTTGCAATTCCTGCACTTCCACCTCAGCATCCTGGCTCATCCTTTGAATTTCAGCCTGCAGATCAGCGCCTGTGCGCTCAACATCTCGCTGTAATCGCGCAATCTGACGCTGGAGTGTAGCGGCTGCCTCTTGGCTAATCACACTTTGACCCTGCTGCAGTTTCTGTTGTGCCTCCAGTAGATCCTGATTGAGCGTGTCTATCTCAGCCTGTCCTTCCGCGTTCACAGCTTCAATCTCACCCAGTTTCTGCTGACTCAATTCATCAACTTTAGTATTTGCTGCCTGTCCCTCATTGGACTCAGAAGCAACACGCTGAACATCAATAAAGGCAAACTGCCTATCTCCCACCTGTCCAGCTTCCGCCTCGAAAGCCACGCCACCAGTCACTGCCACAAGTCCTACGATTGTGGCGGTTATTACAAATCTCATGAGCGCCAACCTCTTCGTTTGTCGTTTAAACTCTTCAAGCTTTCCTAGATTGTCAATGTTTCTCTGTTTACCCACTAAAACGTAGTCCCTATCGCAAAACGGAATACAGATTCTTCTTGAATCTCGAATCGATCGTTATAAATTCCTTCTCGCTGTGGATTCCATGCATAAATCAATCGAAATGGAACATTAAGTACCGGCATAAAGAAACGGAGTTCTGCTCCTGTTGAGGTTTTAAATTGATCCACCGCAAAACTCTGACCAAAATCTTGGACTTGGCCCGCATCGTAGAAAAACACAATCCTAACCGGTTGCGCAACCACGATCTGGAATTCACCATTAAACAATAGACTCTTATTGCCCCCCATAATCATCTTGCCCTGATAGCTGTCTGGGTCAACACTAGGATCTATATCAGCCACTGTAGGTCCGACACGCCTGATGTCGAAGCCGCGCATGGAGAACTCTCCACCAAGCCAGAGCCGCTCAAAAATAGGAATCGTATCCGGTTCACCTGAAACGATATGCTGATATTGGGTACGAATCCCGATAATCGTACGTGACGATTGCGGGAGATACCAAACCCCTTCCAGAATCGGCTTATAGAACGACGTGCTGCCACCAAGCCCTGCGAACTCCATTGTCGCGGTGTAACTGTTTCCAGAAAATGGAAAAATCGGATGATCCACAGTGTTATGACGGAGTGATGGCGCAATCTTGCTCACTATGCGCCGTCCCTGCGTGCTCAACATTAAACTATCCGCAAAAAACGGGTTCATCGCCCAAATGTTTGGGTCCTTCATTAGTGCTGGATTCACGTCCCCAACCGAAGTGGCTTCGTAGCTATACGTCAGAAAGCCCCGAGTGAAAATTGCGAGGGGCCGCCCGAAGGTGACACTGCCCCCATACGAATCCTCGGCATACGCCCCAATCCATTCCACTTTGCGGGAGAATACGTTGGCACCAGCAGATATGTTCTTGCCAAACATGTACGGTTTGCTGTACCCAAGATTGATGTTGCGCAGCCGTGACCCATTCTGAAACCCAACCGACAGCGTCTCACCTCGACCAAGAAAGTTGGTCGTAGCAAACGACAATTGGGCAAACAGACCATCAAACTGTGAGACGCCGGCACCAAAAGTCAGTTGATTTAAATTGGTCTCGATAAGCTGTACGTTTAGATCGACCTCGTTTTCCTCTCCTTCTACGTTGACGATTTCTACAGCTGATTCGTCTACTGGCTCAAAGTATCCCAACTGATTCAAGCGACGGATACTATTCTGGAGCGCCGACGTATTAAAGACGCCATTCTCCAGCAACTGAACCTCACGACGAATCACCTCATCATGAGTGCTCTCATTACCAACAAATGTAATGCGATTAACGAACTGCTGCTCTCCCTCCTCCATCCGCATCGTCACATCGACAATCGGATCTCCATCCAAATGAGTTGGTCGCTGCAGATGCGCGTACGGATCCTCTGGTGGCGTCTGGCCAGCCTCACTTTCTTCTCCCGAATCAGACGGCACGGTCTCCACATCAGCTCCCACCGCATATTCCGTCGATGTCCGTCGTTGCAAGTCCGGAAATGCTGTGAATTCTGTATAGCCTCGACTCCCGTACGCTTCCCGCGCCGCCTCGATCGCTTCGACGACCTCTCTCTGGCTGTAGTAATCTCCCTCTTCTACCTCCTCGAAGATCTGGTTGACGCCAAAGTCAGTCAGAAGCTCGTTTCCATCAAAGCGCAGGTCGCCAATGCGATACCGCTCACCTTCGTTGACCGGAATTCGAAGGCGCATACCACGGGATTTACCGTCTTCAGATAGCTCCAGATAATCCGTCTGGGGCGAACCCACCCTCGCGTCAATGTAACCGCGTTCCAGATAGTGAGCTACGATGCGATCAGCATCCTCTTCAAATAACGCTTCTTTATACGTACCACGCCCGGTCATCCAGGAAAGCCACCAGCGCTCCTTAATCTGTTCCATCTGACTCTTTAACTCACCGTCACTCACATCTTCATTTCCAACAAAGTCAATTTCCTCAATATGTACCTTGGCGCCTTCACTCATGTTAAAGGTGAGTTGAACCACCTTAGGGCCACCTGGAAGGTCACTCAATTCGTGGCTCACTTCAGCGAAGGGATAACCTTCGGCAGAGAACATGGTACGCAGGAGCGCCTCAATTTGCTGAATCATTCTCTGATCAAGAAACGCGTCCAGGCGAATAGACAATCCATTGTCCGTCATAGCCGTATCGATATCAGTTCGATCCAGCTCCTCAGATCCTTCAAACGTATAGAGTTTGACGCGGGCGCGCTCCTCAAAACGAAAAGTAATGTGTTTCCCAACAACACCGTTACTATAGGGCTCATCAAAGACATCAATCGACAGGTCGTCGAGAAAACCGGTATCCCAAAGCCTTCTAAAATCATCAATTAAGACCTGCTCAACTTCATTTGTATACGGCACCCATCTACCTTGGCTTGGAGCACTTATGTGATTGGTGATCTCCATGTAGTAGAGGTAAGTCTCAAGGTCAACGCTGGATGCTCCTCCCTGCGAGTCAAAGTTGAGCTCAACGGTTCGAACCAAGGGGCCGGAATCATCAGGTGGCAAATTGGCCGACTGCCCTAGCTCAGCCGTCTCTACCAGTGGTTCGTTAGCTGACGACTCTTCAGCAAACGCTGGTAATCCAGACGTCGCCGTCAGCGCAACCAAACAAAAGCCGATAAAATTTTTGAGCCTCATACTTTAGTCAATTCCATTTAGTAGCATCGTAATATTGCAGTCTACGAAATCTTGGCCGTCTCAAGCCAGTTTATGCCCCTCAACGGTCTCTCCGACCATCCGATAAGCGATTGTCCCATTTTCGAGATAAATCTCAATATCGCCACTTTCGAGATTGCCACGGATAAGCTCGTCTGACAAGGGATCCTCAACATAACGTTGAATAGCCCGACGCAACGGACGCGCTCCATAGGAACGATCTTGGCATGTCACTCCCACAATCCAATCGACAACTTCCTCGACTACCGATATCCGAATCCCTCGATTCGACAAGTTTTCGTTAAGTTGCACAACCAAAGTCCTTGTAATCTTACGAAGATCCTCATCTGACAATGCCTCAAAAACGATAATTTCGTCTACTCGATTTATGAACTCGGGATTGAACGTTCGCTTCACTTCCCCCAACACCATCTCCGAAACACTCCGTTGAACATCCTGAATATCCCTCGATTGAAAGCCCATACCCGCCTTTTTTTCAATATATCGAGCGCCAATGTTCGAGGTCATAATAACTATCGTGTTCTTAAAATTAATCCTGTTACCTAATCCATCGGTCAAATGACCGTCTTCGAACACTTGTAGCAGGATATTAAATAGATCAGGATGAGCCTTTTCGACCTCATCAAGCAATACGACCGAATATGGGTGACGTTTTACCTTTTCGGTTAATTGACCACCTTCTTCATGTCCAACATATCCCGGTGGCGAACCTATCAATTTCGAAACCGAATGCTTTTCCATATATTCGGACATGTCAAAACGTATCAATGCCTTGTCACTTCCGAAGAGAAAAGTCGTCAACGCCCGCGCGAGTTCCGTCTTCCCGACACCGGTCGGACCAAGAAACACAAAACTTCCAACGGGCCTATCCGGTGATTTAATCCCTGAGCGAGAACGTCGAATCGCTCGCGCCAATGCTGAGACCGCCTTGTCTTGACTAATTACTCGAGCATGTAGCTCTGTCTCCATATTTAACAGCTTAATGCTCTCGTCTTGATTCAGAGACGTCGCTGGAACGCCCGTCCACTTTGAAACGACTTCATCAATGTCAGATTTCTCGACCTCGACATTGTGAATCCCAGAACTAACGTCAAATTTTTCTCTTACAAACTGTAAATTCTCCCGCGCAAGCGCCTCTTGCTCTCGAAAAAATTGGGCCCGCTCGTAATCCTTCTGAGCTGTGGCATTTTCCATTTGTTCAACAGCAACACGAATACTCTTATTGATTTCACTAAACTCTTCGCTACATCCTGCCTCTCGAAGTTTGGCTCTCGCCCCGGCTTCATCAACTAAATCAATCGCTTTGTCTGGTAAAAAACGATCAGTAATGTAGCGGCTCGACTGAAACACAGCAGCGTGCATCGCTTCGGCCGTGTACTTCACATGGTGAAATGTCTCATACTTGTCCTTGACCCCATCGAGAATCTGTAATGTTTCAGATTCAGTTGGCGGCTCCACCGCGACTGCTTGAAAGCGTCGCTCCAAAGAGCGGTCCTTTTCGATGTACTTACGATATTCCGCTGGGGTTGTTGCGCCGATACAACGAATCTCTCCTCTCGAAAGAGCTGGCTTTAAAATATTCGCGGCATCGAGCGAACCTTCCGCGGAACCTGCACCCACTAGAGTGTGCAGTTCATCAATAAAAACAATTATGTTTGGACTTTCGGCCAACTCCTTCATTATCGCCTTCAATCGTTCCTCAAATTGGCCACGATACTTCGTGCCAGCAACGATTAAAGAAATGTCTAACGCCAAAATTCTTTTATCCGCAAGAAAGTGAGGAACGTCTCCGCAGGCTACACGCTGTGCCAACCCCTCAACGATCGCAGTCTTGCCAACACCAGGTTCACCTATCAGCACGGCGTTGTTCTTCGTTCGTCGGCATAACACCTGCTGCACCCGTTCTAACTCGACGGTGCGACCAACAAGTGGGTCGAGTTTATTCTTCATTGCCGAATCACTCAGATCTCTACTAAATTCGGCAAGAAGGGGAGTCTCTTTAACCCGAGACAGCGTAGTCTTCTCGTTCAGTAGTTGGACAATGTCCTCCCTAACTGAATTGAGCCTCATCCCTTTCTCCGAGAGAATAGACGACGCGACCGAACGCTCCTCACGCAGTAACCCCAACAAAAGATGTTCAGTTCCGATGTAATTGTGTAAAAGGCGATCAGCCTCTTCAGACGCCTGCTGAAGAACCCGTTTTGTCTCAGTACTGAAAGGAATTTCCACTGACGTCGAAACCTTTTCTCGAAAGATGGTTCGCCCTTCAATTTCCTTCCGAATACTTTCGAGAGAGATATGCGACCGAGAGAAAAGCCTACTGGTTAGACCCTTGCCTTCTCGAATTAATCCCAGCAGTAAGTGTTCAGTCTCAATTGAGATGCTACCAAGTTGACTGGCCTCGTAACGCGCGAAAAACAATACACGCCTGGCCCTCTCCGTGTATCGTTCAAACATTGCCCACCACCCGTCTCCGCCTCGAAACGATAGATCAAGCGACCAATCGGATTATATGGGAAACGGATAGCCAGGCAAAACCTGCTTCCCGCCACTGGTCAATAAGTTAGAAGCTTTTCAGGTTCGAACTCTAACATGCTCATTCCGCCTTCAGCATGCCCTCTTCCAGCCGTAACACACGGTCGCACGATTCGGCGAGCTTTGGATTATGTGTCGCGATCAGCGACGTTAATCCGTATTCTCGATGCATGTCGTGAATTAAGACGTTAAGTGACTCCGCTGTCTTTTCATCAAGGTCACCAGTCGGTTCATCCGCTAGTAATAAGGACGGCTGCATGATCAGGGCACGAGCTACTGCAACACGTTGTTGCTCACCCCCCGATAACATCCCTGGGCGATGCGACATACGTGCACCCAAACCAACCCGTTCAAGCAATTCCCGTGCTCGAAGATTCCCGTCGGCTATAGGCAACCTACCGATACGCAGGGGCATCTCAACATTCTCCAGTGCACTAAATTCTGGCAAGAGATGGTGAAACTGAAATACAAATCCAACATGGCGATTTCTAAAAGCGACCAAGTTTGAATCAGCCAAACTACTAACCTCGGTGTCACCGAAAATGATGCGGCCGTTGTCAATCCTGTCAAGACCACCAATCACATGCAGTAGGGTGCTTTTTCCAACTCCCGAAGCCCCCATAACGGCCACCATTTCCCCGAGATTAACTGACAAATTAACATCCCGAAGCACCACAAGAGACTCGTCGCGAACTTCATAAGATTTTCGAAGACCAGTAACTTCAAGAAAAGGCATGGGTAATCATTGATATCTCAATGCCTCGGCCGGATCTAACTTTGAAGCCTGCTGAGATGGATATATCGTCGCAAGAAAACAGATTAGGAGAGCCGCCACGATGATCAAAAAAAAGTCAGTTAACTCGATTGTAAACGGCAGGTATGGAATCTGGTAAACCTCCATATCAAGGCGAATCAGACGATAGCGGTCCAGTATAGTTGAGAGCACGTAACCCGCTACAGCGCCGATAGTCGTACCCACCGAACCGATAATCAAACCTTGCAGCATAAAAATTTTCATAATGCTGCTGCGTCCAGCTCCCATAGTCTTCAAAATAGCAATATCTCGACTCTTCTCCATTACGAGTAAAACGAGAGAAGCAACTATATTCAAAGCTGCCACCATAACAATGAGTCCAATAGTGATAGAAATGGCTATCTTTTCGAGCCAGAGGGCCGAAAACAGCGACTCGTTCATCTCAGACCAGTCCAACGTCAGGTATGAATCTCCCAAATTGTCTTCGACTGCGGCCGCCACCTGTCGTGACATATAGATATCGTCGACACGAAGCTCCATCATCTGGACTTGATCCTTAGCTAGAAGTCGCTTTGCTGAGTCCAAGGTCACAAATCCATAAGCATTGTCATACTCGTAAAGCCCTAAACTAAATATTCCAATTACTTGAAGTCGGCGTGGTCTCGAAATCATTCCCATCGGCGACAGTGTGCCATTCGGTGTCACAAGAGTGATTTCCCCTCCCACAGAAACTCCCAAATTCTCGGCAACACCCTCACCAATCACCACTCCATCTAGCAGAGGGTCATCGATAATGTTCCGGTCAAAAAAACTGCCTTCGTAAACCGCTTGAGCGACCTCAGTAACTTCTTTCTCTAATTCCGGATCGACTCCTTTGACGGTTATGAAAGCTTCTCCACTCCGAGTTCTAGCCAATGCTTTACCGATTATGGACGGCGCAGACGAGACCACGTGTGGCACTGTACTCATCAGCGCTGCCTCCGCGCGGTAATCCTGATACCCTCCCTCGGCCACCTTCCAAACGTAAACATGCGCAGCTGACCCGACAATTCGATCACGAAGTTCTCTCTGTAGACCAGTCATTAACGCTACCGCCACCACAAGTGCTAAGACACCCAATGTGACACCAAGGGTCGAAATAACTGAAATAAGAGAGATAAAGGCTTGTTTTCTGCGAGCGATCAGGTAGCGCGTAGCGACGTAGACCTCAAACGATACAAACATCTTAGTCCAAAGTTTCAGTCGTCTACGATTTCGCTTGGTGCGTCTCCGACTGGACGCATCAGGGGAAAGAGAATCACATCTCTTATCGAAGGACTGTCGGTCAAGAGCATCACCAGCCGATCTACTCCAATTCCTTCTCCAGCGACTGGTGGTAACCCATATTCTAGTGCCCGTAAATACTCTTCATCGATAGCATGGGCCTCAAGGTTCCCCTGCCGACGTGCTTCCTGCTGGATTTCGAACCTACGACGTTGTTCGGTAGGATCGTTAAGCTCGCTGAAAGCATTCGCAATTTCCATTCCGCCAATATAGAGTTCAAACCGCTCAACAGTCTCACGATCATCGGGTCGCTGCTTAGAGAGCGGAGACACTTCTGTCGGAAAATCATAAACAAACGTAGGTTGAATAAGTTGTTCCTCACATAATGATTCAAACAACTCCATGGTTATCTTGCCAGCACCAGCGGTTCCTGATACCTCAACCTCAAGTCGACGGGCAATCTCCCGAACAGAATCGAGAACTCTAAGATCGCCCTCAGACACGACTTCCCCTAAACGATCAGTCGCCACTGAACACACAGCCTCTCTCAAAGACAAACGGGCAAACGGCACAGAAAAAGAAATCTTAAACTCACCAAAAGCACACTCATGCTTACCGTCGCCAATAACTTCTCGAATAACATTGGTCAACAGTTCTTCGGTACGACACATCAGAGCCTTGTAGTCACTATAGGACTCGTAAAACTCCACCATGGTAAATTCAGGATTGTGCTGTGTCGAAATACCTTCATTCCTAAAGTTTCGATTGATTTCGTACACACGTTCAATGCCACCGACTACGAGCCGCTTTAGATACAGTTCAGGGGCAATCCTCAAATACATTTTCATGTCATGAGCATTGTGATGAGTCACAAATGGCCTAGCCACTGCCCCTCCAGCCAACGACTGCATCATCGGCGTTTCTACTTCCAGATAACCGCGTCCATCAAGAAAACCACGAATGGCACTCAGAATATGACTGCGAATCTCAAACACTCTCCTAGTTTCAGGACTTACAATTAGATCGAGGTAACGTTGTCGGTAGCGTGTCTCGACATCCGTCAAACCATGCCATTTCTCAGGCAAAGGAACTAAACATTTAGAGAGAAAAACAACCGTGTTCGCCCAAACTGTCAACTCGTTGGTTCGGGTCCTGAAGAGTCGTCCCGTAACACCGACAATGTCACCAAAATCAAGTAATTCAAATACTGAGAAGTCCCGTTCTGATATCGAGTCTTGTCGGATATAAATCTGAATACGAGAGCGCCCATCTGAAATAACCAAGAAATTAGCTTTCCCGAAACTTCGAATCGCCACAATCCGACCTGCCACTGCTGTTTGTATTTCATCAAGCTCCAGAGTGTCCTTATCGGTGTCAGCATGTTGCTCAATAAGCTCAGAAACCGTCGCGGTCGCGTCAAAAGACCTTGGGTAAACATCGACACCCAACCGACGTAACTCTCTAAGGTTCTCGCGCCGCTGCCGTAATTGGTCTGTCTCGCGGTCGTCACTCATTTTTCGCTCACGTTACGCTGATCTTTAAGACTCCGATTGATACTATCCAAAACGCCATTAACGAATGGCACTGCTTGTTCTCCTCCGTAAGTTCTCGCCAATTCGATAGCCTCGTCGATCACTACCGGTGCTGGTGTCCCAGAATAGACTAGTTCATACACAGCCATACGCATGATAAGACGGTCCACGACAGCCAATCGTGAAAGCCGCCAATTGTCCGTATTTCCTTCGAGGAACGGGTCAATTTCGTCGACGTGAGTAGTTGTGCCGGCTACTAAACTCTCTGCGAACTTTCGGCGCGGCTCAGGAGCCGGATGAACCAACCAATAATATTCAATCGACTCATTTAATCCAGTCTGGTCAAGGCCCCCAACCTCCCACTGGTACAACAGCTGCAATGCCGCCTCGCGCCCTCGATGACGTTCGACCCAACTCGGGTCAGTGACCATTGTCTCGCGTCAATCCTTGGAGCACATTGGCCAGTTGCACCGCCGCCATCGCCGCTTCCCAGCCTTTGTTGTCGTTCCCAACGCCTGCCCGTTCAACAGCTTCTTCATGCGAATTAGTGGTCAAAACTCCAAAAGCAATTGGCACGCCGGTTTCTTGAGCAGCCAAGCTGATCCCGTTAGCCACAGCCGACGCGAGATAATCAAAATGTGGAGTTTCTCCACGAATAATGCAACCGACACAAACAAGCGCATCGAACTTTCCACTTTCAGCAGCCCTTCGAGCAGCCAGAGGCACCTCAAATGCACCGGGAACGCGAATAACGACAATTTCATCGCTGCCCGCTCCGGCGCTAACTAGCGCATCGATTGCCCCCTGTCTCAATGACTCGGTCACGGATTCGTGATAAACAGACATCACTATGCCAACTCTCAGCCCAGTGGCATCTCCAGCTCCATCAATCGTTACAGTATCTTTCACTGGCCTTTGAACACAGCAGCGCGCTTCTCGAGAAACGCCTGGGTTCCCTCTCGCATATCTTCTGTTGCCGCCACAAGTCCGAATAAGGTTGCCTCCAGTTCACAGGCATCCGGCAATGGAATCTGGATACCGGTACGAACCGCTTCCAAGATGTATTTCACAGCCATCGGCGGTTTGTCTGCTAAAAGCCGTGCAAAGTCCTCCACTTCATTTACGAACTTTTCAGCCGGAACAACTTTATTCACCAACCCAAGTCGTCCCGCATCACCAGCATCAATTGACTTTCCCGTCAGCAACATTTCGAGAGCCCGCCCTGGACCAATTAATCTTGGCAATCGCTGTGTCCCTCCAAACCCAGGAATGAGACCGAGATTCACTTCCGGTTGGCCAAATGTAGCCGTATCAACCGCTACACGGAAAGTGCATGCCATGGCCAACTCGAGTCCACCCCCCAAAGCAAACCCGTTCACCGCGGCGATGAATGGCACCCTGGATCGTTCGATCCTCTCGCAAAGTTCCTGTCCTCGTCTAGCGATTGCATGACCAGAAGTCGGCGTCATCTCGGCCAGCTCTGAAATGTCGGCGCCAGCGATAAAGGCACGGTTGCCGGCACCCGTTAGTACAACGACTCGGACAGAAATGTCAGACTCGAGATTGGCAAAACAGTCGCCCAGGTCTTGGAGCGTAGCCCTGTTTATGGCATTTAGTACCTGCTCACGATTGACGGTAACCGTGGCGACTCCATTACTTTGCTCTACACGTAAAGTTTCGAATGTCATCCTACATCTCTTCTCTCTTACCCAAAAAGACTATACCCCACAGCCACACAGCTACTGCACCGCTGCACGCTCCGACGGCATCGGCAATGACATCTCGAATGTCAGCGACCCTACCAGGCACAAAAGACTGGTGATATTCATCAGTGCAACCATAAAAGACGGTCAACAGAACCGCTGTGACAAGTGTGTTTATGTTGACGCCTCGCCAAGAACCATTGGCAAGTGCACGAACCATCAACATTCCAAGTAGCCCATAGACAAGCCCGTGTATCGCAAGGTCAGACGATCCTCCTATGGACACGGGCAATCGAGAAAATGATGAAAATACGAAGATCGCAATCATCAAACAAACAGCAGGACCCCAGACCCAAACAACGTGAGTTGCCGATCTCACAACATCCCACCTGAGGTTTCAATCACAGCGGAAAAGGAAACATTAACCATCCCAACAAAATGCACGCACCACCGAAACCGGCGAATAGAATCGCACCGGTGCGCAACTGGGCATCAACGTCATCCGTCGTCAGAACAGCAAAAACAACTGATACGAAAGCGCTAAATACAAGCATCAACCCCACGTGGCTAGACATTAGTATCGCCCTTACTTTCGTCCCAATGCTATGTCGTAGGCGTCCAAAACAACCAAGAAGTTAAGAAGACCAGCGGCTACAAGAAAAGTATTGCCGTACTCATATGTCACTGCAACGACCCGACCTTCCCCGGCGCCAAGAAAGCGTGTCATTAAATACGGCACCCCAATTCCCAGATCAGCTAACGCAGCAAGCGCCACAAGAGGCTGTGACAGGTCGAACGAAAATATTTGCCCTTCAAGCCACAATCCAATCAAGTACATTAACGGTAAGACAATAAAGAACACCGTGCCTTTCTGAACCCGTCCCAGCCATAAGTGCCCCGCACCAGGGAAGGCCCACGCGATAACGCAGACCAATATTCCCGCCATTCCACCGGGGATAATTGATTTTCGTTGCACTAATGAATCCAAACCTAGGCGCCCTGAACCAACGTGGCTGCGCGTGCCTGGTTTAATGACCGAAACAGAATACACTCACAACTCATCAAAATGAGTCAATCTCTTAAACGCCCCGAACCTCTGTTTGATCTCCATGTCCGTTAGTGTCAATAAACGATCGAGTCCAAACTCTTCGACAGCGAATGATGCCATGACGCTTCCCGCAATGACCGCTTGATTGACAGCCTGGTCAGTAATTTGTGTGGCCGCTGCAAGAAATCCAACAAAGCCACCGGCAAACGTGTCACCCGCACCTGTCGGATCACAAACCCGATCAAGTGGAAGGCCTGGAACAGCGAAAAATCCGTCGGGCTTAGTCATCAATACTCCGTACTCGCCCCGTTTAATCACAACCCGCTCTGGCCCCATACCCTGAATAATTCGTGCCGCCTTAACCAGGTTAGCTTCTCCACTAAGTTGCCGCGCTTCCGAATCATTGATCACCAGCACATTGACTCGACCAAGCACTTTCTGGAGCTCCGCCGGAGTTCCTTCGATCCAATAATTCATTGTATCGAGCGCAACAAGCTCAGGTTGCTTAACCTGCTCAAGCACCTCCAATTGAAGTGCTGGATGTATGTTAGCTAGAAATACAAACGGCGTGGTCTGAAACCGGTCGGGAATCCTCGGACTAAAATCTTCGAACACATTCAAGTGCGTATAAATCGTTTCACGGGCATTCAAATCAGAACTATATTCACCGCGCCATCGAAAGGTTTCTCCCGCAACCCGCTGAAGCCCATCCAAATCAACACGACGATCAGTAAATACCGAAAGATGGTCATCCAAGAAATCATCGCCAACAACTCCGACAAGTCGTACGTCAGTGAAGAAGGATGCCGCAATACTGAAATAAGTTGCCGCACCTGCCACTACCCGAGAAACTTCCCCAAAGGGTGTCTTAACTGAATCAAACGCAACGGAACCAACAGTCAGAATCGATTTCATCGTTTCAGAACTATTCTGTCACTTCTAGATACTTCCCAAGGATTGGAGCTAGATCTACACGAACCTGCCTTGGGATCGCTTCCTTGCGAGTAATGATGGCTGCCGACAGCGCCGAGGCACAGTCGCACGTTCTATCAACAGGAAGCTCGGAAACCACTTGGCGAATAACTTTCTTCGCCGTTTCCGCGTTCTCCTGTAAATTCTGAACGATCATTTCGACAGTAACCTGCTCGTGGTCAGGATGCCAGCAATCATAGTCCGTTACTAAAGCCAACGTCGCGTAACAGATCTCGGCTTCCCGAGCGAGTTTCGCTTCTTGAAGATTAGTCATTCCAATGACGTCCATCTGCCAATTTCGATAAAGACGTGACTCCGCCAAGGTTGAAAACTGTGGTCCTTCAATACAGACGTAAGTGCCGCCCCGATGCACCTTCTTATCCACTGATTCGACCGAGTCTGAAGCTATTTGACTCAGTGTGTTACAAATCGGATGCGCGAATGTAATGTGAGCGACGACACCTCTTCCAAAGAACGTGCTAACCCGGCCTCGAGTGCGATCGAAAAACTGATCTGGCACCACAATGTCCAGCGGTCGATATCTCTCCTGCAAACTTCCGACAGCGCTGGCCGAGACCAGCCATTCGACACCCAACATCTTGAAACCAAAAATGTTCGCACGATAATTTAGTTCAGAGGGTTGTAAATGGTGGCCGACACCATGTCGAGCAAGAAATGCAACCCTCTTGCCGTCCAGGTTACCTATCACGTAGGCGGCCGAAGGATTACCGAATGGAGTTGTGAGGTTGACTTCCTTTCTGTCAGTCAAATCCTCCATAACATACAATCCGCTTCCACCAATCACACCAATACCGGCAGGCTCTATGTCAACCACTGGCACTCCTTCGATATCCATAGGTCAAAGATTTTGACTCGGTAGCAACACCCGTGGATCATCAGTCATATTTCCTTCAGTTCCACCAACACACCGTGCGCACTGGACGGATGAATGAACGCTACCCGGGCCCCCTCTGCTCCAGGGCGAGGCACTTCGTCGATTAGTTGAACTCCCTGATCTCTAAGTTGGTTTAAGACCAGACTTAAATTTTCAACCCTCAGTGTGATGTGATGTAGCCCTGGGCCTTTTCGTTTTATAAAACGCGCAATCGCCGAATCGTCTGCAGTCGCTTCCAATAATTCGAGCGTCGCAGTGCCAACCGATACGAACTGTGCCTTCACCCTTTGCGACGGAACTTCCTCACACGTAGATATTTCAAGACCAAGCACGTCACGAAAAAACTTCAACGACTCGTCAAGTTGAGACACAGCAATGCCGATGTGATCTAGCTCAACCTTCATTGGGCACGCTCCATAATCTCAACTGCCGCCGTGTACGGATCAACTTCTCTTTTACTAATCCGATCAACTGCCTTGTCGAGAGCTTGCTTAATGTCATCACGTCCTTCCAATCGCTGCATAAATTCTCGACTCAATGTTTCCCGCAGCCGAACTCCCGCTCTATGTTGAAGTCGTCTGTTCTTCTGGGTTGAACTCTCTTGAAATTGCTCGACTGCATCGATCACATCAGCAATTCCGATATTACTGGTCGCCTCAGTCTTGAGTACCGGTACACGCCTACCCTCAGCTGAATGGTCTTTAAGCATAAGCGCTGCTTCGATATCCGTAACCGTGCGATCCACGCCGTCTCGGTCCGACTTATTTACTACAAAGACATCAGCGATTTCCATAATGCCAGCTTTGAGAGCTTGAACATCATCACCGCTGCCTGGAGCCATTACGACAATTGAAATATCCGCAGTTCGGATGATATCCACCTCACCTTGACCAACCCCGACTGTCTCGATCAATACGACGTCGAGACCTGCGGCATCCAAAATGACAGTGGCATCATTCGTTGCCTGAGACAATCCTCCGAGGTGGCCCCGAGAAGCCATGCTCCGGACAAACACTCCAGCGTCTCCAGTATGGGATTGCATGCGAATACGATCGCCAAGGATGGCACCACCGCTAAACGGACTCGTCGGGTCGATGGCAAGAATACCCACCTTGGCGTCCCGACGGCGTAATTCGATCGTTAGACAATCAACTAACGTGCTCTTCCCAACGCCTGGAGCACCCGTTATTCCAACAACGGTAGCGTGACCACCAAAACTGAATAATTGCGAAATTAGGATCTGACCATCCGATGAGCGGCTTTCAATCAATGAAATTGCGCGTGCCACAGCTCTCGGGTCGAAAGCTTTGACTTTTTCCGCGAGGCTCTGAGTGGTCACGGTTTTCTAAATGTCCTGGGCGGCTGTGACTCTATCACACCAACCTACTCGTCTCATTATCCGGTCTGTTCTCCGCCCGACCGGTTGACACTGGGTCAACAACACTCCACCATCAAACTTGAAGGGAGGTCATATTGTCTCGGACGTTGTCATTCTTTGGTCTATTGATCATAGTGATTGGTGTAGCGAAACCAGCCGCTGCAGACCTCACAGCTTTCGTTGGCTCTACTCAATCTCTGTCAAATCGCAACGCAACGGGCGTGGCGGTCGGCTTATCACTCGCAATTATCGGTTTTGAGTTCGAATATTCAAACTCGTCTATCGACAACCTTCAGGACAAGACCGAACTGAAATCGAGCATGCTTAACGTGCTCCTACAATCCCCGTTCCCTATTTCCCGACTTCAGTTCTACGGAACAATCGGAGTGGGACTCTATCGTGAAAGACTTGGTCGAAGTAGATACACCGGCCTCGGAAACAACATGGGTGCCGGGGTCAAGGTTTCGCTGATGGAACCTTTCCGGCTACGATTTGACTATCGCTCTTTGCGCCTTGGTAAATCTTCGAAACGACGAGCGATTCAAAGATTTTACGCTGGCCTCACTCTCGACTTCTAAAACAATTAGACCCAACATCAACATCGGCTTTCGATTAAAACGCTAGTAGGATAGGAAACAAGATGACGAATTCACCGCTGGCCAACTCGCCATCCTGCTCGAATCATCCCACTGAGTCAGGTTAGAAGTCGAGAACGAGATCCAGATTCACCATTGATTGTCCACCCGCAAACGAACCATTAAAAGTTTCGTAGAGAGATTGTACTTCAGCAGGAAATGCCTCATTCAAGATTTGGGCGACTGCATAATCAGCACCAGACACGGCCGGATCGATGAACCACACATACAACGTCGCTCCACCTGGTCCTGCCTCACGTGCCTTATAAACCTTCCAACCCTCAGCTTGGGCATTCCGGTCTGCATTTTCACTAGCCCGCAGTCCGTCAGCTAACTTCTGCATAACTCCTTCGAAATCACTTTCATTCGCAGCGTTAACATAGTTGAGCATCATGCCCGCTCCGGCACTAAAAGTCCGACCTTGGGCCTCTGCATTATTCGTGGTGACTACCGTCCCCACTACGACACCAACAGCCAACGCCGCCACCACCGCAAAACCAATCGCGTAGTCTCGGCGCATCACTCGACGCATCAATAACGAAAGCATGTTTCTGACCTCCTTGAACCTCAGTGTAAAAATTTGACCGGATACCATACCGTACGGTGCCACCTAGACGAAAGCCTCCATTATGTCGTTGGCTATGAGCATACCCTCTCGGGTTAACCGAAGTCGCCCAGATTCCCAGAGGAGTCGTTTTTTTTCAATAAACGGTGCCAGTGCTGCCCCGTACTTCTCCATCACCGAAATTCCGTACCGTTGTTCAACTAATCTAAGGTCAAGGCCCTCGGTTAACCGAAGTCCCATAAAAAGCGCGTCACCAAGCCGTTCATCGTCGCTCAAACCACGCTGCGACAAAACCACCTCCTGACCAGAAGTGACATTTTCGATGTAGCGATCTGTCTCAGAGATGTTCGACCACCTAGAACCTCCCCGTGTCGAGTGAGCTCCACACCCAAAACCCAACCATTCACCGTCGGTCCAATACTTTAAATTGTGTCGACATCTTTGCCCTGGTTTTGACACATTGGAGATTTCATACTGCTCATAACCCGCGACATCGGTCATCTCAAGAGTTTCGAGATACATCTGCACCGCATCTTCCTCAGGTGCGAGTGACACCTCCGACCGCGCCATATTCTCTCGCAGAGGTGCATTGGGATAGAGCTCAAGAAGATAAAAAGACGCATGATCAGGTTCCAATTCCAGTAATGATTTGACTGAGTGCCGACAATGAATGCTTGTCTGACCTGGAAGCCACAACATCAAGTCAAGACTAATAGCGTCATAGCCCTCGGCACGCGCAGTACCGACCGCATCTCGAGCTCGCTTCGCGGAATGTCTGCGATCCAAACTTTTGAGCTCGACGTCACTGAATGACTGAACGCCGAAACTCAGTCGATTCACACCAGCTTCCCGCCAGCCGGACAACCGCCGCGAACTCGCCGATTCAGGATTTACCTCCAAAGTGACTTCTGCAGACGAGCTAAAAGAAAAAGCTTCCCGACACGCCCCAAGCAATCGGTCCACTTCCGCAGGCTCCAATAAAGAAGGTGTGCCTCCGCCAAAATAAACCGTGTCGACAGCCTCACCATCACCAATTCCAACAACCTCCAGCACGAGAGCATCCACATAACGGTTTTTAACACCGGCATCGAATAACCCACGGTTGAAATTGCAATAATTGCAGATCGATTCGCAGAAAGGGATGTGCAGATATAGGCCAAGCACTGCTTCCTCATGTAATGCAGAAACCACTAGCTACTAGCCTTGCCGCCTAACCAGCCGAGCTCTAACTGACCGTCTTTCTCTTTGAGCTGGGCACGCGCCCGAGCTGAAGTGCGCCGAGGCAACCGGCGTTTTGGTTGAGATTTTTCAGCCTTCCATTTCCCGAAGATATCGTCGGAATCTGGCTTAAACTCAAAATCTCGGTAATCCGGTCCAGAATATTCTAGAAACTCACACATCTCGCGTAAGCGCGAATGCATACGGAACCCTACCCTAGATTTCAAAGAGTCCGGATCATCAGGTTCATCCTCATAATTTGACGTAAATATAGTTGGCTTCCGGTCGTTATAACGAGTGTTGACAATTAAATGCATTGTCTCTTCGACCCACTCTGTAAGACGTTCTGCTCCTAAATCATCCAAAACCAGTAATTCAGCCTGCATAACCCGTTCAAGGATGTCAGCTTCAGAGGTACGTGTTACGGGGTTATAAGTACTCCGAATCGTACTTAACAGCGACCTCGTATCGTAGTACAAACCCCGAATATTCTTCTCAATAATGACGTTGCGAAGTACAGAAATAGCTAGGTGAGTTTTCCCAATACCTGGAGGACCAATTAGCAACAATCCTTTTTGAACCATCGGAAACGAAACTGAAAACTCCTCCGCCCTCTTGACCGCACGAAGTAGCTGCTCGTTCGGATACGTAACAAACGTCGAGAAATCACATTTTTGATAACGCGCAGGAATATTGGCTTCTTTAAGAAGATCCATCGCCACCTGCCGATGCCAGCATTCGCATCGCTCGACACGCTCGACACCATTAACATCGCTGGAACACCAGCCGGTGTTATTACAGACGGTACAGTTCATTGACGCTCTTAACGATTTTTGAAGCCCGATAAGATTGTAAAGGATACTGCTCGTAGCTTGTGCATAAAACTACGAATTAGAAGTAAGGATTTTGTGATCGCTGATTAACTTTTTTTTAGTGAGCGCTTTCGCCGAACGGTCTTTTTCGAGATGTTCGGGTCTTCGGTCGTCTGCGGTGTAGCACGAACAAGACTCGATGGAGTTGTCTTAACCAACGCCGTTCCAAGACGTTCCTCCCAGCCATCCAACCCCGGCGTCATTTCTCGTTTCACATACGACATAAACTCGTTCACCTCTCGCTGCATTTGGTCCATCTTGCGACGCATGTTGAGAATAATCTCAACTCCCGCAAGATTGACACCAAGGTTGCGTGTAAGCGTCAGGATAGTCTCAAGTTGCTTGAGATCTTCACTTGAGTAGAGTCGTGTATTGCCGTCCGTGCGAGACGGCTTCAGAAGACCCTCTCGCTCATAGAGTCGCAATGTTTGAGGATGAATATCGTAACGCTGCGACACAGCGCTAATCATGAAATATGCTTCGCCAGTCTGTTTTGAAGCCATTGCCTGTCACTCAGTAAATAGACCGTTTCTCACGTTAGTTGAATTCAGCCGGCCAAACTCACGAAGCAATTCCCTTGACCGTTCATCCCTTATTTTTGGCAACGAGAGGGCTACAGTTACAACCAGATCCCCTCTGTCTCCAGTCTTTGGAGACGGCGCGCCTTGCCCCCTAATACAAAACCTTTGTCCCGATGAAGTGCCAGGGGGAATCGTTAAAGTGGTTTTCCCATCGACAGTCGGAACTTCAAATGTAGCGCCAAGGACTGCTTCATTAACGCTAATCGGAGCTTCCAAATGTAGGTCGTCACCATCGCGAGCAAAGACACGATGAGGCTCAACTGTTGCCGTAATATATAAATCTCCCACAGGTCCGCCACCTCTGCCAACATGCCCTTTATTAGCTACTCGCATACTGGATCCGTTAGCCACACCGGCAGGAATCTGAACCGTTATTTCTTCCGTCTGCGAAAAAACTCCTTCTGATCGGCACAACCCACACGGTTGCCGCCGCTGACGACCAGTTCCATTACACGACCCGCAGGCTTTTGTAAAAACCATATGCCCACGCCGCCACTGCGCAGTGCCAGCACCATTGCAATCTGCACATGTCATTTCGTTCGACCGGCGAAAACCCGTTCCACTGCACCTAACGCAAGCCTCCAACTTTGTCACGCGCAGACGTCGTTCTGTACCCATGAGCGCTTCCTCAAAACTCAGGGTCATATCAGCGTACAGGTCACTGCCCTTCTCTGCATTAATTATTGACTCATCAGGAGTTTCCCTAAGAACTTCCGAAAACAATTCCGCAAACGTTGCCGAAGTGCCTGTCACCGGAACAGAGAAGTCAAATCCGTGAAATTCAATCGATGCAGGTCTCGGTTCAGATTGCCGCTCGCCATGCGTATCGTACGCAGCACGACGCTCTGGGTCGCACAGCGTTTCGTAAGCTTCAGTCGCGCTACGATAAAAAGCCTCGGCTTCACGATCGCCAGGATTAATATCGGGATGATATCGTCGAGCAAGCCGCGTATAGGCTCGCTTTACCTCCCGTAGAGTTGCTCCACGGTCAACACCTAGGATCACATAGAAATCCATCGTAACCTGTGTCGTTATTTCTTTTCATCTTCGACTACTTCTGCATCAATTACATCCGCATCCCCGCTCGAAGTAGTCCCATCCGCAGCGGAACCAGTCGATTCATCGTTAGCACTGTCAGGACTAGGCGCTTCCGTAGCAGCCTGTTGATAGAGTTGCTCTGCTGCCTTATGCTGGGCAGCGGTCAATTGCTCAACTGTACTATTGATTGCGTCTACGTCGGTCCCTTCGAGAGCTTTTTTAACAGCTTCAATGGCCTCATCAATAGGCTGACGTGCTTCGGACGTTAACTTCTCTCCGGAGTCACTCATCATCCGCTCTGCTGCGTAAACAGCTTGGTCGGCGCTATTTCGAGTTTCAACCTCATCCTTCCGAGATTTATCCTCATCAGCGTGCGTCTCGGCTTCCTTCATCATCTGGTCAACTTCGTCTTTACTTAATCCACTGGAAGCCGTAATCGTAATTTTCTGCTCCTTACCGGTACCAAGATCCTTTGCTGACACATTTACAATCCCGTTTGCATCAATATCAAAAGTGACTTCAATTTGTGGTACTCCCCTAGGTGCTGCAGGAATACCAACCAAATGAAATTTACCTAATGTACGGTTACCTTGAGCCATTGGACGTTCGCCCTGTAACACATGTACTTCAACACTGGTCTGGCTATCCGCAGCGGTCGAAAATATTTCTCCCTTTCGAGTAGGAATCGTGGTATTTCGAGGCAAGAGAGTCGTCATTACCCCTCCCAATGTCTCAATTCCAAGAGAAAGAGGGGTTACGTCTAACAATAGAAGGTCCTTGACCTCACCTGATAACACACCAGCTTGGACGGCTGCTCCAATTGCCACCACTTCATCCGGATTAACACCTCGATGCGGTTCCCGCTCAAAAACTGACTTAACAAGTTCCTGCACCTTGGGCACTCGCGTAGAACCACCCACCATGACCACCTCATCGATTTCAGATGGCTTCAAGCCCGCGTCTGACAACGCCCGCTTAACCGGCTCAATTGTCCGCTGCAGCAGGTCGTCGACTAGTTGCTCAAATTTTGCACGAGTCAGCTTCATTTGCAGATGCTTCGGTCCCGACTGATCAGCCGTAATAAAAGGCAAGTTGATCTCCGTCTCCACTACCGTCGACAATTCCATCTTGGCCTTTTCTGCAGCCTCCCTCATACGCTGCAAAGCCATCTTGTCTTGACTAAGGTCGATGCCAGCATCAGCTTTAAATCCGTCGACAATCCAATCGATAATGCGCTGATCGAGATTGTCGCCACCAAGGTGTGTATCTCCATTAGTAGCTTTAACCTCTACAACGCCTTCTCCAACCTCCAGGATCGATATATCAAACGTCCCCCCCCCGAAGTCGTACACTGCAATTGTTTCGTCCTTTTTCTTGTCAAGCCCATATGCCAGTGCGGCCGCAGTTGGTTCATTGACAATCCGCATAACTTCAAGGCCAGCTATTTGACCAGCATCCTTCGTCGCCTGGCGCTGTGCATCATTGAAATATGCTGGAACGGTAATGACTGCCTTGTCGACGGTCTGTCCCAAATATTCTTCAGCAGATTGCTTGAGTTTCTGCAAAACCATTGCAGAGATTTGAGGTGGAGAATATTCGTCTCCGCCAGCATGAACACGAGCGTCTCCATTTGAAGCCTTAACAGTTTCGTAAGGCACCATCTTCATTTCCTCGGAAACCTCATCAAACCGACGCCCCATAAATCGCTTAATGGAAAAAATCGTGTTTTCCGGATTCGTGACAGCTTGACGTTTCGCCACTTGCCCCACTAATCGCTCGTCTCCCTTCGCAAATGCCACTACCGACGGCGTCAGTCGATTTCCTTCAGGATTCGTAACCACCGTGGGCTCCGTTCCCTCCATCACGGCAACAACCGAATTCGTCGTACCTAAATCAATCCCAATAATCTTGCTCATCGTCTTACTTCCCCAATAACCTAATTAACTGCGAAATAAACCATAAATTTACATATTGAATGTCTATATACCATATTATATGAGTCTATAAGAATCAAATATATCCCAGTAATACGTAATGATCACTCATAAAAATGTCCTCCATCGAAGAGCCAACCCGATTTGTCAGGCTACTCACACGTGTACAATAATCAAGTCTCGCAAGCGCCTAGACTCAATTTAGACTTATATGGATATGCTGTTAGACAAGACAAAAAAAAGAGGCCCGCTACTTCGCCGAGCTCTTATTTTAGGTAGTTTTGGTGTCGCAGCTTTATTAGGTGCAATTAGCGGTGTCCTGTTCGCCTACTCCCCTGATCTTCCTGAAATTTCTGAGCTCGATAGCTATACGCCAGGGACTATCACGCGGCTGTACGACCGCAACAACATCTTGATCGGAGAGTTCGCTACTGAACGCCGCCTGATTATCGGCTACGAAGATATTCCTCCTAATCTTCGACATGCCATCATTTCAGCCGAAGATGGCGCGTTCTTTAATCATGTAGGTTTCAACCTCCGACGAATCCTCGCAACCGCCGTAAGTAATGTTTTGAGTGGCGACCTTACCGCAGCGGGTGCAAGCACAATCACCATGCAGCTTGCTCGTAACATCACCTTAGGCGGAGAACGATTGGGCCTGGAAAAAACTTGGCAGCGAAAAATCCGTGAAATGTACTACACGTTTCACATTGAAAAACGATATACAAAACGTGAAATTCTGACCCTCTATGTCAACCAAATGTGGCTTGGCACAGCCATTCACAGCGCACACGGGGTTGAAGCGGCCTCAAGGCTCTATTTCGGAAAATCCGTCAAGGAACTCAAATTAGAGGAAGCGGCCTTAATCGCAGGCATTATTCAATCGCCGGCACGCCAGAGTCCGTTAGTCAATATGGACTTAGCGGTGGATCGCCGTAACTACGCGCTTCAGCGAATGGCCGCCGAAGAGTACATAACCCAAGAATCCGCGGACGAAGCAAAACTACTACCCATCACCCTCGCCGAACGAACAGTACGAAGCAACTCAATCGCACCGTATTTCATCGAAGAAGTCCGTCAGCATCTCGAGAAAGAATACGGTGTCGCCAAACTCTACGAGGAAGGATTGAGCGTTCATACCACGTTGGATTCTCGATTACAAATCGCCGCTAACAAGGCGATCGAGACTGGGCTACGCGTACATGACAAGCGTCAAGGCTTCCGAAAACCAAGCCGTAACATTCTTGACGAAGCCGATACTGATGCTGATTCTGACGAAGCACTCGATATCCTCCAATCTTTCGAACACAGCCGCTGGGTGTTCAACATAAACCCTGGCGATATCATCCCAGCTGTCGTTACAGATGTGGACCACAAAGCAATCGGTGTTCGTTTTGGTTCCTACTCCGCAACCGTAATCCCCAAGGGCCTACGATTGTTGCCGACCGGAGAAACTGAAGGGTTTCGAGGAATTGGCCGTACCCCGGCAGACCAACTGGTTCGCCAGGGCGACCTGATTGAAGTCAAGATCACGGCATTCGAAACGATGGATGGTGATGGAAATCCGCTTAAGCCAACTCTTATCGAAGCGGAACTAGACCAGGAACCTCTCGCAGAAGGTGCCCTGCTAGCACTGGATAATCGAACAGGTCGAATTCTGGCAATGGTTGGTGGTTACAATTTTGAACGCAGTAAGTTCAATCGAGCAACTCAAGCTTATCGTCAACTAGGCTCCCTTTTTAAAGGGGTGCTATACGCAGCCGCAGTAGATCAAGGATATACAGCCAATTCAATTGTGGTGGACGATCCCGTAAGTTACGACGTGGGCCCAGAACAGGACCGGTACGAACCGACAAACTACGATAATGCCTACGAAGGCCAGATTACTCTCCGCCGAGCGCTTGAAAAATCGCGTAACGTACCTGCCGTTTGGATGATGAACGAGATCGGACCGGATGCGGTGGTCGACTTCGCGCGGCGTCTTGGATTTACGTCGCCAATACCACCGTTCTTATCCGTGGCCTTAGGATCTTCCGAGGCGACTTTAATGGAGGTAACGAGTGCGTACTCGGCGTTCCCTAATCGAGGCACACGGATGGTGCCATATCGGATTGAACGTATCGTGGATCGAGCAGGAGATATCCTAGAAACTGGAAGACCCGTACCACAAGATGCGCTCCGACCCGATACCGCCTACATTATGGTGAGCCTGATGCGTGGTGTAGTCCAACGGGGTACCGGTATTCGAGCATCACGACTAGGGTGGCCTCTCGGTGGAAAAACTGGCACGATGGATGACTATACAGACGCATGGTTCGTCGGATTTGGTCCAGATATCACGGTTGGCGTCTGGGTCGGGTACGACGAAAAAAAGACGCTCGGTGACGGTGAAGAGGGAGCAAGGGTCGCATTGCCGATCTGGACAGACTTCCTTCAAGCTTATACAGACGGAAGGGAGACTCCTGAAGGTTTCGTGGCGCCTGACAACATAGTATTCAGGTCAGTGCACGAGATGACGGGCCAGCTGACTGAGCCATGGTCCGATGGAGCGATAGAAGAAGCCTTTATTATTGGAACTGAACCAAGTGGTGGAATCTTCAGATAAACAATATGACACAAGGGGACACATCAACTTAGGCCTCATCACCCGCCCTATTATTTGCAGGCTGCCCAGATTCATTCTCTGCTTCACCCTCTACTCCCAATGTTCCAGTTGCACGACTCATTAGATAGCACTTAATAAAGTCGTCCAAGTCGCCATCAAGTATCCGATCGACATTACCAACATCCATTTTTGTACGATGGTCCTTTACTAACCGGTACGGATGAAGCACGTAGCTTCTAATCTGACTTCCAAACGCAATTTCCTTTTTTTCGCCACCTATCCTCTCAAGCTTATCTCGTTGTTCCTGCTGTTTAACGTCGTATAGCCGCGCCCTCAGCACGCTCATTGCCGCGTCACGGTTACGATGCTGCGACCGCTCATTCTGGCACGACACCACTATCCCCGTCGGAAGGTGCGTTATACGCACGGCCGAATCCGTAACGTTAACATGTTGTCCACCGGCGCCACTAGAACGATAGGTGTCGATACGTAAATCTTTCTCCTCGATCTGGATCTCGATATCATCAGAAAGTTCCGGCCAGACGAAAACCGATGCAAACGAGGTATGCCGGCGGGCAGCTTGGTCGAACGGAGAAATACGAACAAGACGGTGAATCCCAGCTTCGGCGAGTAGCAACCCGTACGAATAGTCACCCTTAACTGTTATGGTTGAAGCCTTAATCCCAGCCTCGTCCCCGGGTTGAAAATCGATTATGTTTCTCGAAAAACCTCGTCGTTCGGCCCACCGAAGATACATGCGCAATAACATCTCAGCCCAGTCTTGAGATTCCGTTCCGCCAGCACCAGGGTGAATAGTAACAATGGCATTACACCTGTCATGCTCGCCACCAAGCATTTTCTTCGTTTCGGCAGTTTCAACTTCTGCGGCAAAGCCATCCAACCCCGCCACAAGCTCTTCGACTACCGATTCACCCTGGCTTGCCCATTCGACCAACACTTCTAGATCGCTACTCCTAGCCTGAAGAGAAATCGACAACTCTCGATCCTCCTGGAGGCGTTGACGGCGTTGCATGACACGCTGGGCATTATCCGGATCATCCCAGAAATCGGGTGCAGCTGCCTGTCTATCTAACTTAGAGACTTCCTCTAAAAGACTGGCTGCGTCAAAGATACCTCCGCAAATCCTCAGCGCGTTTCAAGAGGTCCTGATAGCGTCGAATTTGTTCATCAACTTCAATAGTCACATATACCTCCGTATCAGCCCTCTAACCAATTCTTACTGACTTCGCGCCGCCCGCATATTAGATGCGACCGCCATGCTCAGCAGAACCAGTGTGAAAATTCCGCAGCCAAACGCCAACAGGTCACCATATCTCGCATAGGGCGTTAACTCTTGAATCAACTTCACCTCGCTAGTCAACACGTCATCCTCAAACAGATTGGTCTCAGAAACAACCCGCCCGTACGGGTCGATTACTCCACTGATTCCAGTGTTGGCCGCGCGGACAACGTAGCGACCATGTTCAATTGCACGCATCGTGGCCTGCTGAAAATGTTGATGAGGCGCAGCCGTCCGGCCGTACCATGCGTCGTTCGTGACAGTCGTCAGTAAACGACTTCCATTTCTTACAAATTGTCTAACTAGCCCTGGGTAGATCATTTCGTAGCAAACTATTGCACCTATCGGTTGACCATCCATCATCAACATCACAGGCTCTTCGCCCGCAGAAAACACCCCAACAGATTCCACGAGCGGTGACACAAATGAAAGAAGCCTCCGAAGCGGAACATACTCGCCAAACGGCACCAAATGCTGCTTGTGATATATCCCAGCCGTTTCGCCTCGAGGATCTACCAAAATGGCGGCATTGTAGTACTTGGGTGCGTCTTCCCAGGTAACATCGGTCGTCCCTAGCAGAAGATGAACGTTCCTCTCCCGAGCCAAACGACGAATCATTTCTGAACGTGGGTCAACTTGGAATGCAAATGGGGTTGCAGCCTCTGGCCACACCACAAGGTCTGCCCCCGCGTCAGCAGCGCGGTCCGTCAATTTCAGATACTTGTCGAGGATGGCATCACTCAATTCAGGATTCCACTTGTCCACTTGTGCGATATTGCCCTGCACAGCAGCAACGCGTAACGGCACACCCAGATCGATCAATGTTCCTGACCGCAGCCGCACGGTCCCGAACAGAAAAACCGCGGCCATCAAACCGGCCGTGGCTAACATTACGCCAATCGATCTAGCGCGACCGGTCCGCACAATGAACGCGAACGATGCGTTCACCAAAACCACGAGCACAGATACACCGAGGACTCCCACAACGCTCGCAAGTTGCGCCACCGGAAGGACAGAAGCCTGACTGTAGCCTAGGAGTTCCCACGGAAAACCCGTAAAAAGATAAATTCTGCCTAATTCAGTGGTTACCCAAAGAATTGGCGCACAAAACACCGCAACTGTCCCGAAATCTCTATGCAACAACCACAACGCTAAAGCAAAGAAACCTGGAAAGAGCGCCAAATAGCCGACTAGGAGTAAAGACACGCTCCATGAAGCCACAAACGAAAGCCCACCAAAATCTTCAACAACCCTAGGAATCCAATAAATGGTGCCGACAAAATGAATAGCGCCAGTTGTGAGACCTCGAAACAGGGCCAACTGCCACGACCGCGCGGCCAGCGTTGTCAGTAATAGCGGAACCAAGGCGATCCACGCAAAGGCCGGATGCCCAAAACTAGGAAAACTAAGAAAGAGCAAAACGCCCGAGAGAAGAGCGGGCATCATCGGGTAACGAACGCGTCGAACTGTTCCTCGTCTATCAAGCGCTGCCTCACACGCTCGGCCTCTGCTCTATCAGGATATGGTCCGACTCGCACTCTGAACCAAGGAATAGGCGCATTCGAATCTGGCAAACTCACCGTGGCTGGATAGTTCTTCGCTCTAAGTTGTGTCGCGATTTCTTGGGCTGGTTGTTCTGACCGAAGTGCCCCTACTTGCACAGCAAAACCTTGAGGCATCGTTGACCTTAAGCCAGGTTCTACGAATTCAAAGGTCTGTGCCGAGCCTGGAATAGCTCCAGCAATGAATCCTGTTGACGCTCTTGAAGATAACGTTGGTTGCCCAGTTTCATTCTCAGATAATCCATGACCTGGTGTATTCGGCTGTTCAGACGCCTCCATTGGCGGCTGGAGGACCTCTCTTGGTTTGGTGCCCGTCAGTGTCTCGACATAGGTCAACCTAGAACGCTCCCGCGCTCCTGCTGACTGTTGTGACCTTCGCGAACCCGGGGAACCCATTCCAGCAGGTGGCAATTGCATGGATATTTCAGTGATAGATGGCCCGCTGTCAGTGGTATTCCCACCACGAGAATCTTGACCAACCAATACGCCAACCACAAACACCACAACGGCAACAACCGTCCCAGCCATCAATAGAAAAACGTAGTGCTTAGCACTAGGTGCAGTGTCGCTGGAGCCTTCCCTCGCCATAATAAGATTACGCGTGCGCCGTCGATAGTGTGAGGTGAATCTCTACTTCTTTTCAAACTTATTCATTAGCGTACTAAGCAAATCCATCGGTAGTGGAAAGACAAGTGTGGAATTCTTCTCACCAGCAATCTCAGTGGCTGTCTGCAAATACCGAAGGGTGACCGCAAGTGGTTGTTTCGCAATAACCTCTGCGGCCTGAGCAAGCTTTTCAGAGGCTTTATACTCACCATCAGCGTGAATAATTTTAGCACGCTTCTCTCGCTCGGCTTCAGCCTGTCTGGCCATTGCACGCTGCATGTCTGGTGGCAAATCGACGTGCTTCACCTCAACTGCAGACACTTTCACACCCCATGGATCAGTCTGTGTATCTAGAATTTGCTGTAACTCTTGGTTCAGTTGTTCACGCTCTGACAATAAGCCATCCAGTTCCACTTGACCTAAAACACTTCGTAATGTCGTCTGCGCCAACTGTGAAGTAGCGTAGTGAAAATTCTCGACTTCAACAATCGCGCGCAAAGGATCCATCACACGAAAGTAAACAACAGCATTAACCTTCACCGACACATTGTCCTTCGTAATTACGTCCTGAGGTGGCACGTCCATAACAATCGTCCTAAGACTAACGCGCACAATTCGATCAATCGGAGCGAAAACCAGAATTACACCTGGTCCTTTAGGTCGCGGAAATAGTTTCCCGAGGCGGAAAATAACACCACGTTCATACTCGTTCAGGATCTTGATCGAATTAACCAGATAGGCACCTATAATGAACGCAATAATTAGAGACGGTCCCATAATTATGTTCCTCCGGTCATCTTTGCCTTGAGACGCCGCACATTGAGTTTTAAACCATCAACAGAAACAACCTGAACCCAGTCACCTGCGTCGATGGACTCGTCTGATATCGCCCCCCAAATCTCTCCATGTGTTTCAACGCGGCCTTGAACTCCAGGTCCGATAGGACTCAGAGCCTTACCGACTCCTTCAATCATACCGGCACGACCACTGACAGGTGCCGCCATTTGTGCCCGAAGCCCAAGGCGAACCAACAATGCAGTGATTGTCCCAAGTGCAAACATCGAACCTATGATAAATGGCCATCCCAACTGCAGCTCAGGCGCCGGAGAATCAACCAACATCAACGCGCCGAGCACCATCCCCACGATGCCGCCAGCGGCGAGAAGTCCATACGTAGCCGTCATCATTTCGGCAGCAAGAAGGAACAGGCCAAACGAAATCAACAACAAACCAACATAATTAATCGGTAGAATTTGAAAAGCGAAGAATGCCAATAAAAGGCAGAGTCCTCCTACGATACCGGGAACAATCCCACCGGGGTTCCAGAGCTCGATCGTTAAACCGAGTGTTCCAAGACTGAATAAAAGCACTGCCACCTGCGGATGTGCTATTGCGCTCAACAACTCCTGTCGCCAATTCATCTCCACAGTCTGCACGCGTGCTGAAGCCGTTTCCAACACCGTGGTTTCACCATTCCATCGCTTTACCTCCAGACCATCCAACTGCTGTAAAAGGTCATCAAAGTCGTTAGCGATCAGGTCAACAAGTGGGGGATCGGCGTCAATCGCCTCTTCCTCAGTGAAGGAAAGACTTTCTGTCACGGCCTTTTCTGACAAATCGACGTTACGACCTCGCTGACTCGCAATCGATCTCGCGTATGCCGCAACATCAGACGCCGCCTTCTCTGCCGCGACATCATCCATCGAAGCACCCGTACCAGAGACTGGATGTGCAGCACCAATATGAGTTCCCGGAGCCATCGCTGAGACATCGGCTGCAATTGTTATTAAAAAACCGGCAGACGCCGCACGGGTTCCACTCGGTCCCACGTAGACCACAACTGGCGTATTCGCATCGATTATGCTGGTGTTGATCGCACGTGTTGAGTCCACCAACCCACCCGGTGTTCGCAGAGTAAAAACTACCAGTTCGGCGCCATCGGCATCAGCACGAGCAATCGTTTGTTGAATAAACTCAGCAGATACCGGATGGATCAGTGCATCAACCACAGCTGAGTACACGACAGGCTGAATGGAACCTGGCCGGGAATCCTGCAGAGCCGTTATCAGCGACACAGATAAAGACACCACTACCCAACACACCACCAACCCGACCCGGAATCGTCGAATTCGTTTCATTAATGGGCGCCCAATTTCATTTTGAATTAGATACCAACGGTAAAACGAGCTGCGTTCAGCTGTCAACGAACAAACCGCTACTCCCCCGCCCACCGACGAATCTGGTAAGGTTACGCGGAATGTACACGGCGGCAATTCTTGCCGGTGGTCAAGCTCGTCGAATGGGTGGTCAGCCCAAAGCCCTGCTTCCGATCGGCGGTTCGCGAATCATAGACCGTCAGTTGATGACCGTACGGGAGATTGCCGATCACGTAGCAATCGTGGCCAACGACCATACACTCTACAAGTCACTCGGCGTTCCAATTTGGCCAGACATCAGACCAAGTTGTGGCCCCTTGGGAGGAATTCTTACAGCACTAGTTCATGCCACGACTCCCATCACGCTTGTACTCGCCGGTGACATGCCATTTGTGACAGTGCGATTTCTCCAGTATTTAGCCGACTCTGGACGTGATGTTGATGTAGCAATTCCTCGTACCACCGAGGGATATCAACCTTTATGCGCAGCATACAATCAACGATGCATCAAGGTCATTCAAAAACATCTCGATACACGAACCAATAAAGTGACAGATTTCCTGCCTACCGTAACAGTTCGAGAACTTGGACCAACTGAAACAGCGTCTTTTGATCCGACTGGCACACTTTTTTTCAATATCAATTCACCCAACGACTACGAAACCGCCTTAAAACTCTACCCAAAAACTCGTAGACCTAGCTCAGCGCTATGATCCTGCTACTCCATCAAAGAGTACATGACCGATTCAGGTCAGTACTAAAGACACTTTACGACCTGTCACCAGAAGTGTGTCCGAATATTACGATTCAATACCCGCCTACTCGCCAGCTAGGCGACCTTGCTATCACTGTCGCTTTTGAACTGGCTAAAACACTTCGCAAGTCACCGCAGGCGATCGCCGAAGAAATCGTTGAAGCATTAGGGCATATCGAGGGAGTCGCCAAAGCTGAGGCCACAAAGAACGGATACGTCAATATCTATCTTGATCGAGCACATTACCTCCGGTCAGTACTAAATTCCCAACACAGCTCTCTTCTAAACGAAAATATCGAAGCTCCCAAGATCATTGTTGAACACACAGCGATTAACCCAAACAAAGCAGCCCATGTTGGACATCTTCGTAACGCTGCCTTAGGTGACACGTTAGTCCGACTTCTTCGATTTTCGGGCCAAGCGGTTGAAATTCAGAACTACATCGATGATACCGGAGTACAAGTCGCAGACGTCGTTATCGGATTTGAACGACTGGAATCAAAATCCCTAAAAGACGTTCAGTTGCTCTGTGATTCACCAGGCTTCGACTACTACTGCTGGGACCTCTATGCGAAAGTTACCGAATGGTACGATGCCGATCAATCACGATTGGAAATCCGTAAGAACACTCTGCAAGACCTAGAACGAGGCGGCAATCCATCAGCAGAATTAGCAAACTTGATTGCAGATCGAATCGTTAGATGCCACCTCGCAACAATGGACCGACTAAACGTCGAGTACGACCTCTTAAGCTGGGAAGGAGACATACTCAGACTCGACTTCTGGGAAACGGCCTTTGATCTTTTAAAGGAAGCCGGTGTCCTGTTCCTTCAAACAACTGGCCCTCAAGCCGGATGTTGGGTCATGGAAATTAGAGAGGATCACCCCAACGATAGTACTGACCCACGGTTCAAGGTTGTTGTGAGATCTGACGGAACCGTCACGTATGTTGGCAAAGACATTGCGTACCAGTTCTGGAAATTTGGACTAATAGGTAAAACCTTTAGATTTCGCCCATATCTGACTCAACGGTCTGGACGGCCGCTCTGGACGACAGCTACTGAGGGAAGCGAAGACCAGCAAGCATCTCCACGTTTTGGTCACGCCTCAGCAGTGTTTAACGTAATCGACACCCGTCAAGCCTATCTTCAAAAACTCCTTCAACAGGCATTGGTCGCAGCAGGCCACAATAAAGAAGCAGAAGGGTCTGTACACTTTTCGTACGAAATGGTGGCTTTGTCTCATAGTACAGCCAAAAAACTAGGTTATGGAAACCGGGACTCGACCAACCGTCCCTTCGTCGAAGTGTCTGGACGGAAAGGGTTGGGCGTTAAAGCCGATGACCTCTTGAACCTTGTAACCAAAGCCGCCGACGGTGAGGTGCGTGCACGTAACAAGGAATTAGACGACACCGAAGTTCATACCATTGCCACGACTATTGGAATCGCAGCTGTCCGCTACTTCATGATCAAGTATTCACGCGGCAAGGTCATCGCCTTTGACATTGACGAAGCGCTGAGTTTCGAAGGAGAAAGTGGCCCATACATTCAGTACGCAGCTGTGCGTGCCGGGAATATTCTTAGAAAACTGAAAGCCAATAACAATATCGACCGTCTCCATATAATCCAACGCCTTCCCTCGCTTTCGCTTTCTTCTCTTGATGATCCGCATGGAACGGACCTTTGGGACCTAGTGCTCGAAGCATCACGTTTAGAAGAAGTCGCCGAACAGGCAATTCGCACATTGGAACTCTCATCGCTAGCCAAATACGTCTTCACTTTGGCGCAATCTTTTAACGGGTTCTACCACCAATATCCAGTACTCAATGAATCAGACCCGGATGTTCGTCTGTGGCGAGCAGCAGTTGTTGTCTACGTTCGGGATCAATTAAGCAGGGCTCTGGAATTAATGGGGTGTGAAGTCCCTACCCGGATGTGACGATTTGCGCGGCCCTAGGTATTAACTTTTGCCGCAACAGCAAAACTTAACTTTCGAGCTTGGCGAGTAATTCAATGTGAGCCGAATTCGGAAACATGTCAAAAGCCTGTATTCTTTCAATAGCGTAACCAGCTTGGCGGAACCTGCCGATATCGCGTGCGAAAGTAGCCACATCACACGACACGTAGACAATTGAGGCTGCCCCTCTCTGTACTAGACGTTCCAGAACTGTCTTGGACAATCCCGCCCTTGGAGGATCGACGATGACCGTCCCTGGAATACGTTGAGAACTTCCCGTCAGAAACCGCTCAACTGAAGTTCCAACGACTTGAATTCTGCGCTGCGCCCTCTTGGCATTCTGCGTCAAATCCTCACGAGCGATAACATCTCGCTCGACTGCAGTAATTTCCTCACCGCCCAAACTTGCCAACGTTACCGCAAAGAGCCCCACGCCAGCATAGAGGTCCAGAATCGGCCCGCTTTTGACATAGTTACAGACCGCATTAACTAATGACGGTAGTAGGTAACGGTTGGCCTGAAAGAACGAGCGTGCATTTCTACCAATCGTCCCTTCGATCGATGGTGATTCAGGCAAAAGCGTAGCCACAGAGTCGACAACGTTAGATTTTCCTGCCACAGTCTCTATTACAGAACTTCCCGGTCGAGACCACGTCAGTCCTGAAAGCGAACAACCCGAAGCCCAGCCAGAAATTGCTTTAGATAAGGCAGGATTCTTGAGATGAAAGTTAATGACCCGCGTTTCAGCTGCAATATCTTCCGCAAAGTCTATATGTAGAACCGACCGGTAATTCGTACCGGCTAGCCTTCGTCCCACCATCGCGAGAGTATGGTTCGTCGCCGAGAGTAGCTGACCTGTATCAGCGGGATTACACAGCTGATGCGTACCTTCCCGAAGAAAACCAAGACCGGATGCCCCAACATGTAATCGACCTCGCATCCGATACCCGTGCTCAGGGGACGGGGCAACAGTTACCCGACCTAGGTCGTTAGCACGAGCAATCCGCCGCAGTGCATCATGGATTACCTCTGCCTTCAACCGTAGCTGGCGGTCATAATTGATATGCAAATAAACCTGTCCCCCACAAGTGGGGTCGACATTTATTGCACGGCGATCAGGATCGGGTTCCACAACATCGACCACCGCGGCATGAATTACATCTCTACTTTCTCGAACAACTCCGGCTCGTACTCGTTCTCCAGGAATCGCGCCAGATACGAGAACAACTCGGCCACAATGGTAAGCAAGCATGACTCCGCCGGCAACAGGCCGCTCAACGCGAAGGTCAAGAAGAGATTTCATAACTTGACCAACTCGGTAGTCTGAACGTTTTCCTCCCAGAGAAATACGGAATCAAAAGATTATTCGAAAGAAATCTTCGGAAGTTTAAAGTGGTCATATAGTAGGCGGTCTATACCTACACGTTTGGCCGCCGCGAACGCATCGGGAGGCATCCTCTCTCGAAACGACTCAAGTTCAATTGCCATTTCTGACTGCATCGACTCAAAAGTCCCGGAATCAACGACTTCATATAACACCGCCGTCAATTCGATTTCAATTTGTCGAAGACGTTCAACGACTTCCTGTCGTGCAGCACCCTGGGTAATCCGAATCCTCTCATGAACTAGATTAAGATCAGCAATTGATCTGGTAATTACTTCCAGCATCGCAGGCAACTGTCCATCAGCATCGCGACAGGTTGTCAACCGAGAGATAGTCCGTTTAATGTGAGCCTCCACTGGAGACTGCTTAACCTGAGACCCAGATGGAGTTTCCGACAAAGCACCGGGCCCTACGGCACGGCACCACTCATCAAACAATTCCCTAACGTCTGCTTCGCAGAACTCGATTCTGATCGGACGCCGTGTTCGTCCTTTCCGGTAATGGCGCTCAAATGTTCGGTCAATCGAACGAAAAACGACGTGCAATGGAATCCGCCTCTCTGCCCAGTCACACACCAAATCAAATCCAGGACCAACAATTCGTACAAGATGACCGCTGTTCTTATTGCAAAGATACGATTCGACTTCACGACAATAAAAGCCAAGATCCATAGATCTACAGAAGACAGTGACTCTACTCCTAGCCCCCAGCGTTCCTTTCCCAGATCAGTCTGAGACCAATCAAAGTTAGATCGAGATGGGTGTGGTCAATAAAGCGAACCTCAGTTGCCATCTTTTCAGCAAGTCCCCCTGTAGCCACACATATGGAAGATTTCGCTTCCGGCAGCGAATCATTCACGCGTTCGAGAATCCCCTCGATCATGGCGACATACCCGTAAAACAATCCTGACTGTATCGCTCCAACAGTTGTCCGACCAATTAGCGCTGCTGGTCGCTGAATATCCACTCTTGGTAGGCGGGCGGCGCGATCAAACAAAGCATCTGCCGAAATTTCAACACCGGGACAAATGATGCCACCCAGATACTCGCCTGCCGGCGATATGACATCAAAAGTAGTAGCAGTTCCGAAATCCACTACGATTATCGGGTGGCCACTCTCTCCGTAGAATGCTCGTGCAGCAACACTGTTGACTAGCCGGTCAGCACCGACTTCTTCCGGATGTTCATACAAAATCGGAAGGCCCGAATTATTTGAATCAACATGCAACACCTGTTGCCCAAATCCCTGTGCAACCATTTTCGTGACACTCTTCGTGACTGTTGGCACTACCGAAGACAGGATCACACCGGTAATTTTCCCGGGATCAACCCGTCGTTCCGAAAAAAGTCTACTGACAATTACCCATAACTCATCTGCTGTGCGTTCCGCCGTTGAAGCCAGTCTCCAACTGACCGTCAGTTCGTCGCCAGTAAAGATTCCTATCGCAATATTCGTATTGCCAACATCAATTGCCAAGAGCATCTCAGCCCTCCAGGGAATCTAGGCTTGGCTCCGGAAGCCACACTAGCGTCCCACCCAACACTCGCTCACTTTGTTCACCGAACCGAACACGAAGCGCACCATCAGAATCGATCCCCTCGGTAATACCACTACGATCACCCTCAGTAGACGCCCACGAGACTCTCGCCCCATGACTCGAAGGAGACAGTTCTCGCCACCGCTGCAACATCGTTGCTCCACCAGCGGCCCTACATTTGTCACTCCATGCTGCCAAAGACAAAAGTATGCTGGACATTACGACTCCGCGGTCTATCTTCCGTCCAGATATCGCTTCAAGCGATGACGCCCTGTCGGCTATATCGGGGGGATATCCCATTGAGTTAACGTTAACGCCGATGCCAACGACTACGGCACCGTGATCTGTTCCGCCAGACACTCCTTCTGCCAAGATACCTCCAACTTTCTTCCGTCGTGGCCACATGGGACTCGATTCATCGGATTCAACAACCAGATCATTCGGCCATTCAAGGTCGACGGCGACGTCGGTCGCCACACGAATACCCTCGGCAGCCACCACCCCCGCTAGCAGAGTAATTGGTAAAGCCTGCAAATCTCGAATTACAACGGAGAGATAAAGACCTGCTCCCTCAGGTGAAAACCAGTTTCTTCCACGCCGGCCACGGCCCGAAGTCTGCGCTGAGGCAAGAACAGTCGTGCCGTCTGGCGCGCCTGACTCCAGCAAGCCCATAGCTACGTCGTTGGTCGACTCGACAACGTCAAAATAAGCTAGACGCTGTGTGAAACGTAAAAGACGGGTCGCAACAGCCCGTTCGCCCAATGCTCGGACGAAATCCTTCGGCAGAACATCTGTCATTTCAAGGCAGTATCAACGTTCAGGTCGAAGCTAAAATCAACGGCTTGCGCCGAGTGTGTCATCGCACCAATCGACACATATTCAGGACCGACAACCGCGACCTCTTCGAGTCGATCCATCGTAAGTCCTCCAGACACCTCAACTTTTGCGACGCCACGTGTTAGCCGAATCGTCTCCTCAATTTCTATTCGATCCATATTGTCGGCTAGCAGAACATCAGCTCCTGACTCAACAGCTTGTGCTACATCCGAACGGTTCTGCACCTCCACCGTGACCAAGCCCGTATGACCTGCCCGTTTAACGCGGGCCACCGCCTCTGAAATCGAACCCGCGAGAGCAATATGGTTGTCCTTGATTAAGATCGCATCGTCAAGCGCCACCCTGTGATTCACTCCACCGCCGGCTCGCACCGCATACTTATCGAGAGCACGGAGAGTCGGCATCGTTTTTCGGGTATCCAGGACTATAGTTCGTCCCTTCACCGTAGTAACACATTGATGGGTCAACGTTGCCACGCCGGACATTCGTTGAAGGAAATTCAGTGCAGTCCTCTCAGCAGTGAGCAGTGCTCTACCTGATCCGGCGACACGAACAACTTCATCCCCAGCACCACATTTGTCGCCGTCCCGATGCAACCGAGAAACGTGAACAGTCGGATCCAGCTGCGAGAACGTCTCGACCGCCACCTCCAAGCCAGCTAAAACACATGGTGCCCCACACACAACCTCACCGACAGCTCGTAGGTCAGGAGGAACCGTAGCAACGGTCGTCACATCACCTGACCTTATGTCTTCAGCCAGGGCACGACGTACCGTCTCTCGATAGAGGGAAGGTTCTAAAGGCAGAAGCCCCTCGCCCTTCATCCGCCCAACTCCACCAAGATCTGTTCAAGTTGAGCTTGGCGCTGACCAATCGTCTCCTCTTGAGTTTTCGCGTCAGCGACAACTTCCGGAGCAGCACGTTCGACAAACTTTGAGTTCGCTAGTCGCGATTGTAATAGGGTTCGTTGCTTGGATAGCTTCTTCAAATCACGTTTCACACGTTCGATTTCTTTGCCCCGATCGACGACACCTGCCAGCGGCACGTGAATCCGAAAATTACGTACAACACGCTTGACTGTGTCAGGATCGGGTCGAACATTATCAGAAAATTCGAGCGTCTCTAAACCCGCAAGACGCGACATTTGTTCCCGAGATGCTTTTAACAAACCTTCGTCGTCCTTAGAGGCCGACTCGATAATGGCACAGACCTTTCGGGACGTTGGCACTCCCCACTCCGAACGCAGCGTGCGTATAGACGTGACAACCTCCTGTAAGAGTGCCATTGTCGAAGCCGCCGTGGTATCCCGCCACTCCGATCTCGGACGTGGAAACGCCGCTAACGTAATCGTCGCCTTATTTTCGTCGGCGCGAGTGCCATCTCCTGGTCGCTGCGGCAGGGACTGCCAAATCTCTTCAGTGACAAACGGGATGAAGGGGTGTAAAAGTCGCAGAATCTGGTCATGAACTTCCAACAGCACGGCAACTGCCTGGTCCCGCTCGCGACCCCGCGCTTGTAACGGTGCTTTAGTTAACTCGATATACCAGTCTGCATATTCATGCCAAACAAAGTGATAGAGACGATCGGCCGCTACATCAAACCTAAATTCATTCAACGCCTGGTCCACCTCGAACGTCACCTCTCTCAAGCGGTGCAAAATCCAGCGATGGGCCAAGTTTAGCGAGTCTAGCTTCGGCATATCTGGACGCACCGTCACATCTGCCGGTAAATTCATTAAAACAAACCGCGATACATTCCAAATCTTGTTAATGAATTGGCGGTAACCTTTTAGTCTTCCATCAGACAAAGAGATATCCATCCCCGGAGACGCCAATGCAGCGAGAGTAAATCGAAACGCGTCTGCTCCAACCTCGTCTATCAATTTCAGCGGGTCGACCACGTTGCCCTTCGACTTACTCATCTTCTGACCATGCGCGTCGCGCACCAAGGACGTTATGTATACCTGCTGAAACGGCGCAGAATCAGCGAACTTCAAACCTAACATCATCATTCGAGCGACCCAGAAAAAAATAATGTCGTGCGCTGTTATCAACAGCGTGGTTGGGTAATACCTTGCCAAGTCAGCGGTTGGATCTGGCCACCCCATGGTGCTAAAAGGCCACAGCCCAGAGCTAAACCACGTGTCAAGAACGTCGGTGTCTTGCCGGAGCGAGCCACCACATTTGCAAAGTTCCGGTGTCTCTTCAGAAACGAGAACTTCATCACAGTCATTGCAATACCAAGCCGGAATACGGTGTCCCCACCATAACTGTCGAGAAATACACCAGTCGTGAATATTCGTCATCCAGTCGTTATAAATCTTGGTCCAATTGTCAGGAACAAAAGTCGTCTTTTCAGTTGCGACAGCGTTGAGTGCCGATTCAGCCATCGGTTCAATCTTGACAAACCACTGTGTTGAAAGCAGAGGCTCAATCACTGTCCCACAGCGTTGGCAGTGCGCCACAGCGTGGACGTGGTCTTCGACACCCACAAGCAAACCATCGAGTTCTAGCCGCTCGACAATCGCATCTCTCGTCTCAAACCTATCACGTCCCTTATAAGGTCCGGCGGCGGCGGTCATACGACCATCTTCATCAATAACCGAAATCTGAGGAAGGTCGTGCCTCTTGGCCATTTCAAAGTCATTTGGGTCATGTGCCGGTGTGACCTTAACCACACCGGTACCAAATTCTGGGTCGACGAAATCATCTTGCACAAACGAAACTTCTCGCCCCATGATCGGGAGGCGAACGGTTCGCGTCCGAACCGACTCGTAACGCGTATCGGCAGGATGAACCGCAATCGCTGTGTCTCCCAATAGTGTTTCCGGCCGGGTCGTCGCAACGACCACGAACCCGTCACCATCCGTAAACGGATATCGAATTCGATACAAACCACCTCTTGTGTCCTTATGAACCGCTTCTAGATCAGATAGGGCCGTACGACATCGAGGACACCAACTGACAAGATACTTTCCCCGGTAAATCAGTCCGTCCTGATACAACGAAACGAATACTCGTCTGACGGCACGAGAGAGACTCTCGTCTAATGTGAACCGTTCGCGCGACCAATCGACCGACGACCCCAGTTGCCGCATTTGACTAGTGATTGTTCCGTGACTCTGCTTCACCCACTCCCAAACCCTATTTTCAAAGGCCTCGCGACCGAGGTCATGCCGTGTTTGCCCCTCATTGGCCAGTTGCTTTTCAACCACATTCTGAGTGGCTATACCTGCGTGATCGGTTCCGGGAAGCCAGAGAACGTCATACCCTTGCATCCGTTTCCATCTCGCGACAATATCCGGCAAGGTCTGATTCAGAGCATGCCCTATGTGCAACCAACCAGTTACGTTCGGAGGAGGCAGTACCATGCTAAATGGTTGACGGGAAGATTCCGGGTCAGCTCGAAACGCACCTATATCCTCCCAATAGGCGTACCACTTAGGATCCACCGCCGCATGCTCAAACACTTTCGTTAATTCAGGCATCGTCCGATCGCAGTTTGTCTTTGAGTCGCTCAAGCTCATCTCGAACCATCTGTTCGGCAACTCGCGACACAATCTTGCCAACGGTCTCACGAATTACACGATCAGACATTTTTTCAAATACATGCGAGACAATTTGGTCAAGCGTCTCATCAGTAAGGACAACTGATTGCTTGTTTGAAATCGCGGATGTCGCATCAGGAGACGGCGCGTGAACTCTCTCTTCATTAACGTTTTCCTTCGTTTGGTCAGATGACGCCGCCACTGTTTGATGCGTGTTTCCTAACAATTCGTGCACCGTTCGAACCAGTGTCTTGGGTTCGAACGGCTTCACCAAAACAGCCACACAACCGGCAGCCTTTGCCCGTTCCTCATCGAGCGTCTCAAAAGCTCCGCTCATCAGAACAATAGGTATTCGCTTGCCAACCGAGATCGACGCAACAAATTCAGCCACTTCGTAGCCCGTACCATCCGGCATTCGCGTATCAGCTAGCACCAACGATGGCTGATTTGCCTTAATTTGCTTGATAGCGTCTTTTCCAGTTTCTGCTACAGCGATGTCGACATTTTCATCCGACAATGCGAGTGCAACAACACGCTGTATGGTGGGACTGTCATCGGCAATGAGAACTGTCTGTCGCATTTACTGTCCTATGTAGAAGTAGTTGGTTCAGGTCGCACGTTGTTCTCGATAAAGTCGATGATAGACCGCATAGGGGTACCAGGCTGAAAAACCGCTGCAATACCCAAGCCCTTCAGATTTTCCACGTCGGCATCTGGAATAATCCCCCCAACTACCACCAGAACATCGTTAAGCCCATTCTCGCTTAAAAGCTCGGTCAGTCGAGGGCAGACGTAATTGTGAGCTCCAGAAAGAATCGAAATCCCTATAACATCCGCATCTTCCTGCAGTGCAGTCTCTACGATCTGTTCCGGAGTCTGACGTAGACCAGTGTAGATTACCTCCATGCCAACATCCCGAAGCGCCCTAGCTATGACCTTGGCACCGCGATCATGTCCATCCAGACCTGGCTTTGCTATAACCACTCGAATCTTACGCATCGGCTAGAACGCACCTTTCAGACCAAAAGCAATGGTTTTCTCTGAGGCCGAGTCGAAAAGCCTGCCTGTGTGCCTGTACCACGGCAAAGTAATTATATGGGGCTCCGGGAGAGTTGTCTGGTCAGGAGCCCAAGCGAAAGGCGACAAGCTCAGTTAGTTCATCACTTGGTGTCGTAGCACTAAGCTCAACAACGTATTCTCCTGGAGCAAGACTCGCAGGTTGAATGTCAACCTGATACCGACGGCCATCGTCGGCCGGCTGCACAATTAAAGGGAACATCCGATCCCCGCGACGATTGAGTAACCATGCCTCGACCGATGGGACCGTTGCACCTGGTGCATATGTCTCAAACCGCAGTAATAGACGTTCAGTCCGGCGAAACTCTCGAGACACGGCTGGTACCGCATCCCAATCATCGACTAGTTCCCTCCACATCATTGTGTTCCGTGCACGCACGAATGAAGGCGTACTGAGTATTAAATTGGCACCGGTGAAGTCTGGGACGTCAATCCTTTCGCGGTCACGGTCTAAAACCTCACCATTTGCACCTTCAACCGAAACATTAATTTGCATCTCTCCCGGATCAGCCTCAAAGCTTGCCATCATGGCTGCATTCACCATCCCACTCGGCGGAGAAGCTAATCCACGTCCGGCCGACCTTGACTGCTCTGGAATACGCCCGCGGAAAAACGCTCCACCGGCATCACCCATCGCAGTCAAGAGCACACGCGCGGGTCCTTCGCTGCCGCCAAAATCTCGCACAGGCTCCCAAGCAAATCTGACTAATGTCCGGCCGTTCTCTCCACGAGCCGTCCCAACCCACGTACGAATCGTATGCCCGCGGCGAGGTTCGGCCAAAGCGGACAGCGCCACATCAACCGCCCTCGGTGGCGCCACAGCCTCAGGCGACAGAGCTCTCTCTACATCTCGCTCAGTCAGTGCCCAATAACCGCGTCGACTTCGAACCTGCAAGTCGTCTCGCTTTAGCTGAACGTCAATCTCATGAAACTTTCCGTCAAGCGGCGACTGAGAAGAGGTGTAGCCCAACAAATAGTAAGCACTGGAATCACGCATCATCTGCCTTAGACCAGGAACGATGTCGTTACGATTCACTATTGCGCGGCCGTCAGTCTGCTCTGACAGTAGATACAAGGTGTCTTGCGTCGTCCGCAACACTCGACGATTCGTTCGATACGAAATATCTGGCTGGCTGAGATCGTATTCACCTACAGTGAACCCGCGAGGGTCCAACGAATAGACTGAAGTGTTAAATCGATTTGCGACCTGAAACAACTCTCGCAACCGCAAAATTAAACTAGAATCACTAAACAGTTGATGAGTTTCCTCTATGGGTGACTCAGCCGCGTTCGGGTCAAGTCGAGCCGGGTTAAATGACCCGTCCATTGACTCTCTCAGCTGTGGCGGCACGTAATTCGTGTAACCCTCACTAACCAACAACACACTCTTTCGACCTTCCCTCAGTCCACCAAGACGAACCATTAATCCATTTAGCGCTGACAACGACACCTGGTTCCGTATTTGCTCAACCACTTGTGGTGGATAGTTCCAATACTCTTGTTCAAATAAATTTTCTGGTTCGTATCTGTACTTACGGCCATAGAATTCTTCAACTTGAGCGATCACTGCCTCGTGATTTCTTGAAAATCGAACGTCGCTCACAGGTGTTAACGGATACATAACGGCCACAAGATCGGTTGGCAATAGATTGTTTCGCAGAAACTCGGTTAGTTGAAGACTGGCTCGCTGACCATTTTCGAACCGAACATGGTAGTCATCGAAAAAGATCACAAACACGCGAACGTCTCTTCTGTCAGCCTCCCGCTCCTCATCATTGCGGTTGCTAATGCTAGTGGCAGGCCTCGCATCCGACTCTGGAACAGCACCAATCGCCACGCGCTCAAACGTCTCGATGGTTTGCAGTTCGCCGTCTTCATAAACCTCAAAATCAGATACATCGAGGTCGGTCACGTGATTACCATCGTTGTCAGTCACAACAGCGTCAACACGAATGAAATTAATGCCCGATCGGAAGACTGGACTCAGTGCTGCATCTGGCTCAATCTGCTCGTCTTGAGCAGCTTGATCTTGGGGAGCTACCGTATCGCTTTGATTGTCGTCGGATGTCGATGCCGGTTGCTGAACCTGAACCGGGGCGACCAAGACGAGCAATAGCGCTAACAATCCCAGCGGGCGCGGTAAAAGTGTCGAAAGAAGGCTCAACATTGGTGCCTAGTTTCTGGAAGGCCTTCACCAATGATACCACCGGCACACCAGCGCCGTGCGCCTCAAAACTCTATCGGCGAGTACCTCTTGATTACAAAATTCTCAGAAACAAAGGCTTCAATCGCTCAACCGTCTGCCGTGGTTCTTCTGGCATAACTCTTGTCTCGGCTGTCACGGTCATGAAATTCGTGTCGCCATCCCATCGAGGTACAACATGGATGTGTAAGTGCCCGGGAACCCCTGCTCCAGCAGAACGGCCAATATTAATCCCGATATTAAGTCCATCCGGATCATAAGCGTCACTGAGTACCTTCTCGGCCGCTCCAGTCAACCTCATCAGTTCGGATAACTCAGAAGGAAGTGCCTCCGACAGTTTAGCTAAGTGGCGCTTCGGCACAACCATCAAGTGACCGTTGTTGTACGGATATTTATTGAGGATCACAAAGCATTGGTCGCCTTCATACAATTTAAGAGATACCGATTCTGAAGAGTCGAGCTCAGAACAAAAGACGCATGACTGCGCCGCTGACCTGTCCGCATTAGTCACGTAGGACAGTCTCCAAGGAGCCCACAAATAGTCCATCAAAAAGGTTGAAAATACGTCGGGCGATATCGACGTTAATAACGTGCAATCCCGTGGCCAGACCGTACTGAAGGCCCCGTCACTACAGACGAGGATGTCTGCTTCGGTTCCGACTCCAGGTTAATAAGTTCCTTTAGTTCCTTGCCAGGTTTAAAATACGGAACACGTTTGGAAGGCACCTCAACTCGGTCACCTGTCTTAGGATTACGTCCTTTACGCGGTTCACGTCTCCTGAGCCTAAAGCTGCCAAAACCCCTAAGTTCAATTTTCTCACCCCTATGTAGAGCTTCAATAATGCTATTAAACACTGTCTCGACTATGACTTCGGAGTGTTTCTTCGTCAACTCAGCCACCCGCGCAACTTCTTCGACAAGATCGGCTTTCGTCATACTAGCGCTACCAGTGGGTGTTCCCACCTCAAGTGCGTCGGAATCGTTCATCACTCTGATGACTGACTGTGCTTGAAGTGATCGCCCAAGGTTACCTCTGGCGACTCACTCGTTGCGTAGTTCTGCCAGTCCGCCTCATAATCTTCTGTCTTAAGAGCACGGATACTCAGACCAATCTTCCTATCTTCAGGACTTAGCTTAATAATACGAATCTTAATAACCTCGTCGACCTTCAGTTCTTCTTTCTGTTCACCCGACTGCTCCTCGAACTCGGAAACGTGGATGAGCCCTTCTATCCCTTCGGCCAACTCTACAAAAGCACCGAAGTTAGTGGCCCGCACGACCTTGCCCTCGACGATGTCGCCAACTTTATTCTGAGCAAAAAAATCGTCCCAAATATCCGTCGCCAGTTGCTTAAGTCCCAGTGATAGACGTTGATTTTCAGGTTCAAGACTCAGAACCATGGCTTCAACCTCATCACCCTTTTTTAACACCTCTGACGGGTGTTGAAGACGTTTACTCCACGACATGTCAGAAATATGGATCAATCCGTCGATTCCTTCTTCAACCTCCACAAAAGCACCGAATTCCGTTAGATTTCGCACCTTGCCAACTAGCTGTGAGCCGACGGGGTATTTCTCGGCCAGTGCCTGCCACGGATTTGTCTCAATCTGTTTGAGCCCCAAAGAAATTCTACGGGCCTCTCGATCAACTCCCAGTACCATCGACTCCACGCTATCCCCTACATTCATCAACTTCGACGGGTGCTGCACCCGTTTACTCCATGACATCTCGGAAACATGAATCAAGCCTTCTACACCAGGTTCCAGCTCCACAAATGCCCCGTAATCCGTCAAACTCACGACTTTCCCCGACAGACGTTGGCCAACCGGATAGCGCTCAGGTGCGAGAATCCACGGATCATCCTGAAGTTGTTTATGTCCGAGTGAAACACGTTCGGACTCTGCATCGAACTTCAGCACCGTGACGTCAATCTCATCGTTAACGTTGAACAGTTCCGACGGATGCTGAGAACGCCCCCACGACATATCTGTAACGTGCAGGAGACCATCGATACCACCCAAGTCAACAAACGCACCGTAGTCAGTAATATTCTTGACAACGCCACGCATTACCTTGCCTTCGACCAGGTTGGCTAAGGTTTCTTTCTTCTTCTCTGAGTTTTCTTCCTCAAGTAAAACCTTTCTAGATAAAACGATGTTGCCTCGCTTCTTGTTTACCTTGATGACAAGCATGCGAAGCTCTTGGCCTCGTAGTGAGTCCAAGTTACGGACTGGCCGCACATCGATCTGGGATCCAGGAAGAAACGCACGTACGCCTATATCGACCTGCAAACCCCCTTTAATGCGCTCGACTACACGACCAATGACCACTCGCTTGTCTAAATAGGCTTTTTCAACATCGTCCCAAACCTTCATCTTCTCCGCTTTTTCGCGGGAGAGGACGACATGGCCTTCTCGATCTTCCGTTCTTTCAAGCAGCACATCAACGGTGTCTCCAGCTTGTACAGTAACTTCACCGTTCTCGTCTAAGAACTCGGAGCGCGCAATGATGCCTTCGGACTTGTAGCCAACATCAACTATGACCTCAGAAGACGATACTTTAAGAACCGAACCCTTAATAACTTCTCCTTCAGAAAGATTTCTGAAGCTACTCTCATACATATCAAGCAGACGCTGGTACTCGGCTGGATCAATTGCGTCATTATCTTGCGGTTGTACTAGCGGGATCAGGGAAGCCGTACTCTTAGCTGGGTTCTGGATCGACTCGATTGAGACTGCTGCCTCCGAACCCTCATCTGGATCTACCTTGGCCACGTCATCTACATTACTCATGCGCTAGGAGTCCTCACCATTCTTGGTACATCCTCTTAAATAAACTGCCGTTACCGATAAATCTGAGAGGCAGGCACACTGTCTCAGAAGTGAGATAAGCACAGGACTGTACGACACTTAGCGGCAAATCGTCAACTCTGAGAAGAAGGTTTAATAACGCGATACTAAAAGCACAAAACACCAAGAAAGCGCAGCCCACCATGGCTCTTCGCCAACTGTTTACCCTTCCAATTTCTTAATCACGTTTCCTGATCGAGACGATTTCTAACGATACTAAGAACCCTGGCAACCACATCGTTAACTGGAACACCGGTGGTCTCTATAAGAATCGCGTCTGCCGCACGGGTCAATGGTGATGTTTGTCGAGTCCGGTCAAGTCGGTCCCGATTCTCTAAAGCTGATGCCACAACCCCGATTTCAGTGGCTTGCGACAATGCATGAACTGGGTCACTAGCCCGACGTTTTGCTCGCTCCTCAGGAGTTGCATCAAGATACAACTTTAAGATTGCATCCGGAAACACCACAGTCCCGATATCTCGTCCTTCCATCACCACCGGACCTGCTGCAGCAAATTCACGTTGACGAGCAACAAGCACACTTCGCACCCTCGCCATACGGGCTACGGTTGAAGCTGCCACATCGATTTCTGGTGTCCTAATATGGCTCGTGATGTCCTCGCCATCGATCACAACACGAGTGAAATCGAGGTCAAAAACTGTGTCTCTCGCAAGAGTGACAACAACCTCTTCGTCCGCTAACGACTTTGTCTGCTCAAGGGCCCGCCAAGCAATCGCTCGATACATCGCACCGGTATCTACGTAAGACCACTCTAATTCCTTAGCAACAGCTCGAGAGACGGTTCCTTTGCCGGCCCCTGACGGTCCGTCAATAGCCAAGACTTTCGTCACAGCCCTACCATCCTCACATCATGCCCAGCGGCAACGGCTCGTCGTAAAGCGATAACTTCCTCGGCTGAAAGCTCTCGAGTCATACCGAGCTTAAGCCCTCTTGCTGTCAAAGGACCAAACCTCACCCTCCGTAGTCGGACGACTGGATACCCAACGGCCTGAAACATCCGCCGAACCTGGCGATTCCGTCCCTCCCTAAGTGTCACGCGTACTCGAGCTTGGTTAATTCGCCTTTTTTCATGCCCGCCCAACAACCGCACTTGAGTCGTTGCCGTGCGGCGACCGGCAACAACAATACCCGAGGCCACTTTCTGCATAGCTCGCAAACTTGGAACGCCGCGAATCACCACTTCATAAACTCGCTCCAGACCGTAGCGTGGATGAGTCAATTGCGCGGCAAGGTCTCCATCATTTGTCATAAGTAGTAAGCCTTCGGAGTCATAATCCAGACGGCCGACTGGATAAACGTACTCGCGAACTCGTGGGAGCAACTCAAGCACTGTTTTACGCCTCTGTGGATCATGGCGTGTTGTCAAATAGCCAGACGGTTTGTTCATTAGAATGTATCGTCGCCTTTGCGCAAGGCCAACACGACGACCGTCTAGACGTATATCGTCGCTCTGTGGATTCGCTTTACTCCCTAAATTCGTGACTACCACGCCATTAACCGAAACTCTACCTGCTGCAATCATCGTCTCGGCGCCACGACGCGACGCGCTACCTGCCGCTGACAGAATCTTTTGAAGGCGCACAATGGAAGCCGTTCCAGTCAAACTAATGCACCTGTTCTTTAGAATTTTTCAAATTGGAAGAAGATGAATCAAATGGTAATACTTCGTCAATTGGCGGAGAATCAGCTAAGCCCTCCGGAACATCCAGTCCCAACGCCTCGGCCATATCCTCCACTTTTGGCAGATCAGCCAAGTTCTTCAAACCGAATCTATCCAAGAATTCGCGGGTGGTTGCGTAAAGAAATGGTCGCCCGACGACCGATTTTCTTCCGGTGATCTTGATTAATCTACGTTCGAGGAGTGTCCCTAACACTCCCGATGTATTCACCCCTCGAATCTCGGCGATCTCCGGTGCCGTGACAGGTTGCCGATATGCTACGACCGCCAGAGTCTCAAGTGCCTGAACAGAAAGTCGCTGACTTGAATGTTCGTGAAATAACCGCCGAACCCACTCACTAAATTCAGGACGTGTGACAATCTGATAGCCACCAGCCACCTCAACCAACTCAAGCCCTCCACCACGGTTCCACTCCAAAGTAAGCGCCTCAAGTGCCTCCTTGATATGCTCCGGAGGTTCCCCTTCCAGAACCTTCGCCAAGGTGGTCAAAGTGACCGGCTCGGGTGAGGCAAAGATCAGCGCTTCAATCGCTGATTTAAGCTCACTTAGATCATCGGTCATTCGCCTTCCCTTCTTGGTCCTGTCCGTGAGTTTGAGAGGAGCTTCTCTTATACACCCTGATAGGTCCAAACGTATTGCTTTGCACAACACGGATAAGCTTCAGTCGAATCATTTCGAGGATAGCGAGGAATGTCGTGATTAGTTCTCTGCGAGAGGCTGAATTGGTGAACAGTTCTTCAAATGCACGTGCATCTGTCAAAGATAAAATCTCCAGCAACTGATCGATTCGTGTTTCGATCGGTACTACTTCAGCCGGCAGCGCCACAGTTGGTCGGTCTTGTGAACGGGCGATGACCGATCGAAAGGCCTGAATGAGGCTAAAAATGTCAACCTCTAATTCGCGTTCAAAAGGCTCACCAGCAATATGCTCAACACGGCTATCGGGCCGAGTCCATTGCGCGCTTCTAATGATCTCTCGTTCATGGAGCATCTCAGCAGCGGCCTTGAACTTTTGGTGCTCCAGTAATTGACGAACCAACGCCTCCCGTGGGTCCTCTTCCTCTTCAATGTCAGTCTCATCCTCCATACGGGGAATCAGCATGCGAGATTTGACATGAATGAGGGTTGACGCCATGACTAAAAATTCACCAGCCACATCCAGATCAAGTTCCTGCATCAGGTCAAGGTAATCAAGATATTGTTCAGTTATAAGTACAATCGGGATGTCGTAGACATCCACCTTATTCATCTTGATCAAATGCAACAGAAGATCGAGCGGCCCCTCAAAGTTGGAGAGTTTAACCGGGTAACCAGGAAGAATGGACTCGAAATCGTTAGGTGTCTCCATACTTTAACCTGACCGCCTCGCGTACATCTTTCATTGTCTCCTGAGCAATCGCCCGAGCCTGATTCGATCCATCCATAACTATTTCTTGAATTTGGTTCGGTTTCGCTGCTATCTCCGCACGACGTTCCCGAATCGGATCCAGCACCTCATTCACAGCGCGCGCCAAACAATCCTTGACCTCGACGTCTCCAACTTTACCAGCTTCATAGCGTGCCTTTAATTCGTTCACTTCCGTTTCGTTCGAATTGAAAGCGTCGTGATAAATAAACACAGGATTGCCCTCAACTGTACCTGGAATATCTGCCCGAATCCGTTTTGGATCCGTGTACATTCGCATAATCTTCTTTCTAACGGTGACGGCGTCATCGGACAGATCAATAGTATTTCCGTAACTCTTGCTCATCTTGCGATTATCCAATCCTGGCAACCGTGGGAACCGTGTGAGCAGTGGCTGGGGTTCTGGAAAAAGCTCGCCAAAAAAACCCTGAAAACGCCTGACAACTTCCCGCGTCAATTCAAGATGTGGAATCTGATCCTCACCGACGGGAACAAATTTCGCATGATACAAAAGTACATCCGCCCCCTGCAGAAGGGGATATCCCAGAAAACCTAGTGTTGAAAGATCTCGGTCGGACAACTCATCGATCTGCTCTTTGTAGGTTGGTACACGCTCAAGCCACGGTATGGGCACTACCATTGAAAGGAGTAGATAAAGCTCTGCATGCTCAGGGACCTGCGATTGGATGAACAAAATGCTCTGTTCAGGGTCCACCCCTGCTGCAATCCAATCAGTTATATTGTCATAGGCGTAGCCCGAAAGTTCGGCTGTATCACCGTACTCACTGGTTAGAGCATGCCAATCAGCCACAAAGTACATGCAGTCATACTCGGCTTGCAGAGCGCTGTACTTTCTTAAAGCTCCAACTAGATGTCCCAGGTGTAACTTTCCTGTGGGACGCATCCCTGAAACCACGCGTTGTTTTACTGATTCAACACTCACGATAGAGATGAATATAGCCGGTTAGTAAAGTATTAAGCAGACAATCAGTAGCAAAGCTTAACAGAGTGCCGACACGTAAGACCGGCGGCGTCCGTTAGTCTACAAAACAACCTTAACTCTTGAAGCCTGTCAAAAACTCAAGTCTCAGCACCTTGACTAGCCAAATGACGGAAACAAAAAATACGGGGACCTCTGAATTCTTGAGATTGCATCTGGACTATTTACCAAAAATAGGAACCCGGCTCGCAATAATCATCGGCTGTATTACTTGTCAACACCCTCACGCTCTCTCATCTATTCTTCGTTCGTTCCGAAAAATAATCAATAACCAAACGAGCCACTTTCGCGCCTACTATGGGAACAAGCTCTTCATTGGTAGCACGACCAATATTCCTCACACTACCAAAACGTTCAAGTAAGGCCCGGCGCCTTTTCGGGCCAACACCTGCTACTAAATCCAGCTCAGAACTGAAGTCACGGGTGTGCCGAGACCGACGATGAAACGTTACTGCAAAGCGATGGGCTTCGTCTCGAATGCGCTGCACCAACTGCAGAGCCGCGCTGTCTCGAGGTAGTGCTATTGGCAAACGTTGGTCTCGCGTGACCAAGAGTTCATCTTTCTTTGCAATCCCTATCGCGACCAGATTAGAAAGACCGAGTTGCTCGAAGGCCTTGTACGCTGCTGACAGTTGACCAACTCCTCCATCCACAATCACGAGGTCGGGAAACGGCCCGCCTTGTTCAAGTAAACGCCGGTATCGGCGAAACACAACCTCCTCGATTGATGCGAAGTCATCAGAGCCAACCAATGATTTTCTCTTCTCGCCTCGAATCCGAAATTTTCGATAATCCCGGCGGAGCATCCGACCGTCTTCATTGACAACAAGCGCACCAACAGTCTCGGCGCCATGAAAGGTCGAAATGTCAAAGCATTCGAGTCGCCGCGGCCTCATCTTGAGAGCCAGACAATCTCTCAACTCTTCAAGAGCGGCGCCGAAACGACGTGCATCCGCACCGAATCGAGAATCATATGAAACCTTGGCGTTGCGAGTCGCCAACTCAACTAACCCTCGCTTGTCACCTCGTTTAGGTACATAGATGCGAACCCTATGTTCAGAACGCCCAGACAACCATATCTCGATCTCCTGTTGGTCATCGAGTTTCAAGGGCAAATGAACTTCAGCCGGTGCCCTACGCGCCTCATAGAATTGCTGCAACCCAGCCCGCAGCAATTCCGCGTCCTGGGTCATACACTCTTCGATTTCATCGGCGACAAGCTCAATTCTCTCAATCACACGACCACCACGAACTTGAAAAATCTGGATTAACCCACCCGATGAACCCACTTTAATGCCAAAGACATCACGCTCGCCAAGACGCGGACTAGCCATCTTTTGTTGACGATCCCGTAGCGTTTCGATCGTCCGAATCGTATCTCTACATTGGGCAGCTACTTCGTAGTGTTCTTCACTCGACGCACTACGCATCTGGGAATCAAGGTCGGTTAGGAGTTCTTCGTTTCGACCGTCAAGAAACATTTGAGTACGTTGCACCGCCTCTAAATACTCGGCCTGGCTGCAGATGGATTCGACACATGGAGCCAAACACCTTTTTATGTCGTATTCCAAGCAGGCTCTCCCTCGTTTGCCATTAATAACTTCGTTACACGACCTAATCCCAAATAACCGGTGTGTCAGTGACATCGTCTTGCGGGCTAAGGCTGCAGGTAAAAAGGGCCCGGCGTAGACATTTCCGTCACGGGAAACACGCCGAGCGACGAGAACTCTAGGAAAAGCCTCGGTAGTCGTCACCTGTAAATAAGGGTAGTTCTTGTCGTCCCGCAGTAGAATATTGAAGCGTGGGATTCGTTCTTTGATTAGATTGTTCTCAAGCACCAAGGCCTCGACAAGTGAGTCGGTCACGATCACTTCAAGGCGTGTAACGTCTTTAAGGAGGGCGTCAGTCTTAGGACTCGTCCCCTGCGCGGACAAATACGTCTTGACTCGCTGTCGAAGCACCCGAGCCCGACCAACATAGATTGTTTCGCCGGAGCCATTAAAGTAAATGTACACTCCTGGTTGTTCTGGCAATCGTGCAATCAGGTGTTTGAGATCCCAAATGGCCATGAGTTACACTGCTGAGGTCGCTATTTCAGATTCGCGCCCCCCCCTAAGATAGTATCGCTCAACTTTCGATTAAGAGAGGGTGCAACCGTCACATCCATGACATTTACTGGAGCCATCGGCGCGGCGTGTATGTATCCGCTCCGCCTCATCATCGAAACGTGTGTTCGTCTCCGAATTCATCCGAATGCGTTGACGTTCACCGGTGTCATCGTCAACGCAATATCCGCCTGGGCTCTAGCTACTGGTCATTTTCTCACGGCCGGCTTTGTCATGATCGTTGCCAATATCTTCGATTTTATAGACGGTAAAGTAGCGGAGCGCACCAACCTGGCTTCGGAGTTTGGAGGTTTTTGGGATTCGGTGATGGACCGATTCTCTGACATTCTTCTTTTCATAGGCTTGCTCTATCTCTACACCGAGCAAGGTCGACCCGATTACGTACTGATAACAGCTCTAGCACTAATGTTCTCTGTAATGACAAGCTACACCAGAGCTCGAGCTGAATCGCTAATCGAAAAATGCAAGGTTGGATTCATGGAGCGTCCAGAACGAATCGTCCTCTTCATGATTGGCGCCTTCACTAACCGTATGGCTGCAGTTTTGTGGGTGATACTCGTTTTGTCTGTCGTGACTGTTGTGGATCGAATCTACTTCACTTGGCGCGAACTCCGCACCGGTCCCACGGAACTCCATCCTGAAGTCCAAATGACATTAAAACGAGCGGTGGCACTACCTGCGTTAGCGGTTTGGCATGCGTTATTTTGGACGTTCGATCGCGCGACATGGCAATATGACCTGATGGTGATAGCCATCCTGGCGTTTGTCTGGATCACACCGCCAGGATGGTTGGCCGACCCTACAGCGCAAGGCGCTGGACTAATCGGACTCTTGCGAAACCTTGGTTCGTAAAAACACTCGCCCCTAAACCACTTCCCGTTCATCGGCACCCAGATCAAATGTTTTCATTGCGAAATGCAGATCATCGCTGGCAATCTTGTCACGTAACAGCCGACGAACCTCTCCGTAGTGCTCGTGAGGAACATTGAGTTGACGCGCTAGTTGGCGAAGCCGGTAAATTATTACAAGCTTAATCTCGCGCCCTTCTCTCCAGCTCAAACCACCAATCTGTGAATAAGGTACAAATCGTGATTCAGTCCAAATTCCCTCTTGGTATAGCCCTCGCTTAATTCGAAAACTCATCGGTAACAAATAGGCGTAGTACAAAAGCATCATCGCTTCGGCGAATCCACTTTCGATTCCCTGACGCTGCACAACCAATTTTACGAAGAGCAGGATGCCGAATACGACACCGAACGGTAGAAAAACTCGATAGTACGGGGGTTTACGCCCGGGCCAAGTCAACAGAGCTGTGGACCGGCGCTTGAAAAACTGAAGAAATTGAACAGCAATCCAACTGTTGGCCAAGCAAAAACCAACACCGAGACCCGCTAACGCAACATCGAGTACATCCGAAATATTGATCTCATCCAATCGTGGGCCTACTTTGTTTCACGCACGACCTTGATACTCTCCGGACTCCGTATTTACTCGAATGACATCTCCAACCGAGACAAATGGTGGAACTTGGACTACTAAGCCGGTCTCGAGTGTAGCCGGCTTAAGTTGGGCACTCGCAGTCGCGCCCTTAATAGCCGGAGTGGTTTCCCGCACCACAAGCTCAACCGTTAGCGGCAAATCTATCCCAACTGGGTCAGATTCAAACAGCTGTACTGTGATCACCGAATCTGGCAACAGATAATTAACTGCGTCACCAAGAGTCTCCGCAGTCAGATGTGTCTGCTCATAAGACTCAGTGTCCATAAAATGATGAGTATCGCCGTCAGCATAGAGGAACTGCATTTTACGGGTCTCGAGCATTGCCCGCTCCACACTATCTTCAGACCGAAATTTATGGTCATTGAGGGCGCCAGTGCGAATATTTCTAAATCTGGCTTGAACGAATCCGTGCCCCTTTCCAGGGGTAAGATGATTAACATCAAGAACACGAAGTAAATCCGTGTTCATTTTGATCAAATTGCCTTTCCTTAGTCGAGTAGCTTGAATTGAGGCCATGTTGGCCGGTAATCGTACCATAGGTGTACTACCCAATAGCGTTAGAATGGGAACAGGTTATTAGCCGCGCACACTAATTGTGGAGTGCCATTAATGCGTACCAACTCGATCATTCTCGGTTCTGTCCTGTTCTTGTCCGGTTTGGTAGGCGGTATCGTCCTGACGGGTCGACTCCAGACTCAGACCGAAAGCCTCGCTTCGGCCGTTCCGATGACCGAAGAAACGGGAACCGCAAACCTCCAATCCAGAACAAACCCAAGCATTCCTTCAGTCGCTGGAACATCTGCCTTTACCGAGGTTGCTGAATCAACGGTTGCCGCCGTAACGAACATTTCGTCTCGTCAAGTCGTTCAGCGCCGATCTGTTTTTAACAATGATCCGTTCTTTCAATATTTTTTCGGAGACGGTCGTGGTTTCTCAGGCTATCAAGAACGTCCCAGTCTCGGGTCAGGTGTAATCGTTCGCGAAGACGGATACATTTTGACAAACGCTCATGTCGTAGGCAGTCAAACCGCTGGCATTACAGTAACGTTAGCGGACAACCGCGAGTTTCAAGCTGATCTTGTCGGGCGTGACGAATCCACGGACATTGCCCTCCTCAAAATCGACGCGGACGACTTACCTACAATTCCTTGGGGCGACTCGTCTTCATTGCGAATCGCCGAATGGGTCTTAGCAGTTGGCAATCCGTTCCAGTTAAATCAGACAGTAACACTAGGCATCGTCAGTGCTGTGGGCAGAGATAATCTAGGCGTAGCGAACTACGAAGATTTCATCCAGACCGACGCTGCAATCAACCCAGGTAATTCTGGAGGAGCACTAGTGAACGCTCAAGGCGAGCTTGTCGGGATTAATACGGCAATTTTTAGTGAAGACGGCGGGTATCAAGGTATCGGTTTTGCCGTACCTAGTAATCTCGCCAGTCGTGTCATGCAGGACTTGATCGAATACGGCGGGGTTCGACGAGGTTCGTTTGGCTACGTAGAGGTGCGTCGACTGTCCCCACAACTAGCCCTTGAATTAGGTGCTCCAGACACTCGAGGTGTAGTCATCTGGCGAATTCATCAAGCGTCGGCTGCTGCGATGGCAGGCATGGAGCCTGGTGATGTCATTGTGACGTTTAACAACAACCCGATTGAAGATCCATCTGATTACGCTCGCTTGCTATCCGATGCCCCGATAGGCGAAACGGTAACTTTGGGAGTTATCCGAGGTGGAGACCAAATCTCCTTTGAGGTAGAAGTGTCACAAGCGCGCCCTCAATAATGGCCAGAAACCGCCAAACTATCTGACGCATAGCACCTCCATCGGCGATTGACTCCTACTCGAATACCGATTCTGGACGTCCATATAACCTGGCGAGTCACGCCGTAATCCGCAATATAGAGTCGTTGCCCCGTAAAATCTTGCCTATTCTTGGAATGGGCAATCCCAAATGCTTGTGAAAGTTTTCCAGGCCCACGACATAGATCATTTATGGAACCGACTGAATCATTACGACGCCGTCGCATCAGATCGAAACCGTGTAACGGTTCAACCGCACGTAACAATACAGCCGCTGGATAGCCTTCTGCCTCTGTCACAACATTGACCAAATGATGCACGCCGTAGTTTAAATACACGTACGCTCGTCCGGGGGGACCGTACAGCGGTGCATTCCTGCGAGTGAACCCAGTCGATGCGTGGCATGCTGGGTCGTTTTCACCTATATAAGCCTCAACCTCAACAACAATTCCAGCCGTATGTCCTGATAAAGATTCGTGTACTAAGACTTTCCCGATAAGTTCACGGGCTACGTGAAGGGTCGGCCTTGCATAAAACGACCTTGGGAGAGAGTGAATCAATCTAAGCATTGGAAGAGCGGCTTCACAAGCTTTCAACAAACACGCTATGAATCCGCATAAGCATGGTGACGCCCCTCCGCAAGTACAGTCTGCAGAAACTGACCAGTCCGAGAGTCCTTGTGTTCCGCGACCACCTCCGGAGGGCCGGTAACCACTACATGCCCACCGTCGACACCACCTTCAGGACCGAGGTCAATGATCCAATCTGCCGTCTTAATCACATCCAAGTTGTGTTCGATCACCAGTAGAGTGTGTCCAGCTTTGAGCAACTTGCCGAAAGCCGTTAATAACTTTGCAATATCGTCGAAATGCAGGCCTGTCGTGGGTTCATCCAATATGTAGACCGTGCGTTCCTTAGTACGAGATGAGAGATGAAAGGCAATCTTGATTCTCTGTGCCTCTCCACCCGACAGCGTGGTTGCTGGCTGACCTAGTCTCAAATAGCCCAGTCCAATTTCGTCCAATACCCGTAAACGTCTCACCACTTTAGGGGAGCTACTAAAAAATGAAATCGCCTCACGGACGGTGAGTTCAAGCACCTCGTCAATGCTGCATCCTTCATACTTCACAGAGAGCACATCCGGCTTAAATCGTCTCCCGTCGCAGTGCTCACATGGCAAAAATACATCTGACAAAAACTGCATCTCAACCTTTACTTCTCCTTCGCCTTCACACGCGTCACAGCGCCCCCCTGGCACGTTGAACGAGAAATGACCAGCCTTGAACGCCTTCGTCCGAGCATCCTTTGTCGAAGCAAATAACTCGCGAATTGGATCAAACGCCTTTAAATAAGTGACTGGGTTAGAACGAGGTGTTCGTCCAATTGGAGCTTGATCAACCAAAACGACATTACTGACCAATTCCACGCCATCCAACCTCTCATGGTCACCTACACGCTTATCCCATTCACCTTTCGATCTCTTTATCGCCGCATAGAGGACATCATGGACCAACGTCGATTTCCCTGACCCACTCACGCCGGTCACACAGGTCAACATGTTCATGGGAATTTCCACATCGACCGATTTTAAGTTGTGCTCACTGGCCCCGACCAGACACAACGCCTGCGACTGTGGAAGACGCTTTCGGCGCACCGCAGGAATCGGAATGGCCAATTCGCCACGGAGATACTTTGCTGTCAACGACGTCTGCTCGCCTTTTAATCCCTTAAAGGTGCCTGCATAGACCACCTTGCCACCCCTGACGCCAGCACCTAACCCAAGGTCAACGACGTAATCACCTTCCCTAATAATATTTTCGTCGTGTTCAACCACGACGACGGTATTACCTTGATCGCGAAGCTTACGAAGAATCTTCATCAGTCTCTCAGTGTCGCGTGGATGTAAACCAATTGAAGGTTCGTCCAGTACATACAGCGTGCCAACCAACGCCGCCCCTAATGAAGTCGCAAGATTAATTCGCTGCGCTTCTCCACCAGACAGCGTGGACGATAGCCGGTCCAACGTCAAATAATCCAAACCAACGTCGCTCAAAAACATCAATCGTTGTCGAATCTCTCGGACGATTCGTTCCGCAATTACCGTTTCTTTCTCTGTGAGAATTAAATCACCAAAGAAGCACTTAGCCTGCGCAACTGTTAGGGTGCACAACGTATCGATCGTTCGCTCCCCTACTAGGACGTCTCGGGCTTCTCGGCGCAAGCGGGTGCCTTGACATTCCGGACAGACAAGATAGCCCCGATACCTACTCAAGAACACCCGTACATGAACCTTGTACTTCTTACGTTCTAACGATTGGAAAAATCCCTTTATGCCTCGGTAGTCCGTTCCATTGCCTGAAACAACGAAATCACGCTCATCGTCAGTCAGTTCATTCCATGGAATATTCACTCTGATTTTATTTGCTCGAGCTGCCTTCTTTAGCCCAGCAAGGTAAGACTGATAATGCGGCTTACTCCACGGCTCGATAGCATTTTGATTGATCGACTTTGTCGCGTCAGGAACAACCAAATTCAGATCGAGTTCGATGACATTCCCAAAACCGTGACACGTCGGGCAGGCACCAAACGGGTTATTAAAAGAAAAGAGTCGAGGCTCTGGAACTTCGTATTGAATCCCACAGTCCCCACATTCAAATAGTTCACTGAATAGATGACTCTTGACCTCCTGAGAAGCGTCGCGCCCAATAGCCTTGTCGACCTCAATCGCAAAAGCAGTGCCCGCGCCCTCGAGGTAAGCCGTCTCGATTGAATCTGTGATCCGACTCAACATGTTTGACTCGACTTGAACTCGGTCAACGACGACTCTCAATGCACCCTTAGTCGCCAACTCCGACAGGTCGACCTCATTGAGCTGAACCGCGCGGCCATCGATAGCAATCCGCCGAAACCCTTTCCGACGAAGGACATCCACCGCATCCGAAACCGGCCCAGGTGCATCGTCTGAATTTAGCGATGATTCACCTTCCGTTCCGAGAACACCTCCTACAACCGGCATTTCAAATCCGATGAGCAACCGCGTCCCTGAAGGCAACGTCATAAGGAATTTAGCGACAACTTCAGGGCTATCCCGCAATACTTCCTTGCCACAACCGCGGCAAGTAGTTCGCCCTACTCTCGAATAGAGCAGTCTTAGATGATCGTGAATTTCAGTAGTCGTCCCAACGGTAGATCGTGGATTCCTCGAGCTATTCTTTTGGCGAATCGCTATGGAAGGACATACTCCTTCTATCTCATCAACATCTGGCTTTTCCATCCGCTCGAGAAACTGTCTCGCATAGGCCGAAAGCGATTCGACATAACGCCGCTGCCCTTCGGCATAGAGCGTGTCGAACGCGAGTGAAGACTTCCCCGACCCGCTCACGCCAGTGACAACAATAAGTTGCTGTTGCGGGAGTACGAGATTCACGTCCTTCAGGTTGTGGGTACGGGCTCCCCGGATTGTGATGTGACCGTTCTCGTTCAGGTTGGCATTCGCCATTTAATTACAGGGCTACTCTTGACCAAATCTTCTCAACGGTAACCTGCAATCTTATACCAGCGAGTCGTTCTGTAGGTCAGCCTCAGGCACGCACTCATCAACGATTGTCATTGCCAACACCAAGAACTGTCGTGCCATCATTCCCCTTAACAGTTAATAAGAGTGGCTCAAATGAAGAGCTTAGACTCCTGAGAATTTGGAACTTGAGTAATCATAAGAACGTGCCGATACAGCCTCATCCAGGGCGTAGGCACATGCTCCACCGAGTGGCATCCTCTAGAACCAGAACCCTACTCCTTCCTATGCTAAGATCGCGTGCTTCATTCCCACCGCTTAGCCGACGTAGCTCAGCTGGTAGAGCAGCTGATTCGTAATCAGCAGGTCAGCGGTTCGA
>CAYFER010000011.1:0-82190 GCA_964342185.1 uncultured Vicinamibacteraceae bacterium | reverse complement strand
TGCTATGCACCGAAACAACAAGGGGTGTCGCAAGTCCGGCTAACAGCAAATAGGCTTTTTCGTAGTGACTCCACTGACGATGAGACCCACGCCATCCCAGACTCAACAGGCCAAACAGACGCCGCCGAAACGGCGTCGTCGCGCGGTCGCGCCATGTTGCGAGGTCCGGAAGGAGGCCCACATACCAAAAAAGTGCGGAGACAAGCGCATAGGTACTGATCGCGAAGACATCCCACAGTAAGGGGCTCCGAAAATTTGGCCACATCGATGTCATGCTCGGAATCGGAAGCAGCCAATATGCTCGCCAGACACGGCCCATATGAAAGACTGGAAAAATACCTGCACAAACCACCGCAAAAATCGTCATCGCTTCGGCAAAACGATTAATCGATGTACGCCATTGCTGACGCAACAGAAATAAAACCGCGGAGATTAACGTTCCAGCGTGTCCAATCCCGATCCAAAACACAAAGTTCGTAATAGGCCAACCCCAAAACACAGGCGCGTTGTTACCCCACACACCGATACCCGTGATCGTCGCGTGGGCCAGTGTTGCAAATAACACCATCGTCAGACTCACAGACACCGCGAGCGCGACATACCACGCGCGCGTGGGCCGCGCTTCGGTCACACGGCTGACCGATTCGGTCACCATCGCGTAATTGGGTAACCGGTTGGAAGCGACCGCCTGAGAACCGTCTGTTGGCAGCACCAGATCAGCCATCGACAGACAACTCCGGATTCGGATTACGCACCTTGGCCAAGTAGGTCGTGCGAGGCTTCGTATTGAGTTCCTCTAATACCGAGTAGTTGCGAGGCTCGGAACGGAGGCGGGCAACTTCGCTATTCGGGTCGGCAATATTCCCAAAGACAATCGCTTCCGTTGGACACGTCTGTTGACAGGCACTTTGAATCTCCCCATCTTGAACGTCTCGGCTCTCTGAGCTCGCCGTGATCTTGGCCTCTTGAATCCGCTGGACACAATAGGTGCACTTCTCCATCACCCCACGCATACGGACGGTCACATTCGGATTGAAAGCCATTTTTTCCGTCTCGGCAAAGTCACCGTGATAGTCAAGATAGTTGAACCGCCGAACCTTATACGGACAATTGTTCGCACAGTAGCGTGTCCCCACACAGCGGTTGTAGACCATGTCGTTCAATCCTTCATCACTATGCACCGTCGCCGCGACCGGACATACCGTTTCACACGGCGCATTCTCGCAATGTTGACAAGCCACCGGCTGAGTCACAGCTTGTGGCTCGTTCTCATCACCTACGTAATACCGGTCCAAACGGATCCAATGCATTTCACGACCGTTGGCCACCTCAGCCTTCCCTACTATCGGAATATTGTTCTCAGCCTGACAGGCAACCATGCAGGCATTGCACCCAATACAGGAGCTCAGGTCGATTGACATACCCCATTGGTAGCCGTCGTCGGAATTTGTTCGCTGATACAGCGGTGCGTGGTGAACCTCCGATTCGTGAGAGGCACTTAGAGATTCTCCGACTGAAAGTTCTCGAGCTACGGGTCTCCCTTCCATGCTGTGATGATCTTGAGTGCACGCCAGGGGATGACGCTTCGTCGTTTTACGAACGGTAGCTCCAGAACAGTGCCAAAAGGCTTCAGTCGTACGCAGTGGATACACATCTTGTCCGACATGCCGCCCGACTGACCCCACAGACGTGCGTCCGTAGCCCAAAGACAGCGAAATGGCCTTGTCCGCATGCCCAGGCTGAATCAGAACCGGAATTTCTACCGACCGACCACCAACTTCAATTTGAATAACATCGTTGTTTTCAACTGCTAATGTTTTGGCCGTCACCGGACTCAACAGCGCCGCATTGTCCCAGGTCAGCTTACTCATCGGATCGGGTGTTTCCTGAAGCCACCCGTTGTTCGCAAAACGACCGTCATACATAGCCGCATCGGGATAGAAGCTCACCTCAATTCCATCAACCGCACCACTACTCTGCCGCTGTTCCAACGCCTCACGTATAGCTGTGACATCGATGGTGGCGTCAAATTCAGGATAGGCCGTCTCAGGGATCGCCCCATCATGTAGAGCCCGTCGCCACCGACGTTCATCACCTGAGGCCCCCCATTCTTCCAGCCAATAATTTCTGACGATGTCGTAACCACCAGACTCCGGATAATTGCCCACCAACGCCACGAATTCAGCCGTACTTCGAGTGTCGTATAGAGGTTGAATCATGGGCTGCTGGAGCGTCACCGTACCATTCGTCGCACGGCCATCTCCCCAAGCCTCAAGATAATGCGACGCCGGAAGTACCCACTCCGAAAGCGCCGCGGTTTCATCCTCTTCGATGCCGAATCGGATTGTTGTTGGAATGTCTGCCAGTAGATCCGAAAACCCAAGGTCGGCCGGAGTGTCGAAGGCAGGGTTTCCGTTAACCATCACAAGCGTTGTGACACGGCCAGCAGCCATTTCTGATGCCAAGTCCGTAAGCGACAAATCCTGAGGAGAATCAACTAGCGGAGAAACTTCAGCGAAACTCACTGTCTCCCCAACATTTCCAAGAAATTCGTTAAGCCAGTACGCTAGTGCTTGAACCTCCGCAGGTTGTCGAGAGCCCGCCAGAATCAGACTTCGCCCCCTGTGGGAAGCAAGGTCGCGAGCGGTCGCGCTCAACCAACGTCGCCGATATGGATCCTCGAGAACAGCACTGCGCGCCTCTGGAGTAAATAACCCGAACTCACCCGCAAGGGCCACGGCAATTCCCTCGATTTCCGCTGGGGTCACGCGTAACCGATGGTCTGCCATGGCGCCCGTAACAGAAAAACGACTCTCAGCAACGTACAGTCGATTTATCGTGTCGGTCCCAGTTGCCGGGCGTCGTCGCCGGCCAAAGTCGCGAGTCGCAGTCTTCCCTAACCAATCAAGACCAAGAAAATCCGCATCGAGCGACAGCACCCGGTCGGCTGCAGACAAGTCATAAACAGGTTGCACTTCGCGGTTAAAGACCAAGCGGGCGGCGGCTGATACCTGGTCACCGACAAGCGGCGCATATTCGGTCCAGCGCGCACCAGGAAACCGTTCCAAAACATGGCTCCGAACAAGATTCAAAGACGGAGACGAAATGGGGTCACTCAAGAAGCGGATACCGGAACCATCGCCTGCTTGCTCTAGATGAGCAGTAACAAAGGTTTCAAACTCTTCCCATGTCGATGGGGCACGGTTTCTCAAAACACTCTTCGCCCGATCAGGGTCATAGACTTGCAGCACAGAAGCCTGCTCGAACACCGTTGCGGCACCGGTCCCCGTGGGATGTTCACGGTTCCCCTCAACCTTGGTTGGTCGGCCGTCATGAGTCTCAATCAGAACACCGTCGGTCACACCATCAAGCGAGAAACCGGACGCATAGTAGACCGACTTCCCTGGAATCAAATCTTCAACGCCACGACTAAACGGCAAAATGTTCTCGACCGGCCGTCGACACGCCACCGCACCAGCCAACCCAAATGACGCCGCCATTAACTTGAGGAGCGTACGCCGAGAAGGTTCATCAAGTTGGGTCGCATTCAGAGGAAACTCCCGCTCAACCCAGCGATCAAAGCTTGGCGACTGGTGTAGTTGCTCCAAACTTCGCCAGTACTGGCGACCTGATTCCGTTTTTTGACCAGTTGTTATCGGTGACACGCGGAACAATTCTCCGGAGGATTAATATCATTCATAGCACGAAGCTGACGGCCCAGTTCGACTGGATCGTTATCAGGCTGCCATGCCAAATCCGTAACAAACTCGGAAGGGCGAAGCTCGGCTTCTGGATGGCGGTGGCAGTCAAGACACCACGCCATATTTAGTGGTTCAACTTGTCGCACTTCTTCCATTTGATCAACGCGGCCGTGACAACTCACACAGCTCACCCCAACCGTCACGTGAGCCTGATGGCTGAAATAGGTGTAGTCCGGCAACCGGTGCACGCGAATCCACTCAATCGGCACCCGACTCCCATAACTCTCAAATACGTCCACCAGCAGTGGACTGTTGGGTACAACCCGTGCATGACAATTCAAACAGGTCTCCGTCGTTGGAATCGCGGCGTAATCCGCCCGGTCGACCGTGTTGTGGCAATAGGTACAATCCATCGCCAGCTCGCCGGCATGCAGTTTGTGACTAAACGGAACCGGCTGTGTAGGTTGATATCCGACGCCAGTCATCGCCGACTGCATGCCGGGCACAGCCACCGCAATCGTACCAACGGCGATCAGGACAAAGGCAAGAAAGAAAAACCGAAGCCATCGGTCTGTTGACGGTTGAAAGATTTGTGTCATGCTTTAAGCGTTTTCTGCGGTTTAATCCTGCAAAGTTTAGCGAATACATGGGTCGAACGTCGACATTGCTTAATCTCCATACCAATTTCAAAAAGATTTCGGGTGGACCCCGCGACAGCAAATAGAGAAGAATCTCTGGGGAGATATCACAGATGAAACGCTTTTGGCGCCTCTTAATCACATCGATGGGTATGGTTTGCCTACTGGTCCAAGCAATTTACGTACAAACCAGCGAGAGCGACATTCCGCGACTGGAAGACGGCCGGCCAAACCTCAACGGTATTTGGCAAGCCCTCAACTCAGCAAACTATGACATCGAGCGTCATCTAGCCCGACCAGCCATGGAACTACGTGATGGCCCGCATGGACCACTTCCTAGCGCCGCACTACTCGCATTAGGAGCGGTTGGTGCAGTGCCAGCAGGTATGGGGGTTGTAGACGGAGGCACAATTCCCTATACAGCTGAGGCGTTAACCCTCAAACAGGAGAACCAAGCAGACTGGCTGGAACGCGATCCGGAGATCAAGTGCTATCTACCTGGCGTGCCTCGCGCGACTTACATGCCATTTCCTTTTCAAATTTTTCATAACTCCAACGCAATCTTCATTGCCTATGAATATGCCGGTGCGACCCGCGACATCTCTTTGGAGGCACTTGAGCCGGCTCAAACTGATTCGTGGATGGGGCAATCGTCCGCCCATTGGGAAGGAGACACACTTGTCGTCGATGTAACCGGACTAAATGATCAAACATGGTTTGATCGTTCTGGGTCGCACCATAGTAACCAACTGCACGTAGTAGAACGGTACACCTTACTCGATGCAGACCATATCCAGTATGAAGCCACGATCGAAGACCCGGTAGTATTTACACGCCCATGGACAATCCGAATGCCACTTTATCGTCGAATTGAAAATGACGCACAACTAATGGACTTCAAATGCGTCGAGTTCGTGGAAGAACTGTTATATGGTGAGTTCCGACGTGACCCACTGGAACGATAGTGATGCTGTCACCAGAAAGGGCTATAGTTCTTTATAGTTCTTGTTGACCAGTAGCAACCTAACTGTACGGAGTTAAGACAATCGATTGGGATACATGAAAGGCCGGCCAATGGAAATACAGAAACGATGTTTCTCAAAGTCGCTACTTTTATCTACCTTCGCCATTGGCATGTTCTTAACAACCAGCATGGCAATCTCGACTACTGCCCATCACGCTTTCGGAGCCGAATTTGACCCCAATCGCCCCGTGCTCCTTACCGGCGTAGTCGTGCGCGTCGAATGGGTCAACCCTCACACGTGGATCCACATGGAAATTACCAATGACGATGGTGACAAAGAGGTCTGGATGGTCGAAGGTGGAACGCCGAACACACTCCTGCGTAGGGGCCTACGTCGAGATTCGATTACCCCTGGCGCCGTCATCATAGTGGATGGCTATCAAAGTAAAGACCGCTCTGCACGAGCCAACGGACGAGACATCTCGTTTGAAGACGGCAGTAAATTTTTCCTGGGCTCTTCAGGCACGGGTGCTCCCCGTGATGGACGTGACCCGACTGAACCTCGTAACCGTTAGTTCGGTTCATACGAGCACCGATTGCTAGCGCTGAAAACAGCCCTCTCCAAGTAGCCGATGCTGATGTCACATCGCGGCAGCCCGCGTTCTTGGACTTGTGGCAGTGGCCGATAGTCGGATGTCAATAACTGGGCAATGAACAATCATTTTCCGCCAGGACCGGTGGCGCGAGGGCCACTCGGAAACCTTCCGCAAATCCGACGAGACCGACTTGGCCTTTTGGTTAATTCCGTACGAGACTACGGTGAACTCGTGCACTTCAGAATGGCCACCCGCCACGTTATCCTTTTGGCTAACCCAGAACACATTCGGCATGTATTCCAAGACAACTACAGTAATTACAGCAAACAGACGCCAGGCTTCAAAGTGCTTCGCGCCTTCTTGGCTGACGGACTCCTGACGAACGAAGGTGACAGTTGGTTCCGTCAACGTCGCATCGCACAACCGGCTTTCCATCATGCCCGTATTGCTACGTTTGCCAAAACGATGACCGCCGCCGCAACCGAACTGGCCGACCGCTGGGACCGCGACAATCTGGCAGAAACGAACGTAACTGCGGAAATGATGCGCCTTACATTACGAATCGTAGGCCAAACACTCTTAAGCACTGACGTGACACAAGAAGCTGATCGTGTCGGCCAGGCGTTAACCGTTGCATTGCACTCAGCCGACAGCTCGATCGATCGACTTGTCAATATCCCGCAATGGATTCCAACACCTGGCAACATCCGGCTCCGTCGCGCCCTGAAGGCACTCGATAGTGTCGTTTACGAGATGATCCGCCATCGCCGAGAACACAGACACCAAACACCTGACCTGCTCTCGATATTAATGGATGCCAGTGATGAAGACACGGGTGAGTCCATGAATGACCGTCAACTCCGTGATGAGGTCATGACGATCTTCCTCGCAGGTCACGAGACCACTGCAGTGGCACTTAGCTGGACGTGGCATCTCCTCTCGAAATATCCCATCGAAGCACAGCGCATGCGTAATGAACTTGCTACTGTGCTGGGTGGGCAACCTCCGGATTTCGATGATTTACCTCGTCTCACGTACACGACAAAGGTCATCAAAGAATCGATGCGTCTCTATCCACCCGCCTGGATTACCTCTCGTTGCGCCATTGGCCCCGACCGCATTGCTGGCTACAACATTCGACCCGGGACGATCATATTCGCCAGTCCGTATGTGACCCATCGTTTGCCACGACTGTGGGAGAACCCCGAACAATTCAATCCAGAACGTTTTAGTGCAGAACAGTCGAAGAAACTCGCGCCATTCGCATACTTTCCCTTCGGAGGCGGGCCCCGTCAGTGCATCGGGAACACCTTCGCAATGATGGAGATGACGCTCGTCGTTGCCACACTAGCTCAGCGCTATCGGTTGAATGCCGTGCCCGGGCCACAAACTGAACCCGCACCTGGGATTACCCTGCGATCCAATCGACCAATTACGGTACGGCGCGAGCTTATTCTGCCGGCACAACACCCGCACCAGTCGCGAGTAGAATGAGTTTCTCTAGGAATCTCGAGCTGCTTAGCAAAATACCGCGCTGCAATTCTATCGCCCTACCGATGTCAGTCAACCACAAGTCCTCTCACGAACCGACTGGGGCTAACATAGCGTGTGTGGTAGGTTGTCCAATCCTCGGCGTGGCGAAGGTAGACCGGATCAGTCTCCAGTTCAGCAGACGCCTCTGATGGATAATCTGTGTCGCTGTGCGATGGCAACGGTCCGACCGTTTTCGAATGCGTCGTATTGTAGTCACCGTCTTTAACCCAGCCATCACCAACCAAAATGTAATCTCGCGTCCATCCCTCGGCTGGTGGCTTTGGAGCCGCGAAACGAAGCCTGAGTTCGTCTCCGGCATTCATAATCACATACCGGTCGTCGACGTCCGCAAGCAACTCCCCAACATCGCCGAAGCGAGTATGGTACCCGACGAGGTCTCTCCACCGGGCCCGCGTGTTCGCGATTTCATAGCGCGGAATTTCAAGTTTGCGCGACCCGTGAAAGTCCGTTTCTGAGAATCCACGATATCTGAGGGTTGCAAGCACGGGTTCCAACCTGATTGACTCGCTTTCCCTGTCCTCAAGCTGTCGACCATACCCAATCCAATCCCAATACACCTCAAGATTCGTCCGTAAACGAAAGTGTCGCGGTAAAGACCCATCAGCCAACCGGGTGACTTCCATAACAATCGTTTTGTTCTTACCAGCTGGAAAGCCTAAATCGGAATGCACCACCTGCCAGGCTCCCGACTGATCTTTGGCTTCCAACGCAATCCCGGTCGGAGCGGGATGATTGCCCTGACCAATCGCAAGATTGATGCTGCTATCCGTGGGGTAGACCCATCCGTAAGCCAGCAGGTAGATCGCCTCATACCCAGCGACGGAGGCGCCGAGGTCAAATTCGACATCGTGCGTTTGGGTGACGCCTTGATACCGCCCTCGCTCCACGGATGCCAGATAGTGACCGTCGCGTTCGGCGACGACGCTGGTCACGTCCATTCCTTGCTCATCCCATGCCGCCACGACCGGTGTAGATGGTCCCATCACGTAAGTATCAAGATTCACCGGGTCCCGAGCGAAACGTTCATCGACATACACCTCCGTCTCCATCGGGTGGTCAACGACCATCAGAGAAACCGAGTCAAAAAAATGCGTCTCCCACAGCTCCGCAGTAATCCGAAGATCGTATTCACCATCTCGCGCGACAAGCTGGTCGCCACGAACCAGTACGCGGTCTTCCGTCTGTGCAATGCCGGCGGTGTCCTGCGCGTTAATGCGCAGTCCCAACGGCGAGCGCCACAGAAAATCGGTCACGAACCGCATCTGTGTCCCGTCGTACGCAAAGAGCCACGGACATGACCCCTTGAGACGCTGCTCCGCGACCACTACCTGCCCGGCGGCAAAGTCAAAATCTGCTTGCATCACACCGTTTGGCCAAACGATGCGCGTAACATCCACCGACGGATACGTGCCCAGACCAAAATGTAAGGGGGCACCGGTCAACACCTGCCGCTGAACCAGCAATCCGGACCGCACCTGAATCTCACCGCCAACCCCAAACGAATTAATCCGTTGGTCGCCGGCTGCCAACTGCGCCCTCGGCCGAATCTCTTGCCACTGATACCCGGCGGTACCCCGGCCGAGTATCTGCACCGGCACCTCTTCGGCCAGTCCGACAAAATCCAACCAGCCGTCACCATTAAGATCAGCAACATCCAAAATATCGGCTCGTAGTTCTTCGTCCAATGGTTGCAACATGGACCGTTCGTCGGACAACCACACGCGAGCGCCCGCCAGTCCTGACACCACTACATCCAATGCCCCGTTGTTATCAAGATCCGCCAGAAACAGTCGGTAACTTCCTGGACGAACCTCCGTGGACACCGCGTCCCACGAAGTCACCGCCGTAGTTTGCCACCCTTGCTCTTCCCAAACAGAACTCGCGACGGACCCGGACGCATCCAGTGTCACCAAATCGAGGCGTCCATCCGCATCAAGATCTCCAATAGCCATCCCTGCGACGGCGTCTGGCATATCTAATGACATCCGACGAGTGAATTGTCCGGCCTGTCGATTCGCAAAAAAGCTGACTTGTCCGGCCGCATCTAATAAGGCCGCATCCGGGTCGCCATCACGGTCAAGATCACCCCAGACAAATCCGACCAACTGATCCACGTCAGGAAACGGATTGAGGACCTCCCACGTGCCGTCGGCATTGTTTCGAAGTAGTTCAGCAGACGACCCGACCGTACCAAGTAGCACGTCCAAGTCACCATCCATCTCAAAATCAGCAACCCAGAGACTGCGGGACTCAGCCAAAACCAGCGGATTGCCATCCGCAGCCACCAGCGGCACGGCATTGAAGGTCCCGCCTTCCGTTTGCTCGAACAGACCCACATCTCCACCACTGGTCACGACCAGATCAGCACGGAAGTCACTATTCCAATCAAACGCCCGAAGCGTGATCGCCTCGTTTGCAGCCACTGCCCCTTGAGGGAATTGAACAGACTCACTTGTGTCAACACGCGTGATCCCACGCCCATCCGCCGTCATCACTACGGGACTCGCCGCATCATTGGACAAGAGGATACTGGTCGCAGTCAGCACGGCCGAATCCGACCCGGTCGCTGCCTCCAGCGTGTAGGCCAGAGTATCGTCGAGAGGCGCGGCTGTCGGCGAAGGCGACGGTAGCCGGAGAAACATTCGCAGTGGCTCGACTACCAACTCAGCGCTCACACTGACCACCGCCTGACTTTCAAGAAACGCCGTGACACGAACAAGCACATTCCGGAGTAGTGTCGCGAGTGTTCTCGCCCTGTCCAGATCGCCGGTGGACACTGCCGCCGACAGCGCATCGAATTGATCAAGGGCGATCGATGGCCAACCGCCGTTCAGCGCCCTTAGCCGATCAACTGTGCGACCGGCAGCAGTCGCGTCACCGCGGGTGGACGCTAAGCGGGCATGCACCACGAGCACTGCAAGGTTCTCAGGATGCCGGTCAAGAATTTGCTCAAAAAGTTGCTGCGCTTCAAGAAGAGAGGCATCGTCCTCGGATTGCGCAAGCTCTTGGGCCAACGCAAAACGAGCCTTCACGTTGTCGACTCCCAGTTCGACTGCCCGTCGATAGTAGGCTACGGCGTCCTCGAATTGACCTCGAAACCCAGCAAGTTGCCCCTGGAGAAACACGATTTCCGTGCTGTCAGGCGCCAGCGCATGGGCCACCTCAAGTTGAGCGACAGCAGCCTCATCGTCGCCAAAACCCACGTGTGCAACGGCAAGATTCGCAGCGATTGCGGGCTCGGCCGGGCTCAGTCTCGCAGCCTCTTCAAATTGGATAAGAGCATCGCCCAGTAGGCCGACCTCGACCGCTGCCACGCCACGATAGAACGCGCGAACGGTGTCACGATAGTCATCAGAACCGGGTTGCGGCAATCCATCAGGAGACTGAAACAACAATCGCCCACCAGCGACCAGCACGATAATTGTCACCGCAAGGATGAGATACCGAGTCGGTTGAGACAGTCGGCGCGACCAGAGCGGAGGAGAGAAAGACCCGACCATTCCTAATCTCTTACGATCGGGGTCGAGCTGACAGTACCACGCCCCTCTTCAATAACAAGGAATTCATTCGCAGCTAGACCAGTCACCTCGTCAACCTGCCCACTCGGCCAGCTGACGCGCAGTCGCTCCACCGACGTCTCGTTACCCAGCCCGAACGTGAGGGGCACCTCACTCTGTGAGGCATAACTTGACCCTGTCTTCACCATCTGCCACCGGCTCTGACCAGCGACGGTCACCTCGACCCGCGCACCAATACCGTCTCGGTTGGACTCGGTGCCAACCGTTTTGACTCGAAGTAGATTGTTCGTATTCCCACCGTCGTTCCGAAGTAGCCTCGGTGCGCCTCCATTCGACGTCATTAAAATATCCAAGTCACCGTCGTTGTCATAATCAGCATACGCCGCCCCGCGCGCGACCATTGGTTGCTGCAAAGCGTCACCCGCCTCGTCGACAATTTCCTCAAATCGACCACGTCCGTCGTTGTGAAACAGTTGAGGTCGTTGGGCATACGTGACACGCGACTGCACTTGTTCAACATCGTCAGCGACATGCCCATTCGCGGCGAACACGTCGAGCCATCCATCAAGGTCGTAATCAAAGAAGAAACAGCCGAATGTCAGCGTTAGGAGTGTGCCTCGGCCCAGTGCCGACCGCGGCGCCTCATCAATAAATAAGCCGTTTCCCTCGTTGTGGTACAGCGCCATCATCTCATTTGAAAAATTTCCGATAATTAGACTCGGGTGACCTGACCCGTCGTAGTCGGCCGCATCCACACCCATCCCGGCGCGCGCGATCCCGGCTTCGCTGAAGGCCACTCCTGCAACTACCGCAATGTCATTAAAAGTCCCATCGCCCTGATTTTGGAACAATTGGTTCGGCTGCGTGTCATTCGTCACGAATAAGTCCATCCAGCCGTCACTATTGACATCAAACATCGAGGCCGACAATGCCTTAGCTGACGGGTTGCTCACCCCTGCCGACACACTCACGTCTTCAAAAGTGCCATTTCCCAAATTGTGAAACAACGTTGAACTTTGTCCTTTATAGGATTCCGGTGTGCAATAAGACTTCGTCTCACCATCGAGCGTGCAATACAGATCAATCTCTGGTGTCCACTCCACGTAGTTGGCGACAAAAATATCCAAATAGCCATCGTTGTCATAATCAAACCACACAGCACTTGTCGAAAATCCAGGGTCGCCAGTTCCACTCGCCTCGGTGACATCCACAAACGTCCCATCACCTTGCCCTCGTAAGAGTCGATTCGGTCCTAATGCAGTGAGATAAAGATCCGTCTGTCCATCATTGTCAAAATCACCCGCCGCACCACCGAACCCGTAGAGTGGAACATCGAGACCAGACCCTGAACTGATGTCATCAAACGTACCGTCACCATTGTTTCGGTACAACATCGCGTGAGTGTCGCTAGTGCCTTGTCCGGGCCATGTGGTGGAATTCACCAAAACAATGTCTTGCCATCCATCATCGTCCACATCCAGCCAAATACCACCCGCCCCAAGAGTCTCTGGCATGTATTTCTGGCCAAACGCACCAGTGATGTGACGAAAACGCAAACCCGCTTCGTCGGTCACGTCTACGAAAACAACTGAGGTGGTGGCCGCGATCACCACGGTTACACACAGAACAGCACATACAGCCGCGACCCATCGCATCATAGTTATTTAAACTTTCTCACAAACCCGGAGGAGTTCCATGTTCGTGGATCGATTGTCGTTCGTTGTTGTCCTCCGGCGATGCGAGACGGTATGGACCAGTGATTGCTTGGGCCGCCTCGTCTGCTTTGAACCGCTCATAGAGCACCTGTTCCGCCGCGGCGCGTTCGGAGTCACCTACTCCCTGATACGACAGCATCAGATTGTAATGGGCCAACAGATCTTCGGGGTCAATGCGAAGAACCTCCTCAAATGTCGAAATCGCTTCTTCAAACTGTCGCTGCAAGAAGTAAAGGCGACCAATTTGTCCTAAGACAACCCGATCTCTCGGATAGGCCTGCCGTGCCGTCTCTAGGTGTGACATGGCCGCTTCGTATTCTCCCAGTGAACGCAGCGCAGTCCCGAGAAAAAAATGCGCTCGGGCCAACCCTGGCTCTAATTCGAGTGCCTGTTCAAGTAACGGGATGGCCGCATCGACATCTCCCTCTTGCAGGCGCGCGCGCGCCACGTTCACAGGACCATCGACATACTCGGGGTCAATAGCCATCACCTGCCGGAATGCTGCCTCTGCCCCACGAAGGTCGCCTTGTAATAACAATCCAATCCCGTAATCGTTCCATCGCTCCCGCAGTGTCCCGTCTGAAGACGGCACCACCGACGGCAACGGCGCCTCAGCATCAACGACTAATAGTGATGTTTCATCTTCTGCCATTACCGTGGTCGGAATGTCGGGAATAGACTTGACGGCGCCGGAAACATCTGAGGTGTCTCCAGTGAAGACCCACTGCCCATCGTCAAACGAGGGGCCGACCGGGGGATTCGGATGGCCAGGATCCCGCACGCCAGCGTACGACCATTGCGTCAGCCACCACGCAAATTTACGGTAGTTCACCTTCGCCCGAAGGAAAATGCGATCCCCCACATCCTCTGGCACCTGCAAACGATAATGGACCGTGTCGGCGGCACCCGGCGGAATCAATCGCACATACGCAACTGATCGCGTCATCCACGCGTTCCTCTTGTTGATCGGATTCCCCCGTTCGTCAAGTTGAAGACTGCGGTAAAAATGTGCGCCAGGGTCGACAGGGCCACTACCGCCATCTTCCGCTGCCCCACTGTGAAGAATCACGCGCCCTTGGTCGTCGACCGCTTCAAACTCGACCCACACGTCAAAGGCATCGACGGTACCACCCGGAAAAAAATGGCCCACCTTTCGCGTCCGAACAACCACCTCGACCCGAACCGACTCACCCCGACGCACAGCAACGCTGGTCCCGTCAATGGGCGCCACAACCTCAGCGACTGGCCCACTTGACGTCAGGCCACGACTAGCTCCAAACTGCAAAGACTCCTCACCAACCGCAAACGTACTCGACAACCTCGGTTCGCCGCCCCGAGGGCCGCGAACAGGCGGACTCGTCTCAGCCACTCGGGTAATTCCGAAGATGTCGACGGAAATCTGATCGTCGCGAAGGAAGTCCTGGACTACTTTTAGTTGCTCTGCGTCACCGTTCACGAACGGCAACGCCGTGTTCGCACCCGGGAACCTATGTGAACGGACTAATCCATCATCAGCAGCAGGGTCATCTGAGGGTACGAGTGGCATGTGACAATCTCGGCATGTCTGAGGCGTCGATGGGTAGTAAAACGACCGGGCCCCTTCTCCCGACACGCCCGACGCCTGCCAGTTGTCATACGAGTTAAACCCGCGCTGCCATCGATAGTCATTCACCGGTACATCGAGATGAACCTTGTGACAAGTCGAACAAAACTCGGCACTCTGCTCTCGATGAAACGGCTTCATAAATGTTCGCCGATGCGGCTCCGGTGCCAGATAGGCCAGTTTGTCGTGCACCGCTTGAAACAACGGATTGTCACTAGCGGCGAGATCGTGAAGCGGCGGGTACTCAATGACAAAATCACCCTGCCCCATGGTGCTCCCCACATGAACCACTGAGTGGCATGAGGCACAGCCCAACCCCGCTTGCGCCTCCGGCGTGTCAATCTGCTCACGGATCGGCTGGTCAAAGCGACCATTAAAAAACACCGCATGGTCATGACATCCGGCGCACCACTTCGACGGTTCGGTTCCGACAACATCTTGCATGTACTCGATCGACTTGCGATACCACTGGTTATTGAAGGACGAAAAATGGTGCGTGGAGGCACTCCACTGCTCATAGATATCAGTATGACAACGACCACACGCTTCGCTGGTGAGGAAAAAATTAGCCGGGATTACATCTCCCGTATTGGTGTTCGCCGATGACGGAAAAAATGGACTGCCGAGACCGGCTCCTTCTTCTTCCATTGTCGCCGGAGGTTGGATTGGATTCTCAATGCGATACGACTGTCGCCAGCGCGCATCAAGACCATCGCGGAGCAATGGCGTCACAGCACCGATTAAGACGATCGCAACTAAACTGCCGCGAACAAGCGGCCGCACACCATCAGAACTGGCAACTGCGCGCCAAGCACGAACACCCAGCAGCGCGGCCCCGCAGAGAGACGTAACAATATGGGCTTGCAGCACGACCTCGTAGGGTCCTGTCGCTCCATAAACTAAAACGATAAGACCAAGCATCAAGCCGGCACCAACCAACCCGACGCCCGCGGCAAGCAAGGGACCACCCAGCCATTCCCGGCTCAGGATTCGAGGGATTGCAAACAGCGTGAGCGCGATTCCCAAGAACGGGTGAAGCGCAACATTCGCGTAATACCAAAGTGTGGCGCTCGGAAATGCAGCGAGAATGGCCGAATTCAGCAAGAGCAGCAAACAGCCTGCAAAGAAAAGAAGGGGTGCTTTGTGTGCCCTTACCATCTGATCACCGGCAGTCTCACGGCTATTAACGCAGTGTAACAGATCAGTCCCATCTTCCAGAGATGTGACCCAGTCCGCCTAAGACAACACATGTTGATTTTCCAAAACATTCCAGACACTCGAATCGGAACCACCAAGTAAAACCAACGGTTCAACCTACTTCGTGGCGAATCGAACTACCGTAAGCCCCGAAAGAACGCCCGCACGTCATCAACAAAAAGAACAGGCTCCTCACTAGCGGCGAAATGTCCTCCACTCGGCATCAGGGTAAAACGCTGAAGATTGTAACGAGCCTCCAGCCAGCGCCGTGGAGTAAACCGAAACTCCTTCGGAAACGCCGCGCACGCCGTCGGAACCTCGACCCGAGTTGGTTCAGGCGTCGGATTGTGGCGACCTTCATAGTAATAGCGTGCCGCGGAGGTGGCCGTCTGGGTCACCCAGTAGATCGTTAGCGTAGTTAACAGCTCATCCTTAGAAAACTTCGTTTCTGGATTTCCCTCACAGTCGCACCAACTGCGGTACTTCTCCACAATCCACGCCGCCAGCCCGGCCGGAGAGTCGTTGAGCCCATAACCCAACGTTTGCGGTTTCGTGCCATGCATATGGCTATAGCCCCGTTCTTCGTCGGTCCAAAACGCTGCCCGTTCCTCCATCAGCGCGATCTCATCAGTCGCCAACCCTTCATTCGGATTCTCTGGATCAGGAGGACCAGCGCTGCATAAATTAAGATGCAAGCCAGCCACATGGTCGGAATCGTCCATGGCCAGTTGTCGACTAATACCGGCCCCCAGATCCCCACCCTGCGCACCATACTGGTCGTAGCCCAACCGAGACATCAACTGGGCAAAGATCGCTGCGGTGCGTTCACGCCCATAACCCAATGCCCGTGGTCGATCAGAAAATCCATACCCGGGAATCGACGGCACCACTACATGAAAAGCATCTTCTGCACGTCCACCATGGTTGACCGGGTCCGTGAGAGGTCCGATTACTTTCGAGAACTCCGCAAACGACCCAGGCCATCCGTGAGTCAGAATTAACGGAAACGCATCTGATTCTGTTGATCGCTGGTGAATAAAATGGATGTCGACTCCATCAATCCGTGTCTTGAATTGTTCGAATTGATTCAGGCGACGCTCCTGGACACGCCAATCAAACTCGTGTTGCCAATACTCCAGCAGTTGCCGTAAATACGCTTGATTCATCCCAAGCATCCACCCAACACCGTCTGGTTCATCGGGCATTCGGGTTCGTGCCAATCGTTCCTGAAGATCCTCGAGATCCGCCTCTGGCAAAGCAATCGTAAATGGCTCAATTGGAGGAACGGCCGACCCTTGATTCCCAGAGGCAAACGCTGTGCCCATACCCGTCGGCGAGGATAGTAACCCTAACGGCTGGAGCCCAGCTCCAACAACCATGAGAACGCCAATGGCTAATGAGATAATCAAACGCATCATGACCCTCCCCACAATAGGGTTTCAGCATTGACTAGACGAACGAAATCAATGCCTTCAGTGTGTCCACGAACTTTAGGTGTGTCAAGGCAAGTGGACCCTGCGAAGACATTGCGAACCCTACACACGCAAGGTATCCTGAGCACAGGCAATTGTAATGACTCGTAGACTGTGCCGCTTCACCGCGGTTTTAACGCTCGTTGTTGTTTCGTTCTCCACCGTCGCGATTAAAGGACAAGCCCCGGCACTCCCTCAGCTAGTCATCGCCGAAGCCCGCCCAGATTCCGACGCTGACACGTTAACAATCTCCGGCGAAAATTTTGGAAGCCGCCCGGTTGTCACGCTGGACCTCGTCCCTCTGAGAATCGAAGAGGCCACCGACACACAGATCGTCGCCGTGGCACCCATTAGTCTGATGCCAGCGAGCGAGTACCTGCTCACCGTCAGCCGCGGCCCCAGCGCGAGCGAACATGCCTCGTTTGACGTGTCCCTGGGCAGCACAAGTCCAGACACCACTGCTGGCGGGCCAGAAGCGGCCACCAATGATGTGGAGCCGCTACCAATGGTCCGCTCCGATGCACAAGGTGAGGTCGCAGTCCAAGTGGGCGACCGAGTCATCACCGTCGACGAAATTGACGAAGAATGGCAGCGCGCCGATCCTGCCAGCTACATAGCCGTTCAACAGCAGGCGTTCGAAACACGCCGGCGGATCGCAGACCGCGTGGTCGCGGATGAACTACTTGCTATTGAAGCGCGTACCAGAGGCATCAGCGTCGACGAACTACTCGAACAAGAACTTCCACCACGGACCGTCTCCATGCCGGACGCAGCGGTACGGTCCCTGTATCAGGGTCTAGGACCCGCGACACGAAGAAACACATTCGAACAACTAGAACCGGCTTTACGAGCATGGCTCAGCAAGGTAACTGAGCCAGAGCTTGCACGTGCCAACTACATCGAGGAATTAATGCAGGTTTCAACCCAGGTCAATATGTCTCTCGTGGCACCTAGGATAAGAATTGACCGCACGGACCAAGACGCCGTCATGGGTTCTGAGTCTGCGACCATTGAACTTGTGGCATTCGGCGATTTTCAAAACGCCGAGTACGCTCGATTCGCTGAGCAGTTCAGCCGGGTACTGGAGACTTTCGGCGACAGACTGCGTATCGTTTTTAAAAATCTTCCAGCCTTGGATCGTGCTGCCGCACTCAGTGCCGCAGAAGCAGCCCAATGCGCTAAAGCTCAAGATATATTCTGGCCGTACCATGACGCACTGCTAGCCCAGCAGGGTATTTTTGACACGATACGTCTCAAACAACTGGCCAGTGATGTCGGCCTGGACCGTGACCAGTTCGATCGCTGTGTGGACAATGGCACCTTTCGCCCGACGGTTCAAAGTGCCGTCGAAGAAGCCAGACGATATGCCATTCAAGGAAGTCCGAGTTTTCTGATCAACGGTCGGTTCGCCCCGGCACCTCCAGCTTTTCTGCCACCATTTGAATTCTTTACTCGGCTGGTCGAAGAAGAACTCGCAGCACAAGCCGAATCTCCGGCCGCACCTTAAAGAAGGTCAAACCTAAATTGCCGTTACGGACCAGACGCCAGGCCCTCGACCTCATCGATCACGACTACCTGATTGCGCCCTACATCCTCGAAGGTCTGTAACACCCCTGACGGCCAATCTACCTCAAGTCTCAGGACCTGTGCGTCCGTGGCAAGACCAAACGTCAGCGTCAGCTCACTCTGGGAAGCGTAACTCGAACCACTGTGCACCGTTTGCCACTGAACGCCTGACTCTGACGTGACCCTTACGACAGCACCTAACCCGCTTCGATTTGACGGCGATCCACTTAAACGGACTCGAAGCCAGTTATGTTGATTGCCACCGTCGTTCCGAAACAGACGCGGCCGACCCGCCAAGGTAGCGACTATTATGTCGAGGTCTCCGTCTCCATCAAAATCAGTATAGGCGGCCCCCCGTCCCATGATGGGCTGATTGAAACTCTCACCGAGATCGGTGGTCACATTCGCAAACGTCCCATTCCCACGGTTCCACAACAACAGTGGCACTTGAGTGATCTGTAATCTGGAGTCACGCATAACTTGTGACTCGTCATTCGCACCGTTGGCGGCAAAGATGTCCGGAAAACCATCCAAGTCGTAGTCCAAAAAAAAGACAGCCCACGTTGTTGAAAGATAACTGGAACGACCGACTTCAGACCGGGGCGCCCGATCGACAAAGGTCCGTCCATCTTCATTGTGATAGAGGCCAAGCATTTCATAGGAAAAGTTCCCGACGACCAGGTCCGGTTTTCCCGACCGATCATAATCAGCTGCATCCGCACCCATGTTGCCGCGGGCAATGCCTAATTCGCTCAGCGCGACCCCGGCTTGAAGCCCTTGGTCCACAAATCCGCCGTTACCGGTGTTGCGATAGAGCTTAGCCGGAACCCGGTCACTACCCACAAAGAGGTCCGGCCAACCGTCTTGGTTGTAGTCGAATACCACAACGCCCATTGCCTTATCCGTCGGGGCATCCAAACCCGCCGGAGCGGTAACATCTTCGAACCGTCCGTTTCCGACGTTCCGGTATAAAGCCGGTGGGAGTGGCGCATACGCATCGGGGCCACAGTAGCCTCGCACACCCTGCTCGGTACACGGAACCTCCAACTCGGGCGTCCAGGCTACATAGTTTCCTATGAAGAGGTCTACCAGCCCGTCACGGTCGTAGTCCAACCATGCCGCACTAACGGCAAAGTGAGGGTTCGTGATCCCAGACGATTCTGTAACGTCGACAAACCTGTTGTTCCCTTCGTTGTGAAACAGGCGCCCGCCGTCTGTCGTAGTGACGAAGACGTCGTCTCGGCCGTCGTTGTCATAATCAGCGACGGTCCCGCCAAGACCATAAAACGCTGACCTGTCAAATCCACTGCCGCTGACAATGTCGATAAAACTTCCATCACCGTTATTACGATAGAGCCCGTGAGACGACGCGACATCGCCCGGTGACCATTCACCGCTGTTAATAAACAACAAGTCGGACCAGCCATCTGAATCGACATCCAAGACGACTATCCCCCCACCAAAGATCTCTGGATACCATTTATTACCCACAGCACCGTTCTCATGGACAAAAGTGATACCAGACTGCTCAGTTACCTCCGTAAACACAACGGGTGGCATCAAAGCATCGGCATTTCTGGATTGCGATAACAGGTTGCTAGACGCAGTAAAGACCATCATTCCTGCGACCAGGGCATTAATACCGAGCTGGATCGATCCGTTTGTGCCAATGCGCATAAGATCAATCAATCCCACATAGTGCATCTCTTCATCACCAAAGTATGCCTTCTAAGGAGAACTGTGCCTCCAATTGAACGTGAGCCGATCAGCGGATGCAAGTTTGAGCAACCAGACGGTCCCAACCATGGTCACAAAACCCGAAGAATACGACTCTCTCTTTACCCTTGACCCCCACCCATAGAGGTGGTACAACCTTTGTTCATAGGTGTAAAAGGATCAGAGATACACGCTGAGCCGAAGTTTAGCTCAAATTTAATGCGGTTATCAGACACTACTTTTAGGAGCCTGACGATGAGAATTTTACGGCTGTTTACAATCCTCGCGGCGTTCAGTGCATTGGCGATTGGGTCTGCCAGCGCAGGAGAAGCAGAAGAGGTGACGTTCTACGGGGACGTCCTGCCGATTCTGCAGGAAAATTGTCAGAGTTGTCATCGCCCCGCAGGCCAGAACATCACCGGCATCATCGCACCGATGTCACTGATGACGTTTGAAGAGACTCGGCCGTGGGCACGCGCTGTTGCCCGAAAGGTCGAGGCCGAAGAGATGCCACCGTGGTATGCCACCGAGCACACCGATGGCCTCTACTCCAACGAACGTGGATTGACCGACGACGAGATTCAGACCATCGTGGCATGGGCCAATTCGGGGTCTGCCGCAGGCGACAAGTCGCAGGCGCCCGCCCCAAAAGTCTTTGGCGATGAAAATGGGGGCTGGTTTCTCGGGACACCCGACTTCGTGGTGACTATGGAGGAATACCTGATTCCCGACGATGCCTACGACCTGCAAACAACCTTCCGGACGAAAATTCCCGATGAACTCATTCCTGAAGAAGGTCTGTGGGTCAGCGGTTGGGAATTCCAAACGGGAGACACCGGCGACCGAATCCACCATTTCTGTGCCGGAGTTGAAGACGCCGACACAGTTGTGACCGCCGACGCTGGCCAAGGTGAAGAGGACGAAGGAGAAGCCGCAGCCAGAGGTGGGTCGCTCGGATGTGTCTCAGCGGGCACAGAAGGCAAATTGCTACCAGATGGTTGGGGACTCTTGATTGAACAGGGTTCAACCGCACGCTTTAACATTCACTACAACAAAGAGCCCGGCACTGGAACCGCGTTCACAAATCAGGCGTCCATGGGATTCCATATTGCCAAGGAAACGCCGAAGATCGCCTTTAAGAACGACTCCATCGGTAACCGCGGTTTCATGATTCCGGCTCACCGTGAAGGTTATCGGGTAGGTGCCGGTCGACTCATTGAACAAGACACCTTGATTTTAAACTGGTGGCCACATGCGCACTTTCGTGGTGTGGGGGCACGCTATACGGCGACCTATCCCGATGGAACCCAGGAACTTCTCTTGGATGTGCCGAAGTGGCAGCAGGCCTGGCAGGAAACCTATTGGTACAATGAGCCCAAGTTGCTCCCGGCAGGAACTATGGTCGACGTAAGTTTCTGGTACGACAACACCTCAGAACATGGCCTGCGAAAAGGTTTTGACGCCGACCGTTCACTCGGCCACGCACCACGAACGAATGATGAAATGGCGCTTGGATTCGTAGCCTATGGCGAAGAGATCGTAGAGGACCCAGCTGCTGAGTCACAGAATTAGGCAAATAGCCCAGCTCAAGCTGGACCTGGTGTGACACACATATGCGTTGACCCTGGCATCGCTTCATATGCCAGGGTCAACGTGTTTATGGCTTAAAGACCCGCTAGAATTCAGAACCTAATGTTTTTGCAGATCAGCACACAGGGGTAGTCATGGATGTTCGTAGCCAACGACGGCTTGCCGTCATTTTGAGTTTGACCCTTCTGACACTAGCCGGACAGGTCACCGCCCAGTCACCCTCTGTGCCGCTTCAGTCGGCGGCCACACTAGGACTGCGAACCGTCACGGTCTTTTCCGGGTCGGCGATCCAAATTGACGATCCGACATACCGCACACTTTTGTCTGACACTCCCAGCGGGGTCGTTCGCATTGGTCAATTGGAAACTGACGCATGGGCACATATCGGCCACGTTGAAATCGGAACAGCACAAGCGGAACCCCCTGAACCTCCTCCGGGGACGGAACCGGACTTTACCCCCCTCGGCACCAGTCGCTACGACCTGTGGCTGCGGGGAACCGACGATGACTTGAGGCTCCAAATCTCGGACGCACAGGGCGATATGGCGACCGAGCCAGCCGATGTTCTTGGCACTGTCCCCCTTACCCATCGCACTGTCACAAACCAGTCCGCCACTCTAGTCACGGGATTCGTGCCGACTGGAGCCAATGGAGGTGACCTATTCGTGCGGTGGGGAGATCACGAGTGGACGGTCGGCGTGCAATTTGCCGAACCGAGAGAAGCATTGCGCCGACAACGTGTCAGTGGCGTCGGCGACCAGCGTACGTTCGAATTTGATTCGTCTGAAATCCAGTTAACTAATCGTCTGGCTACACGAAACATTGCCACAGTCACGCTGCCCGACGGTCCACGTCTCGCCGTGGTTTTCCCCAGGGACCTCAAAGTCGAGTATCGAGACTTCGCCCACCTGGTATCGGTAGCAACAGGGTCGGTGGTTCGGATCACAGACGGTGCCGTGACGCGCCTTGACATCGACATTCCGATCCAATTTGGGGACCTCGTAATCAATACGGGAAATATCGGCTTGAGGGATTCCCCCGGTTCCTATGGTCTTTGGCTGAAGCGCGCTGAACACGGCTGGCACCTCGTCTTTAACAACGAACCGGATGCCTGGGGCACCCAGTACAACCCTGAACTGGACTTGGGCGAAGTCGACCTCCACTACAGGCAGTCACTGTTGGCGGGTGATTCGATGACCGACTCATCGCGAGACATGGCAGCGTCGGTGGTACTAACCGGACCCGACGAGGGTCGGTTCATGCTCGTGTGGGGTCCCCATGAATGGACGGCTGACTTCACAGTGGTGCGCTAAAGGTCCTGCTGCCGTAGACGTCAACGAACGTCGGCGACTCCGACCTCGAAGACCAAGCCGCACTCCCCGAGAACCGGAATCTCTCCAAAAAGAACAGGCTGTTGAAATAACCTACTGGGTCACCGTAACCGTCACATTACCGTCAACGTCCGCCGCCCCGTCACTGGTGCGACATCGCAGGACATAGGTGCCAGGCTGATCGAATGTTACTTCAGTTACCCACCGGTTTCCTTCAGGCGGATCGGGCACTGTGAACGCTGGTGCCCACGGCGAATAGCCCCCCGTGCGGGTATCCTCCCACACTTTCACTTGGGCCGGATCCATCATGACCTCGCCGTCACCACGATACACAAACCACGACACCCGGAGACCAGTTTCAGCGTTCACCGTCACACGAGAGTGCGGCAACCACCGCCGGTCTGATCGCCGAAAAGCCCTGCGCGCTTCCTCAGCTTGCTCATCAGCTTCGTCGGACTCAAGGTTCGCCGCTTGTTCAGCCGCCTGGGCCTCGAACAAGCGCCGCAACCGCGCGGTCGGTGACTCAGGCACGCCATCATCCGTCGCGACCACAGCCAGGCTTAAGACTTCACCCACTCGCACCGTGCGCTGATCCTCACCTTCGATAGTCATTGCCGGAGGCTCGTTATTCCTGATTTTTTCGTCCGTAAAACCTGCGCCGATTGCACCATGCTCCGATGCGCGAATCATGGCATCCATGAAGTAATCTGGGCGCAACGAGGCATACGCTCGTTCAGTCACGCCATTCACCGTCAACGTCCAGACCATCTCATCGGCTTCCTCAAAATCCTCAGGAATCGGAACACGGAAGATGAAGCGATTGCGCCGGGGCAAAAACCGTGTCGGTTGACCGAGGTCTGGCCCGCCAGGTTGAATGTTGTTGTCAGCGCCAATCGCAACGACTGGCTCTTCGTCCCAATTGCGGTTCATATAGCCAAACACAAACCAGCGCGACCCATCCGGGTCTTCCTCCCATCCCTCATACCCGGGCGACACGTTCTCGCCACTCGAGTAGGAGAGGCGCTGGGCAGTTATTTCAGCACTGGCCATCAACATTCCCAACACAAAAACACTGAGGATCACGACACATCTTTTAAACATAGCTTCGATTGTAACCTGATCCTTGAGGAACACAGAACGACAACCGCGAATATTAGCGTGTCACGGTGACCGTCACATCGTGGTCGGTATCTACCGCACCATCACTGGCACGACAGCGCAACACATACGTCCCCGGCTCGTCGAACGTCACGGTGGTGACCCACCGGTTGTCTTCTGGGTACTCCGGCGTGAGCCAATGTGGCCCCCATGGGGAATTGGCCCCGGTACGCGTATCCTCCCACACTTTCACCTGAGGGGGATCGAACGTGACGTCTCCACTCCCGCGATACACAAACCATGACACGCGGAGACCGGTCTCGGTATTCACAGTGACGCGAGTGTGTGGCACCCAGGGATTCAAGGCTCCTGGCAGAAACTCGAGGAGTTCTTTCCGTGGTGATTCCGGCACGCCATCATCCGTGGCAACGGCCGCTAAACTCAGAGCTTCACCGACCCGTAAACGCCGAGTTTCCGCCCCTTCAACCGTCAGCACCGGCCCTTGGTTTGCGCGAATCGTAGGATTCGTGGTCCCGGCACCAATCGCGCCACTTTCGGAGGCGCGGATCATCGCATCCATCAGGTAGTCTGGCCGAAGCGTCGCATAGGCTTGTTCCGTCACCCCATTGACAGTGAGCGTCCACACCATCTCATCGTCGTCTTCAAAATCGTCCGGCACAGGCACCCGAAACACAAAACGGTTCCGGCGAGGCAAGAAATGCGTCGGTTGACCACGATCAGGGCCCCCAGGTTCGATGGCATTATTCGGACCAACAGGAACATCAGGCTCTTCGTCCCAGTTGCGATTCATGTAGCCAAACACGAACCACCGCGACCCATCCGCATCTTCCTCCCAGCCTTCATAGCCAGGAGAAATATTTTGGCCGCTCGAGTAGGACAACCGCTGCGCCTCGACCGTGTGTGTCAGACACAGTATTACCACAACACTAAGCACTAACGGCCTAACTAGAACCCCACTCATTGTTCCCAATCTATACAACAATTAATTAGTTTGGCGAGAACTACCTATGAAGTAACCGTAACCGTGATGTCGTCTTCGTCGCCGAGCGCGCCATCGCTCGCCAAACATCGAAGCACATATTCACCTGGTTCATCAAACGTAACCTCAGTAATCCACTGCCCGTCCTCTGGCAGTAAAGGATTGAGCCACGCAGGCGCCCACGGCGAATTCGCACCCGTGCGGGTGTCCTCCCACACCTTCGTTTGCGGTGGATCAAACGTTACGTTATTCCCCGCGCCACGGTACACGAACCACGAGACGCGAAGACCTGTTTCACTGCTCACCGTCACACGACTGTGAGGTAACCACCGGCGGTCGCCGAAGCGACGCCGGTCGCCGTCGCGACGTTGGTCATTAGCATCCCGCGCTCGACTGCGTTCCTGCGCCGAACGCCGCCGCGGTTCAGGCACCCCATCATCGCTTGCGCTAACCACGAGTCGAAGGGGTTCACCGACGCGAACGGTTCGAGCGGTCGCTCCATCCAGCGTCAGGGTTGGCGCCACATTCGCCCGGATCACCGGGTCAGTCGTGCCAGCACCAATCGCGCCGTGTTCCGACGCTTTGATGATGTCATCGACAAAATAATCCGGACGCAAGGTCGCATAGGCCCGTTCGGTTACGCCATTAACACTCAGTGTCCATACCATTTCATCGTCTTCATTAAAATCGTCTGGTACAGGAACCCGGAACACAAAGCGGTTGCGTCGAGGCAGAAAATGAGTTGGCTGGCCCTGATCAGGGCCATTTGGTTCAATACGATTGTCTGCACCAACTGGGATGTTAGGTTCTTCGTCCCAATTGCGATTCATATAGCCGAACAGAAAGTAGCGCTGCCCATCCTCGGCTTCTTCCCACCCCTCATACCCAGGTGACACGCTCTGCCCACTGGAATATGACAACCGCTGGGCGCTGGTCACGCCAGCGCCTACCAGTATTACCGCCACACTAAGTATCCATCCGATGAGACGCCGAGATGTACGCATCTATATCCTACCTTCCAGGCTGCTAGTCAATTTGTCACTCTGGGGTTTTGTCTTGTATTCCGATACTTTTACAGTTTGTAACTCTTAAGGCGTTACCGTGACCGTGACATCGTGGTCAACATCCAACGCCCCGTCACTGGTGCGACACCGCAAGACGTATGTGCCCGGAGCATCGAACGTGACGGTAGTGGACCAGGTATCGTCCTCAGGAGGGTCATCCAGCACAAAATGCGGTCCCCAAGGAGAGTATGCCCCGGTGCGCGTATCCTCCCAGACCTTAACCTGAGGAGGGTCGAACATCACGTTCTTCCCCGTGCCACGGTAGACGAACCACGAAACGCGAAGACCAGTCTCAGTAGACACGGTGCCGCGGTAATGTGGCCTCCACTGACGGCCGCGACCAACAAGGCCAGTATCTGAAGTCCTGCTTGCTGCTTGACGTTCGCGCCGTGCACGTGGCGTCTCAGGAACACCATCGTCGGTCGCGGTGGCCACTAACATCAGCGGCTCACCCACTCTTACCGACCGCGTATCCGCTCCTTTGACCATCGCCACTGGCGCTGTATTCGCACGGATGGTCGGGTTCGATGTCCCCGCACCAATCGCACCGCCTTCAGACATACGAATCATCGCATCCATGAAGTAATCCGGACGGAGTGTCGCAAAGGCCTGCTCCGTCACGCCATTAACACTGAGCGTCCACACCATTTCATCGTCGGCACTAAAATCATCCGGGACAGGCACCCGGAACACGAATCGGTTTCGACGAGGCAAAAAATGTGTCGGCTGGCCGAGGTCGGGTCCTCCTGGTGAAATCGAATTCTCTGGCCCAACGGGAATGTTCGGCTCTTCTTCCCAGTTTCGATTCATATAGCCAAACACAAACCAGCGTGATCCATCCGGGTCTTCCTCCCAGCCTTCGTAACCAGGGGAAATGTTTTGTCCGGAGGAGTACGACAGTCTCTGAGCCTCCCCAGACTGTCCGACCAGCAGGAACGCCAGAACGAACAGGAACACCGGCAAGAAACATGGTCTCTTACGATTCACAGTAACCAACAGCTGTTTCATGGCAACTTATCCTTGTGCAAGTGTGATGACCTATCCGTAAACACAGTACAGGTCTTTGGAGCCGGAAAACGAAACCCCCGAGGACGCCACAGCGTCCCCGGGGGAAATTAAATCACGCACACATTGCTGCTGTGCATCCAAACAACCGAACCACGCTCTTATTGCTGATTGGCGTCGTTAGCGTCGTCAGCTTCCTCGACTTCCCGGCCAGGCATATCTTCAATCCGCAGGTCGGTATACGAACAGAGCGGACAACCAATGATGTGGTCACCAGGTCTCCAGTCGGTCACTTCACGCCGTTCTTCCATTGCCTCAATGAACTGTTCATCACTCAGCTCCACGCCCAGGCCAAGGTCGATAAACATGTTCGTCACGGAACGGTTACCTGACCCCTGCCAGTTTCGCGGATCCGGTATGTTGGCGTTCGCGGCCGTATTGTCCATGTAACCAGTGATGTGCAGGATGGTGCCCTTCGGAAGAAGCGGCGCCGTGTCATCCAAATACTCGTAAGTACGAACCCAATTATGGTCGTATCCCGCACAACTCAACGTCTCAATATGGTTTCCCCAAATAGCTTCCAGGCACATCCGGTCACCCGGTGCGTGCAGGTGGGGCTCGAAGGTCGTGATCTTCTGGTGCTCTTCCAGCACTGTGTAAGCATGAAGCTGCTGATCCTTCTGTTCCGGACGAATGTCGATGTTCAGTCCGTCGCCCAGGCTCCGACCCGCATTCTTCAACGTCGGCTTGTAGCCCTTCGGATGGAACTTCCACGCGATCTCAAGGTGAGACCGGGTGTCTTTACCATTCGAGTGGAGGTGCACTGAGTTCGAAACCACACTGGAATTCGCCGCCAGTAAACGACCGGCTTTGGGATCGAATGTATCCGCGTTGCGGCCAACCTCATGCACCGGCCATCCGGTGGTCGTGTCGTTCGCCCGCGTTTCATCCTGTTCACCGTTCTCGCCGAGCACCTGAGTGCTCCAGATCATGTGGTGAAAAATAAAGCGTCCACCAACCGTCTCCCGGTTGTCCTCAGTATCGAGAACGTCGTTGACTTCTCTGAACTCCAACGCTTCCACGTATCGGTCTTCGGTATTCCCCACCGGAACGGACTCAATTTCTCCCCACCAATCCGGGGCGCCGCCCTCCATGACGATGTCACCTAATACGGTCACGAGGTCGGGCTCTCCAATGGTCCATCCGCCGGTTGACCAATCGATAGGCTCAGGCGCATCTGCGGGGTTGCCACGAGGAGCACCGTTGTCTGCCCACTCGCCAATCATGGCGATCTCTTCATCAGTGAGTGACGGGTCCTTCTTATAACCCTGGATGCCGATGTTCTTTTCGAGATACCACGGAGGCATCACACCCTGCCTCGGACCAACAGCGGTTCGACGCGCTATTGACCGTGCCCAAGGACGGGTCTGCTCATAGTTCAGCAGAGACATCGGCGCGACAGAATCTTCCCGGTGACAGTTCTGGCAGCTCCGCTGCAGAATTGGTTCGATGTCTTTGTGAAACGTAACTTCGTCAGAAGACTGTGCGCTAACATCAGCCGTCGCAGCAGTACCAACAACCGCAGCTGCTACGAATGCCACCCATACCATTCTGTTTAAATTCTTCGCCAAGTGAGACAAATGCCCCTCCTTTGAGGATCCAACCCGAATGGGAGATACAAAAAATTTAATAGTAACCAAGCCGTGAACCACAACCTACTCATGGCCACGCTCCCACAAGAACGTCCAAATTTTACCAATGATTCGCCCCAAGTTCAACAAACGGGCGCCACTATTAACAAAAATCGACCATCTCGCCATCATTCTCTTAAGGAACAGCACCCTCTTGCCACGGACTTCTCGACGGTTGTCCGGTTTGGAAGAGCCTCAAATTATTCATCAAAAATGGTAACCGGTTCGTCAATTCTGAATTTTGGGCAATTTCTATTAACTCCTGCTGAATCGAAATCGCTTCCTCAAACCGACCAAGCTCCGCAAGCACCATCGCCATCGTTTCACCGAGATCAAGATTACGCTGCCCCTGAATGAGCGTCTCGATCAATGCCAATGCCTGCCCTCCGTCTCGAACACGGTCGTCCGGCGCGGCCGCCAACACCCGGGCCAAGGCGTGCGGGAATGACTGAACCTCCGGATACAACTCCATTTCCTGCAGCAAGTGATCCCGGGCCTCCTGATAGCGATGGAGTTGCACATATGCCATCGCCCGACCAAACCTTGCCTCGACGACGTCAGGCTCCGTCGCTAATAATTGATCGAAATGAATTAAGGCCGCGGCCGCGCGGCCAGTGCGACGCAAACTCGTCGCCAACATTAATCGAGCCTCGGTATACGTCGACCGGTATTTAAGCGCAGTCTCAAATCGTTGAATCGCTTCTTCATGACGACCGTTGTTTTGATACACCACACCCAGGCTCAGCTGTGCAGGCGGATACTCTGGAGACGACCGTACAACCGCCTCAAAGAGTGACAAGGCTCCACGCTCATCGCCGCGCATAAAAAGGGCCGTGCCCAAGCGATGGCGTAACGCGGCATTGGTTGGATCCAGCTCAAGCCCTTCTCTAAACAAAGATTCGGCCTCATCCCAATCCCCGCGATTCAGCGATTCAATGCCACGCCGTTCGTATACCTGCGGACTTTCAAGCAGCGCGTCTAACGCTACCATCAACGGATCGGCCGGGAGAATCTCTTCATTTTCTCGCCGGAGGATGTGCTCTTCCGCCCGCTCCAGTTCGCCGAGACTGCGGTAGGCCAAGCCAAGCGGGTAATGTGCCGCCGCCGCATCAGGATTTCGGTCCAAAATTTCTTCCAGATAACTGACGGCACGATCGTATTCTTCGTTCATCAGTGCGGTCCGACCCAATCCATATCGAGCGGACAACGAATCAGGAGCTAACGAGAGCGCTTTGGCAAAAAGGGGTTCGGCCAACTGAGCTGCGCCAAGCTCAAGATGCATATCGGCCAAGTAAACCAGTGTGGCCGTGTAGTCAGGTTGTAGCGATTCGGCACGTTCGAAGGCTGCCAAGGCCCTGGTGGTATCACCAGCATCACGATAGAGATGCCCCAGAAAGTACGGCCATCGCATATCAGTTGGCTCAAGCGCCTCAGCATTCAGAAAACTATGTTCGGCTACCTCACGTAAGTCCGCGGCCAAAAGAACCATACCGAGGTCTCCATGTCCATCGGCTAATGCCCGCGAGGTCACCGCTGCGTCTTCGCTGAGGGCCAGGACTGCGGCGTAGCGCTGGTTGATCTGAGCTTGGACCGCCTCGTTCATTGCAGACAAGTCCGGTAAAGCAACAAGGTCTTCAGTGGGTCGTTCTTCACTGGTTGGTATCGCTGGATCCGCCGGCGGAGACGAGTCAGCCTGATCGGACGAAGTGCATGCTGAAACGGCTAGCACAACCATCGACGTGCCCAGGGCGGTTCGGATCACAAACGATTTTGCGACAGAACGCACAGGTAATCTTGCCATTAAGTTGACGTCTCCCGTACTCACCCGCCAGATTCGGTCAACGTCACCCACTCGTCAATCATTACAGAAAACTCCTCCACGCGACCGTTTGGCCAGTGCACGCGCACAGTCGGACTCTCAGTACCTGCCCCTAGCCCTACTAGTATTCTGGGATCATTCGCGGAGGCATAACTGCCATCCGTCCGCACACGGCGCCACAATGTCGGACCGTCGGCGCGAATAACTTCAACTCTTGCACCCAACATGTCGCGCCCCTCTTGACCAACCAAACGCAGTCCGATCCAGTGATTACGGTTTCCAATAGTGTTAATCAGCAATCGAATCGGACCACTGTTATTACCAACCAGAACATCGATATCACCGTCGTTATCGATATCTCCAAACGCAGCCCCTCGGCCGACCTCTGAAAGATCGAACACGGCTCCAGCCTGACCAGTAACATCTTCAAAGCGGCCGGTCCCGAGATTCCGAAACAATGTCTTTCGCTGATCGTAGGGAAAGGTATACGTCCGCCCTTCCGCATCAACTGCGCCATTAACCGTCAGGAGATCCAGCCACCCGTCGTTGTCATAATCGAACCAAGCCGTCCCCCAACCCGTGTAGGGCAAACTCGGAGAACCCAATTCGGAAGCAGCACTTCGGTCCTGAAAAATACCGGACCCATCATTGACATAAAGATTATTCCCTTCTGTGCGTAAATGAGTCATAAAGAGGTCTTCGTCGCCATCGTTGTCAAAGTCGCCAGCGGCCACGCCCATACTCGCTTCAGGAGTTCCCATCCCACTCAACGCCGCACCCGCTAACAGGGCTTGATTGCGGAAGGTGCCGTCTTGTTGGTTCAACCACAACAGATTCTCAGAACCGTCATTTGCCACATAGATATCAATCCAGCCATCTCCGTCATAATCCGCCGTCGCCACCCCAAGAGCGGGTCCAAGCCGTCCACCCGCAGTCCTGGCCACACCAATTTCTACGGTGTGCTGAAGCGCGCGTTCGTTCACGTCCTCAAATGTACCATCACCCCGATTGCGATAAAGGCGGTCCTGAGTGCCACCGTAGGTCTGCGGAGGACAATAGTCACGCGACCCGGCCATATTGGGACATTCAGTCCGGTCGTCAAGGTCGTAATCCACGTTGTTCGCTACATAGAGGTCCAACCAGCCGTCGCGGTCATAATCAACAAACGCAGCTGACACCCCAAATTCCCGATCATTTTCAATCCCCGCGGCAAGAGACACATCTGTAAACGTTTCACCACCGAGGTTGCGAAAAAGTTGCCCGGGACCGAAGTTGGTCACAAACAGGTCCACCCAACCATCGTTGTCGAAGTCTCCCGTCGCGACACCCAAACCATAGCCATCTGCCACGATCTCGCTTTGATCCGTCACATCAGTAAACGTGAGTACCGACTGTCCGTCACCCTCGTGATTCAGATCATTTCGATACAACCGCCCACCTGGGCGTGAAAAGTTTGGCGGCATAAGCGCGTCAGCCGGAGTCTGGTCCGCGCGAAGCATCCGCCCCTGCACCACAAACACGTCCAGGTCACCGTCATTGTCATAGTCAAAGAGACCCACGCCTGGCGGCAAAATCTCGGGATATAAGAAATCACCTGCAGCACCATTGAAGTGCAGAAAATCCAGCCCGACCGCCGAGGCCTGGTCCACAAACCAGTCGTCTGGTCGAGAATCGCTGGTTGCCTCCATCGCGCGCCCGGAGAACTCGCTTCGGCCCTGAACCCCGCCCACTGCTTCACTCGGTGGGTCACCGCCGGTACCGCCGCAACTCCCAAGGAGAAGAACATCCGCTAGCACGAACGGCAACACGCCGCGTAACAAGTCGCGCGTCATCCTGACGAAAGTATACCGTTTGGATCCGATGAATCGACGTCAGTCACACCTCGGCTCATCCGAACTTCATCCGGATATTCCGGCCTCTGGTCCACGAAAGACACTTCAAGATGTATCCTCTTTGAATTACAAGTAGCCAATGAGAAACATCCTCCACACCGTCATCTCTATAGCCGCCATATGCTGGGGATTTTCGTTCGCTGCCTGCACCGACGAGCAGGAGCGATCAGAACGCCCAACAGGTGGGCAAGATTCAACGACCCCGCGCGGCACAGACGAGTGGTTCGTCGATGTGGCGGCCCAAACCGGACTAAATGTCGCACATAGGAACGGCATGTCTGGCCAGTACTACCAGCCTGAGATCATGACGCCCGGCGTGGGTCTCTTTGACTATGACGGTGATGGAGATTTGGACGCTTATCTGTCGCAAGGAGGGTCCCTGGAACAGAATGAATCTGACGGAACCGAAACCCTTCGCGCCCCGGGCCAAGACCGTCTCTACCGCAATGACCTGACGGTGTCTGGCGATGGAAGCCGGTCAGTGCAATTCACGGATGTCACGGCTATTAGCGGAATCAAAACACGTGGCTACGGAACCGGCGTGACGACCGGAGACATCGACAACGATGGCGACATCGATCTGTATGCCACCGGACTCGGGCGCAATCAAATGTTTCGCAACAACAATGACGGGACCTTCACTGACATCACGGTCGAAAGCGGAACCGATGACCCCAACTCGTGGAGCGTGTCAGCCGCATTTCTCGATTTCGACCGCGATGGATGGCTTGACCTGTTCGTAGGCAACTATCTGAACTTCAACATGGCAACCCACATCGCATGCGTCGGAGTATCTGGACTCGCAGACTATTGTCGCCCAAGCGCCTATCGGCCCCAGCTCAGTAGACTCTACCGTAATCAGGGAAACGGCCAGTTTATCGACGTGACCGTTGTATCGGGCTTGGCACGCGAATTCGGGCCTGCGCTCGGTGTCTCGACGGCTGACTTCAACGGTGACGGCTGGATAGACATTTTCGTCGCCAACGATGAACAAGAAAACCAGTTATGGATCAACCAACGGAGTGGGACCTTCATCAATACCGCCTTACTTGCGGGCGTCGCGCTGGGGACCACCGGAACACGTAAAGCAGACATGGGTGTTGACGCCGGAGATTTTGATGCGGACGGTGATGAGGACCTGTTTATCACCGAACTAACGAGCCAGGGCAGCACACTCTACGTCAACGATGGGTCGGGTACATTTGAAGACCAGAGTGATACACGTGGCATTCGACTAGCCAGCCTGCCGTACACCGGCTTCGGTACCGCGTGGTTCGACTTCGACAACGATAGCTGGTTGGACCTCCTCGCCGTGAACGGTTACGTGCACCAGAACGCCGAAACCGTCACCAAGACATCGAACCCGTTTCCATTCGGTCAACCGAACCAATTATTCAAGAACATCGGAGGGCAGTTTACAGATGTGACGCACTTGGCCGGCACGCTTTTCGACTTAGTTGAAGTCAGTCGTGGCGCAGCCTTTGGAGACGTAGATAATGATGGTGACACTGATGTCTTGATCGGCAATGGAGCGGGCCCGGTTCGATTAATGCGGAATCATCTCGGGGAGCACAACCACTGGGTCGGCCTTCGTCTTGTAGCACAGACAGAAACCGGTGCACTGCACGACTTGCTGGGTGCCCGTGTCGCGGTGGCCCGAGCGAACGCTGAAACACTGTGGCGACGAGCTCGAACCGACGGCAGTTACGCGTCAGCAAATGACCCGCGAGTTCTCGTAGGACTTGGCGACTCAACAACCATCACCCAAATCCGCGTGGTATGGCCGAACGGGCGGTCAGAGACCTGGCCATCCGTGCCGCTGGATCAGTACACCACATTGATCGAAGGTACGGGAGCTCCCGCACAATGAACCGATACTATCGATTGTGTTACAGACTCTTCATCATGTCGATGTTGGTCACCGGATGTACGTCCGAGGAATCGACTTCTGTCCCACTCGCCTCTTCTCAACGCCTTCAACCAGTGGTGCTGCCAGACATCTCGCGCTTAGCCACACCCGTCCAACAGCAACTTCACGACGCATTTACCGCACTCACCACGACGCTTGAACAGAACGGATCAACTGACACGGACCGTGCCGAACACTACGGAAGACTAGGACGTCTCTTGCTCGCAGCGGAGTTGGGCGGAATAGCGGACCTGTGTTTCCGGCATGCCGAACATTTGATGCCACAGGACCACCGATGGCCCTATTTTTTGGGACACTCGGCACTGTTGCTGGAAAATCGGACACAAGCCATCAATGCCTTCCAACGCGCACACGAACTTGCGCCAACAGATCCTGCAACACTCGTGTGGCTTGCGGAAACCCATCTGGATGACGGCCGCGCCGCTGAAGCCGAAGCGTTATTTCTCAGAGCAACATCGTTTGAGAACGCGGCGGCGGCGGCACGATTCGGCGCGGGACGGGCGGCCCTAGCGCGCAGAGCGTATACGGACGCCATCGCCCACCTTCAAGCAACCCTCGCGACGAATCCAGACGCGTCAGCGGTTCATTACCCCTTAGCCATGGCATATCGAGCCGTGGGTGACCGTGAACGTGCCGCCACACATCTACAACAACGAGGAGAATCCTGGCCACCCCTTCCGGACCCCTTGATGGCGCCGCTCCGTGAACTGCTGCGCAGTGTGACCGTATACGAGATCCGTGGACACAACGCGCTCCAAGCAGGAGACTGGTCGGCGGCAGCGGACGCGTTCCGTCAAGGTCTCGAACTGGAACCCAACGACCCGGCTCTCCGCCACGAACTGGGCACGGCTCTCTATGCCGGTGGCGATGTCGACAACGCCCAACAGGAATTTCAGACAGTCATTCGCCAGTCACCAAACTTCGCCGATTCGCGTATTAGTCTCGCGACGATCCTGAGTCTGCACGGCAACTATTCTGAAGCAGTAGAGGAGTTCTCCCTCGCGCTCCAACACCATCCAAACTCAGTCGAAGGACGCTTTGGTCTCGCCGAAGTCTTACGCGTGTCGGGGCAAGTTGAAGCGGCTGTAGGAGAGTACGAGCAAGTCCTGAAGCTTGACCCGACGGTGGTCGAGGCCTGGGTGGGATTCGGGGCGGCACTCATCACCCTTGAGCGCTATCACCAAGCCCGCGAGCTGTATCAAAACGCACAACGAGTCCACCCCAACCATCCACAGTTGCGGGAGCTCGCGGCACTTTTACCACCTACCTAAGTGTCACTGGAGTGCGAACGACCGGCGAAACTCTGCCCTCACCCTCCGTGATACGAACCACCTGATTCATTGGCACATTGTGCAATGTTTGACGCGTTGCCGATGCCGGCCATATCACTTCGATCAGTTCGATAGCGGTGGCATCGCCAAGACCCACCTCCTGCTGTACCGTCGACGACCCGAAACTACCGCCGGATGAGACCTGCCGGTGCACTTCTCTGCTCCCGCGTGGTGTCTCCAGTTGAAGTCGGATACGCGCCCCGAGTCCCGTACGATTGGACTGTGTCCCCTCGAGCAGGAGCGTGACCCACTGATTACCGTGTCCAGGATTTTGGTAGAGCACGTTCTGATAGGTGTCACCGCTAAACCAGCCACCCATCACCTGCAACACGTCCTGGTCACCGTCGTTATCAACATCACCGAAGGAAATACCGTGCCCCTTCTGGAGATGTCCGAACCCACCGGACGTGGTGACATCCTGAAACACCTGCCCGTTAGAATTACGAAACATCCGGTTTGGAACGAGCGTCCCTAGGTCAGGCTGTCCAGTCCCTACGTAAAGGTCCAAGAAACCATCATTGTCGAGATCGCCAAAATTAGCGCCCATGGCCAACAGAACCCGGTCGAGCTGGACGGCAGTCGTCACATCCTGGAACGTGCCGTTAGCGTTGTTCTGGTATAACCGGGGGGTTCCATCCGGATCAAACGTCCCAAGATACCCTGCCGCCACCGCGGATGCTCCCGATTCGTCAAAGCCTCCCACGAACAGATCAAGCCAGCCATCATTGTCGTAATCGAAAAACCAGGCGGGAAAGCTGGCAACCGGATTCGCAACACCGGCCTCCGCCGTCACATCCGTAAACCCGGTCCCGTCGTTTCGAAATAACACGTTCGATTGCCCAAAGCGGGAGACGTAGAGATCGAGTTGCCCGTCGTTGTTGTAATCACCCCACGCCGATCCCTTCACAACCCCCAAGACCCCCAGGCCAAAGTCGCTGGCACGGTCGGTAAACGTTCCGTCACCGTTATTCTGGTACAACTGCACCGGGTGGCTGCTGGTTCCCCAGTCTTCGTTGCCTACGAACAGGTCGACAAACCCGTCGTTGTCAAAATCGCCCCACGCCGCCGTATGGGTGGGATGAAAACTGAGTAGGCCGCTCGCCGCGGTCACATCCTCGAATGTGCCGTCTCCGAGATTCCGTAACAATGAATTGGGATACAAGCCCTGTTCGGCCAGCCACCCACCACGTAACACCAACACATCGGGCGCTCCGTCATTGTCATAGTCGCCGTGGGTCAGGTTGATGCCACCGATCTGTCCAGATAACCCCGCCGCAGCCGTCCGGTCATCAAAACCACCCTGGCCATCATTCCTGAACAAGCGCAACTGATCACGGAGCCCCCACGACGACACCATCACATCCTGGAATCCGTCCCCGTCGAAATCCTCCATGATGCTTCCTCCGGCCAGTCCAATCGTATCGAGACCAGTATGAACCGCCACATCGTGAAACCGCGTAATGTCGTAATCAGACTCGAACACATCAGGTGCAATTAACCACTGCGCAGGCACCTGCTGGGGATATCCTCCAACCGCCATATACGCGATGTTCAATAACCACCGACTACTCAAGTCCCCAGGGTCCGTCGTCAACCGATCAGTCAGGGCTTCAATCGACCGCCGAGCCCCAGCTTGCAGTTGATGGACACCGTCACGCTCAATCGGAAACAAACACGAGTTCGCCGCATGATTCAACACACAGTTCTCTTGTTCACCCAGACGAAGACCCGTCAGTCCAATCGCGGCCTGTAAATCCGACGCCGCCACCGCCTTCTGCGCCAGCGACGCCAACGTCGCCGGCATCTCGGGAATGGCCGGCGCCAGTGACTCCAGTAACGCCAAGGCCTCTTCACTCGCGCCGGACTGTAACAACTCCCCAGCCAGACGAGTCTGTAAGATGTAGCGGTCCATCGGGTCACGAGTCGCGCTGACCCGCTCACGCAACACAGGAATCAATCTTGGCCGGTTTGATTCAAACACCGCTCTGACCGGTCGATCGACGTCGCGCGTTTCGGCCCGCTCTACCAATGCCTCCAGCGTCTCCGCTGTTTGCGAACCACCGCGCCGGAGGTCGCCAATCTGTTGGGCCCAGGTAGGAACATCAAACAGCCCCCATCCGGCAAGAGCCATGACTCCCGTCCCCACCGCCAACCAGACACCGATCAGCGTCAGAAATGGTCTCTTAACAACCATGTCTCAAGTATAGCTGGGCAAAAAAAATGGCGCGGTCGAGGAGTGTTCGTTCCTCGACCGCGCCTAGATACTGAGACGGTTCACAAGGACGCCAGAGCGTCCAATGTAAGTCGACTCTTATTTACCGATGGTATTCGTCCCGGGTCCACAGAAGAACGAACAGCCATCTTCTCGGACACGACGACTCGACGGCGTATTGTCATACACCTTCCCATCGATAATCTTCATCCCAATACCCGCCACGACGCCAATGGCAACCGCCATTAACACCTTCGACCTCCCGCTCATGCCGCCATCCTGCACTACAGCCGCACTGGACGAGTTCGCCGCGAGGCTCGGGGTTGCATCTGTTCGTACCAACTCCTGGGCTTGCCGCTTCGCTGAGCTGAGAATCGGCCCATCGGCAAAAGCCAACGGCGCGGATGCCAGGGAGATGATCAACGTAAACAACACTGTGCGTTTCATACTGTCTCCTTTCCCTGGTCCTTAGAAGTTGATCTGTGCGTAGAACTGGAGCAACCGGGCATCAAGAACGGTCAGCGGTGTCAGGAACCTGCCGCCGACACGGTTGATCATCGTCAACACCGGATTGTTATTCAACGCATTGTAAAGGTCGATACTGGTATCCAGTCGAATTCCCGACATGTTGAACGTGCGGGTAAACCGAATATCCAATTGACGCAGCCGGTCAGTGAACACCGAATTCAATGGGTTGATGTTGACAACCATTGAGTTCGCGTTCAGTGGGTCCGTCCGAGCCGGGTCCACAAACGTCGCATCGCCTCGGGCAACGCCCATCGTGGGGTTCACAGCCTGACCCGGTTGGTCACGCCAAATCCAAGCGAAGTTAAAGTCGCCAGGAATCGGATAGCTGCCACGAATCCGGAAGTCTGCCAGGTCGCCATACGTCCGCACGGTGTTGCAGAAGTCTGACGAGAGCTGGTTGCCGCCGGTCAGATGGAAATTGCCGTCCATCTCACGAGGTTGATTCGGGATATCAATCGTGTAGCAGAGGCTTTGTGTCTGCTGCCCAACGTCAATTCCACCGGCCAATGTCGCGCCGTTCGGGAACCGTCCATCCAGGCTGAACACAAATCCTTCCCACTTCTTAATGTGGTCACCATACGTGGACGCCGTGGTGTTGATGTTGCTGAACGCCCCGAATTTGGCTTTGCTGACGTCGTAGTAGCCACACTGTTGGCCACCAGCCCGTGCGCCGAAGAACGCATCGTTCGGAATCGGCACACAGAATTCATCAAAGTCAGACGGTTCGACCGCAGTGTTGTCTTTCACACGGAAACCACCGGCCCAGTTGCGATTGTAGTTCGCACTGATCGAGAACCCATCGAAGAGTTCGTGCTGGACTTCCAGCAAGAAGTCCCACAGATACGTGCGGTTCGCATTGGTGATATCACGGTGGAACAACTCGTTCTCAACCCCACGATAAGTGCCATCGTCGATAAGCGTGGCATTGAAATTGCCGAAGTTGTTATTCGACATCGGCCCCAATTCACCGTTCGCTACGCGAGAGGACGCGTCGCCATCGATTTCAAAGTCACCGTCGTCATCATTCCAACGCCGGTTAACCACACGCACCGAAGAGGTGAACGGGTGGAACTGACGCGTGAAGTCACTCCGACTCAACTCAAGATAGCGTCCAAGGGACACCTTGAGTGCCGTCCGGCCAGTGCCGAACAGGTCATAGGACATGCCTAGACGTGGATTGACATCTTTCCAGTCCGGCACACCGGACAATTCGGAAACGCTCCGTGCCGGAATAGCGGCATTCGCGCCACTTCCCGCGCCGAGTGACGCAGCCGGATAGCCCATCGTCAGCCAGTCGAACCGAAGTCCGAGATTGATCGTCAACCGGTCGAGCGTCCATGCATCCTGCGCGTAGAGACCGATTTCATGATTCGCGCGCTCTTGCTGGAAGAACGGCGACGCATGATAGAGAAGCGCAAAGGGAACCGGGTCATCAAGCGCGCCCAACACCATGTAGGACAGATTGTCCGGTCCAGTCACGGAACGAGATTCGTCGTTGAACCCCTGACCATCCGTCAACCCAATCTTCATGTTGTGCGAACCGGTTACGTACGAGAGGGTGAAATACTGCTCACCACGACCCGTGCGCGCCTGTGGCGCAATCATGACAAACGGCGCACCATACTGGAAGCCTTGCGAGAGGTTCCGCATGTTGCGGTCAACGCCGTCACGAACCGCTTCAGACGAGTTGAAGTTGACCCAGTTTGTCGTCTGCCAACCCCACCCGGCTTCAAGTAGCACACGACTGGTAACCGGATTAGTCCACGTGCCCTGAATCACGCCGGCAGGCCACCAATCCCATCCGGTCTCGTACTCAATCGAGTTCGAGCCCGTGAATCCCGTGGTGCACCGGCAGTTCTTTTGGACGTCGCCAAAGAACCCAAACCGATTCCGCTCGCTGGCCTGATACGTCAGCCGTAATGCGTGCGTCCGGTTCCAGTCAAAGTTCGATGCCGGTCGCGACCGGTCAAACTCATGATACCGAGTGAACTCGGCCGTCTCACCCTGGCGGCTGTTGTGGAAAGCGCCGGGCATCAGACTCGACGTGCCCCACCGAGCAACCGATCCGAAGAACCACAATTTATCCTGTACCAGCGGGCCACCAACCGTGGCACCAATCCGGTAGACACTCTCAACCTCGCCGGAGGTCAGACCGAACTCGGTCAGGTCCGGATCGCCAAGGATGTTCTCACCCTGCATCGATGCGCCAGAATATTTTGTGTTAATCGTGCTCGTGAAGGTGTTACTGCCCTCACGTGCAATCGCGTTCAAGGAGGTGCTACCAGACCCATTCTCGGCGCCCATACCAGTGATCTCAAGCTGCAATTCACCAACCGTGTCACTGTTGGTGATGTAGCCCACACCAGACGCAGACCCGATGAAATACTGGTTCCGGAAGCCGTTGAAGGCTGCTCGCGTTCCATCTTTGCCGTGGTAGTTCTGGTACTGCCCCTGAGCAGACCACGTGTCACGTGTGCCGCCAACGTCTGCACCGGCACCCTGGAATCCAGGAGTCACCGAGGCCAACGTCTGAAGGCCAATGTTGGCCGTAGGTAGAGCTTCAATCTCTTCCTGTGGCAACGTCCGCTGTTGACGAACCGTCTGGACGTCAACCACTGGCGCCGCACCGGTGACAGTGATGGTCTCTTCGACCGCACCGACACTCAGCTCCACATCGACACCGGCCGTAAACCCAGCACCAATGTCAATGCCGTCACGGACGATTGTTGAAAAGCCAGGCAACGTGAACGTCACCGCATACGGCCCTGGCGGCAGGTTCGAAGCAAGATAACGCCCCTCGCCATCGGTGAAAGCCACCTGCGTTCCCCCAATTAGGGCTGGGCTGCTGACTTCGACCGTAACACCTGGTAATGCACCGCCGGTCGTGTCAGTGACCTGACCAGCGATACCACCCGTCTGCTGAGCCGAGGCAGCCGGAGCCACCAGAAGCATCGCAGCGAGTGCAATGAGTCCCAGACCAACGGGACTAGCAGTAAAGGTCCTTCGCATCAGTATTCCTCCTTGGGCTGCGCGTCTATCTACAAAATACTTACTAAGGCTCCAGTTGTGCCCAATGAAATCAACAAGCACTGGCGCCCAATTCCTCAGCCATCGAAGTCAAACCAAAACCGGGACGTACAAGTAGCTCCCTGTCCGGATAAACTCCTCCGGCAAACGCCGCATTATAGTGCAAGTAGCGTTCCAACATACGGATATTTTTGAAAGAAAAAAATAAATCATCCCTTTTTATCGTAAAATATTGTAAATAATGCATTTACGTTCATACATGTAGATTTTGTCTAGCTTTTTCACCCAAACACATTCCGAGAAATAATTCAAATCATTGATTTAGTTCATTTATTTGGATCATATGGGCACTTTTGAGCAACACGTACGCACCACACAGTTACAGTCGTCGTACAGTCCATATAAGATTTTTATTAAGGATGTGCCTGAAAACAGTCGGTGGTAACGAGTTCTCTCTAGCCGCTTTGCTATAATGCGGCCCGCATGAGGGGTATTCCCTAACTGGCTTCATCCCTCACAGTGGTCTAACCGCTTGACCTAACTGGTTGTATGGAAACGTCTTAGTTGCCGGTTTGCCACCGACTACTATTCGTGGAAGCATTGTCGCAGACTAGGCACAGATAGCGGAATTGTTTCGGCAACCACAGCGTCAGACATTAACCAGGAGTCCTCGATGTTGAATGCTCGTATCACGGTCCCAACTCCACGAAACGAACCGGTACTGAATTACGCACCAGGTTCACAGGAAAAGGACACTCTCAAGGCCCAACTCCAGCAATTTTCAGACGACCAAATCGAGATTCCCTTGATTATTGGCGGACACGACGTCACCACCGGAGACCTTGGTAAGTGCGTGTTACCCCACGACCACCACAAGGTCATTGCTACCTATCACAAAGGCAATACCGAAACGGTCAACCAGGCAATCGCCGCGGCAGCGGCAGCCAGGGAACAATGGGCCTCGATGCCGTGGGAAGCCAGAGCGTCAATCTTCCTCAAAGCAGCTGAACTCTTGGCCGGAAAGTATCGTCCGGTGATCAATGCAGCGACCATGCTTAACCAAAGTAAGACTGTGTTACAAGCCGAAATTGACGCCGCGTGCGAATTGATCGACTTCTGGCGGTTTAATGCCTCCTATCTGCCAGAGATCTATGAACAACAACCGGCAAGTGCGCCCGGGATATGGAACTACGTTGAGTATCGCCCGCTCGAAGGCTTTGTCTTTGCCGTCACACCCTTCAACTTCACGAGTATCGCGGGCAACCTCCCGACCAGCCCCGCCTTAATGGGCAACACGGTGATATGGAAACCGGCCTCGACAGCAGTTTACGCCGCCTATTGGTTGATGCAGCTTCTTAAAGAGGCGGGCTTGCCAGACGGCGTGATTAACATGGTGCCTGGCAGCGGAGGGCAAATCGGCGAACCCGCCATGAGTCATCCCGACTTGGGGGGTGTGCATTTCACTGGAAGCACAGAAGTGTTCCAGGGCATGTGGCAAACCGTGGGCGCGAATATCGCAACCTACAAGAGTTATCCACGGATTGTCGGTGAGACTGGCGGAAAGGACTTCATTTTCGCTCATGCCTCGACTGACCCGGACGAACTGGTAGCCGCACTGGTTCGCGGCGCCTACGAATATCAGGGACAAAAATGTAGCGCTGCCAGTCGAGCCTATATTCCCCAGAGCATCTGGAACACTCACGGCGACCAACTATGTCAGCAGGTCGAATCCATTACCTACGGCGACGTTTGCGACTTCACGAATTTCATGGGCGCCGTGATCGACCGTGCTTCGTATTCGTCACTGAGAGGACATATCGAGGCAGCGCAAGCAGATGCGGATGCGGAGGTGATTTGTGGTGGTGAGTGTGATGATCGAACGGGGTTTTTTGTTGCACCAACAATCATCCAGACCCGTAACCCTCATTACAAAACGATGGAGACCGAACTGTTTGGTCCGGTACTGACTGTTTACGTCTATGCAGACAACGCCTATGAAGACACGCTCGGTCTCTGTAACACCACATCACCATACGCGTTGACCGGAGCAATTTTTGCCAGAGATCGTCAGGCAATCAATCTCGCTGCCGACACGTTACGCCACGCGGCCGGAAATTTCTACATCAACGACAAACCAACGGGAGCCGTGGTTGGACAGCAACCCTTCGGTGGCTCGCGAGCATCAGGCACTAATGACAAGGCCGGAAGTTATCTCAACTTAATCCGTTGGGTCAGCACCAGAACCACAAAAGAAAACTTCATCCCGCCAACTGGCTACCGCTACCCACACATGGGTGAACAATAAGAAGCTTAATCGGTTCCAACTTACACAGTCAGAGACGTAGAGTGCGAAACAGAAAGACGCGGAGGCAAAAACGGAACACTGCTACCCATTGAGTCCCTGCCTGAACACTACGAACTCAGACGAACTGGCGCGTAATCACCGCAAGAGCGGCGGCCGCCGCGAGAGCAAGGACCGCGGCACGGGTATAACCACGGTCGATGACCAGCGACGTCCAACGCGACGCCAAGAAACCAAGCAGCACTCCGGGCACAATCACCAGCGTCAGTACAATTTCCTCCTGGCCAAACCGCCCCACCCAACGAAGTGCCAGCAGTGACATGACCGTTCCGACCCAGAAAAAGCTCGACATAGTTGAACGAAGACGAGACCCCGGGGCATCCTGATACACCAGTGCCATCGGAGGACCTCCGATCGAGGCGATCGTGCCCATGAGCGCTGACAAAACGCCGGCACTCAATAACACCTCACGTCTTGGTTCTAGTCGCAGGTTCGATCCACTCATAGCCACCCCAAGTAACACCAGTCCACCGAAGACCAGTCCCATCCAATCCACTGGAAGTGACGCTAAGATCGTCGCAGCTAACACGGTGCCCACTAACCGACCGGTCACCGCCCAGCGAAGGCCTTGAATATCGATAGCATGGCGTTCTCGCAGAATCAGGAACGTGGTCAACACCCAGGTCGCAAGAAGAATCGGTGCCGGAACAAAACGCTCATCAATGAGGATCAAGATGGGCGAAGCGAACAGGCCCATCCCAAATCCCACTGACCCCTGAAGGGTAGCGCCAACGAAAACTGTGAGGCTGCAAAGCCCAATATCGAAATAGGACAACTGTGTGTCAACTTCTGGAATCAGTTCGGCGGTCAGAAATTCCGTTCATAATGCCAGTCACCGTCGACCATCCAGAGCCGGTGACGCGCCCCGGTCTTATCTAAGTCGCGGGCCCCACCTTCGTACGCCACATCCTGCTTGTAAATCGCGACACATCCGCCTGGCACGTCATGCAAGCAGCCAAGAAGCCGTTCCTGCGGCCACTCACGAACAGCCGTAAGGACTGCGCCAACGTCGGCGTACGCCGCCAGTCGAGTGGTCAGCGCAAACGTAGGTGCCGCAAGTCGCATTGTTCCAGCCGCTTGAGCATTCAACGCGTCAACCGGGCGAAGCCAGCGATACGCGTGAATCTCCTGACCATCGATTTGAACACGGGAGCTTCTAACTTCACCAACGAAGAACCATGTCGAAAAACGGATCGGACTGTCGAGCGGCGTGGTCCAGTGCACAGCGACTTCGAGTTCGTCTGGTGACATTTCAAGTCCTGCCTCCTCAGCCGCTTCTCGCACAGCCGCTTGCTTGGCAGTCGTTATGGCACCAGCACTATCCCCGTCACGGCAGTCGCCGGGGTCAACTCGGCCTCCAGGAAACACCCAGTAGCCCCCATGAAACGCTAGTTCGGTATTACGCCGGAGATACAGGACACGAGGACCATCCGGTGCCGTATGAAAAACCATGACCGACGCCGCAAGTCGGGGCGTGACCGGAGCGTTCTGCACTTACATTCCATCGGCCGGAGCGATGGTGCCGTACATCATGCCGGCATACTCACCATGGTCCCAAGTGCCAGCGTAGCGATTATCATAAAACACCACCCGCGCCCCGAACTCATCACCAAGACCAGGAATAGAAAAGTTCGTGATCGAAACCATCGGTGTATCCCCAGCCCAGACCAGAGGCACCACGACGGGAAGTGTCACGTCGACACGTCCGTACTTGACCCGTGCGTCGAAGCGCCAGCGATCGCCTTCAAGCTTCGTGACCTGAGAAATTTCATAGCGTTCTGGTAACCCGTCGCGTCGCTCGCGACCTTCGATGGTAAAGTGACCAACCAGCACGACGTTCCGCATCTGCTCTGTAAACTCGCGCTCCAGTTCCGTTAGCGACGCAACCGGAACCGCTTGTCCGGACCCCGTGGCTGAGAAAAACCACCCGAGTCCAAACCCTCCCAGTAATATCGCAACCCCGCCAACGAATTTCAGCATCTTTCGCATTGATATCAGCCGCCCTTTCTAGTGAAACAGAACAGCAACGCTGTCGCCTGTTCACTATCGCCTTGGAACGTCCTTACTTTTCAGCGAGTCGCGCGGTGCGCCAACGCAGCCAGTGGTCAGCCAAAACCAGCGCGACCATGGCTTCGGCCATCGGTACAAACCGGGGTAGCAGACAGGGGTCATGCCTACCTTTCGTACTAATCGTAGTTGGTTCGCCGGTCGCCGTAATCGTTTCCTGCTCAATCGGGATAGAACTCGTCGGTTTTACCGCTGCTCGAATCACGATTGGCATTCCAGTAGAAATACCACCGAGCATACCGCCGTGGCGATTGGTACGGGTCGACACGCCTGTACCATCGCGGTAAAAAATATCGTTGTTGTCAGTACCCGTCAGGCTCGCACACGCAAATCCAATGCCGTACTCAACACCGAGAACGGCCGGTAGACTGAATAACGCCTTGCCGATATCCGCCTTGAGCTTATCGAAGACCGGCTCCCCCAGACCCGCCGGAACACCAGTGACCACCACCTCGGCCACACCACCGATAGAATTTTGGTCTATGCGAACCTTCTCTATCAGGGACACCATTTCGGCAGCCTTCTCAGGATCCGGACAGCGGACAATATTCGGTTCGCCTCCGGGCAACTTTTCAACCTCGGCCAAAGTAATAGACGCAGGATCAGCAATGTCTGCAACAATGTCTCCGACCTGAGTTACATACCCAAGAACCTGCCCACCACACTCCGCCGCAATCAGCTTCTTCGCCACCGCACCCGCAGCCACCCGCACGGTGGTCTCGCGAGCGCTCGAGCGCCCACCGCCGCGATAGTCACGTCGACCATACCGCGCATCGAAACTATAATCCGCATGCCCAGGGCGGTATTTATCTTTGATGTCTTCGTAATCACGGCTTCGTTGGTCCTTGTTGCGAACGAGAATGGCAATGCTCGTTCCAGTTGTTCGACCGTCGAAAACACCGGACAAAATTTCAGGTTCATCAGGCTCATCGCGCTGACTCACGATCGCGCTCTGACCCGGACGTCGTCGTGCCAGATCGCCCCGCAAATCATCTTTGCTTAACGCAAGCCCTGCAGGACATCCGTCGATAATGACCAAATTCCCAGGGCCATGGGCCTCCCCGGCCGTCGTCACACGAAACACCTGTCCGAAACTATTTCCTGCCATCAGCTACTCTGATCCTTCTCGTAAATGCTCTGTAAAGAACTGTAGCATCTGCTCCCAGCACTGCTTGGCATACACCGCGTGAAACACCCGATGGCGGGTGTCATTAAAAAATCCGTGGTCGGCTCCTTGGAGAATTCTGATGGTGCTCTGTTTACCGGCGTCGCTTAAATCTCTTTCAAGCTGTTGGGCCACATCAGGCGACACCGATTGATCGTCTTCCGCAAAAAATCCGAGAAATGGTGCCTGAAGTTGAGTTAGATCGGGCTTAACATTCGGATGAATTCCATAGAAATCAACACATGCCCCCACCCGGGGATTAGCGCAGGCAGCATACAGTGCCAGTTGCCCACCCATACAAAACCCCACGGTGCCAGCCGTCCCGCCCGTCACATCATCCCGCCCCAGTAAATAGTCGACAGCACCTCTGAAGGTTTGCTCAGCGGATTTAATTTCCAGAGCCATCATCAATTTCCCGGCTTCGTCAGGGCTATCCGTGGTTTGACCGTCGTAAAAGTCCGGTGCCAAAGCGACAAAGCCTTCTCCGGCAAACCGATCGACTACATCCTTGATGTGATCGACGAGCCCCCACCATTCCTGAATGACGATCAGGCCAGGACCGGAACCCGACTCCGGTGTTGACAGATAGCCGCTGCCGGTTTTGCCGTTGACTGGAAATCGAACCACGGGGATACCGGTCAGAATATCACAGCGAGCCGAATCTCTCCGTCATCCGTTAACGTGGCAACTCCAGTGGAAGGGCTTGTATAATCTGGCCGTTCTCGCTCAGAAAACTAATACTGGGATTGCCGTCCTCCGCAACTCCAACAACTAGTCTCATCTGCTGCGCATCGGCCATATTCAGCACGGCGGTCTGCTCCCGCACACCGAACGCCGCGCGAACGCGACCCTGCTCGTGCAGTGTCAGTAATGGGGCTCCAGTAGAATCCACGGTCATCGCAAGACTTTGACGACCTTCATTGTCGAACAAACCAAAACTCGGGAAACCAATCTCATTCAACTGCAATCGTGCACGACTCCGTCCTGCTTCGAACAGGCTAACAAAAGGACTTCCCCCGACTGCACCGATTACACCACTTTGGTTTCTTTCATCGCCAACAATAACCAGGCCATCGCTGCCCTGCACCAACGCAGTCAAACGACTTTCTCCCGCTCCGTCCAGCAATCGCACAAGAGGGGTGTCGGTCTCATCAATGCCCACGAGACTCCTCACTTGCCCCGCCGAGTCGTAAAACGAGAGTGAAGTCATACGTCGTTCATCCTGACCGGCGAGCACGGCTCGGAGGCGTCCCTGGGTGTCAACAATATTGACCTGGCTGGCCGTCACTACCTGTGGCTGCTGCGCCTGCACAGTAATCACCGACGACGTGACAGCCAATTGACCGGCCATCCCACCAAGAAATGACGCGAAAATGAGCGCAGCCAACAGCAGCGTCCTGTGAAAAAACATGTCAATTTCTCCTTAACATAAAGACCACTCCAAAATCACTTAGCCGCAGTGGTTGTCATTGGCCACCACGTCTAATCGAACCCGACGAATGCACGTCCTCGAGTCTCTGGCCCCATCCAAATCATCAATGCTACGGCTAATCCCGATGCTACGATCGCGAGTTGCATCGCCTCAGTCAACGTCATCCCAAGATCCTGTAACTGACCAAGTGCCAGTGGCATCAGCGATCCGACGGCCGCTCCCACATGGTACGACAAACCTGGGCCAACACCCCGGACTCCAGTTGGAAAGCGCTCAGTAAGATACGATGGCGCCATGCCCCAAATACCAGCCCCCATGCTGCCCATGAGGAACGCCCCAAACCACAGCACACCGGTGTTCTGTCCAGCCAAGAAGAGCGGAACCGCCGCGACGCCAATCAAAGCTGACAACGTTACAGCCCCACGGCGACCCAGCCGTCCCTCGGAGGCCCGCCCCCAAGCCGCCATTCCAAGAATCGCGCCAGCATTGAATGCAATGAGGTAGCCCAGCGGGTCTCGCCCAAGTTCAAGTAGAAAAGTGGGATACCAAAAAGTAATCGAATAATACGAACACATAAAGACAATCATTAAAAGCGAAGTCTGGATCGTAGTGGCCAATAGATCACCACGAAAGAGCCGAAGTAATGACCCGCCCTCATCGACATGACGATGTCCGACCTGCGCCAATTGTTTCTGTCTGGCAAGCCACACGGGACTTTCACTAACGCCCGTGCGAATCCACAACACGAGCAGTGCCGGAACGACACCAATCCATAGCATGACGCGCCACGCGATCGTTGAAGAGTCTGACTGGCTCAACGGATCTGAAAACTCACTGAACACGGGGTAGATGAAGTGAAACGTAAGAGCAGAAAGAATGAAGCCCCAGTACCATCCGCCTTGCAACAATCCAGACGCGAGGCCCCGATACCGAGCCGGCCAGTGCTCCAATGCCAACGGCATACCGGCTGCCCACTCACCTCCCATACCGATGCCGAACAGTGCGCGAAATGCGAACAACATGGCATATGAGGTCGAAAATCCACTAAGAAACGCAAAGAGGGAAAACCACAAGATAGAGAGCATCAGTGGAAGCTTGCGTCCCCAGCGGTCAGCCGCTATACCTGCACCCAGTCCACCGACAAGTCGAAAAAGCAACGTCACCGTACCCAGAGCCCCGGCTAAAGCCCGATCAACCGAGAAGCTATTCTGGATGTCGATCAAGACGAACGTCATGATCGTAAAGTCGAATCCATCAAGTAGCCAACCGAAGAACGTTGCAAGGAAGGCCTTCCACTGCGGCTTACTGATCTCACGATACCAAGGAAGGCTGACGTCAGAATTCATCACGGTAGAGAGCAAATGCCAATAGAAGACTAGCGTCGTACAGGCTGAACAGACAGCAGCTCACTGTGACTGTTCTCTCGCCGGTAGAAACTGCCCGAGAGGCACGTCTTGTTCCTGCGGTTCGACTACAACTACATCGGATGCAGAATCTGTAGCACTTCGTAGATGCGCGTCACGGCTCTCGGATCAACGTTCCGAACACGTTCTCCGTACACTGAAGCGTGGTCGCTCATGTCAACCCTCGCGACCGTTTGGTCGACGGACAACCCCTCAGCTCGAAAATTTGACACCTGGTGCCAAAAGTCTCGAAGATAACTCTGTAATGTTTCAATTTGCTCACGTTCACGGAAAGGCGTCCCGTGACCAGGAACGATCACATCGAAGTCCAATCCTTTTAAACGCTGAAGACTGGCCGGCCACTCATTAACAAATCCATCCCCCATGAATGGCAGCGCGGCAGCACCTGGCTGTCCGACGAAAAAATCGCCAGTAAAAACGATCCGTTCTTCAGGTAAAAACACCATGGTATCGCCGGCAGTGTGACCTCTCCCCACAAAATGCAACTGCACTTCTCGACCGCCCTTCACTAACTTCATCATGTCTCGATATGTAACGTTCGGCGCCTTGGGATCTGTCTCTTGAATCGCATTCCAGTGAGCCTCAGTTACACGCAGCTGAACTTGAAGTCGTGTACGCTCATCGGAATCCACCGCCGCAGAAATGGCCGCCTCTAGTTGTTCAATCTGGCCCGGGATAATTTCTGAGAATGACCGGTTTGTTCTTTGGTCCAAGACATTCGACAGATGTTGGTCACGTACGTACTCGTGACCGAGTATCTCAACGTCGTCACCAAATATCTGATTTCCATGCGCATGATCAAAATGAAAATGTGTATTAAACACATACCGAATGGGCTTATCCGTTACCTCTGTCTTGATTTCGGCCACAAGTTTTCTCGCAGCTGCCGGTGAAACGCTTGTGTCAACGAGCATTGCATGGTCATCGTTGACGATCACCAAAGAATTGCTAAAGGTTGTCATGGCACCGGTTCCAGTAGCGAAGTACACCCCATCCGCGATTTCTTCAAACTGATAGGCAGCTCTTCCGTCAGTAGGATCGGTCTCTTGAGCAGTTACCCATAGCCCACCGAGGATCAAAACTATGGCCACTGCCATTCCGCTCATCACGACCTGTCGTTTCGTTTTCATCACCTTAGTCTCCTCAGTCACTAACTACGTCTCGTTAGAAAACGACCGCTAACAGAAAACGGGCCTTGTAGTGCTCGCTTTCACTCCGAGCGTCAACTTCCACGCCAACCAGATTGATTGGCTCTATCGGGCGGAGGTTTTCGCCTCACTACCTTTCCCGTGTGTGACGCCATTCTAACAGCAGCGTCACGAAAGGAACGGCAGTCAACTGATATACCATGGCAACTGCACACAATGTCGAGACTGCCTACCGTCGGGTCGCATGCACCAGCGTTTACGTTGCGCGGTGACAGAAACCAGGAATATCCGTTCCCATCTGCAACTGACGCCCAAGCAGAGCTTCTTATTTTTCTCAAACACGACTGCGCGACCTGTTCGATGATAGTGCCTGTCGTTGAACACCTATATCAGACCACGGAACGCAGTGACCTGCGGGTCCTCGCGGTCTCCCAAAGCAGTGGGGACGACACTGCGGCTTTTCTGAAACAGAACCGTTTAACCTTTCCAACAGCTCTTGACGTGGACCTTACAGTCTCAGACCACTACGGCTTTGATGCGGTTCCGGCACTGGTATTGACGGCTCCAACTGGTGCGGTTCTCGGTAGTGCAGAAGGCTGGTCAAAGGTGGCGTGGACCCAACTGCTCGGCGAAATTGCCGCACGATGCTCTTTCGTGCCAGATGCAAACACTATCCTCACTGCTGCACTCGAAGACCTCCCAGAAACCCGACCCGGTTGCGGTTCTCGCACCCACGAGCCAGAGGTTGCGTCACGCTGGGCGGTAAGTCGCGGCCGAACATTGCTAGCCGCACGTCGGGTCAATATTCCGGTTCGGCAGGACCCATTCGAATTCATGGTTGACCGCGGATTGACAGACGGCCTACCAGTGGTACCACCCACTGAACAGAAGGTGGTCGAGATGTTAACCGGAACCTCTCGGACTCCATCAGAGATCGTTGCCAAAGTCCCACCGAATCTCGCAGCCGTTACAGTCGAGAAAGTTGCCATAAACGCGGTCATGGCTGGCTGCCGTCCTGAGTACCTTCCCATTGTCCTAACCGCACTTGAGGCGGCTTGCTCAGACCAATTCAACCTTCACGGCGTGCTAGCAACAACATATTTCGCCGGACCAGTAGTCGTCGTGAATGGACCGATTCGTCGTGAAATAGGACTGAACTGTGAAGGGAACGTTTTCGGACAAGGCTCACGGGCCAATGCAACTATCGGCCGCGCGTTACAACTGGTGGTGCGGAATGTTGGAGGCGGTAAACCCGGTGAAGTGGACATGTCGACTCTAGGACAACCTGGAAAATTCACCTGTTGCATCGGTGAGCACGAAGAAGCAAGTTGTTGGGACCCCCTTCATGTCGAACGAGGTTTTGCGCAGTCAGACAGTACTGTCACAGTCTTTGCCGGTGAATCACCGCGAGCAATCCGAGACCAACTGTCCCGCAGTGCGGGTTCTCTGGCTACCAGTATCGGGTTGGCACTTGAATCGGTCGCTCACGTCAAGCTCCACGCAATGGGTGAAGTAATGCTCGTAATCTCACCCGAACATGCTCGGACGTTCGCGCAGGACAACTTTTCAAAAATCGACCTCCGGACCTGCATCCAACAAGTGACAGCTCGTCCCCTTCAAGAACTTCTGCCAAACTCGATCTGCGAAAAGGGCATGTTAGCCGCAAGCCTTCCTCAATCCTGGCGTAATCCTGACGGCCAACCGACACCAGAGGCACGCACGCGTAAAGTGCCGAAGTTTGAACACGCAGACAAGATCATTATCGTGGTTGCCGGAGGAACGGCTGGTAAATTCTCCGCGGTCCTTGGTGGGTGGGCATCTGGGGGCGCCGGGTCCACGTCCGTTACGAAACAAATCGTGTTCTAAGTCTGTGAGACGTATACTCACGTAGGCAACCCCAAGTCAGGAAACCTAGATTGTGAGCCAACCAAATAGCCTGACCATCCTAGACCCGACTGACGAAATAGACCCACTGGTAAGGGTCCTGGCTCCGCGCCCAACCACTCTCACTGGCACTGTGGGCGTCATCGATATCTCAAAACCGCGCGGCGACGTATTCTGCGACGAACTTGAAATCCTTCTTCACAAACAGTTCCCGGAGGTGAACGTGATTCGCCTGCGAAAATCAACTTTCACCAAGCCTAGTCCTCGCGACTTTAGGCTGGAAATCATCCGTCGTTGCTCGGGCGTTATTCAAGCACTTGCCGATTGAGGCTCATGTACGTCATGCAGTGTGCATGACCTGGTCGACTATGAGTCTCGTGGCATTCCGTCAGTCATGGTAGCTACGTCTGAATTTGTGAATGCAGCCGAATATCAGGCGGCGGCGTTGGGAATGTCGGGAGTCGCCAGACAAGCCACATATGTGGCACACCCGATTCAAGACGCAACCGATGCCGAAATACGATCTAAAGCACAAAACAACTTCCAAGCAATCGTGCACGCGCTCATCCGGCAGGACCTACCAACGAAAAGTGGATGACCGAGAACAAGTGCATTTCCGTAGCACTCATTTTGTCCACGACATCCATTTGCCTCGAAGCAACCAACTGGTCCGTTAATCCAATCTCAATGGTAAAAGGACATTAATGAAGTGTCTAAAACAGTCACACTCACCCAGCAGGAAGAAATCGCTGTCATTACGCTAGACAATCCACCGGTCAATAGTCTGAGTTTTGAAGTACGCGACGCTCTCAAACAGAAACTAGACCAAGTCAGACGGGATGTCACATGCGAAGCACTCGTAATCATCGGAACCGGTCGTATGTTCAGTAGCGGCGCTGACATCGGCGAATTTAACCAATCTCCTCCTCCAGATACACCTAACCTTCCACGAGTCATCAATGATCTTGAGAACTCGTTAAAACCTGTCGTTGCGGCGATTCACGGCGTGGCGGCGGGTGGCGGTCTCGAGTTGGCATTGGGCTGCCATTATCGAATCGCTTCGCCAACGACTCGGCTTGGACTCCCTGAAGTCACGCTAGGGTTTGTTCCTGGCGCTGGAGGCACGCAACGACTCCCTCGGCTCGTTGGCCTCGAACTTGCACTTGACATGATTGTAAGCGGCCGATTGGTACCAGCTCACGAGGCCCTCGCCTCGGGTTTAATTGACGAGATTACTGAGGACAACCTCGGGGTTGCCGCCGTTACCTTTGCCCGAAAATTAATTGAAAAACCGAACGCAATCCGAAGAACAAGAGACCTTGATGCACATCTCAGACTTAAGAAGGATCATTCGTCAGTCATTGCCGATTTTCGAACAAGAATGGCTCGTAAGGCACGTGGCTTTAAAGCGCCCTATGCCTGTGTCGAGTGTATCGAAGCGGCCGTCACGCTACCGTTTTCAGATGGACTTCAAGAGGAACGACAAATCTTTCAAAAACTCGTGACATCTGACCAGGCTAAGGCTCAACGCCATGTTTTCTTCGCTGAACGCCGGGCCGGGAAAATAAAGGACGTTCCCAAAGACACACCGACAACGGTCATCGAAAGCGCCGCCATCATCGGCTGCGGCACGATGGGAGCGGGAATCGCGATGACACTGGTCAATGCTGGAATTCCGGTTACTGTGCTTGAGACTTCCCAACAATCACTGCGCAAAGGACTCGACGCTATTCACCACACGTACAGTACCACCCTGTCAAAAGGACGACTGTCTCAAACCAGTCTGGACGAGCGGATGGCACGAATCAAACCCACACTGCAGTATGACGACGTGCATGACGTCGATATCGTGATTGAAGCAGTGTTTGAAAACCTCGAGGCTAAACGACAGGTGTTTCAGGTACTCGACAGAGCGTGCAAACCAGAAACGATTCTGGCCACAAACACCTCAACCCTCAACATCAATGACCTCGCAGCCGTAACGAACCGCCCAAACAAGGTCATCGGCACGCATTTTTTCAGTCCGGCCAACGTTATGCGACTGATGGAAAATGTCCGCGGCACGGAGACGTCAAGAGAAACGATTGCCACTGTCATGCAATTATCAAAACGCCTCGGAAAAGTAGGGGTCCTTGTTGGCGTCTGTGACGGCTTTGTGGGTAACCGGATGCTCTACGCTTATCGTCGCCAAGCGGATTTCTTACTTGAGGAAGGAGCTCTGCCAGTCCAGATCGATAAAGCGATCTATGACTTCGGTATGCCTATGGGACCGTTTCAAATGGCCGATCTCGCCGGTCTCGATATAGGGTGGCAAATTAGAAAACATCAGGCGGCGAATCGACCTGCCCACCTCCGATACTCCCCCATCGCCGACCGAATCTGTGAACTCGGCCGGTTTGGTCAGAAAACGAAAGCTGGGTGGTATCGATATGAACCTGCCAGTCGCACACCGATCGTCGACCCAATCATCCACAAACTCATTAGCGATGTATCAGACGAGCTTGGTATCGTCAGAAGATCGATCGATGACGCAACCATTATTTCACGCTGCTTTTATCCGCTCATCAATGAAGGCGCCAAGATCCTAGCGGAAGGTGTGGCTTTGCGGCCCAGTGATATCGACGTCGTGTGGATTTATGGATACGGGTTCCCAGCGTATCTGGGTGGACCCATGTTCTGGGCGGACCGACTAGGTTTAGCCACGGTCTACGAGGCTATGAAACGCCTGCAGGAAGAACATGGGGAATGGCTGGAACCAGCTCCCCTCTTGCAACAACTTGCGCAGGACGGAAAAGGCTTCGGCGACCTCGAGTAACGTATGCGACTCGAGTCGTCGATAAAACGAAAAACAGAAAACTAACAGCGCCTCAGGTAAAAAGAATGAAGATCAACCTTGCCTACGGTCGGGGACATCTGCAAATAGACTGCCCGGACGACCAAACGACAGTGCTTGAACCCACCTACCTTGACGGACTACCGAATCAATCACAGGCCGTTCAACACGCGCTTCGCAACCCTATTGGAACACTTCCTCTGCGGGAACTCGTGCAACGACACCAGACTGTGGCGATATCTATCTGCGATAGCACACGGCCGATGCCGAGCCACACGGTACTACCGGAAATACTCGCCGAACTGTCACACGTTCCGACCAGTAACATCGTCGTACTTGTCGCCACCGGAACCCATCGTCCCACCACGGCAGAAGAATTACGAGAAATGCTCGGCACACACCTCGTCAATCAAGTGAGAGTCGTCAATCATGATGCGTTCGACCAGAGCCGTCTACGACAGCTACCGGACGTTGAACCGAATGTACCAGTTTGGCTGAATACGCAGTGGCTGGATGCCGATGTCCGGATAACAACCGGCTTTGTAGAACCACATTTCTTTGCCGGCTTCAGCGGTGGACCAAAAATGGTAGCTCCTGGGCTAGCCGGCCTTGAAACAACAATGCGACTCCATGATGCGGAAATGATTGGTGACCCGAACGCCCGGTGGGGCATCACGAATGGCAATCCAATTCACGACGCGGTCCGAAAAATTGCCCTGATGAGCCACGTGCATTTCAGCGTAGATGTCGCGATTAATCGTGACCGAGACATCACAAGTGTTAGAGCTGGCAACCTTTTGACAGTACACAGCACGATGTGTCAGACAGTAAAGCAAACGGCAATGCAGGAATTCACATCACCGTTCGACGTTGTGGTGACCACGAACAGTGGTTATCCACTCGACCAGAATCTATATCAGACAATCAAAGGCATCTCAGCTGCCGCGCAGGTCGTTAAACCAGGCGGAACAATCATCTGTGCGTCAGAATGCTCGGACGGAATTCCCTCACACGGTGAGTACCAAAAGATCCTGGCTGAACGCCAAACACCAGACGAACTCCTGCAGATGATTACAACACCGGGATATCGGCGTCACGACCAATGGGAGGTGCAAGTCCAAGCCCAGATTCAGACGAGCGCCACAATCTTCCTGAAGACGGATGGGCTCAACCGCCAGGAAGTGCAAGCAGCACATCTGTTCCCGATCGATGATGTCAACGTTGCAGTGCGGGACCAGCTCATTCGCAGTGGACCTAGTGCAAGGCTTTGCGTTCTCCCAGAAGGCCCTCAAACGATTCCCTATCTTAGGGAAGCCACAGATTGAACCTAGTTAGCAAAACGAATGGCCAAGTATCACAACCTGCCGAACAACCGACTACTCAGTTATTGAGGGCCGACTATAATCTGAGCTAGTTATGCACCTTGAAGTCTCAGAAAAAGTTTCGCCCCTTCTGGCAAAACTACAAACCTTCATGGATGACGTGGTCTATCCCAATGAGACTACATATTTTGACCAACTTGAGGCAGGCGATGATCGCTGGAAATCTCCAGCGATCATGGACACCATGAAATCCACAGCTCAGACGGCGGGCTTGTGGAACCTGTTCCTCCCCGAGAGTGATTACGGCGCCGGTCTGACGAACGCGGAATACGCCCCTCTCTGCGAGGTCATGGGGCGATCGCCAATTGCACCCGAAGTGTTCAATTGTTCGGCGCCAGACACGGGAAACATAGAAGTCCTGATTCGCTACGGCACAGACGACCAACAAAAAGAGTGGTTGCAACCCTTGCTCCAAGGCAGGATTCGGTCGGCATACGCCATGACCGAACCCCAAGTGGCATCATCAGATGCGACGAACATCAGCGCCAGTATTGAAGTCGACGGTAATGACTACGTTCTTAATGGTCGAAAATGGTGGATCTCAGGTGCCGGCAATACGGACTGCCAATTGTTCGTCTTCATGGGCAAAACGTCCCCGGCCGCTGAACGACACCGCCAACAATCCATGATCCTATTACCGAGGCACACGCCAGGAGTCACACTGGTTCGACCGCTCCAGGTGTTCGGTTACGACCACGCTCCTCATGGGCATTGGGAAGTCACGTTTAACGATGTGCGCGTGCCAAAAACCAATATTCTCCTCGGCGAAGGCCGCGGTTTCGAAATTGCCCAAGGTCGTCTTGGGCCGGGGCGCATTCACCATTGCATGCGAATGATCGGCTTGGCCGAACGGTCTCTTGAAGCCATGTGTGACCGGGCGCGTTCCAGAATCGCCTTTGGTAAACCACTAGCGGAACAGGGCGTCGTACGAGACGCCGTTGCAGATTCAAGAATCGAAATTGAGCAAGCGCGACTCCTGACCCTGAAGGCCGCACACATGATGGATACTGTCGGAAATAAATCGGCGAGATCGGAAATAGCCATGATTAAGGTCGTCGCCCCCAATATGGCCCAACGCGTAATCGACCGGGCAATTCAAATCCACGGCGGCGCAGGAGTTAGCGATGACTTCGGTCTTGCTGCGGCCTGGGCTCAGGCAAGAGCGACCCGTTTGTTTGACGGACCAGATGAGGTCCATCGACAGGCCGTCGCCAAGTGGGAACTTAATGAATAACAGTCTTATTCATAAACCAGCACGACCGCACCAGCGACGCACACTGGTTTCGTCAGTCCCTCACCTTCCACCACAAACGTACTTGTCAAACGCAACGCATTCCGACGCGTGCGCTCAACCGACCGTAAAGTCTACGTCGCACGGATTCTAGTGGCCACCGGTACAGATTCAGGAAAACGCACACGGTCGTATCCGTAATTGATGATTCTCGAAGCACCACTTAAGTCCAAGAGTCCGTGACCGAGTTCAAAACCAACCGACAACGTCAAAAGACCCGGAACAATCGGTACCCCACCTGGCAACTCAGTTCGGGTCCGTTCCACATCTAAGTGAATCCATTGACGGTCTCCGGTGACGTCCGAGAAACCTGCGACCATCTGATTGCTGACAGTTATCCACCCACTGGGCCCTAATTCCATGCCCACCAGTGCTTCCAGATTAGTAAGTCCCGTCACTCTCCCCATCGAATCACCTCCGCGGTCGCGCGTATTATATGGGGGACTTCTCCCGTCTATCGAAATGCAAGACGACCCAGAGCTGATTAACGTCCGAGCTGAAGAGGCCCTAAACCTGACGCGCTTGGAGCCATGGCTACGATCACACCTTCCCTCGACGGAAGGCACTTTATCCGTGCGCCAATTCGGAGGTGGACACGCGAATCTCACTTATCTAGTTCGCTTTGATACTACGGAATATGTGCTACGTCGGCCGCCACTCGGTCCGGTGACGCCAAGCTCGCACGATATGGCTCGAGAACACCATGTACTTAGTCGACTGGGTGTCGCCTTCCCTCTTGCGCCAAGAAGCCTTGCACTCTGCCAAGACAAATCGATACTCGGTGTCGACTTCCACGTTATGGAACGACGAACGGGTTTTGTTATCAGAACAGAACTTCCGTTATCACTCAGGAGCAACACACGGGCCGTCCGAAGCCTCAGCACCATGGTCGTGGACACACTGGCCACCCTGCACAAGGTCGACCCGGCCGATGTAGGGTTATCCGATCTTGGGAATCCTAAAGGTTTCGTCGATCGCCAGTTGACCGGCTGGTCTCAGCGTTGGCATACCGCCAAGAATCACGAACTGCCAGCAGTCGATAGGCTCATATCCTGGCTAGCCAATGACCCCCCTATCTCGCATGTGACGACGCTCCTGCACAACGACTACAAACTCGACAACATCCTGCTGAGTTCGACCGACCCGACCCGCGCAACGGCATTACTTGACTGGGACATGACCACACGGGGTGACCCGCTGATGGATTTAGGATATTTGCTCAATGTCTGGGTAGAACCAAGCGACCCAGAACCATGGCGAAAAACCACTGCCATGCCCAGCCACGAAACCGGCTTTCTCAGTCGCCGCGAAGTGATTCAGCGATATGCCGAACAAACGGGTTTCGATGTCAGCAAGATGGTGTGGTACTACGCATTTGGGGTATTCAAGTTAGTCGTCATTCTGCAACAGATTTACATCCGGTTTCTTCGTGGCCAGACGCAAGACCCCCGCTTCGCTGCTCTCGGGCCACAAATCGACGCTTTGGCTAACAAGGGTACAGCGATCATCAGCAGTGAGGATGACCTCAAAACGGCTTCGTGACGACCATATAGACAGCTAGAAATACTGCAACCACTGTCAAGAGTACCAGTGGCCTTCTCTGCCCCTCAGAGCGTCGATACGCCAGACTCGTCACCGCCGTGAAGCCCAACCAACACGCCAATTTTACGAAGACCCAACCTTGCGCCATTGAAAGCCCGAGACGCGCCAACATGCCAAACCCGCTAACCAGAGCAAGCAGCGCAAGAATGCCTGAAAACATCATCACCCGACGCCGATTTTCAGGCTGCGGTGATGCTAATGCCCAGAACGTAACAGCAGTCAAAATGATGACCGAAAAAAAATGGATAATTTGGTAAAATTGAATACTCATCGTATCTCCAACGCTTCCGTTAAAGGGTCACACGAAAACTCAGCTCTGAATTATTCGTTCACATACATCAATTCGTTAAATTTCGGCGCGGCATTAACTGTATCACCCTAGATTCAGAATCATTCGGATACGACACCTTTAACCCGAAGAGATCGTTACTCCTCCATCGATCACGATTGTCTGCCCCGTCACAAAGCTACCTGCCTGCGAAGCCAAGAACACCGCGGCTCCGGCGATATCTTCTGGTGCCCCGATCCGTCCGAGTGGGTGCGAGGCAACGGTCCGACGCAGAGTTTCTGTGTCCTGCCAAAGCGCCTTGGAAAACTGAGTCCTTACCAGCCCAGGGGCTAAACAGTTCACGCGGATATTGTCACGTCCCCACTCTACCGCGAGGTTGCGCGCCAGTTGCATTTCAGCAGCCTTCGACAACGCATACACGCCTAGTTTATCGAACCCGCGGAACCCAGCAATACTGGACACGATAATGACGACTCCATCCTTTCTGGCGGCCATCTGGGGAATGACGCGATGGCAGAGTCCTGCAACATATTTAACATTCGTATCCATGACCTTGTCGAACACGGCACCTGATGCCTCAGCCATCGGACCGTAATGGGGATTCACCGCAGCGTTACACACCAAGATATCGATACGTTGCCACTCGTCCATGGTGCGTTGAACAAGTACGTCCAGGTCAGCTTCATGCGACACATTGCACGGAATCGCCACTGCCTCTCCACCACCATGGCAAATAGACTCCGCGACGTCACTACACGTCGATGCCGTGCGGCTCGAAATAACAACTTTGGCTCCGCAGCTCGCCAGGGCTTCTGCAATGGCTTTACCAATACCTCTCGTAGAACCCGTCACAACAGCCACCTTGTCGGTCAAGCTGAAGAGATTAGGCGGCATGTGCACCCCCGGATGCCGAGCCAGTGCGTACGTTCCCTTCGTCAACCCTAAGCAGCAGAAGTCCCCCTGCGACAAAAAACAGCACCACGCTGGCAACACCGACCCGTTGGGAATATACGTCGCTCAAGATTCCGAGTAACAACGGTCCGGCAAACGCCGTAATTTTTCCAGAAAACGCAAAAAAGCCGAAAAACTCAGACTCGTTTTTTTTCGGAACAAACCGCCCCATCAAAGACCGGCTCGCGGATTGATTCGGCCCCAGAAAAAATCCAACTCCGATACCAGCAACCCAGAGCCACAGACGGCTTGGTGCGATCGCAGCCAGGAACGTTGACAGCGCCAAGAAGACCAAGCTCACCATGATCGTCTTCTTCCCACCCAGCCAGTCGTCAACGAATCCAAATAGAAAAGCACCAAGCCCCGCGACAACGTTCAAAACGATCCCAAACACGATTACCTCGGAAATCGTGAAACCAAATGTCCCAGCTGCGTAGATCCCACCAAACGCAAAGATAGTGACCAAGCCGTCGTTATAGACGAGGCGTGCGACGAGAAATCGCATCGTTTGACGATAACGGCCAAGGCCCTGAAACGTCCGCGTAAGCTGAGTAATCGCCGCGCCGAGATCAATTCCTGAACGGCCAGCATCCGATTTGCCGACAAATAGAAAACTCGGAATGCTGAACACGAGAAGCCAGGCCGCCACAAGAAGGTTCGTCGCTCGGACATTAAACCCTTCAACCGTGCTGACACCGAAAGGCGGAGGATCTCCGGTCGCAAATGGGAGCGCCAACGCGAGACAGACAAGTCCGCCAGCGTAACCCAATCCCCATCCATATCCGGATACCCGGCCGATTCGCTTCGTAGAGGCAAGATCCGGCAAGAATGCGTTATAAAAGATCAGGCCGAGTTCATACGAAACGTTTGCAATGACAAAAACGAACATCGCAACAAGAACGGCGTTGTCAGCACTTGGCCGGATGAAAGCCAAGATGACTGTCATCGCACAGCAGAGAACCGTACACCCAATGAAATAGCGCCGGCGGTAGCCTTGGTCAGCGAGCGCACCGACCAGCGGCGCACATACCGCAATCAACAACGCGCTTACTGTGACCCCGCGCGACCAGAGCAAAGTGCCTCGACCAGGGTCATCGGCAAATGTCTGTGCAAAATACGTCGAATACACAAACGTCACCACGAGAGTGGTAAATGCCGAATTGGCCCAGTCGTAGAGACACCAAGACCAAATCACCTTACGGTCGGCGGACGGAGCAAGATCGACCATGAAGCAATAATCCTGACATACAATGCACTTGGAGGTCCGTGAAATGGTTGGCAGAAATAGGCGCACGTTTCTGACAAACACCCTCCTGACGTCATCGGTGCTTGCCGCCGCACGAAAAGTTGAGGCGCAGAACACGAATGCTTTAGCTTTCCACCTGCAAGATTTATCAGGAGAACGCCGAACGTATCTTTCGTTGTAGGCTTTCACCCAGCCTAAGATTTTTCTGGAGAATCAGATTATGCCGCTATACACGTTGATCGCTAAAGACCGGAAGAAGGGCTTGGACCAACGAATGGCTCACCGACCCGCACACCTCGAACATATGGCGCGACTCGACGCTGCTGGGCGCATTGAATACGGTGGACCGGTCTTGGACGATGACGGCAACATGGCTGGCAGCTTAATCATCATTGAGGCCGATGACCTTGAATCGGCTCGGGCGACGTTCGGGGAAGACCCTTATATGATCCACGGTGTCTTCGAACATTATGACGTCGTCGAAACCAAAAAGATCTTTCCCCGAGGAAATTGATCAGGAACACCGGCGAGCGGCAGCAAACGACTAGAACCGGACAGATCCACCCGCCCGCGGACAATTGCGGTAAATATGGCCTAAGTTGGAACCGAGTCCACATACTGCGCCCACCCTTCGGTACCGGGTTCAATCTGTACACCAATCGAGTTCAACACCACCGACACCAGACGGTAGCCGGCTACGGTAATCACGACATCGATCAACTCAGGTTCCGTGAAGGACCCAGCCAGCGTGACCCAAGTCGCATCAGAGATGGTGTCGTCACGAAACAGTTCATCAGTAGCGCGAAGTAAGGCAGCATCGAGTTCGCTCCAACCGGGGGCATTCGACCCAAGTGTCAGGTTTCGGATCTGGTCAAGCGAGAGACCTTCTCGCCGAGCGATGGGAACATGTTGCGCCCACTCGTACTCAGATTCGCACAACCAGCCCATACGCAGGATAAGCATCTCCCGGACGCGGCCGGATAAGGTTGATGCTGTCCGAATATAGGTCGATTGCGCCGCGCGTGCCTGATAGAGCGTAGGAAATCGGACAAGTGTTGCAAACAGATTAATGGCCGGATGACCGGTGCCACCAGGGTCGAGTAGTGCACGTTGCTCAGGGGTACGGTCCTCTGGCAGGACGGGATCAAGACGAGCGACCGACAGGCGTCTAGGTCGACTGCGTGCCGGTCGCCCCTCTCGGCCAAGAGATTTTAGGGAAACGCTCCCCTCTGTAAAATGTTCATCCGGCTGTATCCTGAAACTGTTGGCCAACATTGAAAACATCAGGTACTCGGCGACGGTAAAGATGATGTCTATGATCTGCCGCGTGCTGTAACAAGCCTCTAACGCTGTCCAGGTCGCCTCGGTTACACAAGACTGGCTGTAAATTTCGTCGGCTGCACGCAGGACGACCGAACCCTGGCCATCCCACTCAGCATCAGGTCCTTGGGCGAGACGTTTGAATTCGAGATCGCCTAAGCCAAGAGCACGAGCGGCGACAGTTTGCTCTGCCCATATGACCTGCGACTGGCATAGCCAAGCGACTCGCAGTCCTAACAGGCGTTGATCGAACGCCGAGATACTCGACTCTCGAGTGATATAACAGGCAAGCGGAGCGAGACCAACCACTGCTGGGGGATGTCGTGCCAACGTTTTAAGAAAATTGGTAGGCGATTCGCCCTCGAGACCAAACGCGTCCTGCGCATGACGCAAAGCTAAGGAAACGTCGTCCGTTTCGTGTTCCGGAATCTGAACCGGCAACAATCTCGGTATCATTTACGTTCCTTTGAGATCTGGTCACCGCTCGCAGGTCTCATTGGAGCCCGCAACAGTGTTCAAAATAATCGGATATTCCGTCGCGGAAAAAATCATAGCCCATCCTAGCGAGGACCTCCTCTAAATCAACATTCCGGTTCCACGTCAACAACCGATACAGTTGAGACATTCCTGGTCTACAATGATGCCTCTCAAAGATGACTAGCATCGATGCCACGACACTGTTTTCGCTGTCTGGCAAAGTCGCACTCGTCACCGGTGGATCGCGAGGCATTGGACGGATGGTCGCCGAAGGGTTCGTTCGGTCTGGCGCGCGGGTGTACATTACGTCGCGGAAGACCGAGGCCTGCGATCAAACGGCTGCTGCACTCTCCTCGCTCGGCCCGTGCCATGCTATTTCGACCGACATCACCAAGCCGGAGGGTCGAAAATTACTTGTCCATGAGCTTCAGACGAGAGAAGGCTCACTAGATATCCTTGTCAACAATGCCGGTACTAATTGGGGTGCCACCTTGCTTGACTATCCGGAAGATGGTTTCCAAAAGGTCCTCAACCTCAATCTGACTGCATTGTTTTTTCTGACGAAAGAGTTATCGCCGCTGCTCGAGAGGTCTGGTCGGTCAGACGATCCAAGTCGGGTGATTAACATCGGATCGATGGACGGACTTCACGTTTCAACAATATTGCCCACGCCTGTTTTCGCGTACTCGGCTAGCAAAGCCGCAGTACACCATCTGACTAAAACGTTAGCAGTCGAGCTTGCATCTCGACAGATTACGGTCAATGCGGTTGCACCTGGTTTCTTTGAAAGTAAGATGACTGAGCAAACCCTACAAGAACATCGCCCAGCGATCGAACAGGCCTGTCCGCTACAACGGATCGGCAAAGCAGAAGAAATGGCTGGAGTGACTATCTATCTTGCATCGAGAGCTGGGGCGTACACCAACGGCGCCATTATTCCGGTGGATGGTGGCACCAGTATTAGTTAAGAGTTCACAAATAACGACGAGGTTCCCATGATCTATCGCAGCCCGTTTCCAGATGTCGAAATACCGGTCGTATCGCTTCCGACCTATCTCTTTGAACACGCCGACCAATGGGCAGACAAACCAGCTCTAATTGACGGCCCTACCAATCGCACCCTTACCTACGGACAGTTAACGACCGCAGTCAAACGCACTGCGACAGGTCTGGCAGCACGCAGATTCAGTAAAGGTGACGTGTTTGCAATCTACAGTCCGAATATTCCGGAATATGCTATTGCTTTCTTTGGAGTCGCTAGTGCGGGCGGCGTCAACACAACGATCAATCCGACGTACACCGCAAAGGAACTTCGTCACCAGTTACTAGATTCAGGGGCGACCTACCTTGTAACCATTCCGCAGTTTCTCGATGCCGCGCGAGAAGCCATCAAGGACACAGGGGTAAAGGAAATCTTCGTGTTCGGCGAAGCTGAGGGCGCGACACCGTTCGCTGACCTCATGATCGCTGGGGAAGCTCCGCAGATTGAAATCGACCCCAAGGAAGACCTAGTGGCGCTACCTTACTCCAGTGGCACGACCGGGCTGTCAAAAGGGGTGATGCTAACCCACTACAACATCGTCGCGAACCTCAGCCAGATTCTTGGGGTGGAAGCAACAGCCGAAACCGAAGTACTGATGGGCATCTTACCCTTCTACCACATCTACGGTATGACTGCGATCATGTGCAATACACTTCGGGCCGGCGCCACCGTCGTCACAATGCCACGGTTCGAACTTGAACAGTTTCTCGACCTCATCCAGAAGCATAAAATCACCACAGCCTATCTAGTGCCACCACTCGTCCTCGCGTTAGCCAAGCACCCCGTGGTCGACCGCTACGACCTGTCCACGCTAGACGACATCATGTCCGGTGCCGCACCGCTGCCAGAATCGGTCGCCACAACTTGCGCAACGCGCAACAATGTCATCGTCCGTCAAGCGTATGGCTTAACCGAAACGAGTCCAGCCACCCATATCAATCCTAAAGCTCGCGAAATCAAAGTCGCCTCGGTAGGGACCGCCCTGCCGAACACGGAATATCGCATTGTGGACCTCAGTTCACACGAGGACGCAGCTCAAGGCGACTTGGGAGAAGTGTGGATCCGAGGACCTCAGGTGATGAAAGGCTACCTGAATAACCCTTCGGCGACAGAAGACATGATCGACAACGACAACTGGCTGCACTCTGGTGACATCGGCAAAGCCGACGACGATGGTTACCTGTACGTTGTCGACCGTGTCAAAGAACTGATCAAATACAAAGGACTCCAAGTTGCCCCGGCCGAACTGGAAGGGATCATACAGTCTCACCCGGCTGTAGCCGACGTGGCTGTCATTCCAAGTCCGGATGAGGAAGCGGGAGAAATACCAAAGGCCTTCGTTGTGGTTAAGCCTGATACTACGCTGACAGCTGATGAGGTAATCGCCTATGTTGCCGAACGAGTCAGTCCACAGAAAAAGGTTCGGAAAGTCGAGTTCATTGACGCAATTCCGAAAGTCCCATCAGGCAAGATCCTGCGCCGGCAACTCGTCGAGCGAGAACGACAATCCATGAGTAATCAGTGAAACCTGACTTCGAGAAACCGGATGGGATGGAGTGTCGCAACACACCTCCCCCTTCCGGGACGTTACTCTCACGGAGAGACTTGGATCGACTCGACCGAGTCGATGCTCTGTCTTGAAATTGTCCCGGAGAATTCTGATTGTGATACCCACCATGTCATAATCTTCTCGTGAAGAAACAAACCGCTGTTCACCTCTTCCCGCTCCTAGGGATACTGCTGTGTCTTGCCAGTTGCGGTGGGGCTGAATCGAATTCTGTGCCTGAAGCAATGGACATTCAATCGCAGGTCGATGAAACAATTGATCCTGAGGCAATTCGCCCGTTCGAAATCAACATCCCTGAGTCAACTTTAGTCGACCTTCGGCTTCGACTGTCGCAACGTCGACTCCCGGATCAGATAGTAGGAACCGGCTGGGAATATGGAACGGACCGGACCTACCTTGAAGAGTTATTAGGTTACTGGGAAGACGGTTTCGATTGGCGAGAACAAGAAGCTGCGCTGAATGAATTCGACCAGTTCAAAACCTCAATCGACGGATTGGACATCCACTTCCTCCACCAACGCTCGGCCAATGAAGATGCGCTCCCGCTACTCATCACCCACGGATGGCCTGGATCATTTGCTGAATTCACGAAGGTTCTTGGGCCGCTGACCGACCCTGCATCGTATGGAGGCGACCCTGCGGATGCCTTTCACGTCATTATCCCGTCACTTCCCGGGTTCGGCTTTTCTGACAAACCGACCGAACGTGGGTTTGACCCGGAGAGAATGACGGATATCTTCGCGAAATTGATGAAAAAAATCGGCTACGAGCGATACGTGACCCAAGGTGGTGACTGGGGAAGCATTATTAGCCGATGGCACGCGTTCAAATACCCTGACCGCGTCGCCGCACTCCATTTGACCATGTTACTTGCAGCCCCTCCACCAGGAGTTGACGACCCGACAGCTGGAGTATCGGCGTCGGAACTTGAGCGGATGCGTGAACGTCAAGCCTTTATGGCCAATGAAACCGGCTATCAAGGGATTCAAGGAACGAAGCCTCAGACACTAGGTTACGGCTTGCACGACTCGCCCGCTGGGTTGGCCGGATGGATTGTCGAAAAATTCCACGGCTGGAGCGATATCAACGGGAACATTGAAAGTAAGTTCACTAAAGATGAACTACTGACCAACATCACGATCTATTGGGTCACTGGAACAATTACGTCGTCGACCAGGATTTATTACGAAAGTCGAAATGTTGAATCAACCGAGCCACTCGGCTACGTTGAAGTACCGACGGCGGCGTTGATCTTTCCAGCAGAACTTTACATTTTCCCTCGTCAATGGGCCGAAGCCTGGTACAACCTAGTGCGCTGGACGGAAATACCTAACGGTGGACACTTTGCCGCATTGGAAGAACCAGAGGTCTTTCTTGACGACGTGCGAACATTTTTTAGGGACTATCGTTAATGGATGACTAGTTTAGTTTGAACGCGATTATTCAACGTCTCCCTGTCGACTATCCCGATCGCGTTGTAATTCTTGTGGACCGCAGCATATGTCGACAACCATCCAACCAAGCAATATCAACTGGCCTTCGGTCAAGAGCAACTACTGCAAAAAGACGACATGAAGAAGGCCTTGCTAAACAGCGATAAGGCGTTGATTGTCACGAGTTAGTTGATGCCGTCGAAGATTATCTAGAACATGACGTATCGGCATCTGAGCTTTTGAATTAACTAAAAGTTGATATGCGACAAAATTAGTCGTATATTTAACCTTATTGAGACTGGATCTCAATAAGCAGTCTACTGGATACCAGTCCACAGAGCCTGATGACTCGACTATTTCGACTGCCGATTCGATTCCACGGACGCCGGAAAGTTTAACGCGTTTACTGATTCGTTCATTTGTCATGAAGATATTGGTTTTCGGATTATCTCTCGCCCTTACCACTACGGTAACGGTGCTTGATGTAATTACCTTTTGTGGGAGTTTTACCTTGTACTTTGCGGTGGTCTACTTAGCAGAAGCGAAATACGGTGACCGATGGAATTCGTCTCCGAACAAATTTAGCGAAACCTGGAAATAAATCATGACCATTACACCCAAGATCCTGATTACAGTATTAACCACAACCATTCTGTTTGTTTTACCACCAACGGCCTATACCCAGAATCACGACATCATTTCTTCGCTAGCCATCAGCCAGTCGAAGATTAATGCACCAGCCGATCCAGGGAATATTGGATTTCTAGTGGTTGCTCCTGACAGGGGGTTTCTTGGCAATGAAGAAATCAGAGACGCATTCGCTGGGTTCTCAGAACATTACCGGTCCGACCTTGCCTTCATTCCTTGGTATGGGAACGCCCTCCGCTATGTAACACCAGCTATGGAAAGACTAGAGAGTCGCGGCGCTGAACGTATCGCTGTACTCCCTCTATTTTTCGCACCGTCACACTCACTGCTCACGCGCTTGGAACAAGAACTTTCACGCTTCCGTCACAGCGTCGCTATCGCGACGCCATTCGGGCTTTCCTTCCTTGCAGAAGAACTTCTTATCGATCGATTCCGGAACACTCTTCGTACCTCAAATAGTCAACATGCTTTACACAGCGATAGCGCAACCGATACAGCAATGCTTGTTGTAGGTTTCGGGGCGATTGACGACACCGCTGTCAGCGCTATGGAGGATGAGCTTGATCAACTGCTCGAAAGAACCACAACTTATTTCCCCAATACCGAATCTGTGGCCGTTGCTCTGCGCCATCACGCTGGTGGTACGGATCAGCAAGAGGATTCGTTCCGGAGGTTACGCGACGAAGCTGAACGACTAACTGCAAATTATCAGCGCGTCCTGTTCGTCCCACTGCACTTCGGACAACGCATGGACTCTATGATGGATCTGACGCACTCACTCGGACGGAGCCTGGCAGATCTTTCCGTCGAAATGGTCAACCCGGCACTGCCTCATCCTCTAATAACTACATGGATGGCGCGAGAAGCGAACAGTTGGATCAGGCTCACCGACGAAGAAATTGGTTTCGTCATCATGCCACATGGCGCGGACATTGACTGGAACGAATCGATTCGGAAACCCTTGAGTCAAATCGTCCAAAATCGACGCATCGAGTACGCGTTCTCAATGGCTGATTCACAAGTTCTGAGCCGGGCCGTAACACGGCTGGAAGAACGCGGCGCCAGAGGTATTGTGGTGCTGCGAGTCTTTTCACAAGCTTCTTCTTTTCGAGACCGGATTGAATTTCTCATCGGACTCGGTGATCAACCGGGACCAACAATGGGAATGGCTCGTCCGTCACGGATCCGTTCAGCTTCAATTTTCACAACGGTCGGTGGCATAGAAAATCATCCACTGTTTGCACGAGGTCTTCTTGAGCGCGCACGAGAACTATCGACTAATCCTTCAAATGAAACAGTCCTTCTGCTAGGGCACGGAGCAGGTGCCGACGAAGACAACCAAAGATGGTTGAAGAACCTCAAATCCATCGCGGTTCAAATGCGTGAGCAAGGTGATGGCTTTGCTAGCTTCCGCTGGGCAAATTGGAGAGAGGACTGGCCCCAACACCGTGAAACTGCCGAAGCCAACATTATGGCCATCGTGCAGGAAGAAGAAGACCTAGGAAGAAATGTAATTGTAATCCCAGCTCGAACAACGCTGTCTGGACCCGAGCCTGACCACCTGGGCAAATTCAATCACGTCCGTATCGGAACAGGATTTGCACCACATCCGTTGTTTGCAGAGTGGGTAAGTGAAAAATTGAATGAAGGCGCCGCACTGCTTTCAGATTCGACCGGATGGCGTCCGACCGACGCAACCACTACATGTCTTCAAGGGTCAACATCTCCTAATTGCGCAATAGCTGTCCGCTAACAAGATCACGCACATTACCAATCATGCGAAGAATATCGACAATCTCAGCGGTCAGAGTGGCCTTGTGCGTAATCAGCATTATCCCACCTGCCTGGGCACAAGACCGACCTGATTTTCAAGATCGCCGAACCGCAGACACGAACCATCACGTCAATCAACAAAAAACATGGCCACAATTCCGAGGTTACTTGGGCAGAAACGTGAGTAGAGCAGCGAATGTCCCGCTCAAATGGTCAAGTGACAACGTCATGTGGCGAGTATTAACCCCATCCGTCGGCCAATCAAGCCCGGTAATCTGGAACGACACGATATTTCTGACCTCGATTGAAGGTGACTCAAAGGAAACGCTCTGGATCAGCGCACTCCGCCTTTCGGACGGCAAGGAACAATGGCATCGGGCATTTATAGCATCAGAACAACACGAGTTTAACGACTACGTTTCGAAAGCGGCACCAACACCTGCCGTTGATGAAGAACGAGTTTATGCACTCTTTGCTAGTGGTGATCTGTATGCGGTTAACCATGCTGGAGACATTTCGTGGCATCGTGACCTGAGCGACGATTATGGATCCTTCGGCGGCAATCACGGTGTCGGAAGCTCATTAATTCTTACACCTCAAGCAGTCGTTGTCTTCCTTGCTCGTCATGACTACTCCTATCTTATTTCAATAGAACGAACAACCGGTGACACCTTATGGAAGACAGACCGAAAAGCGGGCGTTGCCTGGAGCACCCCAGCGATCTCGCCTGATGGCCATGAGATCGTTGTTAGCGCCTCTGGACAGGTTCAAGGTTTTGATTCCGATACAGGGCAACTGATATGGACCTTCGACGGCCTTACTGGTAACAACGTACCGTCACCGACCGTCACCGACAACCTTGTGATTACAGGTGGGTTAGGTGTCGAAGCAAATCTCGCCCTGCGACGCGGCGGCAAAGGTCAACTCGCCGACTCCTCCGTCGCGTGGCGTGCTGACTCTGCATCAAATTTTGGCTCTCCTCTTGTCTATACCAGTTGTGCCTATTGGGTAAACCCGGCAGGGGTGGCGCGATGTGTTGATTTAGACACCGGTACACGACGGTGGAGCCATCGTCTCCCCTCCTCTGTATGGGCTACACCGCTTGGCTATAAGGGTTATGTCTATTTCTTCGGTACTAATGGGGTTACGGAAGTCTTACGTGCCACCGCCGACGGTCCACATGTCGTGGCAACCAATCACCTTTCCGTAGGTGATCCGGTCACTGGCTATGCAGTAGTAGATGGCGCGATCGTTTTACGTGCAGGACGAGAAATAATACGAATCGGTCCTGGGGACTATCGAAATCACGCTTCAACAAACAAACGAGTGCCTCCGTTTCAAGCACCGACACGCATGGAGCGTGCCGGCAACCCTGCAGGAGTATATGAATGAACCTCACGCGACAACAAATCCGAAAGGTGCTTATTGTGCGACCACGTGTTCTAGCACTCATGGTTCTCGTGGGCGGGCTGCTCTTTTTAGGACAGCCGGCCGTCATCGTAGCCCAGCAGAACACTGGTATCACGCAATCGACCAACGAGCAAAGTACAGGACAAACTAGCGAGGACCCCGATGGTCCCCCATTAACATACCTCGACTCGGTCACGGTTACTGCAACCCTCAACCCATCAACACTCCGCAACACACCAGGAGTAGTGTCAGTTATTAGTTCCAGTACGATCCAAGATCGATTAATGGAAAACATTGGGGACCTTGTTAAATACGAACCCGGTGTTTATGTTGAAAACAACATCACGCGCTTAGGGCTTAATGGGTTCAATATTCGAGGTGTGGGTGGAAACCGGGTGATGACACAAGTCGATGGTGTCCAAACCTCAGAACAATTTGATTTCGGACCCTTTAACGTCCATCAGACATCCCTAGATATTGACGTTCTGCAATCTGTTGAAATCGTACGCAGTGCTAATTCAGCATTGTATGGAAGTGATGCTCTCGGTGGTGTTGTCTCACTCTTCACTAAAGACCCATCTGACTACCTGAGAAACAAACCCTTCCATATCGGAGTCAAAACGACCTGGGATAGTCGGGCTGACGATGCAAGCTTAAACACAGCGATCGCCGGCGGGAACAGCCGTTTCCAAGCGTCTTTGTTCGCGAGCGTCAATCGTGGACACGAATTCCATAACAAAGGCACAGTAAGTACTACCGATGCCACACGGACGACACCAAACCCACAGGATCGTTCCAGTCAACAAATGTTGGCAAAGTTCGTCTTTACTGGCTCACCAGGAAATGTCCTTCGCCTAACTGGTGAAACCTACGATACCGACGTTACTTCCAATGTATTTTCTCAATTGGGACAACGACGCTACGGCCCCATGACCATCAGCACATCAGCCATAAAGGCCATTGACAAACAAGACCGATGGCGCATGTCCATCGACCATACGCTTGTAGAGCGTACCGGCCTTGACGTCCTAGCTTGGAGTTTTTACGGTCAGGCCAACGACACCTCGCAGGTGGTCGACGAAACCCGCACAACCATGGGATTTGGTCCGCCCATACCTGCATTTCGAAATGGCAGCCTCGCATTTGAACAACGTGGTCTCGGTGGAACGATTCGAGGGCAAAAGTGGATCGGGCAGGCGAATCGAGGAGTCCTTCTGACATTTGGTGGAAGCGCCTATCGTGACAGGTTTGACGTCCTACGCAACCGCGTCGACACGCACGCCAGAACCGGTTTACCGATTCGATCGAGCCTAGTGTTCCCTACAAAATACTTTCCCAAAAGTGATGTTGCTGAAACGGGTGCTTACATACAAGCCGAACTCCAAATGGGACGATTAACATTAGTACCAGGAGTAAGGTATGACAATTTCTCACTTGACGCTGACCAGGATGATGCGATTTTTTTGGCGAGTCTAAGCCCGACACCAGCCGACTTTTCTGCCGATGCCGTGTCGCCCAAAGTCGGTGCCGCTATTCAGCTTTCGGATATCTTTACCATTCATGCCCAGTACGCGGGTGGTTTTCGTGCTCCGCCTTATAGCGACATAAACAGTGGATTTACGAACGTGCAAAGTGGATACACTGCTCTGCCAAATCCTGCACTAAAAGCCGAGCGAAGCGACAACATAGAGGTCGGCCTCCGGGCCGCGCTTAATAGCTCTAGCTTTTCGGTAACCGGGTTTTCAAATCGCTACGATGATTTCATCGAATTATCGACGACTGGATTTAACTGGCGAACTGGCTTGCTCGAATTCCAGAGTCAAAATGTGTCACAAGTAAATATCAATGGTCTCGAACTTAGGGCCGAGACGTTTCTAGCTGATACTGTAAAACTCCGAGGAAGCTACGCCGTAATCGAAGGCACCGATGTCTCGAGCGACAAAGAGGTTCCTCTTGGCTCAATCGCACCAAATGAAGGTGTCATTGGTTTTCAGTACTTACACGAAAGCGGCCGGTGGACAAGTGATCTTTCCGTGCGATTCGTTCAAGGACAAAGTATTGAGAATGCTGGAGAAGATCAGTACGCACCAAAACCATATAGCATCGTTGACTTCCTAAACTCAGTTTCACTTACCGAGACATTAATGTTTCGTCTTGGCATCCTCAATTTGACAGACAAAACCTATTTCGAATGGTGGAATGTGAGAGGCCGTGCAACTAACGATCCGGTCATCGATCGATATTCAAGTCCAGGCATCAGCATTATTACGTCATTAGCCTACGACTGGTAATCCCACTCAGTGAGCCTAAGGCCTGAACAAGCCTTTGGCTCACTGATATCAAACAAACGCACTAAAAAGACTGCAATTGCTCTGGAGGACTACGACAACGTCAATCCAGCAAATATGGAGAAAATTAGATTAATGAAAGAACGTATAGAGTTTTCGTTGGGTGATGTAATCCGAAAAACTAGGCAAAGAAAAGGTCTCACAGCCAAGCAATTAGCAGAAAAGGCAAACCTTTCGACAACGACCATTCAGGCAATCGAGAACGGCGGTGACTACCGTTCCAGAAACCTGCGTACACTTGCGAAAGCCCTCGGTTACTCAGTGGTCGAATTATGGCACCAGGTTCCTCCGGCATTTGAAGTGACTATTGAGAAGCCATCGTCATCAGAGCTAGAATCGGTCTAAGTTGCAAGATCTGGGCTCTAGCGGTGCAAGCATTTGGCAATCAGCCAAGGCACACCGGTTCAGTTCGGCCTCGGAGATATTATTCGGCATTTTCGCAAACGCCGACAACTAACTATAGGAGAGCTAGCTGACCATTTTGGTACTTCGGCGAAGATATCTGTTACGCCCAAGTACAGTCACTAGTCGATTTCGTCAACCGACCAATTACGACCCTGGAATCACACCTTGCGTGGTTAAGCGGATCCGGTATAGCCCTGTTCGAGCTGTCATATATAGAGAGCGGCCGTCATCACCCCAGCCAACATTTGCCGGCACTTCGTCCGGCCGAATCGTGCCGAGATGGGTGCCATCTGGCGCAAAGATCCAGACACCACCGGGTCCCGTCGCAAAGAGATTCCCCTCGATGTCGACTTTTAGACCATCTGCAGCGCCCTCAGCTTCTGTTCCTGTAACGTCGTAGAAAACGCGCGGGTTTGACAAACCATCAGCGCTTACATCGTACGCCATCCACACCGCCTCAGCAGCATCAGAATTTGCTACGTATAAAGTCGCCTCATCCGGCGACAACGCTATACCGTTAGGACGACTCTGTTCGCGATAGAGTAACTGCAACTCACCATTCGGATGTAAACGGTAGATACCGTTAAAATCCAGTTCCCTTAACGGCGACGACTCGGTGCCTGCGAGGCCATAGGCCGGATCCGTAAAATACAGCGACCCGTCAGAAGCATAGACAGCATCGTTCGGGCTGTTTAAGCGGAGACCGTCATAGTTATCGGCCAGAATCGTTCGTGTGCCATCCGCCTCAATCCTCGCCACCTGCCTATTGCCATGCTCGCACATGACGAGTCGACCTTCAGCATCCAGTGTTAAGCCGTTCGAGCTCAGGGAACCAAGACCCGTCTCGTCGCCCTCGAAGACTGGTCGCATGAACACACTCGTTCCCTCCGACTCCGTCCACTGATAGATCGTGTTGGTGCGAATATCGGAAAACAGCAACCTCGACTCGTCACGAATCCAGACGGGCCCCTCGACAAACTGGAAACCATCCGCCAATTTCTCAATGATGGCATCAGTGGGAATAAGCTCATTTAATCGATCGTCTATGCGGTCGACGACACCGGCACTAGGCATCCCCACAGTTTCGACTTCCTCCAGTGACATCTCCGGTTCCATCGGAGCCGGCCCACACGCTAACAAGAACAAGCCAAGCCCAAAAACAACTATCGTTCCAGGGAATCTCTTGAATCTCATGATATTCTTCTCACCTCTGTCGTCACCCCGGTCACATCCATAACTCGCAGGTCTGACTCTACAATCAGCACACCGGTACTCGACAACCAATTATTACTCAACAGACACTACGCGTCGTGCCGAATCCTAGTCGCGTTGATGAACAGCCGGAATAATCTGGTTCTCCACAAGACTGTAAAGATTTGTCAGGTGAGCTCGCCGACCGTCACCTGGATTTGGTGACGACGTTGTAACGACAACCAAGCTTAGCTTCGGAACCACAAAAATAAACTGCCCCCCGTAGCCCCAAGCGTAGTACGTCTGGTAACCGGCAAGCCTTCGCATCCACCAACCATAGCCGTATTCTCTCCCTGAACGTTCAGAACGAGAGCGAGGTTCCAGTGACTGGTGTACCCAGTCTTCGGAGACAATCTGAATGCCGTTGTGCATCCCGCACGAAAGTACGAGTTGTCCAATCGCCACCATCGATCGCGGCGTCATCTGCATTTCATTTCCGCCGAAGTAGATACCCTGAGGGTCCTGATACCACGCGGGCAAAGTAAAACCTAATGGCTCAGCCAATCTTTTCCGAGCAAATTCAAGCGTATTTACTCCACTTACTTTGCCGAGAATTGCCGAAAGCAAATGGGTATTTCCAGTACTATAAATTCGTCGGCCGCCAGGCCTATCGACTATCGGGCGCGTCAATATGTGATGAGTCCAATTGGCGCTCTGGACCCATCGGCCATAGTTCCGATTGCTAGTGGTTTCAAGACCAGCCTGCATTGACAGCAAATTTTCAACTGTGATTTCTGTGTGCTCAAGATTGGCACCAGGACTGAAATACTCCGGAAAATAATCGCTTACGCTCTGGTCGACGCCGGCAATATGTCCCCGGTCGATAGCAATCCCAACGAGCAGTGAGATGATCGATTTAGAGACCGATTTAACGTTGGCTAGTCTACTGGCCGTAGCACCATGGTAATAGTGTTCCTCAACGAGCTGCCCATCGACTGATACCAGTAAACTGCGCAATCTCGGTAGTTCATCGGCGCGAAACAACAGCTCATCACGCACTTCCGAATCTGGAAGCGAAGATGGCAGATTTTCGTCGATTGCTCGTGTTCCGGTCGCTACAAGTGACACTGAGGCAATGATGGCCCCAACAAGAAAATGTCTTGCTCGTAGAATGACTGGTCGCTCAAGATGACGCATGATCTCTACCGCGTCTTCATAGTATGCCCGAAACACTCGGTCTCAGTTGAAGAACTCCACTGAGACGAAGCGACAGATACCTAGATCTATGGACAACCTAGACGTCTTGACCCGAGCAACTATCTGGGTGGCACTTGTTACCTATACTGGCGCTGAGGTCTACCGGTCGGGACTCCTGGGCAACGCAGACAACCGCCGGTCACGAACACTCTGGAGTCTCGGTTGCCTCCTCTATGTCACCCATGTCGTGTCTGCCTTTCACAATAGCTACGACTGGAGCCACACAGTCGCCGCTGCCGAAACTCTGCGACAAACAGAAGCATTCATAGGCACTAGCTGGAGCGGAGGTATTTTTATTAATTATCTGTTCACGATTTTCTGGTGCGGGGAAACTGCCTGGTGGTGGTTAAGGCCAACTAACTATATAAACCGACCGGTGTGGATTCAACGAATAACTTGGACTGTCTTCTTCGTAATGATCCTCAACGGTGCCGTTATCTTTGTCCCAGGACCGCTGCGGTGGTTTGGAGCATCAATCACCGTCACACTAGTCTGGACGTGGTGGGTCTACAGTCACCGATTGTCACGCGACCGGTTAGTCTGATGAGGGTGGACGTCTAGCAAGCGTTGCATAAATGGACAGTGCCGCTTTGGCCATGCGGTCTGCACTGTAGTGCTCACGCACGCCGGCGGCACCCGTTGCTCCAAGGTTTACCCGTCGCGCCGGGTCTGCCTGTAACTCCGTCAATGCTTCGACTAAAGCATTAACATCGTCCGGCTCCACCAATACCCCTCCACCCGTACGCTCAATCATCTCGCTGTACGTACCGCGCCGAGGCGCAACCACTGGAACACCACAGGCCATCGCTTCCAGAAGCGCCAAGCCTTTGGGATCGTCGTAGATGGCCGGCATCGCAAACAGATCAAGTTCTCGATAAAATTTCGCCTTCTGCGGCTGGTCCAAAGTCCCATCAAAGGAGACAGCATTCGAGAGTCCCCACTCTTCAACCTGCCACTTGAGTTCCTCCAAGTATCCGCTGTGCTCAGGACCAACATAACCAGCAATCCGTAAAGACACCGCGTCCTGGCGGATTCGTGTCTTTAGTTCGTGAAATGCGTCGAGTAACAAGTGAATTCCTTTTTCCCTGGCAATGCGACCAAAATATCCCACCACAAACTTTTCCAGGACTCGTTCTTCACTCCGACCCGGTTGATAGCCCGTAACATTGATACCTAGAGGCACCACATCGACCTTGGCTCCAGGCACTTCCAAATAGCGACACATTCGTTCAGCGTAGTAATCGCTAATGGCGACAAACCGATCGACATGGGACACATTGTCACGGATGAGTTGCAGCGCCTGTGTTCGATACGGTTCACTCAGATGATCAAGAAAGATATCTTCTCCCTGTAACGTGCAGCAAACAGGAACACCAAGCGCCTCCTTTATGGGGCTCGCCAACGCTATCAGCATTGAATTTGATATATCGACAACATCAGGTTTGGGTTCGTGCCGTAACCAGTGAACTAACTTGTCGATCTCTTTTGCTTGATGACCGTGGCGTCCTGCCAATACAGAGACCGTGAGCGCACCCAGTTCTTCAGGAACTGTTTTCACGCCACGACCAGACACAGCTCGAATCAACCATGGAGCCTCCCACAGACGATCAACCAGCCATGGGGTGTAACGAAAGAGGGATACATATTGTTCGAGGTAGACACTGAGGCCACCGAAGAACACTCGTTCGGCACTGACGTTCTGCTCGTCAGTCAGTGTCGGTGTGTACATCGGGAGCAAGAGCACCTCGTGGCCTGATTCCATCAGGGCCGCGGCCAAGGCATTATCACGAATGCAACTGCCACAGTACATGCCGCCTGCCCCAGCCGTGATGTACGTGATACGCATGGATAGGAGACCTGATTATAGCGTCAGCGGGCGGTTCCTCGCCTCAGACCACGATGACTGATAAAAGCTTCACCAACATTTCATACATAACAGAGCGTCACCGCCAACACCCCGGTCAGTGATACCATAGCCACATGATTCAATCGATGATTCCGCAAACGTTCTCATTTCTTCTTACTGGTGTCTTGGTTTTCGGTCTCGCTGCTGCCAGCGCTCAGATTCCCGCCCCCGACGATGTCGCCGCGGCGCCGGGTGACGCCGAAACAAGCAGTTCAGGCTTGGCTTGGAAGGTTATTCAGACAGGTACCGGCTCCGAACATCCGGCCGCCACTGACGAAGTCACCGTACATTACACGGGTTGGCTGACAACGGGTGCGATGTTCGATAGCTCCGTTACTCGGGGTGCGCCGGCCACATTTCCACTGAACCGCGTCATCGGTGGTTGGACAGAGGGCGTACAACTAATGGTCGTTGGAGAGAAACGACGGTTCTGGATTCCGTCTGATCTCGGTTACGGTGACAGAGGTGCGGCGGGTGGGGCTATTCCCCCTGGGGCGACGTTGGTGTTCGATGTTGAATTACTGGGAATCAATTAGGTCCAAGCTGACCTAGGACATCTCAGAAGAACAGCAGAACATCCTCTTCTAATTCACCGATCTCAACCGCAGTATCGGTCACGGCGGTGACTCGAAAGCGATACAATCCCCGAGGAACGAGCCCACCTAGGCGCTCGCTCTCAGTCAAAGTGAACGTACTGTTATGGCAGGGGCACAAGTAGACGGTTTCATTAATTTAACCGATCTCCTCGACAGCAGACGAGCCAGGCTGCCCAAATTGCCCCATTCGATCAAGTACATCCGTCATGAAATGCTCGAGGGCCTCCGCTTGATCTTCGTGGGATAAGACTGCCACTGCGGCTACGCCACCTACCGAAGCAAAAAACTTTCGCCTGTCGACGTCCATAATTCCTCCTACAAATGAGTTGGAATGTCCGAAATACTCACGTTCAACCTAGACCCCATCGGCCTCGAGTGTCAATCCCATTCTCATCAAGAGTACTAGGTTTCATCAACTCGTTCGCAATCGGACGGGTTGCGTAGTGATTCCACCCAAACATCTGTTTGATCGCCATGGGAATACCAAACCCGTGTTGATCGTCGGAATTTAACGCAAGATTAAAGCGCGACGGAAACACACAATGTCCCTCCCACTCCTCATTCCAAGACCCGACCGCATAAATAGGCGCCGGTAAGAGTGACGTTCCAAGCGTCGACCCCCAATACGGAACCAAGTATTCGTTTACATAAACGGGTTGAATCGCACGCATCAAATCGAGATAGCTGCCACGATTCATGGTTAAAGACGGATAGCCTGGTTTTGCAAATCCAGGGGCTAAGTTGGGAATAATCAGTATGGGGTTCCGTGTATATCGGTTCGCGACCCATCTCACAGCACTGATCGTTTTCCGCAACGCCTTTACTTGATTCTGGATATACCACGACCCAACCGGAAGCTCCACAGTCGGCCCTTTTTTCATGTTGGTGGCGTGATGGTAGGTATAGATAGCGTCAAAATTCACCATACGGCGCCATCGACTCTCGTCAAGCTCAGTCTCAAAGGACCGTAGAACTTCTTCACCGACGAGGTACGGAAAACTACCATAGACACGAGCAAACCTCTCGCGAGCCGATTGAAGAATCCGGTCAAGCGCATCTGATTGCTGTATCAGACGTGAAAACAGTCCCCATGTGTGCGACCCAAACAGAAATATGACCGGTCGCTCGTCCAAGGTAAACACGCGGGCCGACGAATTCCGTATTTCTTGGAAGAACATGGCCATGTCTTCAAAGTCTTGTACGATTAGTTCCTGCACAGCTTGGGATCGAAAATCGATTCTAGCTCCCTGCATCGGCAAACTAATCGTGCTCTCATACAACAAAGCCGCGTAACGAGTCTCGAGTTGGTCGGCTTGGAAATATCCGCTGCGATAATTTCTGAGTAAATCGAAATTGTCCCGAGGGCTAATCCAACTGAGAACATCAACAGTAATCCCGAATTCATTTTTCAGCCGATTGAACCGACCTTCAACGTTGTGGTCCCATGAAGCATAGTCACCACCAAGTAAACCAACGGTTTGAAGTCTGGGGGGGCGAGCCGCTCGGTTGTACCACCCGTAATGCCATGCAACGGTAACTGGTCTCCTGTCATAAGCTCCAAGTGGACCACCGGTCTCCGCGACCGCGCGAGATACCCACTCTAAGGCATCCGCGTCCACAACACCTCGACCTAGTACGTCAGCTCTGATATCAAACTCAGGATTGGGCATCAGTTGGACGCCGCGCTGCGCAAAGAGCGCGGCCTCGACAACTTGGCGGTCCGCCGACGACAACACACCGTCTCCCGTCGTATCCGCAGTATAGGCCGGCATCCATGACAGAGAGCTCTCTTGAGCGAATGATCGTCGGGTGTGGGCGCTAGTAAGTAGACCAGCTGAAGCGAGTGCGGTCGACTGTAGAAAACGTCGGCGGGAGGGGGCAACAGAATTGGTCGACCTAGACAGATGAACCGAATCCGACAAATGCGGCAGAGTCTAGCACAGCATCACGTGGAGATTACGTCTACTGTGCTGAAATTGCACT
>CAYFER010000010.1:0-87374 GCA_964342185.1 uncultured Vicinamibacteraceae bacterium | reverse complement strand
TGGGCCTCCTCGTCCAGTGCCAGTGGGATCGCCGCCTTGAATCATGAAGCCGGCGATAACGCGATGAAACTTTAGTCCATCGTAATATCCTCGTTGTGCCAGATTTATGAAGTTTGCTACCGTCAAAGGGGTTTCTTCGGGAGAGAGCTTGATTCGGATAACTCCTTTTTCAGTCGTAATCACAGCTTCGAGTTCGGTCGTGTCCGTGGACATTCAGGTTAACCTCCATTTCATGTGTCGCGTGCAGTCGCGACTGTAGTCACTACTAAGCGTCTATGGGTTTACGTCGTCTAACAAACAGACTCTTTGTCGGTGCGTTCGAGCAACTATACTATCGAACCCATCGAAAGAAGATTTGCCGCAAATTGCTCGACCACGACTCATTCGACGGTCAGGGTTATCAGGTTGATGAGTTTGTAAACTACGTTAGTCAATATTTCGATCATCCGCAGGGGTTTTACACGACGGCAACTTCACCGGAATCGGTGTGTCTGAGAGAGGGGCTCCATCCCCGTCACACGATACCTGTTCCGAATGCGGCACAGATGCTGCTGTTTGACTCGCCTCTACCAACGGGGGATCCGACAAATGATCTTGTGCCGTTGAAGTTGTTCCGCTACCCGGATACACGCTCTGACGTTTTGGTTCTCTTTGTCCCAGGGTGGGGGCGTGAAAATCAGCGAGTCGAGGACGAAATGGCGATTCGTCTCATGGCGCATGGCGTTGATGTGGGTCTGATGACCACGCCGTACCATTTGGCACGGACTCCTTCCGAGTCTTATAGCGGCGAATATTTCATTAGCGCCAATGTGTTTTGGACAATTTCAAATTTTCGCCAACTTGTGTCGGAGATCCGCGTGCTGATTCAACTGATGCGGAAACGCTATCGATATATTGGCCTACTCGGTATGAGTAGCGGAGGATTTCAAACGGGGCTGGCGGCAGCCTGCGAGGAGGTTGATTTTTTGTTCCCGCTCATCACAGGCTGTCGTTTGGGTAGCATCACGTGGAATGGTCTGATTACGCAGTACGTAAAACATGATCTTGAAGCGAAGGGGTTCGATGAGCAGATGCTCAATCGTGTGTGGAGTATTACGGACCTCGAGATCTTAGGTCGTCATACGAAGGCCAAGACCATCAAACAGTATCTTGCACTCTTCGATACGGTTGTTCCTACCCGATACCAGCAAGACCTATGGAATGTGTACGGAAAGCCTGCAAGATTTGATATGAAAAGCGGGCACTACAGTTCGTATTTTTATCTTGAAAACGTTATGGACGACATTGGGGCGGTAATTCAAGCTGAATGTTCCTGACTATACTCGTCAGCGGATCGATTCCCAACTACGATTGGCACTCGACATGCACAGCACTGCTTCAGATTCACGAGACGTTCCTGTTTCTTCCGGTTGGTCGTTCATTGCTACCACTAAAGCTTTGAAGGAAGCCTGCGATATTTGGGTGAATACTGGCATTATCGGACTGGACACCGAATTTTTTCGTGAGACCACGTATTTTCCTCGACCCGCGTTGATTCAAGTGGCCGGCGCCCAAGGAGTAAGTCTGATTGATCCGCTGGCGGTCTCGGACCTTGATTCGCTGAAAGCCGTGTTGATGGAGCGGGCGGTTGTAAAAGTGATGCATGCCTGCGATGAGGATCTGGAGGTTCTCGAACTTGTTACTGGAGGGTCCGTCGAGAACGTGTTCGATACGCAATTGGCTGCTGCTTTTGCGGGGTACGGGTTTTCATTGGGGTATCAAAATCTTGTGGAACAACTCTTTGGAATAGTTCTGGACAAGAATGAAACACGGTCCAATTGGCTCCGGCGCCCCTTGTCTTCAGCTCAGCTTCGTTACGCTGCTTTAGACGCGACATATCTTTTACCGATGCACGATCGGCTTTTTCGAGAAATTGAGGTAACCGGACGTTCCGCCTGGCCTAATGAAGAGTTGGAGCACCGGCGACGTTCTCGTTCAGATGAAAATCTGTTGGACACGGTGTATCTCCGCGTTCGCGGGCGGGGAAGACTGACGTCGGAACAACGTAGAGTTCTGCGAGCACTCTGTCAGTGGCGTGAAACCGAAGCGATGGTTCGGGACACGCCCCGAAGGCACTTGTTGTCCGACGGACTGTTAGTGAAACTTGCGGGCGTTGCCAGCACCGATGTTACGTCCCTGGAAAACGTACAAGGATTACCTGCGGACATTCGGACTCGTTACGGCCAATCACTTCTCGCGTCTATCGCTCAGGCGCGTTCGAGTGGTCCCTACCAGCCAGACACCGTTGTGAACCTGAAGCCCTATTCAGACCAACTCGATCACTTGAAGTCCGTGGTTCAACGCATTGCTGAGACCCACAATTTGCCTCCAGAGCTTCTCGCTAACAAACGAATGCTCGAAGAGTTGGTTGTCAGCGTGGTGAACCAAGAGATGGTGCCGAGCAAGTTCCAGGGATGGCGATTTGAACTTGTTACCCAGGTGTTGCTCAAGAATATTCGCCCTTTAGATTAGCTGTGTAAGGTTCGATCGCGTTTTGCCGATGTCTACATTACGTCGAGATCCTGTTGCCAAGTATCTTGAGCGCTACGCAGAGCCAGAGGCCGTGCTTGGGTCACGGCTTGATCGGTTAACGCGGCATATTGTCGTGATCCCGGCTCATGATGAGTCGGCAACATTTTTAAAAGGGATTCTTCCGAGTGTATCCAGCGCGGCAGCAGCCGGCGAACGGGTCTTGTGCATTGTTGTGGTCAATTCGACTGACAGGCACGACGACAAGCTTCATACGCGCAATCAAGTATTGGTCGACGCTATGAAAAAATGTACCGTCGCCGACGCGATATGCGATGGTCGTGGTGACACTCCATGTTGGTACGGCAACGGAGTTGGGTTCGACCTTGTCATTATTGATCGCAACTCTTCGGGACACCGGTTGCCTCGGCATGAGGGCGTTGGATTAGCGAGAAAGATAGGCGGTGATGTTGCCCTAGCTGCCATTCATGCGGGTGCGAGTCAGGCTCGGCTCATTCATATGACTGATTGTGACGTTTGTCTACCGGCTGATTACTTTAAGGTCAGTGGACGACCGTCAATGTCAGCTCTAATTTATCGATTTATGCACGAACCATCGGGCGAGCCCGTCGTCGATGAAGCGCATGCTCGCTACGAAGCCTATTTGCGCTACTACATGCTCGGTCTACGCCACGCTGGTTCCCCATACGCTTTCCATGCGATTGGAAGTTGTATTGCCACTGGAGTAACTGCTTACGCGGGAGTGCGCGGTGTCCCGAAGCGTCAGGCGGGTGAAGATTTCTACCTGCTCAACAAACTTGCCAAGGTCGGGCGAATTGAAACCGCCGCGGGGTTGCCCATCCGGATTCGTGCGCGACACTCGTTACGGGTTCCTTTTGGCACCGGTCGTTCGACTCATGACATCGCGAAAGACGTCGATGCCTACGGTATTTATGATCCAGCAATCTTTGATTTGCTGAAGGCTTGGATTGGCGCACTTTCGTCGATTGAAGGCGTCGATCCGCATCGTGCTTACGATTGTGTGTGCTCCCAGGCGGAAGTGGGACTTGATACTAGTGAACAAGGTCACCTCACGAGAGCTTTAGCGGCGATTGGTGCTCCGAAGGCTCTGCATGAAGCGGCGGCACAGAGTAGGTCGTTCGCGGTTCGAAGAAAGTGGCTTGATGACTGGTTCGATGCTTTTCGGACTCTTAAGTTTGTACACGCGCTTCGCGATTCTGGATATGCCGACATTGGATGGCGGCAGGCTATTACACGGGCATCCTTCTGCAATGGGTTGGTTCGGGACGGTAATGACGAAAACATCATGACGGCCGACTCATTTGAACTATGTCGTCGACTGGAGACACTCGAAATGGGAACTTAACGTTTCTGGGTTCTTCAACATAGAGCTAGGTCGGGGGCTAGTTGCTCAGTTAACGGCATTTGAGGTACACAGGTGGCTGTGGTTCAGGCGTGGATTCCACGCTTGCTCCCAGTAAGTTATGAAACGACATCCAAGTTTGATTCCACTGTCGTGGGAACACCATGACGCGCTCGTTCTTGCCCAGGGACTCATGTTGGGCCGGTCAAAGGCGCCGCTGTCGAATTGGCCGACCGATCGACGGTTACAAGTTGACCGGGTTAGCGAGTTTTTTCAAAAGACATTTTTTGTGCATTTCGACGTTGAGGAGATGTACCTGTTTGCAAGGGTGACTGCGCGCATGCCAGACCAAGCAGCATTAATCGATGAACTCCGGAGCGACCATGAGCTCCTTCGTCGTCTCGTCAGCGAACTGTCAGAGGGCTGTTTAGATGACCTGGACCTCAAGTTGCCCGCGTTTGGACGACTCATGACGGCACATATACGAAAGGAAGAGCGGGTGCTGTTTCAGGCAGTTCAAAGTGGGTTGGTGTCCACGGATCTAGAGGCGATCGGGGCCGATATTAAGACTCATTTGAGTGGTCAGAGGAATTGTTCGCTGGTCGAGCCGCGGTGATCGGACTTATTTTTACCCAGCGAGTCGGAATCGCACGCTATGGGGTGGTTTGTTTTCCAGTTGGTGGCGAGCTGCTTAGCTTCAGCAAGTTGAGTGGTGGTCATGCCAGCGGCGATGGTGTCGCGGAATCGCTGAGTTCGGGTCTGCATCATCCCCGTCAGTTGTTCGCTGGCAAGGGTTAACCACATGTGAGCCGTGACGAAGTCTCGCGAGACTCCTCGTCCTGAACCATATGATAAGCCCAAGCTGGCTTGCGCTTCTGCGTCTCCTTGGGAAGCGGCGAGACGAAACCACCGAATAGACTCGCGGTCGTTCCGTTCCACGCCACGTCCCTCCGCATAGAGGACTCCAAGCCTGCACTGGGCTCCCGCGATACCTTGTTCTGCAGCAATGCGGTATAGCCGATCGGCTTCAACGTGTTCGGGATCGTGGTCAGGCGAAACCTTGCTTTTGGGCGTAATTACTTTCCCGCTAATCAGTTTCCGGGTTGCACTTAGACACGCGGTAATCGACGTGGTGAACCTTTTTAACAACGGTTCTTGAAGATCTCTATCTGCCAGATTGTCTCCTTCGTGGTTTAATGCCGTATGCGTGTAATTCTAACGTTGGTCATCTTGGTTCTCACAACTGCGACCGGGATTACACAGGAGGCCGAGTTTACTCGAGACCGAATCGAGATTGCCGAGCAATTGGCACAATACTCATATCGATGGGATGGAAAAAACGCTAAGGGTTTTTCGGAATTGTTTACCGACGAGGCTGTCATGGAACGGTGGCGTGACGGAGCATTGGTCTCAGGTTCACGCATCGTTGGCCGACAGGCGATCTTCGAGTACGCTAAGCGGTCACACGCGGGGCGACTCGCGGACAGACAGACCCGGCACCATATGTCGAACCTGGTCTTTCTTGAACTGTCCGAGGAGCGCGCATTAACCGAAAACATGGCATTGATCACCCATCAAACTTCGGAAAGCGGCACACCGTTTATCAATGGATCAGGGATCTATCGGAATACGTGGAGAAAGACGGAGCACGGCTGGCGTATAGTGAAACGGATTTTGTTCAGTGATCGCGTGGTTGCTCGTTAGGCAGCAACAATAAGAAGACCAGAACTGGTTGGCGGGAAGTCTGTTCGGAAGAGTTAGTTGTCTGTCAGTTTTTCATGCGATCAGAAGCTGATTTGCAGAAGCAGAGACAATTTTTTGAAAAGGAGAGGTTCAATGAAGAGAATTTTTTTACTGGTGCTTGGTGTGTTCGCAATTGCACCGAGTTCCTATGCGCAATCGGACGCGGAACTAATTGAACAGGCTCTCGCTGCTGCTCCTCGCCGGGCGCGTGACAATGCTTCGGTCGTCAAGTGGAGCGCCAACCATACTCACACAATGATCAAACAAGGCACAAATCAGGTTGTGTGCTACAGCCGAGCCGATCAACGCGATCGTCCACCTTTTGCCGTGCAATGCACAAATCTGGCCAATCTCGACAGAGTTGCCCAGAATCGGAAATTTCGTGCCGAGAGTACTGATGCTGAAGGAGAGCGAGCGCTTGTCGCCGCCGCTGCCGCAGATGGTAGTCGTGTAGCCGCGAAATTCGGAACGTGGTTTCGGTCGATGAACGGTCAGGACCGTGAAAGTGCAGGGGTGCACACCACGATTTCGATGCCTGGAGCGACGATGGCATCGACTGGTTTTCCTGAGAATCGAGAACAAGGTGGCGCATGGATTATGGCCGCGGGAACCACTGAGGCTCATTTGATGGTGCCGTAACATTACCGTGTTTTGAAAGGCAGTTTCTCGATTTTCGAGGTGGGCGACGAGTTTCGTGCATCGAGATGGGCGAGTCACTATTGTCTTGCGGGTGCGAAGGGAAAAGATGACCAAAATTAAACTGCGACCTTGTTGCAAGGTGAAAATTCTAACGGGTGCGCTGTCGACTTCCACTTTACTCTTGATAGCTACCTTGACTTCGGCACAGAGCCTGCCTGGAACTGAAAACGGTGAATGGCGGTATCTCGGTGGAGACGCCGGGCATACGCGTTCGTCACCGTTGAACCAGATTAATCGCACCAATTTTGAAGAACTTGAGGTCAAGTGGGTGTGGCGGAGCGACAATTTTGGTCCCAACCTCGACTACTTCTCCCGGTCGACCCCGATTTACGTCGACGGCATGCTCTACACGGTGGCCACGCCGCGGCGGCAGGTGGTGGCGATCGATCCAGCGACCGGGGAGACGCTCTGGGTCTTCCGCGAGCCTGAGACCGTGAGGCATTTACGTTCTCCGAGGCAAGCCTATGGAAAGGGAGTTGCTTATGGCGAGGTTGACGGTCGTGGTGTGATCTATGTGACGAGTCCAGCCTTCTTCCTGTGGGCGCTCGACGCGAAGACTGGCTTGCCCTTAGAAAACTGGGGGACGTCGGTGCCGCTTGATGGCTTTTCTGACACCGGTGTTAACGACTTGATTCCACCACTCGTGTCGGACTGGGGGCGGTGGCAAGACCGCGCCGGAAGTTACGACGCTGGGTACGGGATTCCGAGAGAGCTGGGGATGGTTACGGCCTCGGCACCGCCGATCGTAGTGAACGGCGTGGTCGTCGTACTCGTGGGGCACCAGCCCAGTTATGGGCAGACCCGTATCGAAAATGTCCCTGGCGACATCATGGGATTCGACGCGGCGACGGGAGAATTCCTGTGGAAGTTCCATGTTATCCCGAGACCTGGAGAGTTCGGTCACGAGACGTGGCACAACGATGCCTGGCAATGGTCGGGTGATATGTCGTCATGGGCGCCCGCCTCTGCCGACCCCGATCTGGGCCTTGTGTACATCGTCACGAACGCCTCGACCGTCCAGTTCTACGCTGGACATCGGCCTGGCGATAATCTCTTCGGGGGGAGTGTGCTCGCGTTGGACGTTCAGACGGGTGAGCGGAAGTGGCACTTCCAAATTCACCGAAGTGATCAGTGGAATTACGACCTTCCAACTCCGCCGATGCTGATGGATCTAACAGTGGATGGGCAGCGGATTCCCGCCCTGATTCAGAATACAAAACAGGGCCTGATCTTTGCGTTCAATCGGGAGACTGGAGAGCCGATCTGGCCGATCGAAGATCGGCCGGTCTTCCAGACGGAGGTTCCCGGGAACTACACTTCACCTACACAGCCTTACCAGACTCGCCCCCAAACAGTGGACCCCATCGTCATAGACGGATTGACAGAGGAATTTGTCATCGATTACACACCTGAGCTAAAACAGCGCGCGCTGGAAATTCTGAGTCAATACCGGGTCGGGGGGCTCTACGTTCCGGCACTGCCCGAAGATCATAACAATGACTTCTACAACAACGTGGGTTGCCAGGGAGGTGGAAACGTGATCTCGCATCCACCGGTTGGAGATCCGACCACAGGAGTCATGTATGTCTCGCATAACCGCCGCTGCAGTGCTCCATCGTTCTTGGCGCCGACAGGCGGTGTAGATGAGGACGATCCGACCTACGCAACGCCGGGTGCAGGCGGAGCGACACCCAACTCCACCCCGACCACTGGTACCACCGTGGCCGCCTGGTTGCGTGGCGGCTTCAGAGAGCCGACAGAGTCCCAAGCTCCTTTGGTTTCTGTTACAGGGTTGCCCACGATCGATGGCTTGCGGCTTTGGAAACCAATGGACAACCAGCTCTCCGCATTCCAGATGAATACTGGCGAACGGACGTGGTCGTTACCGGTGGGTGAAACACCAGCGATCGTGACCAATAACCCGTTATTGAGGGGCATGGAGATATCGAATACTGGAGGTGTCGGTTTTTCAATCCAGATGGTCATGGCAGATCTTCTCGTTCAGACCAGGGCGCTTAGTGAGGGCGGTCAACAGATGGTTCCTGACGCTCCGTTGGAGCTTCATGCGCGGGACAAGACGACTGGGGAAATCCTTGGCAGCGTTGAGCTTCCTGCTCCCGGACAGTACGGCATGATGACCTACATGCACGAAGGAAAACATTATATCGTCGTTCAAATCGGGAGTGTCCAAACCGATTTTCCAGCCTCGTTGGTGGCGTTAGCACTACCCTGAAGCGGTTTAACGGTATAGGAGTTCAACTAGCTCGCGTGTCCTTGCCTCTTACCAGTCATCCAATATTTGAGAAGCGGCGATTAACCGGCGGTTCAGTCTAGCGAGTCTCCATCAGCAGGTCCCAGTGTTCGGCGGCCCGTTTAAGTATTGAAGGCAGGTCTGCTTCCAAAAGGTACCGTTCCTTGACCAATAGGAGACCCGCATCTTCTATTCGCGTGAGAAAATCATCACGCGAGGGATATCGCTCTTCAATGGCCAGCCGGGGATCTCGCCGGGCCTCTCGTTGTGCTCGTGTAGAGCTGAATGGAATGTATGAACCGGCAAGTGAAACAAGAGTGTCGGGGTCTCCGTGGTCGGGATCAGAAAAGTTCCAACCTGTATACGTGGCAAGTGGAACCGATACTTCCGGATGAAGAATCCCAGAGGTTTCGTTTCCGTCGTCATCAACTTGAGGCACGAACATCGGCAGTGACACCCCCTTGTCGTTCTTGACGTTGAGCCAGTGGTTCTCAACACGCGCACCTGCGGTCCGGTCATTAGGTGACCGGACGTTTGGTAGCGTGGGGAAGTTCACATTGGCTGGCGTAACGAGGTTGCCTTGCGCGAAACTCGGGTGTTGGCTGGGCGGAGGGGCGACGCCATCCGCGACCCAGTCCGTCAATGCTACCAAGAGGGCTCGCATATTCCACCAGTAATCAGTCGGGTTGCGACGTTCTTGGCCATTGCCCGTCGTCGGCGGAGGGAAAGGACCTGGACCATGCTGGGTCCCAGCAAAAAAATAAGACCGGATATTATCTGGGAGCGTTAGGTCTTCAGTTCCGTCAGGGGTCGTGTGAACCAGTGCGGCGACTCGGCCGCCGCCCCAGTATTCCACTCCTGAATTGGTGTAGAAAATAAGGGGCTGATTCACGCGACTGCGATCGTTACCAAGCGTTCCATCTATGACGCCCGTGACTGGGTCACGTAGGGCTGCGTCGGCGAACGGAAATGAAGTCGCATCAAACATGCCTAACGAGATTGGACTGGCGCCAGGTTGGTTGAGATTGATTCGAGAGGCACCAGCGATGTGCGGGATCACGCCATCGAACACCTGTCGGCCAGATTCGTCTGTATTGAATCCGAGATAGAGGAATGATCGTAAAAAACGGCCGCTTTGCGACGAGCCAAAAGACAACACGTGGTCCGCGGTCACGACGGTCTGATTTTCATATTTAATCCACGATGCGGCGTCGCGGACGGCGGCAAACCCAAGTCCACCGACAGGGAACCCGTCCACTGACGGAACCTCGATTCTGATTGCTCCTGGGTTGGGTTCTACGTCGAACTCCCAGCCAACCCAAATAATCGTGAACCCTTGGTTCATCAAGAAGCCATCGCCGTAGGTTTCGGTGCCTCCTCGATTGAAGGCTAGTGCGGTCCGGCGCCCACGGTTCGAGATATCTACCAAGGCCACGTCGTTACCCCGTTGTGGATCGATTGGCGAGAGGATGACGAGGTCAGCGGTCGCTTCGACTAACCCTTGGTCGTTTCGTGGCGCGCGGTCAAGGTTGATAATGACTTGATTAAGCGACTCAGCCGGGTCTATCGCGATAGTGATTTTCCCAATGATTTCTTCGTAAGTCCCTGTGTTGCCATATTGGCGTCCGTCTTCGAGTAAATTGCGCTCAAGGATTTGAACCGACGAGACATCTGCGCTCGCTGTTGGAGCGAGGACAGCCGAGACAAGCAGGGCAGTGGACAGCGTGCGTATTCTTAAGAACATGTGCCTAACATATCCTCGTTTTGGGGTCACTGTCGACCGATTTGCGGGGAGACTCGTAAAAGGTGGTCTCTTTGGATGAAGGGTGATTGCCGTCAGCTAACTAATGACGAGAACAAAAACATCGGTGTGGTGCGCCGGGTGCGGCAACACGTGAGTAGGGAATCTGTGGTGGAGATTTACTAGACAGAAAATCCAACTTTGCGGACGGCGTGTTCTAGGGTACTACGGTCTAAGTCCACGCCATAAACTTGGGTCTTACCGGTATCGAGCACGACGTCGACCTTTTTGACGCCAGCGACGGATTGCAATCCTGACGTCAGTGACTTTACGCAACCACCGCAGGTTAAACCGGACACTGTCATCTCGACTGTTTCTTGCCCTTCGGTTGGACCAGCAGCGCGGCATACTTGACGAATGTCCTCTAGTGCGAACCAGCCGAGTAAGGCGGTTAAGATGACCGCGCTGCCAATTGCCAGGAGCGAGTCGTGAGCATGTTCCATGGCCATGTGATTGGCTTCGAGTCCCCACAACATGTCAAAGGCCATGCCGAATCCGATACTGCCGACAAAGACCGTTAGCAAATAGATCGTCATCACTCGTGTGCCAAACACTCGATACACAGCTCCGATGGTGGCAACATTGGTTGCTGGACCAGCCATGAGAAACACAAGAGCAGCTCCTTCTGGAAAACCAGAAGCTACTAGTGATGCAGCGACAGGCACAGAGGCTGTCGCACATACGTAGAGAGGCATCGAGATTCCAACCATGATGAGCAGTGTCCAGAGGCCACCGTCTGCGAACGCAGCAAACTGGTCCTGGGGTATCCATGTGGTGACGACTGCGGACACCAACATGCCGATTACCAGCCACCGCCAGATTGGATAAATCAACTCGTTCAGCCCATAGCGGAAGGCTTCTCGCCAGTCGGCAGTTGCACCTACTGCGTGAGTTGAACTCGTGAGTTTGGTCGAATGTGGTTCAGTGTCAAAGTTTGAACGTTCTACGAGAAGTCCTCCAATTAAACCAGTGATGAGGGCTGCGAAAACCTTGAATAAGGCAAAGGGCCAACCTAGCATTGATGACGTCACTAGAACCGAGTCCACACCTGTCTGTGGTGTTGAAATTAAGAAGCCGACAGACGCTCCGTCACTGCTACCGTCTTTCTTTAATGACATTGCGGCAGGAATGACTCCGCAGGAACAGAGAGGCAGTGGTATGCCGAATGCTACGGCACGCGTCACTTCACCCATCCCGCCACCGCCGAGGCGGCTACTGACGAAGTTTTTCGGTAGGAAGATGTGGAGCAGACTTGCCACCGCGGTGCCAGCAAATAACCACGGTGCCAACTCCAACATCAGGTCCCACAGATTGTTCGCGAAGGTCATTATCCTTGAACTCTCTCTTCCAGATCGCATAGTCACACGGTGCAAGAATAAACACCGTGCAGCTGCGCTCTAGTGTAAACAAAAAGAGCGATTAGTGCTGTTTGTAAGTCAGTCGTATCGGATGGGTGCAAGATCAGTGGCTTTTATCAACCTCGTAAAAGGACGGTGCCTCCAAGAAAGATTGGTCAAAGTCATCAAGGTCACAGCGGCATGACGCATGGTGCGAACTGTTTTGGGGCTGACGGTTAAGGTGGTTTAAGAGGCTGTCAAACTTTCCGGATGGTGACAAAGAGAGTAGTCTACTCTTACGTATTCTTGGCAGGGCCTTGGGCGAGATGCCCGAGTAGTAGGTCACCTGTAGGAGGCATTTGAAATGCGAGACGTTAGAACGGTGGGACTTCTAACACCGGTGTTTGCCCTGATGTGGTCGATGGTCGCAGCAGAACCTGTGACGGTTCTCTATGACGATCAGGTAATCACCGTAGCCGAGACCCTAGCTGATCCCAATGATTTATGGGTGTTACCGGAGGATCTTCCTCGGATTAACGGTTTTGAATTGAAGCCAGAAGGAGCCTGTTTTGGCGCTCTCTGTGTCCCTGTTTTACAGGATAGAGACAGCGAGTTGTTTGTAACTCGGTCCGGGCAAGGATGGTTTAATGTGACCGAACTTGCCCGAAAATTAGAACAGGCATTTGTCTTTGATACGGATCATCATGTCTGGAGTTTTGGACAGATTCCACTCACGCGGCGAGAATTTCTGCGCTTGGGAATGGCACCGGATTTTGAATTGCCGAACCGAGACGGTGAGATGGTTCGACTGTCAGATTTTCGCGGCAAGAAGGTGCTACTGCTGACGTGGGCTTCGTGGTGAGGGTGTCGTTATGACCTGCCCGGGTGGCAGGAGGTTTACGAAGAACTGCGAGATGAGAATTTCGAAATTATTGTTGTTGCACAAGATGCCTTAGGAGAGGCCGCGACGGCTGAGTGGCACGATCAGGAACCATTGAGTTACACGACCCTGATTGATGTGACCCATCGTGTGAGCTCGCTCTACAACTTGGTCAACGTGCCTTCCGGTGTCTGGGTGGACGAAGAAGGCAAAATTCGTCGCATCAATGAGAATACCTACTCTCAGATAATTTCTTTGAGGCCGGGTTCTTCCGGTTTCGGAACGAACGATTATCGACCTGCTGTCTTTGATTGGGTCAGGAATGGCGATAACAGTGATTACGTGTGGTCGCGTGACCGGGTCGTTTCAAAGATCCGTCAGCGGACTTCAGACGAAACGCTAGGCGAGCCGACGTTTAAGCTGGGGGTGTATTTTTACAATCGTGGTGATGAGGCGCTGGGTCGAAGCTATTGGGAAGAGGCGCAACGGTTGTCGCCGGATAGCTGGAATTTTCACCGGCAGGACTGGAATCTAACCGAAGGTCTGGCCGGACCAAAATATCGTGAAAAACGTGCGGCCCTAGGAGATAAGCCCTATCATCCGTCGTTAGATCTTCCGGAACGGCCGTAGACGTGAGGGTTGGGAGCTAGTAGCTGATCCTCAGGGTGTTAGGATGCGAACGATGAGCCGAAACGTGCACTTACTTTTTGTCACGATGGTAGTGCTGGTATTGAGTTCTGTGTTGATTGCCCAAGAACGGCAAGCGATAGATATCGCAGCGTTGGGACCTCAAGTTGGAGACCAGGTGCCTGACTTTAGCCTCCCTGACCAGTTTGGTGAAATACAAACACTCCAGTCGATTATGGGTGAGCAGGGTGCGATGATTGTTTTTCACCGGTCGGCAAACTGGTGACCATACTGCAAAGCGCAACTCGTGGAGTTGCAAGAGCGGCATGAGGAACTTCGGCAGCAGGGTTTGGGCGTCGTAGCTATTAGTTACGACAGTGAGGAAGTTCTGGCGGCCTTCGCTGAGAGAAAATCGATCGCCACGTTGCCTCTTCTGTCGGACGACGATTCGAGTGTGATTCGACAATTTGGTATCTACAATACTGTCGCCGAAGAAGGTGTTGGCCCAAACGCTGACAATGCCGACGTCAAGGCAGATGTCGAGAAGTATGTGTCGGTTTTTGGCGCCGGCCAGGCCATTGTTGGGACACCCTATCCAGGAACATTCATCGTCGACCGTCAGGGACGGGTCACGGCTCGCTTTTTTGAAGAGTTTTATCGGGAACGAAACACGGCTGCGAATATCATGTTAAAGCTTGGTAGTCCGGTGTCACCAATTTCCGGTATGCGTGGAGACACTCCGTATCTTTCGATTGGTGCTTATCAAAGTAACTCAACAATTACCGTGGGCAGTCGTTTCCATCTGGGCATTGAGATCGAGCCTAAACCGGACATTCATGTATATGCACCGGGTGCTCAGGAACTCGGGTATCGGGTGATTGAATTGAGTCTAGAGGTACCTGATTTTATTCAGACTCTGCCAGTTGTGTACCCATCGTCTGAGATTTATCATTTCGAACCACTCGATGAACACGTCCCCGTTTACCTTAAGCCTTTTAACCTTGTGCAAGAGGTGGTTGTCGGCGGTTCGCCGGCCACAAGTGAGACCTTGGCAGGTCTGGATGTTGTGACTCTGACTGGGCGTTTAGACTATCAAGCGTGCGACGACGAAGTATGTTTTAGTCCAACGTCTATTCCGCTGACGTGGACGCTGACTGTGGACCCACTTGATAGGCAGCGGGTGGCAACTCCCGAGTAGTAGACATGACTGCCGTCTGAAATCTAGGCGACGGATTGTTACGCCGAGAGTAGGTGAGCGGTTCCGCGTCTTCCTTGGTTTTCAGAATGTCTGGCGGTCTGCATCACGAACTCTTTAGCCAGATTGGTTTCAGTACACCATAATTAGGTCGTGTCTGGACGTCTAAACCTCGCCTTTCTTGGATGCGGATTCATCACAAGCGTTCATAGTCGCCACCTGCGGCGCTGTCGTGACGTGATTCTTCCGAGTTACGCCAGCCGTGAAGGGCTGAAGGCGAAAACATTCGCTGCTCGTTACGGTGGCCGTCAGAGTTACGACGGCTATCAATCGGCTCTCGCTGATCCGGCGATCGATGCTGTCGTCATTGCTGTGCCGCCCAGGTTTCATTTGGACCTCACTCTAGAGGCATTGAAGGCTGGGAAACATGTGCTGGTCGAGAAACCCGCATTTTTGACATCCCGAGACTACGAAACGGTTCAGGCTGCTCGTGATCGCGCGAATCGGGTCGTACTTGTTGGTGAGAATGATCACTACAAGCCACTTGCTGTCTGCCTGCGACGTCTATTGCGCGAGGACACTATTGGGGAGATGGTTTTTGCGAATTTTACGACCCTGGTGAAGCGTCTTAAGACGGTCAACGATTGGCGAAATAATCCTGGCATGGCCGGCGGCGATGCATTTTTTGAGGAAGGCATACACTGGCTTCACTTAGCCAACAGCCTTGGTCCCAACATTACGTCTGCACGTGGATATCGACCGAAGTTGCCTCAGGCTGGCCAGGATGTGAGACCAAAGAGCATGATGATTAGTTTTCGCTACGACAACAACGCCGTTGGTGCACTATTTTATTCGCGCGAAATACCATCCCTGTTTCGAGGATTGCGACTCTCAAAACTGTTTGGCCGCGACGGCATTATCAGTTTCGAATCCAATGGAGCCTTCGTGTTGGTACGGGGGCGTGGTTTGCCAGAGCTCTATTTTCCTGGGTTTCGCGACATTCGAGGGTATCAGGCCATGTATCGTGATTTCGCGGCTGCCATACGTAATGAAAATGAACCTGAGATGAATCTTGAAAGAGCTCTCCTGGACCAGCGCCTGATCGAAGAGATTTACAGCTCCGATGAAGCCATCGATGAATAGGAATTACGATGTCATCATAGTTGGCAGTGGCGCGGGTGGCGGGACTCTCGCACACGCACTAACCTCATCCGGTGCGCGGATCCTTATCCTCGAACGTGGCGATTTTATACCTCGTGAACCGGAAAATTGGGATCCGGAAGCCGTTTGGAAACGTCTGCGTTATCGAACCAACGAACGATGGTTGGATTGGCAGGGTCGAGAATTCTTGCCGTATACCCACTATTGCGTAGGTGGGAATACCAAGTTCTGGGGCAGCGTTCTCTATCGATTTCGGAAAGAGGATTTTTCGGCTCGCGAACATCTCGACGGTGTGTCGCCGGCATGGCCGATCGATTACGAAACGCTTGAACCCTATTACGACAGAGCCGAGCGTCTTTACGAAGTGCATGGTGATAGTGGAGACGATCCGACGGAACCTCCTCGTAGTTCGTATCCTTTCCCCTCAATACCTCATTCCGACGAGATCGCCAATGCGATCGTGCAATTGCGGGAAGAAGGGCTGCATCCGTCGGCTCTGCCTCTGGGACTTCGCCGGCCAGGTGAGCAAGATGGTTGTATTTTGTGCGACACCTGTAATTCGTTTCCTTGTCAACGTCATGCCAAGAGTGAAGCGGAGAGTTGCTGCTTGGGTCCAGTGCTAAAGGAAGACAATGTCACACTTTGGACGAATGCGTTTGCCGAACGGTTGATCACGGGGCCTGATGGTCGGAAATGTGAAGCGGTGGAGGTGCGAGTCAACGATGAAGTGATTCGGGTAACGGCACCCTTGGTCATAGTCTCGTGTGGGGCGGTGAATTCAGCCGCTCTGCTACTGCGGTCGGCCAATGATCAGCATCCGAATGGGTTGGCAAATTCGTCGGGGTTGGTGGGCACGCGTTACATGGCTCACCTCGCAACAATGATGCAAGGTTTCCATCCGTTTAGAAAGAATCACTCAGTCTTTCAAAAAACGGTAGCTATTAATGATTATTACCTGCGTGGTCCGGACACGGACTACCCGTTGGGCCAAATCCAGTCACAAGGGAGGACACATGGTGTGATGGCACAGACTGTCGTGCCATGGATTCCGTTGTGGGCGTACAAGGCGTGGGTGGCTCGCGGGGTTGATTGGTTGGTTCTGACAGAAGACCTGCCCCGGTCGGATAATCGCGTTACCGTTGAACAGAATGGACAACTTCGTCTTCACTATCGCCCGAATAATCTTGGGGCCCACGCTCGACTAGTTACAGAGATGCGGCGCATTCTCCACCGTTTGGGGTTCTGGAAAGTTATGGTTTATTCCCATGAACACCGGAATACCACCCATCAGTGTGGGACCTTGTGTTTTGGTACTGACCCTATGGAATCCGTACTTGACCCGTATTGTCGCGCGCACGATGTGGAGAACTTGTTTGTCGTCGATGCGTCGTTCTTTCCTTCTGCGGCTGCAGTGAATCCAGGATTGACCATTGCCGCCCAAGCATTGCGAGTGGCGGATCACATCATTGAGAACGATCTATAAGGAGTGCTAGGTGAGAGTGCGATCTTTTAGCCATGTTGGTATTACGGTGTCTGATTTCAATGCGGCGGTAAAGTTTTACTGGGAGATCTTCAAGTGTCCGCTAGTCGGCGTGTCTGATACACCTAGAGATCGAGTGCGGGAGTTCTTCGGTGTTGACGATGACGCACCGACGTGCAAGATCGGATGGATTCGAGTGCCAGGGGGCTCAGTGCTTGAGATCTTCGAGTTTCAACCATATGAGAGCGCTGTGAAGGTTCCTTGGAATCGGATTGGGTTGACTCACATTTGTTTTAACGTGCGGGGGACCCAGCGCTGGTACGACTATCTCGAAAAGAAGGGTGTGGAGTGCATAAGTAAACCTGAAAAGTCTCCGCGTGGGCACACGTTCTTTTTTGTCAAGGATCCTGACGGGAATCTAATCGAGATTACTGACCTTGGGCATATGTATTATGTTTTGGGCTGGCTTGGTGCTTTGGGTGGGTTCTTATTTAGACGTGGTATGTATCGACGCTATTATGAGTAAGGGTGCGATGAGCCGAGACCTTTGCGATGTCACTGAGACTGCACCGGTCTGTGGAGCCTTTAGTGGTGTCTCATGTTCTCTGAAAGTCTTCCTCTGATCTGTAGTAAAGAAAGATTGATACTGTTGCAACGGCGCACAAGATGTGCCAGATGGCATGACCCTGAAGCAACGAGTCGGGCTGACACAGAGGTGCGCCTGTGTGTGATAGTTGCCAGATTGTAAGACCTACGAGGAAGATACCAGTGGCGAGACCTAGCCAGCGAAGGTCCCCGTTGCTTGGGTGGCGTTTGAAGCGAAGCGCTGTTTCTACGATCACAATGACGGGCACCAACCACGTATAAAGGGTGCTGCCAGAAAAACGTAGCGTGCCGGTGAGCAAGGTGAGTCCAAGTCCTCCTCCGAATGCAAGATAGAACCGGAGACAGGTGCGTGTTCTTGCGCCAAGGAGACGGGTTAATGAATAGGCAACAGGAAATGCGATGTAGAGAAGCATGGACAGAACATCAACGGTGCCTCCCCACTTGGTCCCCGTGGCGTGCATTGCCATGCTACCTGGGCCGAGCAGCACTACTAGGGTGGCGTAGAGGACTCCGACATTGAGTGATGAGCCAATGAGATTTCGATAATGGGTGTGATTGATGATGTCGCGACGGATGATGGCCGTAATCCACAGTCCGGCTACAACAAATCCCAGATTCGACCACGTGTTGGCAGGTTGCTTGATGATTTCGTCCCGAAAGGCTTCGCAAAAGCCAGCTCCAGCGCCCGCAAACGTTCCAGGCCAGCCAATGAGACCTAGAGAGAACAAACTGGAGAGTGTTAAGAACGCTACGGCCCATGGAATCCAGAGAGGCCACGGTGTTTCAGGTAATTCGATAGAGTTACTCTGAGTCAATATGTTTCTCTTTCTTACCAAAAACGCTCATGACAAAGGGATGCCACACCGTCCCCACGGTCGTTGGCATGAATCAAGTTTACTGCACGACTTGTCACGGACGACCTGATAGCTGCATGGTATAGAAAAGAATGCACCGGTTTTCAATTGCAATATTGTTTTTAGTATGGGCAGTCTGCATGGGATGCGACGGGGGTCAGTTGACACCTGTTGGCCCCACCGACTCCTCGGTAGTAGATGACACGTTGGTTCATCAGGTGAGATTCCAATGGTCCCCGTATATTGGTGTTCATGTCACCGGTGAAGCCTTGGACACTTACCGAGATGCCCTCGTAACGTTACGGAATAAGGGACAGTTGAGAGGGGTGCGGATTGAACTGCTCCCGAGTCTCTCTCCCAACGACCAGGCCATCAGTGCAATCCGTAGTACTGGTGTCGATCTTTTAGCGCTTGTGAGTAACCAATATTTGTTTGTAGACAACATTGAGCGTGAGTTCGACAAAATTTTTACTGACTATCCTGAGATTCGTTACTTTCAGATTGGCAACGAGGTTACAACCATTCTACCTGCCGATGGACCAACAATCGATATCGCGGGCTATATGTCTGTGTTTCGACGAATCTATGACCACGTTCAAGCGAGGTATAAAGGGCGTGTGGTTTTATTGACTCAATCTTCATTAGGTTCAGGGTCTAGGGGCGCTATGGAATTAGAGGCGATGGTGGACCACGGGTTGTTGGAGTTTGACCCTAATCAAGTTGTGATTGGGATCAATAGTTACGATCTGGACAGTGCAGCTCAATATCTTGGCCTGCTCGGCGGAGCACTTCGAAAGTACCGAGTATGGGTGACGGAGTCGGGCGTGCGTGACTCCAATCTTCATATTTCGTGGGTGCAAGAGAATTATCCTCGTCTGCGAAATCTTCTGCGGGCCGAGCGAGTCTACTGGTACACCTTGTGGGGCGGAGATTCTGGATCCGATGTCGAGTTCAGTCTGGTCAAGCAACCGGCTAACTATCCCAACTATTGGCGGAGTCCTCTGTTTAGTGCGTTGACGGCGGAACGGTAGAGGACGTTATGACTCATAGCCAGGGTGCTGCGGTGGTATTTGTAGTCGGTCTTCTATTGCCGGTGAATCTGGCTGGCCAAGAAGTCTCAGCACGCACTACGTCCGAGCGTAAGGCGGGAACTTATTTGAAGGTGGGACTTGCAGAATGGCAGGGCGACGTCTTTAGTAAGAACAGTCTGACCAATTGGGACGTCGATTTATTTGGAACCAATTTTGAATTACGTAGCGTGAAGCTCTCAGTGGAGAGTTATTTCCGGGACACTCTGATGCAACTGTCGGGGTTTTCGGTTGGTTATCGCAAGGATAATTTGCATCGGTCGGAATCCGGACACATGATGAGTGTCGGACTCTTTCGAGACATTGATGTCAAAGTGTTCGCGGTAAAGACTAGTGCTGGTGTGGAGTGGGGCATGCCTTCCTTTAATTTTGACCAAACGGAGCTTCGTTCTGGTGGTGAGGGAACTGTTCGATACCGCCATGCATACATCTACAGGAACGCCGACATTCCGTTCGTCGGCACTCGCACTGACGGAGTGGTTTATCCCTTCATTGAAGTGAGCGTTCTTCAGCGCCCTTGGGGACTCTTATTTGAAACAGGGATACGCGTCGGATTTCCTCAATTCAACATTGATGATTATGAAGTGAGCCCCCACGATGTCGTCGGGTATGCACTGAATCGAAAAAGGGTGATAACTCCTTATGTCTTTGCGCAGTTTGGGGTTAGAGTATTTTGAGACTTGGTCGTGTGTAATTCGTCTTTGAAGTTTAGCAGTTTAAATTGGGTCGTTAATGATTCGATTGACGGATAATTTGACCGGTGGCGGGTCAAATTTTGATTGTTCCCGTAAGGCTTATTTGGTCGGCCTATAATTTGTGTCCAAGGAATTTAATATCGTGGAATGACGTTCGATCTCGAACGAAAATTAAGGACATGACGATGCGGACGAGACGATTTTCAGGACGTTTACGCCGAGTAATGAGCCTGTTGATGCTCAGTGTTCTGTGCCCGTGGAGCGCGTCAGGACAGGATCAGATTCCTGAGGTTACGATTGTGGCAACCGGTGGAACGATTGCTGGTAAAGCCGACACTAGAACGAGCTTTCAGAGTTATAGGGCTGGGCAGCTTCCTATCGAAGAAATGATCGATGAACTTCGACCTCAAATCGATGAAGTAGCAGATGTGACCACTGTGCAATTTGGCAACCGTGGGTCAGGTAGCTACGACATTTCTGACTATTTCGATCTCACCGTTGCGGTAGATGCAGCTCTTGAAACTGCCGATGCTGTCGTCGTGACTTCTGGGACGACCACCATGGAGGAGTTTGCTTTTTGGTTAGACCTTACGGTCCGCAGTCAAAAACCGGTCGTGATTACTGGAGCCATGCGGCCGTGGACCGTGATTAGCTCCGATGGTCCAGCGAATTTGTTCAATGCGATCGTGTTGGCTGCGAGTCGAGAAACTCATTGTTTCGGAACGGTGCTCATGTTGAATGACGAATTTCATGCGGCAAAAGAAGTCTGGAAATCAAACGGCATGCGGTTAGATACGTTTACTTCGCGTGAAGTGGGCATCCTAGGTTATATCGATGAGCGTGAGGTTCGTACCTATCGGGCCCCGCCGCGCGTGCAAGCTTGTAATGATCGAGACCGGTGGGTAACTCCGTTTGATCTGGGCCAGATCTCCAAGGATCAGTTGCCTCGAACCGAGATACTTATTGGATATCAAGGGGCGGGTCTTGATGAAGCAATTACCGCGTGGTCTGATGCTGGAGTCAAAGGCATTGTAATTGCCGGAGGGCACGGTTCGGAAGAGGCGGTTGACGCGGCTGAGGCAAATGGGGTCGTATTTCGCCAGACACAGCGTTTCAGAACAGGTGGCGACAATCTGTATCCACAGAAGGCGCGACTGCTCTTGATGCTATCACTGGCGTTTTCATCTCAAGCCGATCAAATTGAAAACTGGTTTACTCGCTACGGCTTTGCGGAATTCACTCAGTAGCGGAAGCGAATTTCAGAGGTTCCGACGAGCTCTCGACCGTTTCCAAGGGGGCGCTCTGTTTTCCACTCGGAAGGTCGGCACAGTCGCCACAGTGAACATCCTGGACAATCTGTCCTGTAGCGAGGTCTTCGACCCAGTCTCGGATGGCGATGCCATCGACTTCCAACGTATAAAAGTCCGGTCGGGTCAAAATGGTATGTGAATCTCCAGGAGCCACGTAACTGACGTAATGATCTAACTGGTTCTTGATATCAGCGTGATTGGCATCGAGAAGAGGTTGAAGTCGTTCGACTTGCTGTCCACCGAGTGCGAGGAAACGCCTCTGAACTGCATCTTCCGCCGTATCGTATCGTGCGAAGGTGACGCCGGGGTGACGCAGTCCTGACGTGATATATAGACTTTCAAAATTAAAGTTGTCCGCTGTCATTTCAGAGAACTCTGGTAGGTGTGCGAGCGCGTCCAATGTGCCCCATGCTTCATGAGGCAGGTCGGAAACTAGAAGATTTCGATAGCCACCGGCCGCGTCACCGAGGACGGAGACACGGGCCTTGGGATACTGCTCAGTTAAGAACCTTGCATATAACGGTGACGGGATCGCTCCCGCGCTGCTGCCAGTTACAAAGATAGAGTTGGGTGATAGAAAATTGACGTAGGTCCATTCAAGTGCAGCCATAGCGTTGACATAGCCTCGATGATGGATTGTTACCTCTCGAGCAGGAGTTTCAGACGTGGCCTCAACGGTATAAGTCGTAACCTTGTTTCCGATGTGAACATCGCCTGTACAGTAGGGGACGAAGACCATGCTGTGGTCAGTAAAGGGATTATCAGGGTGTCCGAAGGCCATCATTCCGTGCATCGTGCCTTCTTCCACGTCTATTCCTGAGGCTGACTGTAGTTGTTCGTCTGCTTGTGGTTTATATGTTGGATTTCCATTTAGGGCACAACTGGCGCCAGTCCAGCATGCACCTCCACCTTGGAAGTAGACAACCAGTTTTTGGGGGTCTACGACTCGTACAAAGAATTGAAAGTCACTTCCGTCCGAGCAGGTGGTTTCACCTGCTGGTTCGATTGGGGACCAACCGTCGTCCATTTCCTCAAGGAGTGAACTTACAATCAAGGGTTCTGCATCTGGTGAACTCGCTCGGCACCCTGCAAGTGCAGGAAGAATGACGATCAATGCGAAGGCACAGGGGAATCTGTTCATCAAGAGGGCCTTTCTGGTGAGTCCTGGTTTATGAGTTGAAATCGTTGAATCAGTCCTCCAGCGACGTTAGCATGAATGTCGGAATGGTATCCGATAAGACTCGCGGGTAGAGCTGCCTAGAAAAGATTAGTGGGAAAAGTTGCTGTGAATCAAATGTTGCAGTCGTCGTTTGAGGTCAGCACGGTCGGCAATTTAACAAGAGGAGAACGGAATGAGAATGTTACATGTCGGTGCGGTCGCTCTCGTCGGGTGTGTCAGTGCGATTGGAACTGTTGGGTGTGCGAAAATTGATAGCGCGACTATAGAGGAACAGACGGTAGAGCCATCTCCGCAGATTAGCTCTCTCTACGAAGGGTCGCCGTATCTCGGTGAACTTCGAAACACACTTCTCTATGGTGAATTGTGGGAGAGAACTGAACTATCCAAACGTGATCGAAGCCTGATCACGATCGCGGTGCTCCAAGCGTTGGTTCGTGATGAGTTACGACTGCACATACCTCGAGGTTTGGATAACGGTCTTAGCCCAGAAGAAATTACAGAAATTATTTTACATGTGACGTTTTACGCTGGATGGCCGACTGGAGTCCAAGCGTCGTTGCTGGCTGCGGAGGTTTTTTCAGAGAGAGGACTGTCGTTAGAACCGCTACCTCGGGCAGAGCATGATGCGGAGATAGTGTCCTACACCAGTGGCGCGTATGCTGCTGTGCCACGCCTTGGAGAATTGCGGAATAGTCTTCTGTATGGTGACGTTTGGGAACGTCCGTTGCTTTCCAAACGTGACCGCAGCCTGGTCACTGTGGCGGTGGCGCAAGCACTATACACGACGAATCAATTAAGGAGTCATATTGGGCGTGCGCTTGATGAAAATGGTGTTACGCCACAGGAGCTATCTGAATTAATCTTGCACGTCACGTTTTATGCAGGTTGGCCGGCGGCTGTTAACGCTGGAGGTTTGGCTGCTGAAGCCTACGAAGAAAGAGGAGTTTCCTTTCAAGAGCTCAACTGAACGAGACGTGAGCAATCATTAAAATTTCTTAGCGTTTACCTGCTCGACCCACTATTGCTCTGAAATTGTCTGTCTTGCCCTTGATGGGGAAGGCTTCTAATATCGACAGATAATCCACATGAGTTCCTTGTTCATACGAAAAGCTATCAGGATCCTGACGCGAGGCGTTGAGCCCATGGGTGCGCAAGCCATGGGCTTCTATCGAATGTTCTTCGCTATTGGAGTGTGGTGGGTTTTACGAGAATTGACAATGGCTACTTGGGAGGGCCCAGGAGAGACTCAACTTCAGAATGCATGGCTTGCGGACTGGGATTGGATAGAGGCAATTGCGAATCGCCCTGACCTCGTAGGAAGACTCGAGGCGCTGATTCTGGGAGGGCTGGTGCTCTTCGGTGTGGGATTGTGGACGAGAGGCTGTTATTTGTTTGTAGTCATTGGCCTTACATTCTGGACGTTGGTTCGGTTGCAGCATACAGGGACGCATAATTGGGCGGTTCTCTTGGTCGCACTGTGGTGTTTGTTACCTGTTCGGTGGGGGGATGGGTTAAGTCTTGACCGACTTCTTGCCAGACTGCGAGTCGGTTCGTCTTCAGAGACTTTCGTCGGACGCGATTACGGGTTCGCAGTATGGATGCCGGGTGTGGTGCTTGGTAGTGCGATGCTAGCTGCAGCCTATGCTAAATTGGCAAAGAGTGGCTTGGAGTGGGTTGTTGGAGGTGCTGTTAAGTATCACTTTGTGACCGACGCTTTAAGTGCCCCGGTCGATTGGGGATTATGGGTTGCAAGTCACCACTGGGCAGCGGTCGCGTTTTCGGCATTGGGCGTTGGCACTGAAGGTGTGCTTATTGTCGCGGTTTTTCTTCGTCGAGGCTGGATTCGCTCTTTGTTGGGGTTTGCGGGATTCGGTTTGCTTCTTGGATTCTATTTCTTTCAGAACGAGGTATGGTCGGCTTGGTGGCTGTTATGGGCCTGTTTCTTCATACCATGGTCATCTATTTACACACACATGACGGGTTGGATCCGTGCATTGAGTCGACAATCTGATCCGCCTCAGCCCGTTTCCTCTTTAAATAGAGAAATACGTTTAACAAGTGGTGAGCTGTTTGTCGTTATTATTGTTTTCTGTCTTCAACTTACCGCGTCTGTGTTACAGATTGAGCAGCAACCACTCTTGTCCAATTATCCTATGTACTCTTCGACATTTTCTTCAACGGATGCGTTTGATGCGACTGAGCCGATGCATTCGCCAATAGGCTTTGTGTCAATTACGGCTGATGGCCAGCAAGATATGACAGCTGTTCTTGAAAGTAGTGACCTTGATGGACCACTTCGTGACCAGCTCGTCGCACTTGCGGAGGGCCAGTTGCTCACGGAGGACAGGCGTGAACGTCTTAGCTGGATCGCCGAGCAATTCTACGAACGTTCTGGTCAAGATTTGGGGATTGTTACTTTTATGCGGGACGCACGAGCATTTGATTGGACTACCGGAGAGGTTCGGTCAAGTGGCATGGCGCCCGTTATCACATTCGATACTGCACTAATGCGTGTCGTTAGTGACGATAATAAGGCTGGTCCGTGAAAAAGAACAAATCTGAGTTGGATGGTTGGTCGCATATATGATCGTGCTAGTAATTCGAACGGGAGCTGACAGTTGATCCCCATTTTTACCGTTGGGGAAGTAGCGTGGACGTGAATCGCTGCTTATGGAGTCGCCAATAACGCGTGCATCTCTAGTGCGGCACCGAGTGCGAGAGCCCCTCCACGATCATCGAACCCCTGAATCGCGGTTCGATCAAGGTAGTGACTTAGGGTTGGCCCCGCTCCCGTACTGATGCAAACGTCGACCAGTGTTCCATCTTTCTCGATATGGGCCAGCAGGCCGCGCCAGGCACGTGTTACCACCGTTTGAAAAGACTGGTCTAACCAGCCGTATCTGATGCCGCGAGCCATTGCAGTTAAAGTGAGAGCCGTCACGCTTGTTTCTCGATAGCTTCCGGGAAGATCGATCACCTGGCGCCACATGCCGTCTGGCGCCTGATGAAGTCGAAGTCCTTCCATATGCCGACGATAGATGTTCAACACTGTGGAATAACTACTGTGGTCTGACGGTAAGGCTGTAAGAGTTTCTGCGAGTCCTGCCGCGGCGAAGCCATTTCCGCGCCCCCAAGCGATCGGTGAATCTGGTGCATGATGCCAGAGTCCAGAGGGCTGCTGCAGTTGGTTTGCGTAACGTGTAATCAAACGAACGGCAGCTTCCATGCCGGGACCGTCTTGTGCGGTGGTTGCAGCTATAGTTCCGAGGAAGACATCGTCGCTCCAGCCTGATCCGTAATCAGGCCGCCCCGGCTCTGATTCTTGGGCGGCGAGTGCGACACCTTCGGCTGCTAGTTGTTCAGCAGTTTCACGGTGAAGACCAGGTGTTTTAGCTAATTCGCTAAAAACCATAGTGCCAGCGAGACCGGCAAAGCTAATACGTTCACCTGTGATTGACTCTTCGCCGCTTAGCCAGGGTTGAACGTCTCGAATTACTTTGGCTCGTAATGAAGAGTTACTGAGTAACGTAGCGAGTCTTAGTGTGTGAACCCAAGCAACGCCAGGAATGTAACTCATACTTGGTGTGCCTGGATATTGTTCAGCTAAAAGTCGCGCGAGTTCTAGCGGTCGGCGTTCAACGCGGTTATCGATCGTCGTCCTTAACTGAGAACGAGATTCCGGTGCTCGTGCAAGAATTTCTCGAATGACCCGTTCTCCGTCTCGCGCCGAGCCCGTCACAATTACTACTGGGACACTGCCAAGTTCACTGTCGGTCGAAAGACTTGAAAGAGCGGCCGACAAGGTGCCTTCTTGGCCGATGTCTTCAATTTGAAACGTGTCTCCCGCAGTAAGTTCTACAACTAGGTCAGGGGCCTGATAAGCGACCCACCGCCAGATGTATCGGGTGTCAGGACGTTCGGGATCATTAAAGAAATGTTCTGCTGGTGGAAAGTTGTCGGCCATGTGCGAAGTTGGATTTGCCAATACCATCGCGCTGATGTCCCAGCTTCGACGAAGCTCGTCGTTGGCTTCTAACTTGAACCATCTTACTGCATTGATCGCAAGCTGGGCGCTCTCGCGTTTACCATCAAGTCCAGCTACGATTACGATACGCCGTCTGGTGGAAGCACTGTAGGGTGTGAGATTCTCGATAGTGAGTAACTGAGTTTGATTCTTTGTCAGTCCGCCTGCGCTCACGATTGCAGGTTGACCGGTTAGTCTTGCGAGATTGTTTAAATCGGAGTGAAGCCACGTGAGGTCCACGTCCTGGGCGTGTCCGGTCAGGGCATTCCCGAATAGGCAAAGCAGAGCGCTCAGGATCAACGTCACGCAGTGGATTGGCCAGTAAGTCATGTTTTACTGAAGTTTATAACTATCGGACGGGCCCGGATTCACATAGCCAAGGTTATTGATGATTTGTGATACTCGGACAGTAGTCTAGTTGGCTATGAGTCACTCAATGTATAGTCTGTCGTCACAAATGGTCGAAAGAGGATTCTTGAGGTGTTAGCAAATTTTAGTCGGAGTTTATTTTATCGGCTTGGCCTGCATCGTATCCTACAGGGTGAGGCCGACCGTCTTGGAAAGCGCCAGCAGGAGTCAGTGGCAAAACTTGAGGCCCGCTTAGATCGATTGCGGAAGGATGTTTCTAGTGAAAAAAGTCGACTAAATACCGTTGTGCGACATGGTGAGACGCAGCGCGAGTCCCACAAAGGTCTAGTTGAGAGCAACAGGGTGCTTGAAGAACGAGTGCGGCGCTTGGAAGAGCGCGTTGTTTTTTTGGAACAGGTCCGTCGGAACGAAGTAGGGCCACAACTTGCTCAGTCGGTTCTCGATTTAGAAGATGAGTACCCACCGGGTGACATTGCTGTCCACTTGCGTGAACGACTTGGTGCTACGGACCTCGAGACATACCCTTATCCGCATGTTGTGATCGACGATGTCTTGCCTACAGATTTTTATCGACAACTCTTTGATCAGAAGCCACCGCAAGGATATTGGCGCCGTGGACAACATGGTAGAGAGAACTGGACTGTTGATGAGGATATTGCGCCGTTAGCTACAGAAGCGATTTGGCGATTCATGGATGAAACAGTAGCTGGTCAGATCTTGACGCCGGTGCTCGTTTCAAAATTCAATGAGTATTTCGATGAGCATTATCACCAAGTTGTTAGCGAAACTGGGCGTTTAGATTGTCGGCATACCGGTGGGAGGCTGATGTTGCGACGGCCAGGGTACTGTCTAGAACCTCATCTCGATCCTGGGAGATCTGCGTTAACAGCGTTACTTTATCTTGGTCATCCTGACGATGGAAGTGACCACGGCACGAATCTATTCGAGGTCGACCGTGCACTACCTGATGCGTACAAAGGTATTTATTATCCAGAACGTGAAGGTGCAAATTGTAGGTTGGTAAAGCGAATTCCCTTTCGAGCTAACTCAATGTTGGTTTTTGGGAGTCGCGTCGGACTGCATGGTGCCGATATTCCTGCCGATGCGCTACCAAGTACGCTGGAACGTTATACGTATCAGTTTTATGTGTCAGTCAAGAAGGCGAAGAGTGTGGACTGACTGAATACCGTTATCGTTGTAACCCACATCTTTCAATGAAGCGTTAAGTTTCGCGGATTAGGCAAGTCCACTTTGAATCTGTGTTAAGCCGGACAGACTGGCTACGGGGATCTAATTCAGAACGTCAAATAGGTAATTGAACTTAAGAATGAGACTTCGACCAGCTCCAGTAACCGCGTAATCGCTAATGCCTTCAATATCGTTTAAAACCACAAACAATCCCGTATTGGCATCCTGTAGCCAACCGAAACGAATGTTTGACGACCACAGTCTCGCACTGTCGTTATGTTGGACCAGAGCTTGGACAAACAGGCGCGGGGAGACGTTGTATGCAGCTCGAAAACTGGTTAGGTTGGTCACAGTGCTGCCATTAGGAAGTGTTATATCGTTTCGACTATAGCTCAGGGACAGGTTGAGTGTTTCACCGTATCGTGCCCTGAGTGATGGTCGGAGCGTAATGATATCTCCACCAAAAAATCCGCCCGCTGTCGCACTCATACCAAAACTGATCGGTGCGGCTCGGTTGTAGCGAAAGGAATATTCGGTTTCGCTGAAGTCGTATCGCCCTGGTGGTACCGTGATGCCAGATACCTTGAAATCGCGGAATACTTGTTCGCTCCTGACATCGTAAACGACACCAGTCGAGGAGCTGTCTTCAAATTCGCCTTCGAAGTGGGTATGCAGATATGAGGTCTCCATGACGCCCGAAAAGTTCCAGAAACGCGTGAAGCTCATATGCGGCGACAATTCTTGAAAGTTTAGGAAGCCATTCGGTCGAGATGTGTTGTTGAGTCCGAAGTCATATTTTCTGAATCCACCCGTTCGCCTAAGGAATCCGACCTCTGGATTGAAGTCTTCTCCGTTTTCTTGGTAGCCGGTGATGAGACGCCATGATTCAGAGGTGTAGTTGCCGGACACGCTGAGGGCATACTCTCGTCCCGTGAGTCCCGGTGTGTCCGTGCGTCCTGCAAATCCTTCAACAAATCCGTTTTGGCCGATGCCCCATCTGCCGTCAACCGCGTAGGTTCGGTTGTAGTCATCCGTTTGGGCTTGACTGCCAGTCGCGGTTCGATTGATGAACAGTCCGCCGATACTTGAACGGTTTGGAAGTTCTTGTCGTGCCCGTGCAACAGTAAAGTTGTTACCAGTCGAGATGCCGGGAAGGTCATCAGTCTGCATGTTGAGTAATCCGACGGTAACGCTATTTGACACCTTTCCTGAGAGACGGGAGCCGACCAAGATTGGGATTTGTTGACCCGTTCGACTGATGCCGATCCGGCGACTGAAAAATAGATCCGTTTGACCAAGGTTACGCCCACTAGCGGGTCCTCCATTGGCAACGGTGAACGCGCCCGCATTTTCAAGGAAGAACGGTCTCTTCTCTGGAAAGAAGAGGTTGAATCGATCGAGATTAATTTGTTGGTCGTCAACTTCAACCTGTGCAAAATCCGTGTTGTAGGTAGCATCCAACGTGAGTCCTGATGTGATGCTGTATTTCAGGTCGGCACCGAAATCACCTATGCCGACAGCGCTCCGTTCCGGTCGGTTCTTCCGCACGACAGCTTCGCCAATGAGGTAAGGCGTGATCTGTAGGTTCTTGGTCAGGCCAATGGGTGTCGTGAGCCCCACAAGCTTTCCAGCCATTGAAACCCGGTACAAATTGTATTGCCTCGGCAGCGGCGCCCAGTAGGACGTTTCATTACGACGGCGAATATTACGTTGAAAATTGACACCCCAGAGTTGATCGGTGACAGCAGGGTAGCGAATTGTCCGGAAGGGGATAGCGAATTCAGCACTCCATCCGATATCAGATACCGAGGTACTTACCTGCCAGGCGCCATCCCAATTGAGATTAAAGCCACTGCCGCTTCCCCGTGAGAATCCTCCTCGTCCACCACCACCGAAGAGACTCCGACTGCCACCCTCATTGGTAACTTGGCCGTCGTATTCTTGCGCGGCGGGTGTTGTGCCGAAGATGAAGCCGTTCTGTTGGTCTTGAAACGTGTCGAGTACGATCTGAAAGCTGTCAGCGTCATTCATTGACGAGTCTCGACTGCTGTCACTCACGATAATGGATGCAGGCTCACGGTCGTAACAGATTACGCCGACATACAAGGTGTCGTCTGTAAAGATAATGCGGACCTCAGTTCGCTCGGTGGCCGGTTGTCCTTCGTCGGGAGCACTTTGCGTAAAACCACTGATCGGCGTTGCGGCAGACCACACGGAATCTCCGGTAATGTCTCCGTCCAGTGTGGGGGGCACCGTTACGTGAGAGGCGCTCACGGTTATCCTAGGGGTTTGGGTGAGTGTATCTGCCGAAGACGCTTGGGCATGTAGAAGCTCAGAATCGCTGACGAACGATAGTGTGAGTAAAGCAATTACAAAATGCCACTTTCGATTCTTTGTGGCGAAACGATTAGGCGGAGACACAGGTTTCATCCAGGATAAATTCAATATTGACATGATGTTTCTAAACGCAGCCTCTCGGTAGGAATTGGGTCCGGTGCCGGAGTTGCCGAAGATTGAACGTATCAAACTATAAACGTTTTTTGATCTTGAGCGGAACCAAGGGGCTAGGTCGTCTCAACGATTAGTTCTTTTGGTGCCATCTCTTAGCAGCCTATGGCCGAGAGAACGGCTTGGTGTCTCTTGAGACGGCTAATAGTTTCTGTAGTTAAAGGCGGAACAGATACGAGAACTTGGTAAAGATAGCCCTATTTGTTCTTTGAAGTGTGGTTCTTGAAAATACGGCGTTGTTGATTCTGGTGCCGCGTTGATATCGGTCGTCGTATCCGACAAAGAGAACGGTTCCGGAATTAATACGATACGTGAGAAGCAGATTGTTTCCGAGAGTTATCGCTTGTGTATTGTGTTCCATGATATGCCGGAGTAAGAATCGATTCGTGAATTGAAAAGTCGTTCGTGTCCGGTAAATCCTGACGTCAAATACTTCAACGTCATCCAGTGGATTTGTAAATCGACTGAAGATGCTTGTCATCCGAACTTGCATGCGTGAATTCGGCCTAAACATCACGTTAATGTTCCCCGTGGCTGTGTCACCGAGATACGGATTGTCACTAAAATAGACTCCGTCACCGACGTTGAATCCTCCATAAAGCGATAGTGTGCGGCCACTAATGGTCCAGTCTAGGCCGTAACCTATTTTGCGGAACTCCAACTCTCGAAAGCGTTCAAGGTCTCGGCTCACGGTTCCAGTGATGGAGACATTGTTTCTAAATTGGAAGTTGGTCCGACTCTGAATCTGTTCGTCTTGGAGCACACCGGCATAGTCGTAGAGTCGAAAATATGTAAACGATGGTTGCCAAGTCAGAAGGGTTGATTCAGGCCACCAACGATAGGACACGGTTCCCGTGGCTTGCCGTAGGTCGACTCGCGGGATGAATCCACTTTCTGCTCGGAACTCCGGGTCAATACTGCCGTAGGAGGCGCTGTAACCGAGATTTCGACCTTGACGTGTTAGGTCGAACTCGAACGCGCTTCCGCCGATCGTGCCCTCGGCCTCATTTTGTGTGGACGATCCAACAGCCATGAAACTCATGCGGTGGGTCTGGCCTATGCGGAAGCGTCCGTCAATTCCACCAACCCGGTTGTACTCCTGTCCGAATTCTCTAGCTGTCATGATGGCACCGACGTACGACTCTGAGTAGAAGTCGTAGCGAGCGCGCCCGACCATGGTTTGAGAGGTTGATCCAAACTGTGAGTTGGTTTGGTCGTCGAGTAGACCAGGTGCTTCGTCGTCAGCGACAACTACGCCAATCGTCGTGTTCCCAACCTTTCCTGTTAGCTTCCCTCCAAAGCGAGGGTTCACGATCGTCCGTGTGTTCAAGAGGGTCATCGGTGTCGATATCTGAAAAATTTCCTGACCTTCCAGAAAGAACGGACGCTGCTCGGGATAGAAGAGCGCAAATCGTTGGTTTGTCTCGATCTGTGGTTGGTCAGCTTCGATCTGTGAGAAGTCAGGGTTGTAGGTGAAATCTGCCGTCAGGTTTGGTGTAATTCCGTACTTGAATCCAAGTCCAACATCACCGTCGGGATCATTTCGGGTGTAGGTTCCAGTATCCCGATTTATCGATCCGAGAGTGACTCCGGTTAACTCGGGAAGGATCTCCAGGTTCCGGCTTTCTGACAGGCCTTCGAGTCCTTCAAGGATACCGAACTGTGTGAGTTGTCCCGCGACATCCCTTGAAATTGGTGACCACGACACAGCTTCCGATAGTCCCCGAATCCGTCGAGTGATCTGAAAACCCCACTGGTGGCTTTCGTCAGAAGCACGAGCCGGGTATCGCAAACTCTTAAACGGAATAGCCATCTCGGCTACCCATCCGTCGTCGACGATTTGTCCGTCGGTTTCAAACAGCGCGTTCCATGACCGGTCACCGCGAACACCGAACGAACCGGAGCTGCTGAGGCTGGAACCGCTACTCCCATTTCGACGCCAATAATTACTCCCGAGAGAACTGGACGATGAGGAGCGCCTCGAACCGCTACTACGAGTGCCTTCGGTGTTGACCAGTGAGTCGGTCTGAACTCCGTAGCCGTTCACTTCAAACTGATAGGCCCGTTGTTGGTCAAAGAAAGTGTCGAACATAACTGCTATCTGGTCATCTCCACCGGTTTCATCGCGGTCTCCCCAGTTTACCCTCATCATCCTAGGATTATCGTAGTGTGCATAAAAGGCGAAATAGAGGTTGTCGCTGTCATAAGCCATCCATACTTCGGTGTCTTCAGAAGCTGGCGCTCCAGCGTCAGGAGCAATCTGAATAAATTCGGTGATGTGCGTCGCAGTTTGCCACACGGTGTCGTCTAGACGGCCATCGATTTGTGGCGGATTTTCGGTGCGGCGGATGGTTACTCGAGGCGTGTCAACGATTGGACTCGATACTGAGTCATCACTTGTAAGAGTCTGACGTTGAACCTCTGTCGCTAGGCTCGGTTCTTGGCTCATTGCATCGTCTTGGTTCTCGGCGGTTCTAGACTGGGGAAGCATTAATGTGCCTTTGAGTAGAGAAACGACTTGATCCTGCAACTCGAAGAGGTTGTCGATTTTGTCATCCAACGTTACCGTCTCAGAGACTGTGCGTTTTGCGGTGTCAATTACTCGCGCTACGATTCGAATTCGAGTGCCAAGTTTCTGGAATTCTCCTCCTAAGATCCACTTTGCTCCGGCTTCTTGCGCGAGTTGCCTGGCATGTGCGTCAGCTGTGAGCCCGAGACGATCTGAAGGCATAATCTCCGGAGACGAGGTTTGTGAGACGACGATAAACCCCAATTGACGCAGGTCAGCGGCGATGGTCTCAGAAATTCCGATTCCCATCCAAGCATCCCGTGGGTCACCAGAAATATTAGAGAACGGAACTACCAGGATTCGAGTCGTATTAGCGTTCTGATTCTGAGTGACGGGTGTTGGCGAAAGTTGCTCTGCGCTAGCCCCGGCTAGGCAGCAGAACGTGAGCACGAAGATTGCAGCAATATGTTGTGGTGAAGTAGTTGTCCGCACAATAGGTCGGGGAAGTGTGACCTATTTTGATCGGGATAGCCACACTCTCCGTTTCTACAACGGAGTCATTAAAGACAGAATCGGGCTGTCAGTCTATGGTTTCTGTCGACATTTAGCGGAATGTTTGCGATTTGGAACGGGAATCATTAGAAATAGGTATGCATTATGTCTATTTGATGATCGCAATTGTGTGTGAAGTCACCGCGACGTCGGCCCTGAAGGCTTCGAATGGCTTTACGCAGTTATTACCCAGTGGTGTCGTTCTTGTCGGTTACGTCGCAGCATTCTATTTTCTAGGGTTGGTTTTACAGCGTATGTCGATCGGTATTGCTTACGCGATATGGGCCGGCGTCGGAATTGTATTGGTTGGACTTGTAGGGCGGGTGTTGTACGACCAGCGTTTGGATTTTGCGGCCATTACAGGTATGGCATTGATCGTGGCGGGTGTCACTGTAATTAATCTATGGTCATCGACACAGGTTCAGTAGGTGCTTCTTGCTATTCGAACGTTTGAACAAACACCTTCCGTTGTTCAGTTGTGCCTAGCATTACCAACTTCTGTCCATCTTGAAGTGAGACCGAGCTGTCTATTGCGGTTGTTATTTGTTCTCCATCATCGAGGCCAACGACAACTAAGCCAGTTATCGAACTGATGTTAGATTCGGCTAATCTTGTATTGACGAGTTTGCGGGGTACATCGACTTCAAAGAGTTCAATGCTGTGGTCAAGCACGACCATGTCGTGCCCTTCGATAAGAGCCATGGTGGACTCGGCGGCGAGGACTGTGTCACTAAAAGCAAAGTCGGCTCCGGCCCGATGGACTGCATTAACGTTACGATTTCGCGCTACACGACTCACAATACGTACGTCTGGTCTGAGGCGACGACAGTAAACAGCGAGGTAGATGTTAACGGCATCGTCCTTGCCCGTCAGCAAGACGGCTCTCGCCTCCCGAAACCCGGCAAGGTCTAAATTCTTACTGTCATTGGCGTCGCCCACAATGACGCGGTCGGCAAGGTCTATGCACCGGTCGCAAACATTGGTATCTTTCTCGAGTAAGTACACCGAAACGTCATTCTCTCGCAGTTTACGAGCTGCGGCTCGTCCAACTGTTCCGCCTCCGATAATCAGCACGGGATGGCCAGTTTTCCTCTGCTCTCTGTTGAGTAGGTCCTCTACCTTCCTCAATTGCTCCGCGATGCCTAGGATTACCAAGATGCTGTTTTCTTGAATAGTTGTCTCTGGGCGGGCCGGAAGGAGTGTCCCCGCTTGCCACATGCCGACAATGCTTGCGCCGGTTTTTGTCCGGAGGGCTGTTTCGCGGATCGTCGACCCGACCAACGACGTATCCCTGGCCGCGATTTCACCCATTCGAAGACCTTTGATCGAACCAAGGACGTCAGTATGGTCTATGCCAGTACTTCCACGTTCAGCCATGTACTTACCGAGTTGAATCTTGGGGGACAGTACTCGGTTACAGCCAGCTAATTCGAGAATGTCCATTGAGTCACGATGTTCTGCGAAACCGACGACCGGAGTGGGATTGATGTTTTTGTTGCCCGTTACTTCTCGTGCGGTCAGTGCGATATTCGCGTTAGTCGTGTCGTTATGATTCGCGACTAGCAGCCTTGCGTCGTTAAGATTGAGTTGCTCGTAGGTGAGTTTCGCGTCCAGTTCGCCCGTGACAACCGAGATCCCGTCATCGATGAGTCTTGTTGCAACGATTGGGTCAGGTTCGAGGACGTAGTAAGGCACCTTATTTGCCCGGAGTCTTTCGATGAGAGCTTTAGCGACTTCGTCGTAACGGCAAAGAATCACGTGTTCAGCAGTCCCAGGTTTGACTGATCGCGGTGCGTCTTTTCGGATCTGCGTTTCAAGCCACGGCGCGTAAAAGAATCGAATAAAGGTGAATGGTAGAACTACCAACAATAGAACCGTTCCTGACAGCAGAACTACAAGGGTGAAGATTCGGCCAACGTCACTTTCGAAGACGATATCGCCAAACCCGAGTGTGCTCATTGTGACGAGTGTCCAGTAGATGGCTGTGGTCCACGAGTGGGACTGTCCCTCAAGTTGGGACATGATCGCTTGGAAGATTCCTGAAAACAGAAGGATTACGAAAACCAGAAAGCCGACGTAGCGAGCGAGAGCACCGAGGTTACGGCTAACGGCAACTTGTTCAAAGACGCTTGTCGCTCGTTCTGGTTTGGTCGTCATTGTCCTTACTTACCTTAGATATCGGCTCCAAACAGTAGAATCTTGCGAAATACCACGAAATAGGTAGGTAAACCATCTGTATCTGGGCATGTTTAATATCATTAAGTCACTTGCAATCAATTAGTTGCATTGATTTTTGATGACTCTGAGCAGTAAGCAGACATTGCTCTGAGCGGTGAAGCGCTCGGTGAGACAGGCGTCGATAGAGCTATCGCGACTTCGGATGAGCTAGAAGCCACTCGACAATCTGTTGGCTGAAGCTGTCAGAAATGTCCGGTGAATGGCCGCCTCCGTTGATAGTCCATAGCTCGCTCGAACTTCCATTTTTACAGTTTTCGGTATGTTGTTTGACGTTTGTTTCGGCGCCTGGCAATAATCTGTCCAAGTCTCGATTCATTGCCGATATCTTCTCAAGAGTACAGCCATTATACGAAGCCCAACGTTCCACGGTTTCTATTGCTCCAGGGTATGCCCGACTAATTTCTCTACCTGTGGTGTCTTCGAAGCGGTTCAGGTTGCCACCTTCATATGCTATGACCGAGTCTGCGGTGCCATGTATCTGCAAGATGTTCACGGGATGTGGTGGTGCAGGATGGTTCGCATCAGCTGCTGCACCAGCAACACTGGCGATAGCAGCAATTGTTTCTGAATGGTCATAAGCCAGCCGGTAGGACATGAAGCCTCCGTTGGAATGGCCCACGAGGTAGATGCGCTTTGGATCAATGTTATATAGGTCAGTAAGCTGGTCAATGATCGATATGATGTAAGTTGAATCATCGACATCGCTTCCTTGGAAGTTGCAGCAGGCGGCGGATGCATTCCAAAAGGTGTTTTTATTGCCGCTGGATTCACGCGTGCCGTCTGGATAGGCGAGAACGAAGCCGTAATCCTCTACGAGCTCACCAAATCTCCAATCGGATTCCCGCAGTTGTCCCGTATGGCTGTATCCGTGCAGCAAAACTATAAGGGCTGGCTGGGACTCTGCAGTAGCTGCCGAGGGAACACGGACTTGGATATCCCCGCGGCCGACATTAACGGTTTGACTGTCCGCAGTAGTTGGTCCAAGGCAGAAGAGACCGATAACAAGCGACGCACGTATTGTTGTCATTGGTGATTGCTTTAATTTTCGGTTCGATCCAGTTGAAAAGAGTTTTGTTTGCTAGTCTAGTGAAGTCCATTCTACGGTTCGGCCGAGTAGGCGGAAACCTATCCAGCCTCGCACTTTGAGCTCATCATCACGCAGTTCCAAGTCAGCCTTATACAGTTTGCCGTTTTCAGGGTTATAGATACGGCCATGCTTCCATTTTTGATCCGTGAATTCAAAATTGAGCAGAAAGTCCGTTCCCACAAGTGCCCGATTCCGTAAAGAAGGATCCGGATTCTTGGCGTCGATGCCACCTGCGGGCGGTTCATCGTAAAAAAATAGAAACTTGCCGTGATACTTGCCGTCGCGCTCATAGATTTCCACATGGGCTCCATCCCCAGTGTCCCACACGCCCACGATATCGCTGGCTAGGTTGTCGGCAGCGACGGTAATAGGTGCGACATTCAGCAAGATCACAACTAATCGAAGCGTAATGTTCACGCGAACAGACACCCTTACTTTCCCTTCAGAATTATGACAGACCACTGTCTGTAATTAACGACGTCTTATAGCGTAGCTAGTTAATAGAATGCTGTCAGGTTCTTGGTCGATGTTTCGATCTAGGCTCACGAAGTAATGTTATCGAAATGCTGACTTGACGGTAGCGTAGAAGAGGTGTGGGGGGGGTATGAGGAGATCAAATAAAGCAGCATGGATGACTATTGCTGCGATAGTCATCTCAGCAACATTCTCTGGAGCCAACGCACAAGGAGAATTGGTCCAAGAGGTCACGAAGGAGCAATTCGATACGTGGATGAGCGAGTTGTCGAATTGGGGGCGGTGGGGAGCGGATGATCAACTCGGTGCTCTTAATACGATTACTCCAGAAAAGCGGGTGCAGGCGACCGGCTTGGTTCAAAGCGGAACAGTAGTGTCAATGGCGCGTCCTATGGTGATTGTGCCTTTGGAGAGTTCAGATAACCTGGATGCGAATCGCCCGCCAGTGCTGTTGGGATCTGTCCGAAATGTGTTTGATATTGATACTAGCAATGGCTACTTTTGGGAAAGGTACGAGATTGAATATCACGGTAGTGTGGTAAGTCACCTGGATGCTTTGTGCCACGTGGCATATGACGGCAAGCTGTACAACGGCGTTGATTTTGAAGAAGTTGTAACGAAGGTGGATGGTTGTACACAGATGGGCGTAGCAAATGTGACAGGGAGACTCGTCACACGTGGCATATTGATTGATATGCCGGGCAAAGCGATTCGGCGTCAAGACGTTGAAAATTGGGAAGCTGAAACCGGTGTTACCATTTCGGCTGGCGACGCTCTGTTTCTAAGAACTGGTCGAGATGTTGGCGAGCAAGGCGGGTACCACCCGTCGCTTCTTCCATTTTTTAGGGAGCGCGACATCGCTGTACTAGGCGCCGATATGGCTCAGGAGGGTGGCGAGGTCGAGGGAGTGAGTATTCCGGTTCATGTTTTTACGCTGGTGGCATTAGGGGTTCACCTTTTCGACAATCTGGGCCTTGAGGAATTAGTGGAAACGGCAAGGGACCTTGGCCGCTGGGAGTTTTTGTTTATGGCGTCACCACCCGAAATGCCTAACGGTGCGGGTGCAGCAGTTACTCCGCTTGCGATGTTTTGACGGATTTATGCGAGGTTCGACTTCCTTAGACCTAATCGATATGACTGCGGTTGTTGAATGTCCTTACTGTAACGAACAATTGGAGGTTGCGATCGATTGGTCGGTAACGGAACAGAATTACGTCGAAGATTGTCAGGTTTGCTGCAGGCCGATGGAGTTAACGGTGACTGTGAGTGTTTATGACGACGGAAGTTATGAGACTAGAGTCAACGCTCGGACTGGAGATGATTGATTTATTACGGACCTTCGTTTTCTCAGAGCTCGATCCGAAAGAGCAAGGAAACTGTGACAATTATAAGTGGTCGGGGCGCTGGAGGAAGGGACTGGCCGCGGATGATTTAGGATGAAGGCGGAGCATAAAAGGAAACACCTCGAACATCTTCATTGACGGCCAGTGGTTGTTGGACGGGGGGATATGCCCGTTGTTCGCAGTCCATGCGGTCACACAAGCGACACGTTGGGCCGACGGTGACGAGAGCTTCGCGGCTGGTGAGATCCAGCCCGTCAGCGTATACCATTTCCTGAGCGTAGCTTACTTCGCAACCAAGGGAGATAGCATATTGAGCTCGGGGGCCACGGTGTCCTCCACTTGCTTTTCTTACGGTTCTGGCGACCTCAAAATAGACTTGGCCGTCTGGGAATTGCGAGAGCTGAGGGCGAATCATGCCGGGAGTGAGGAAGGCTTCAAAGACGTTCCATCTTGGGCAGGCCCCACCGAAACGCGGAAAACGAATGCCCGAGGCACTAAACCGCTTTGAGATATTTCCGGCTATGTCGATACGGATTTGATGAAACGGTATGCCTTCAGCACCTGGACGTCGAAGACTAGTGAGTCGATGACAGGTTTGTTCGAAGCTGGCTCGAAAACGATGTCCGAGTAAATCGATGTCGTATCGTTCATCTTGAGCCGCTTGTAGAAAGGCTGTGTATGGCATCAGTACGCAGCCAGCAAAATAACTCGCAAGAACGACGCGAGACAAGGCTCTCGATTCGTCGGTTGTAATAAGTGGGTCGTTAGCTATCCGTTTCAGGATCTCATCTTGTGTCAACAGGCCTACTTGATGAGCGAGTTGGAAGTTTCGACTGCCACGCCGGAGTGCCTCCGACAAGCTGAGTATTTTCTTAACCGGGTCGTAACGTCGAAATGCTCCCTGCATATTGCCGGGTTGTTCGATTCGCACCTCAATACCCTTGGTTTGTTGTAGATAGGTTGCGAGTCCGTTAAACAAGAAGTCTCGCTCGAGATGTGCGTCACGGGTTAGTGCTTCGGCACCTTCTTCTAATTCTGGGAAATAATTAAGATGCCGCTGCAGAAGGTCATTGACTTCTTCTGTGGGTAACTTAGATGCAAATATACCTGGAATTTCGGAACCGGACAGCAGTTTATTGCCTAGGTTATAAGCCGATTCTCTAGCCGATCGATATGCCTCGTATAGTCGTAAGACGCCTTGAGCCGCCGTGGGCGAGTTTGTGGCGAATTCTTTTACCTCAGCAGCGACGACATTTAGGTTTTCAAAGAGCGGGTCGCCGAAGGCTTCTAGGAGTTCTGTTACCGCTCGGCCATCTTGAGCAGTCGAAAGGGTTTTAATGTCAATCGGAAGACACTCGGCGAGTCGAACCAGTAAATCCGCCGTAAAAGAACGCCGGTTGTGTTCAATCAGGTTGAGGTAGCTGGCTGAAATGCCGAGCCTCCTGGCCAACTCAGCTTGGGTGATACCACGACTTCTACGGATTGCTCGAACCTTCGGACCTAGAGTCGATTCCATTGGGGTATTTGATTTAATAGCTTAGTTCCGAAGGTTACTCTAAAATTTACACGATTAACATGTTTACATTAGTGGAATTCACAATCCAGCGATCAAATAAATCTTATTTTTTTGACATAAAGAAACGATTCTAGGAAATTGTCCCATCTGATAATTCTGTAAATAAAATTTCCCTATTCTTTTTATCACCCGATGTTACTGCTTGACAGTTCTGGCCATCGGTAGTTTCTCAGGAGAATAGAATCTACTCTGAGACGCGTCGATAAGAGGGCAATTCTGGAGTGGTTACGATGCTGATTTTGGTGCGGCTGGATAGGCGTCGGCCGGATATGGTTCCGTCCATTATGTTATTGGGCACTACGACGTTTGATGAAATCCTATGGGCACGCCGGTTTCGTTGGTGAGGTCGAAGGCGGGGCGACCGGATCTCCGTGGTGCCCCACCCGGGACGTCGGGGTTACATTAATCCATTTTTGACAAATGCTGCGCCTAACTCCTCGTCGGTGAGAACCGGAACGAAGGTGACGTCCATAATGTCGTTCCATTGCAACATCCATTCGGCCAGGATCGCCGGGTCATTTGTTTCGATAACGGCCCATCCTGTTCCGCCGCCAGCTGCATGCCAGCGTCCAATTAGTTTCGCGCCGTCAGGTGCGTTCATACCATCTCCTTTGGCAAAACGTTTAATCGTTTCGTCCCGGTTTGAATTTGGCAGGTTGTAAGTTAGTAGATAAGTGGCCATAAGTAGTTTCCTTCGTTTTTCGTAGAAAATGGTGGGCCGCCCGAGAATCGAACTCGGGACACCATGATTAAAAGTCATGTGCTCTGCCAACTGAGCTAGCGGCCCGAACAGATTGGTTCGATTTCGCGAGGATAGGGCTTAGCAAGAGCCAATGATGCCGACCTCTCATACTCTTTGGCTACGGACTGGCCAAGAATAGAGTGGTCGGCATCTATGAGCCTTTGAAAAGGTTATTAATGAACCATCAGTTCAACCGATGCTGCCATCTGACCCCACTCAAATCCTAGTTCACCATCTCCGATCGATAACGTTAATTGGTCGGCAGGAGGATTGAGGTCTGATACGGCCATCGCGATATGGGCGACATCATGGTCTGAGTTGTAGGCTGTGCCCCATTGCCCGGTCTCCGAATTGAAGATCAAATGGAACTCATCAGACATATGCTGCGTAAAGAGTGTGTACTCTCCGGCCGGGATGTGTGTGCCCCCAACCATCAGGTCCGTGTCGGTTGTTAGAGTCGTAGCCTCGTCAGCCCCAAGACGCCAAAATCGGTCACTCATTGGTTCGACGCTTTCGCCGACTACTCGCTCTTTGAGATAGGGGCGACCGTAAGTGATTGTGATATTCGCGTCGTTAACGACCCAGGCTACCTGAACATGTGGACTTCCTGCTTGACCTGGGTGCACTTCCGTGGCCGTACCGCCACCTAGGTCGAAAGATTCAGCCATGGGTTCTGGAGCTGGTTCCGCTTCGGCCATCGGCTCCGCTTCGGACATGGTATCCTGGCTTTCTTCCCCACCACCGCAACCGGCGATAAAAGCGACACTTGAAATCAAAACGATATAAAACGAAGTCTTAAGGTACATGGTAACTCCCAGAGTATTGTGTCTAAATTAATGTCGAGTTGAGTGTCAAATATAGCAAAAATAATTGAATTGACTAGGCGTTCTTTCTCAGATGTTGTCATTCTATGGGATCGTGGCGTGCAATTAGTGGTGCAGTGACCTGCAGAGAGTTACCTTTGTTCGGTTCTGCACGATAAAAAATCGGTCATGCGAGTTTCTGCTTTGTTCTTCAAAATCGTCGATAAGTGTGGCCATCTGGGATGGTTAGGCGACTCCTTTTAGCAATTCGGCAGCGGAGCTACCTGCGGACCGACCGTGTGACACACAGTCGGGAATGCCGACACCTCTGAAGCCGGCTCCGACGATGTGTAGTCCTGGTATGTTTTGGAGTCTGGCGTCGATAGCGTTGATTTTTTCAAGATGTCCGACTTCATGCTGCGGATTGAGGCGGGACCACCGGAAGACTCTGGTAACGACTGGTTGCGAAGAAATTCCGAGTAATTGAGAAAGGTCCCGATGGGCGGTTGACACTAGTTCTTGATCATTCCTGTGGATTACGTCCGGCTGTCGAGGTCCGCCTAGAAAACCTCTCAACAGAATCTGACCGGCTGGGACCCGGTGTGGCCATTTTGAAGACACCCACGATGCGGCCATTAGCGACATGCCTGTTTCAACGCGAGGTACGACGAAACCTGTGCCGTCCAATGGGTGATTCACCGAAGTCTTCGGATAGCTTAAGACGACAGTGGCCGTCGATGTATACGGGATTGTTCCACATATATTTGAAAGCGTTGGGTCGATCGTGGAAATCAATTGTTCGGTCAGGTACGCAGGTGTGGTTAGAATGACTTGATTCGCCGATATTGTCTCGCCTGAAGCAACGTGAACACGAAAGGGTGATCCTCCTGTTATTTTTGTAACTTCAGCGTTCGTTTGAAGTGTCGAAGTCGGGAGGGTCTCAACAATCGCAGAAGTTAACTCCCCTATTCCCCCCACAAGTGATCGAAACAATCCGCCTTTTGAAGGTTGATTCGATCGTTGCCGAAAATATAATCCCTTAATAACGCTCCCATAGTTTCGCTCAGCATCAACGAGTGTTGGAAAAATCGCCCGCATTGATAGTCGGTTAACATCTCCTGCGTGAATTCCCGCCAGAAGCGGTTCGGCGATATAAGCGACGGATTCTTGACCGAATCGTCGCCGAAAAAACGATCCAATCGACTCATCGCGGTCACGAGATACTCTTGGTTTTATCAAGTCCATGGCCATCCGGATCTTGCCTGACGGTGACAGGACCGGCATCGCGCCGAAAGATCTTAGGTGGGTTGGGATACCCAGTACAGATGCCCTAGGAAGAGGATAAAGTTGGCCGGCGCGATAGATATATGCGGTTCTGGGTGGAAGAGTTGAAATTAAACGATCCTGAAGGCCCAATTCAGAGCAAAGTTCTACGGCGGCAGGTTTTTGAGTTAATAACGAATCTGGTCCTCCGTCGATTGTGAACCCTTCAGTGAACTTGGTGTGAATCACCCCGCCTAGGCGGTTTGCGCGTTCGAAAAGAACAAATGGTGTACCACGACGATGGAGTTCGTAGGCGGCGGATAGACCGGTAATCCCTCCTCCAATAATGGCAACGAGAGCATTTTTACCCATGAACAAAACGAGCGAGTGCTTGCACGTTCTCAAGCGGTGTTTCGGGTAGGATACCGTGGCCTAGGTTGAAGATGTGACCGGGCCTTCCCTGGGCTCGTCTTAGCACGTCTTCTGCGCCGGCGAAGAGTCGGTCCGTGGGACCCAAGAGCAACGTAGGATCGAGATTGCCTTGGATGGCTTTGTTTGGACCTATTTGTTGCCAGGCTAAATCGAGTGGTATTCGCCAGTCCGCTCCGATCACGTCGGCTCCTGCTTCTGCCATTGTTTCGAGTAGGGTTGCCGTACTGGTGCCGAAATGGATCACGGGCACACCTGTTGAACTAGCACTGTCGAGAATACGCTTTGTGTGGGGCATGGCAAACTCTCGGTAATCATCAGGACTGAGCGTGCCGACCCACGAATCAAACAATTGTATCGCTTGTACGCCGGCTTCTACCTGTGCTTCGAGATAGTCTGAAATGATGACCGCGAACGTATCGCAGAGTTTGTGCCATGTATCTTTTGCCCCGTACATAAGAGCCTTGGTTTTGGAGTAGTTCTTGGATGGACCACCTTCGATAGCGTATGAAGCGAGCGTGAAAGGTGCTCCAGCAAAGCCGATCAGCGGAACTCGATCTTCCAAGGCCTTAGTCAGCAGCCGAATTGTTGCCAGCACGTGCTGAAGTGAATCCCGAGGTTCGAATCGGCGGAGGTTCTCAACATCTTCAGTCGTTCGAATTGGTTTTTCAATTCTTGGGCCGTCTCCCTTTACAAAATCGAATGGGATACCCATCGGTTCCAGTGGCAGTAGAAGATCCGAAAAAAGAATCGCGGCGTCAAGTTCAATTCGTTCAATAGGTTGCAGGGTTACTTGGACGGCGAGCTCCGGTTCCCGGCAGATCTCAAGCAGGGAATGTTTTTCCCTTATAGCTCGATATTCAGGCATATACCGGCCAGCCTGACGCATGAACCACACAGGAGTTGCGTCAACAGGTTCACGGCGACACGCGCGAAGAAAACGGTCATTCACATCAATATGGTACTACGTAGGTTGGGAGTGATCCTGAATTCATGCTAGGATGTCGAGCTTTCGTTGAGAATGTAGCTGGGTTATACCGGTTATAACAGGAGAAATAGTGGCGCCAATTATATTCCGACCGATTCGTGAGCAGTTAGAGCACGATCGAGTGATTCGACAGCTTCAAAAGCAGTCCAGATGGCGGCGAGAATTTGAGGTGTCCATTAATGTTGGCGCTGAAGAAGCGGTTTCAATTCGGGTGGGGAATCGCATTTGTTACCCGGACTTGGTGTTGACACGCACGACCCACGGCCGTCGTCTTTATGGTGTAGTTGAGGTCGAAACTGCTGAGTCAGTAAACCATCTTGAGGCGATGTCAGAGTGGAGTCACTACGCGAAGGCACGAGGGGTCTTTTATTTATACGTACCTGCTGGGTTTACTGATGTTGCACTTCGTCTCTGCCAGAATGCGAAGATTAACGTAACAGAGATCTGGGCCTACTACGCTTTCGGTTCGCAGGCGAAATTTTCAATGGCCTATAGGTCTGCGCGAGCGACTCGTCTTGCTAAAGCAGCCAAGAAAAAGGTGTCGAAAAAAAAGACCGTAAAATCAGTAAAGGTAAAACTTCCTAAGGTCGCTAAGAAAAAATCAAAAATCACCAAGGGGCGAAAACCGACTCTCGCTAAGGCGTCGAAGAAGAGTTCAACAAAGAAACGAGCGGTCAAAAAAAGTCCTACCAAGAAACGTTTGACCAAACAGGGTTTAGGAAAACGGTCGAAGGTGAAATCTCGTTCCAAGAAGGTTGTTTCAAAGACAAGACGTCTAACGAAGACTAAGAACGCCAGAAAAGCGTCTCCTGTGAAGATTGCTAGGCGTAAGAAGTAGTGCCCTATCTTCGATTTTCCCGCGATAAAAAGGGTTTTGAAAATACCTACGTCCTGCACTCAGGAAAGGCGCGAGGTAAGTCACGCCCGCAGATGCTTTATTTGTTTCGTACGCCTCCAAATATTCAAGTTGGTCGCCATCCACTCGATGCGGAAGCTATTCGAGCTGTCGAGGAGCACAATCCGGATGTTACCTTCGACTGGAAAAAGATGTTAAAGGTGAAAGGTTCTTTGAGCTCTGAAAGTTCAAGACAACCAGCTCATGGAGTGCGTAAACGTTCAAAACCTCGGCCCGGGGTAAATGAAGTCGTTCGTCGCCAAGAACCAGAGGTGCGAGTATCCGATGTGGAAGTGGAAAAGGTTGAGGCGCCGACTGACTTGACCGATGAAAATACGTTGAATAAACAAGACGAAGCCGTGGACCCGCAATTGCTCGAAGCAGCAGCGCATCTGAGTGAGGAGAGCGGTGATGAGGGGCGAGATGAGACGTTGGAGGTTCCTGAGGAAGCTGACACTGAACACCCAGTGGTTACGTTGATGGGATATGACAGCTTGTCTAGGTTGCGGGCTCGCTATGCCGAGACCCAAGCTAGAATTAATGAAAAAGCGTCCAGTCAAAGGGACCTTGGTTCGATTCGAAAGCAGGCTGAGCAGCTAAATCCAGATCGATGGGAAACCATTGAAGCTGCTGTAACGGGTATCGAACAATTTGAAACTAACGCCGAAGCTATTAGGGCCAAACTTGGGCGCCGGCCGTCTCGACCTAAGTAGGTATCAGGCTGGCAGCAGTGGGGACAAAGCTGATGCCACGGGTCGATGATTTAAGGGTGAAACAACAGAAGAGTTGGTTATAATGTAGGGTAATATGCCTCGCACTTTTTTGCAGCTCATCAGGAGTGCCGGTCAGTGGCTGACCATTGGTGCCATTCTGACTGGCATAGGTCTGCTTGGACATGCTCAAACCCAGTCGCCTTCTCCTGCGCCACTGGCAGGCCAGCTGGCCACAGAGCCGCCGATCTTCAGGTCAGGCGTGACACTGGTAACGACGGACGTAATTGTCCGCGATGAAAACGGCGTTTTCATGTCCGACCTTGTGCCGGAGGATTTTATTATTGAGGAGGATGGCATAGAGCAGGAAGTAGCGTCTCTGGTCCGAGTCGATGGCGGCCGCGTGTTTGATGTGCTGGTTGAGACAGCAGCGCCTGTCCAGGAAGGAATCATTCTTCCTCGGGTAAGAAAAGTTGACGACACCGCCGGCAGAATTTTTGTTTTATTTATTGACGACTTGCACATGGCAGCGCAGTTGACTCCGAAAGTTCGTCAGTTAATGGAAACAATCGCTGAGAACTTAGTTCACGAAGGCGACCTGTTTGGCATCATTGCTACGGGAACATCGAATTTGTCGATTGACCTGACTTACGACCGCAATATGCTATTTGCTGCGGCAGAGCGGATCACGGGCAGCGGATTTAATCCCCGCGACATGATGATGATGCAGCAGCGGCGAACACTGAGCGAGATACGCTGGCGTGCGCATGTTGCCTATAAGACGGCTTTTGAAACTCTGAAGAATCTGTCGCGGATTAACAACCGTCGGAAGGTCTTTATTTATATTAGCGCAGGATACGACTTTAATCCGTTCGGCGAACAATATGGCCTAGATGTCGCTCAACAATATACCAACCAATATGAAGATCAGCCGTTCGCTGACGTAGAACGTCAAGGTGCGGTATTTGCTGATTCAGAGCTTCACAACGAAATCGCAGAATTAGCTCGGGCGGCGAATCGGTCAAACACGACGTTTCATACGCTAGACCCGAGGGGGCTAATGGCCGGCGCGGATATTGAGTACAACCTCCCTACTCAAGAGTGGAATAGCCACGTCTTTCGCACACAGACGAGCCTTCGAAGTTTAGCTGAACTTACGGGTGGTATCGCTATCGTCAATCGGAATAATTTTGTGTCAGGTTTGCGTGAAATAGATGCGGAAACTAGCGACTACTACGTCTTGGGTTTCAACACGAATCGACCTGAGGCTGGCGAAGCTCGGACCAGGCGATTGCGGATCAGGGTGCGGCGTGAAGGTGCTCAAGTTCGCGCCAGAGAGAGCTACACTTTTGAAGGCGTGGCGACCGCACAGTAACAGGATCCGTTTCCTTTGTTTTTCCTGTGATGGAATGTATACCCGGATCTATTGTCGATAATAGGGTCATAGATTGCGAGAGACTCGCCTTGACTCTTTTGTAAACAATAGTTGAAGATCTGACTTAGACGACAATCGATTTTAAGGGGAAAGCTATTCCAGCCGTTTTAAGGCAGACCCAAGCCGTCAAACCCGTTTTCCAGTTTGCCGGGGTGATATTTTGCTTACTGTGTTTTAGCGCACAGGGTGGAGCCCCCAATATAGGTCTTGCAGAACCGTACCCAGTTGTTGTCGAACCAGTCGCGCCTGACCCTATTAACGATCCCCCAGGCACACTAACCTTTGAAGGTCTTCGGCCCCCGCGGCTCAGGGCTCGGGCGGCGATGATATACAACCCCGTTACACACGAGGTGCTCTGGGAATCAGACGGCTACGCTAGGCGTCCTATCGCAAGTATTACGAAGGTGATGACAGCCTTGGTATTTCTCGGCGAAGCGCCTGATCTGACGCGAGACGTAGTTGTTTCTCGACGTGATGTTCGGCGAGCCAATACGACTTACTTGCGACGCGGGGAGCGTATTGAACTTGGCGACCTTCTGCATCTAGCGCTTGTCGCATCAGATAATGCAGCTGCTAGAGTCTTAGCTAGGGTGTCACCTTGGGGCACTGAGGGTTTTGTTGAACAGATGAATTTGAAGGCCAGAGAGCTTGGTCTTCGAAGTACGAGTTTTGCCGATCCGTCCGGTCTTAATGAGCAGAATTTATCAACACCGTACGATCTTGCAAGGCTGATCTCCCGCGCGACCGAGAACTCAACGATTGTGACAATAATGCAGAAGAACTCGTATGGTTTTCGCACGAATCGTCGAGCTGTAACGGTTCGAAATACTAACCGGCTACTGAGAGGGCGGCTAAATGTGATCGGCGGAAAGACGGGGTATATCGATGCCTCAGGATATTGCTTGGCTGCGGTCGTTAAGGATTCAGATTTAGGTCCTCTGTCGGTGGTGGTTTTGGGTGCCCGCTCTAATTCGGGAAGATTTTCCGAAATCGGTCGCTTGGCTGATTGGGCATCTAAAAACGGTGATTCGCTGATTTCTCCTCAAGCACTTAAGCTAAACTAGCGGATTATTGATTGACCCGTTAGAGCTGTCTGGCAAGTACCGGTGTGTGTTCGATTTGTCATTTTCGTTCGAAACGGATGGCAGGGGCTGAGAAGCGTCGTACAGATACTGCGTAACTGATCTCATTGGTTCGGAAAGAAAAGTAGCGGCTCAAGCGATTTTGAGTTTTCTTGCCTTAGTTAGTGACGAGTTCAGCACTTGGTTGCAAGTCTTGGCCCGAGGATGCGGTTCATGATTTTGTTAACCGGTGTGGATAGGTCCGGCGGAAATCATTGACGTAATAATAAGGATGTTGCGGAGAGATTGTTTAGCAGGAAAAGCGAAGTTGGAGGGTAGGTAAGACTAATGCGTCAGGTGATTATCATTGGTTCTGGTCCCGCAGGGCTGACTGCGGGCCTGTATGCTGCACGTGCAAATTTGAAACCGCTATTGATTGAGGGACTTGAGTCTGGCGGTCAATTGATGATGACCACGGCTGTGGAGAATTATCCTGGCTTCAAAGACGGCATTATGGGACCAGAATTGATGGCTACGATGAGGGCTCAGGCCGAGCGGTTTGGCACCGATTTTGTTCGAGGCGATGTGACGAGTGTTGATTTGTCGGGGGCGCCGTTTTCGGTTTCTACAATCGATGAGACGCACTATGCGCGTTCTTTGATAATTTCGACTGGAGCGTCAGCGCGGTTACTCGGTCTTTCGTCAGAACGAAAATTAATGGGACACGGCGTGTCGACTTGTGCCACCTGTGACGGCTATTTCTTTCGAGACAAACCGATTGCCGTGGTCGGTGGAGGTGATACCGCAATGGAGGAGGCGATCTTCCTCACGAAATTCGCTTCACATGTAAGCATAATTCACCGCCGTGCTGAACTTCGAGCATCTCAAATTATGCAAGAGAAGGCTCTAGCCAATCCAAAGGTGTCATTTGAATGGAACAGTGTCGTCGAAGAGGTTAGAGATGTGGCTCAGGGTGTGGTCACTGGTGTGACTATCCGAAACATTGCAACTGGTGAAATCAAAACGCTTGACGTAGAAGGGTTATTTGTCGCGATTGGACACACTCCGAACACGAGTCTTTTTGTCGATAAAATAGCGCTAGACGCTAACGGGTACATTGTTCCGAAGGGAGGCAGCCGGACCAGTGTTCCGGGTGTATTTGCTGCAGGTGATGTACAAGACCATACATATAGGCAGGCTATCACGGCTGCAGGTTCGGGTTGCATGGCAGCGATTGACGCCGAGCGTTATTTGGAAAGCCTTGCTGAAGATCAGAAAGATGTTTCAGAAACACGGTAGTTGCAAATTATGTTTTGGAGCGTATGATCCATCGCGATGAATGGTCTTTCGACATTGTGATATCCGCTGACTAATCAATCCATCCTCCTCCAAGTACAACATCGCCATCATAGAATACCGCGGCTTGGCCAGGAGAGATCCCACGTTGAGGCACATCGAATTCAAGTGACGCAGTAGATGTGTCTTTAACATGAAGTGTGGCTTTTGCTTCAGACTGATGATGCCTAATTTTCGCAGTGACTCGAGCCAAATCATCCGGTGGAGTGCCAGAGATCCAGTTAATTGCTGATGCATGGAGAGATGTTTTTTCAATGGCAGATCTGGGGCCGACAATGACAGTCCGGCTGTTGGCGTTAAGTGCCACAACATAAAGTGGTTCTGGGTTGCTTATTCCTAGTCCTTTTCGTTGTCCGACTGTGTATCGGTGGATGCCAGCGTGTTGACCGATCACCTGTCCATCTGTGTCGGTAATTGGTCCAGGTTCAATGTTGTCGCTAGTCCGGCGCTCAACGAAAGCAGCGTAGTCGCCATCAGGAACAAAGCAGATCTCGTGGCTGTCTGGTTTAGCCGCGACGGGAAGGCCAAGGGCTTTGGCATATTCTCGCACTTCCGATTTCTTGAGTTCGCCCAAGGGGAAGTTTGCATGGGCGAGTTGGGACTGAGTGAGCGTAAAGAGGAAGTACGACTGATCTTTGTCTTCGTCTAAACCTCGGTGAAGTTTATATAGTCCATCCCGTCCGTGGCTTACTCTTGCGTAATGCCCGGTAGACACATAGCTTGCGTCGAAACCCTTTGCGCGTTCGAGCAAGTTCGTAAACTTGAGGCCGCCGTTACACTGCACACAAGGGATTGGTGTTCTTGCCATTGTGTATTCACGGACGAATGGCGAGATTACTTGGGCGTCAAATTGTTTCTCGAAATTTACGATGTAATGCGGTATTTGCAGAAGAGAAGCCACGCGACGAGCATCTTCAAGATCATCGATCGAACAACAACTACCAAAGTCTGCTCCCTCTTGTCTTTGGTCATACAATTGCATGGAGAGACCTATAACTTCGTGTCCTTGTTCACTAAGAAGAGCTGCTGCAACCGATGAATCAACGCCACCGGACATGGCCGTAACAATTCGCATATTTCAGGGGGTCCTTAATTTCTAGCTATCTTTCTACAGCTGCGGTTTGTTGATTCGGATTACTGGATGGTCGCGAAACGCCCCGGAGTTTTTGAACTAATTTCGGAAGAATCTCTATGACATGATCGATTTCAGCGCTCGTGTTGTCAGAACCGAGGCTGAACCTAATTGAATTTTGGGCGCGGTGAGCGGAGTATCCCATGGCACGCAGCACGTGCGATGGTTCTAGAGTGCCTGATGAGCACGCTGAGCCCGTCGACACTGCTACCCCTTCCAAGTCAAGGGCGATTAAGAGCGATTCGGCCTCGACCCGGTCGAAGCTAATGTTTGTCGTATTTGATATTCGTTTTGACGGATCCCCGTTAACGATAGTTCCAGGTACTGTTTGAAGAACTCCCGATTCAAGTTTGTCCCGGAGCGTTGAGAGATGCTCTGTATCGCTGGCTGTATTTTGTAGCGCAAGACGAGATGCAATGCCTAGACCTGCAATACCAGGTACATTTTCAGTTCCAGCTCGTCGGTTGCGCTCTTGTTTTCCACCGGTCAACGTCGAGATGAGCCGAGAGCCGCGTCGTAACCAGAGCGCTCCCACTCCCTTTGGTCCATTAAATTTGTGGGCAGATAACGAAAGCAGGTCAATGTCGAGATCGGCGACGGCTATCTTTAATTTTCCCACTGACTGAACAGCGTCGGTGTGAAAGAGAGCCCCGTGCCGATGAGTAATGTCGGCAAGAGCAGCTAGTGGTTGAATCGTTCCGATTTCATTGTTGGCGTGCATAATCGAGACAAGAGCAGTGTCATCAGTGATCACTGCTTCGAGTGCCTCAGGCTCAACTATGCCATCCTGACCGACGGGAATTAGCGTAGTTGCCCAGCCTCTTTTGCTAAGGGCTTTGAAGGTTTGCAACACCGCTTCATGCTCAATACTGCTTGTTATGAGCTGTAAGCGTTTGGTTGGAGCCGCACTCTCGGCGACACCGCGGATCGCAAGATTGTCTGATTCAGTTCCGCCGCTCGTAAAAACAATCTCTTGTGGATTAGCACCGATCAACTCTGCAACACTAGTCCGCGCGTTATCGACCATTGTTTTTGCGTCTTGACCAAAAGAGTGAACGCTTGAGGCGTTTCCAAACTGCTTTTCCAGACTAGTTCTTACCGCTGTTACAACTGCCGGATGGACGGGTGTTGTCGAGTTGTGATCTAGATAAATCCGCATTCATTTTTGATCTTATCACTGGCTCTAACCGTCAGCAATGAAAGGGCTAGACAGGATTATGAACCCTCCCTTATACTCAATAAAAATTGGTTTATAGGATGCCGTTCTTCAGCTGATCGGCTCCTCAGCGGAAGAGTGGAGAGTGCTTGATGTGGAAACGGGAGGAACCAGCAAAGTCTGAAAGTCCAGCGGTGTCCAGCGATTCTAGACTGTCGACGGCGTCCGCTAGCCACGCGAGGCGCCTATCGGACAGGCCACTGGAAGGTGAGGTTGTTAACATTGGAAAGTCGGTGATCATCAAGGGTGAATTAAGTGGCAGCGAAGACTTGACTATAGAAGGAAAGGTTGATGGTGAAGTTGAGTTGCCAGATCACGTTCTGACGATTGGCCCGAACGGGCGGATCAATGCCCAGGTATTTGCCAAGTCAGTCGTAGTGATGGGCAATGTAATTGGGAACATCACGGCGAGTGAGAAGATTAATATTCGAGAGAATGGAACTGTCGAAGGCGATATTGTTGCACCGACAATTGCGATCTCTGAAGGGGCCCAATTTCGCGGGAGTATAGATATGCAGGCTCATAAGGCGCCACAGGACTCTGAGACGAGCGCTCGAGTTGCCGCTCCGCGGTCGTCGGAATCGTTGCAGTCCAAGGGTAATTCAAAATCGGCCACCACGTCGGCGCCAGCCACTAGTACTGCGCACTGAGACATAGTCGAACTAGGTGAGGACCTCTGCTGATACGTGAGCCTGTTACGCTGCTGAAGTTCTCCTCTCTATTCCACAATTTTCAAAAAAACCTAGGTCATTGCCGCGGAAGGCTGGAATGCAGGAACCGGTGTGTTTGAGACAGGTAAATTTTGAATTGAATGTTTGCATTTGAGGTTCACTAAACGGAGGCTAAATGGTCTTTGGGGCGCCTGACCCCGGTGACGTTTTTGCAACTCTAGGAGTCTCCAAGTTCGTGGCTGCACTTGAGGGACGCGACTCAGTGGTTGTTCTAGACCTAGGTCCAGCAGTTGGCGCGAATGTTATTTTTCTGGGTGGTCGGTTGGGTTGTAAGTTGCACGTACAGGATGTGTTGTCCGACCCGGAGACGTGGCGGTCGAATAATCAGATTCAGCAGGCGCCTAGAAGCCCAAATGATGGTGAATCGCTAGCGACCGATACGAGGAGTCTCGAAAAGCGGCGACTAGATAACTTAACTAACTCCGTGGACGGCGTTCTATGTTGGGATGTTTTCGACTACCTCAGTGATGAGTCCGTTGAAATGTTTGCTTCTGAGGTTGTAAGAGTCCTGAAACCAGGTGGAGTGACTTTGTTGTGTCATAGGACCGAGGCGCGGAGATCCTCTAAGCCTATACAGTATGAGATCGTAGATGAGATCAGACTCCGCTATCGTCCATTGGCTGAGGAACGTCCGGCGCCGAGAGTGTGGCATAGTCGAGAATTTATCGATTTGTTTGATGGTTTAGCGGTTAGCAATTCGTTCTTTTTAACGACTAGGATGCGGGAGGTGGTCCTTAGAAAACCTTTAGCTCGACCACTGTGAATTCGCTTCATTACTAATTATTCTCTCGTATGGGAGTCAAGGGAATGTCTCGAGTGATCATCGCCTTGTTAACAGATTTTGGCTTGAGAGACCATTACGTGGGTGCTATGAAAGGGGTAATTCTAGGAATCTGCCCTGATGCGACTCTAGTTGATATTTCGCACGATGTTCCGCCTCATGATGTGCTCGCCGCAAGTTTGGAACTGTCGGCGGTTTATCGCTTATTTCCTGCAGGAACAATTTTTTTAGTTGTGGTCGATCCGGGTGTTGGCTCTAAAAGACGAGGATTGGCGGTTGAAACGGGAAGTTATCGGTTTATCGCTCCAGATAATGGTGTGCTTGGTCCAGTGTTCCAGGAAGACTCCCAGGCAAAAGTCGTTGAGCTCTCGGAACGTCGTTACGCGAGGCCGACTGTAAGCAGGACGTTTGAAGGTCGAGATCGATTCGCGCCGGCAGCAGGTTGGTTGGGTAAGAATATTCAGTTGTCTGCTCTCGGTAGACCGGTCACGGACTATCAGCTGTTAGATATTCCGACAGTTAATAGGGTGGATGGGACGTTGGTGGGGCAGATCTTACGAATTGACCATTTCGGTAACTTAGTATCGAACATTGGCCGAAAAACATTTGAGAATTACGCTCAGGCTGGCAGTATTCAAATTGAGGTGGGTGAATATGAGGTTGGCCGTCTTGTAGAAGCGTATGCCGACATACGTGACGGAGATGTGAGTGCGATTCTTGGAAGTACGGATCAGCTTGAATTTGCGGCAAATTCTGGGAGTGCGGTTCGGCAACTAGGTGTCGAGTGCGGTGACCTGGTTGTGATTAGCCGAAAGTGAATCTGAGAAGCTACATATTTTCTACGGGTGGAGTGTCGTCTCTGGGAGAACTTTCACAATGGAGCCTATGATCAAATGATTGATCTTCAGTTCACAGAGGAACACAAACTTTTAGAACGGGCTGTGCGCGAATGGGGCGCTCATGAAATCGGTCCGAAGATTCACGATCTTGACCGTGCTCATCGCTTCGATCCGAAGATTCTTGAGCAGATGAGAGATCTTGACTTGCTCGGACTATGCATTCCCACGCGTTACGGTGGGGCGGGAATGGATTATGTCAGTTTAGGTCTAACTTGCGAAGAACTGGAGTATGTCGATACATCTCTACGGGTGATCATCTCCGTGCATACAGCACTGAACAGTCTGAGCCTACTTACATGGGGAACTGAGGAGCAACGTCAACGTTACTTGGTTCCCCAAGCGAATGGTGTGCGTATTGGGAGTTATGGCCTCACGGAGCCCGCCGCCGGCAGTGATGTTAGAGGCATGCAATCAGTAGCAGTTAAGCAGGGCGATTGTTGGGTTCTAAACGGTGAGAAGATGTGGATTTCCCTTGCGGATGTAGCTGATCATTTTTTGATATTCGCTTGGACCGATCAAGAGAAGAAGCAGAGGCGAGATGTTTCTGGTATTAGTGCGTTTATTGTCGAGCGAGGGTTCTCTGGCTTTTCAAGCGGATCGTTGAAGGAAAAATGGGGAATACTTGCTGGCAACACAGGATTTATAAAATTTGACGATATTGAAATTCCGCACGCAAATATGGTGGGCAACGAAGGAGAGGGATTCAAAATAGCTATGTTTGCGATTGACCAAGGGAGGTTAAGTGTAGCTGCAGGTGCAACCGGATTGATCAGGGCATGTCGCGATGCCAGCAGTAAGTACGCGAACCAAAGACAAACGTTCGGTGTTGCGATTGGCCAACATCAGTTGGTCAAAGAGATGATTGCGAGGATGGAATCGGACTACCAGGCTTCACGCCTTCTGTGGATTAGATCTGGTTGGATGAAGAATACAGGCCAAAGAAATACTCGAGAAACAGGCCTTGCGAAATGGTTTGCAACTGAAGCATCTGAGCGGGCTGCAGGAGACGCGGTTCAGATCCATGGTGCCAATGGTTATTCAGATGAATACCCAGTAGGACGTTATTACCGAAATTGTAAGGGTGCAGTTATTTATGAGGGGGCTCGAGAGATTCATAAGCTCATGCAGGCGGATTACGTTCTTGGGTACCGCGTCGACAAACCGACCCGATGTGAATTGCCGTCAGTTTGATCTTTTTTAAACGGGCGGCGCAATGAAAACAGTGTCATAGACATGGGAGATTGAAGTTGAAGCAAGCAGATCTATCTTTGGCGTTTCTTGATGTTGTTGAACAGGCTGCAATTGCATGCTCACACACGATGGGTTTGGGGGATAGACACCGCTCGGATCAAGTGGCAGTAGAAGCTATGCGCGGCTGCCTTGACCGAGTTCCTATCGATGGCCGCGTTGTTATCGGAGAAGGAGAGAGGGACCAGGCGCCAATGCTCTTTATTGGTGAACGTGTCGGGGAAGCGGCGGTTAATGGAAACACTGAGCTTCCAGAGATTGATATCGCAGTCGACCCGCTAGAGGGAACCAATCTCTGCGCAACGGGCACTGCGAACGCGATTGCTGTCTTGGCTGCTGCCGAGCGAGGTGGCCTTCTACATGCTCCTGATATCTATATGGAGAAATTAGTTGTCGGTCCGAGGTCAAAACATGCAGTGAACTTGGATGCGCCGGTCGCTGAGAACCTAAGAGCGATTGCGACGTGCTTAAAGCGAACGGTCCAGGATTTGGTGGTGGTCGTGTTAGACCGTCCTCGCCACGAACAGTTGATCGCTGAGATTAGAGAAGTCGGAGCTCGGATAAGGTTGATCGGAGACGGAGACCTTTCAGCCGCGATTTCTGCTGCCTTGGTCGGAAGCGGTGTTCATGCGGCAATGGGTACTGGTGGTGCCCCGGAAGGAGTTCTGGCTGCTGCCGCGATGAGGTGTCTAAATGGAGAAATCTTCGGGCGGTTGGTAATCGATACGCCAGAGAAAAAGGAGCGTGCTCAGACTATGGGCATTGAAGATCCTACTAGGGTCTACAAAGCTAAAGATCTTGCGTCCGGAAAGCGAGTCATTTTTGCTGCGACTGGTGTTACCGAAGGAACTTTAATGAAGGGTGTGCGATTCTTTGCGGAAGGGTCAAGAACGAGTTCGCTAGTCATGCAAACGGCGCCTCACCGTGTGCAATTTATCGATACGATCCATGTGAGTTCCTCGGCGGGTGACAATGCCCCTCTCCGTTTTTAGTCCGAAATGTTTGTTTACTTGGTTCTGATAGTGGCAGTGTAGTTTCTTTTGTTGTTGCAGCCGGATAATAGTGATGGCGATTACTCATGAGCGTTCTGTCGCTACCCGTGGCTTCGTCGATCTGATCTAGTGGTTATGCCAAATGACAGTCTTACCTCATATTTGGTTAATCCTAGTGAGCCCGATCATTTGATCATAGAAGCGGCGGTAAGAGCCTTGAAACAGGGTGAATTGATAGCTTACCCAACAGACACGTTGTACGCTTTGGGCGTAGATCCCTCAAATAGAGAGGCTTTAGGACGTCTTTTTGAAACGAAGCGACGGCCGCCCGCTCGTGAGGTGCCGTTGGTAGCGGCAAATATAGCGCAGGTGGAAGAATGCCTCGGTGAGCTCCCAAGAATAGGGCGGTTTTTGGCTGAGAAATTTTGGCCAGGACCGCTGACGTTGGTGATAGAGATGTATTCGGAGTCATTTCGAACCGCTTTGGTGGGGCAAGACACCGTGGCGGTGAGGGTGCCAAATAGTCTGATTGCCTGTGAGCTCGCAACCGAACTAGGGTCTCCGATTACTGCGACGAGTGCAAATAGAACTGGAGAACGTCCTGCCCATACTGCGTTGGAGGCGTTAGCGGCTATTGGTCATGACCTTTCAGTTTTACTTGATGGAGGGGTAGCAGACCTTGCCGTTCCCTCAACAATTATTGATGTGCGTGCAGACCATCCGATTCTAATAAGAGCCGGAAGTGTGTCTTGGGACAGCGTGCTAGAATCAATTTAGATCTGTAGAAGTGCTAAGCCCAACCTGCAAGGTAAGCGCAAGTTGTCAGTTTGACGGTTTTCAATCGCGTCGGCGCGGGAGAGTCGTTTTAGCTGAGTCTTGACTTTAACTCGGATGCTTCGTTTGGCCTGTGTGTTATTCACGAGGGGCATACGCTGCTAGTTGGCTAAGCCAGATTTGCAAGTCATCGGATATCGGTGAAGGAACAAAATCTTGATCGAGCTAACCTTGGCAGCGTGATACCGGGGCGACTGTGGGAAGGCAAAGGCTGGAATGGACGAGAGCGCGAAAGAAGTGAGCTGGTGGTGATGCGGCGCAGTTTTGTTGCAATTCTATTGGTGTTCGTTTCAGCTGCGTGTGCTGCTCGATTACCGATTGTTGTCGACCCTGCATATCCAACATTTCTCTTTCCATCGGTTCCTGAAGAATATGAAGGCACTAGACTAGCCAGTTTTCATCAAGAAGCTTGGACTTATTTACAGTTGGGTGATCTTTTGGGATCTGAAGCTCGATATACGGCGTTGCTCGCTGAGAGCCCTAGTTTTTATCCAGGCATCACAGGTTTGGGATGGGTGAGGCTCGGTCAAGAGAATTACCGAGAGGCTGACGAATATTTTACGCGTGCCACTGAGATGGTTCCCAATTATGTGTCTGGTTTGGTAGGTAGAGGCCGAGCAATGCTGGGTTTGAATCGTCTTCAGGACGCGATTAGTTCTTTTGAAGCGGCCTTGGTGGTCGAACCTGGTTTGCCAGGAGTGGAAAGAGAGGTAGAAGGTCTCAGGTTCACAGTTGTAACTGAACAGCTTGGCGTTGCTAGGGCAGCCGCAGCTAGTGGCGATTTCGATGCCGCCAGAACTGTTTATGAACAGGTAATCGCTGCCTCACCTGACAGTGCATTTTTGCATTTAGAGCTTGCGAGAGTTGAGCGTGGTCAAGGCAACTTAATGGAGGCTTTGGGTCATGTAGAACAGTCGGTCAGGTTGGATTCGCTGGATACCGAAGCGTTTATATTATTGGGGGAGATTCACGAGCTGAATGCCGATTTAGAGTCCGCGTTGAGCAGCTATGAGCGTGCTGTCGAGGTGGAGCCTAACGATGTAGCAATTCAAAATGTGAATCGTGTGCGGGAGTTGATATTGCTGTCTGGACTTCCGCGGCAGTTTGGCGAAATTTCTTCGAAGGCCAGCGCCACGCGAGGGGATTTAGCTGTCTTAATTGGTGTTCGATTTTCTGATTTTATTTCACAGAGCGGAACGCAGCCGGTGATTATTACCGACACTCGTGAACATTGGGGAAGTGAGTGGATTCAAACTGTAGTGGCCGTCGGGATAATGGATGTCGACGCTGCTTATCGATTCGACCCATCAGGTCTGATCCGCCGGGGAGAATTGGCTGAGGTATTGGTTAATATGCTTGACCTATTGGAGGTGGACTCTCTCGGGTTGGGTGGATTTGCTTCCGGTGTAACGTTGAATTTTTCTGATATGAGTGAGGCGCACCTCAACTACCCTGCGGCTCGGCGCGCTGTAGAAGCAGGTTTGTTGATGGAGGTCGAGGACGGGAAGTTTCAGCCTTCGAGAGCGGTGACGGGCTTGGAGGCCACCGAAGTGATTGGTCGTCTTTCTGACCTTGTTTCTAATTCGCCATAGGTTTAAGAGAGTGGCGACCTTAACCCTTGCTAATCAACTGACTCTTGGCCGGTTATTCCTGGTGCCGGCGATAGTTATCCTTGTGATCTATGGTCACAGTGGGTGGGCGTTGATTGCATTTATTGTCGCAGGGATTACGGATTCCTTAGACGGTCTCATAGCCCGATGGTCCGGGCAGCGTACGGAACTAGGTGCTCTGCTTGACCCGATGGCAGACAAACTTCTTCTAGTGTCGACCTTCGTTGTCTTGACAGTTCCTGGACTTGGTTTGGCGAATCAACTTCCCATCTGGCTGACTGTACTAGTAATCAGTAGAGACGTTATCATTGTCGCAACAGTAGCCGTAGTAAATTTCACCATCGAGAGGTTTACGTTTAGGCCATCGTTGTTCGGAAAAGTGGCAACGTTGGTGTATGTCCTCACTGGAGCGACTACTCTGTTTTTTAATTACTTGGACCAGAGATCTGCTTTTGTTGACGTGACGGTGTACGCGTCACTCATTGTGACCGTCGGTTCGGGGTTGCATTACATTCTGCATGCCGCGAGGTCGCTCAATCACGATTGACCGTTCGGTCTTGTTCAAACGCGAAGAGAGTTTTAATCAATCTATGGTGCAGCGTACATGTCTTCGAACTGAGCGGTAGGAGAAGTCTTCAAAACTGCAATTGCAATGCGGTCGCACGACCGCTGTAATTTGCCTGGGATTTAGCAGACTACTCTTTTTCGAAAGTCATCAATCGTAGCTTTGAGTCCATCTTGTAGGGATACCCGAGGAGCCCATCCAAGGATTGTTTTGGCGCGGGATATATCCGGCTGGCGAACTTTTGGGTCGTCTTCAGGAAGTTGTTTGTGCACTATCTTTGAAGAGGAACCTACAGCACTGATTATCTCTTCAGCGATTTGATTGATTGACATTTCTGTCGGATTACCAATGTTAACTGGCTCGTTTGTTGTTGCGTCCATTAGCCGGATGATTCCATCAATTAAGTCACTTATAAAACAGAAACTTCTTGTCTGGTCGCCATCGCCGTAGACAGTAACGTCTTCTTGCCTGAGTGCTTGGCAGATAAAGTTCGGTACTGCACGACCGTCATTCAAACGCATCCTGGGTCCATATGTATTGAAGATTCTGACAATTTTTGTGTCAAGACCGTGGTAGCGGTGGTATGCAGTTGTCATAGCCTCGCCGAATCGTTTAGCCTCATCGTAGACGCCGCGCGGACCGATAGGATTGACGTTTCCCCAGTAGGTTTCTGATTGTGGATGTTCAAGTGGGTCTCCATATACTTCCGATGTCGAAGCCAGGATAAATGTCGCCTGTTTTACGAGGGCTAGACCCAGGGTGTTGTGGGTTCCCAGGGCGCCAACCTTGAGTGTTGGAATTGGATAATTAAGATAGTCAATTGGACTGGCTGGACTGGCCCAGTGAAAAACATAATCCACAGGTCCATCAAGATTGATGTAGTTGGTGACGTCTTGTTTGATGAAGGTAAAATCCTTTCCGGAAAGATGCGAGATGTTGTTGAGATCTCCCGTAAGTAAATTGTCAATGCCGATGACGGAGTAGCCGTGTTCCAGTAGTGTCTCTGTTAAGTGAGATCCGATAAAACCTGCGACACCTGTAATGAGAACCCTTTTAGGCACTGACCGAGAACTCCGATCGATCTTGATTCTTTTTGGAAGAATGTCTCGTGGGGTTTGAGTCGAGCGAGGAAACGGGTACGAGAAAACCGGACTCAATAGGCATGTCTGTGAAAGAATCCTCTAATCACCGTAAGCCACAGTATCTTGAAATCTAGTCTAACCGACCAATTTTCAATGTAGTAAAGATCGTACTCAATTCTTTTCTCAATTGACGTATTACCACGCCAACCATTTACCTGTGCCCAACCCGTCATGCCTGATTTAACTTTGTGTCTGAGCATGTATTGAGGTACACGTTCCTTGAATTGTTCGACGAAGAATGGTCGTTCCGGCCGTGGGCCAACGAGAGACATCTCACCCCAAAACACATTTACGAGTTGAGGAAGTTCATCCAAGCTAAAGCGACGGAGAATCGCTCCAACAGTGGTTCGCCTGGGGTCGTCTTCTCGCGTCCACACTGGCCCAGTATTTTCTTCGGCGTTTTCATACATCGAGCGAAATTTCAGGACCATAAACTGTCGACGATCGAGGCCCATGCGTTCTTGACGGTAGAAGACTGGGCCTGGTGAATTGAGTCGAATTGCAAGCGCAATAATCGCAAAAGGAACCGCTAGTGCGGCTAATGCGGAAAACGACACAACGATGTCTATAGAACGCTTGATCGTGCTCCTAAGTCCCTGAAGAGGGACATCATTGATGTTGATAATTGGCACGCCGTCAAAGTCTTCCAGTCTTGCCCGTAGCGCGATGAATTGTAGAAGATCAGGAACAACCTTTACGTCCACGCCTTCGCGATTGGCGACTTCGATTAAATGAAGCATCTTTTGAAGTTCTGCAAGAGGTAGCGCTACGTATAGTTGGTCAATCTTTTCTCGGGTTATAACTTCTTCGGTCTCATGAAGAGGGCCATATAGAGGAAATCCTCGATACCCCAAGGTGTCTGAAGAGGCGCTGTCATCCACAAACCCTGCTAGCTGATAGCCCAGTTCTGAGTGTTCAACGAGGCGGTCGGCTACTTGTTTCGCAAGGTCTCCTGTTCCGGCAACGAGGACTCTTTTAAGTCCGATGCCCGCCTTAAATCGTTGACGCATGACAGTTCGGATGGTTTCCCTGGAGAGGTAGGTCAGTGTGACATTGGTGGCGACGAATAATAAGAGGACTATCCTAGAAATTTCGTATGCGCCTTGTTCTTGGGCTAAATCACTCGCTTGGTATACCTGAAAGTAGAGGGTTCCGAGAGTAATCATGACCACCAACAATACTGTGCCGACTGAAACGGAGAAAAAATCATCTATTCTCGTGCGATCTCGGCGCAATCTATATGCACCAACTAGGTTGAATACTGCTGGCGCAAGGAGTCCGACAAATGGCATAAGCGCAAGATACTGCGCGAAGGGAGGTTGTCCCTTCGGAGCCTCGATCAGACCTGTTTCGAAACGAACGACATAAGCGAGTGCAAATGCTGTTACGGCCAAAACCGTGTCTAGCATCACGTGGCTGACGACAAGTAACCGCGCTTGTCGAGTTACCATGTCAGATTACGTTGTTGCGTACAGGCAGTTTCTTCAATACAGCGTCGCATGGCGTCCATAAAGCAATTTCGTGAGAATCGTAAGGCGTGGGATCGAATTGCCTGAGTGTCAAATTTAGAAGCCAACGTTTGTTTTATTCCGGTAGCAAAAGAGCTTGGAGTTAGTTGCTTCACCAAGATACCGCTGGTGCCTTCAATAATTGTTTCGGTTGTTCCACCTCGCGCTAGACCTATAACAGGGGTTCCGCATGACATGGCTTCGACAGCAACAATACCAAAATCCTCTTCACCGGGAAGAAGAACGCCTCGTGCTCGGCGATATAGTGTTCTTATTTCATCGTCACTACGGGTGCCAAGAAACTCAACATCGGCACTCGACTGCGCTTTGAGCCGCTCAAGTTCAGGTCCAGACCCGACAATTTTAAGTCGCATTCCTGTTTCGCGGCATGCATCAATCGCCACGTCGATACGCTTGTAAGGTACGAGGGCTGAAACAACGAGAAAGTAACTATCCCTGTCTGATTCATTTGGATAAAAATAATCAGTGTCTACAGGAGGATGTACTACCGTAGCATCACGATTATAGTAGCGGTTTATCCTGCCAGCAACATGTCGAGAATCAGCGACATACCGGCTTACACGGCCAGAGGTGGCTCTATCCCATCTTGCTAGGCGGCAAAAAATTTCCCGGTAGAATTTGTTCTGTAGATGGCCTACTCGGCTAGAGCCGAAGTACGCGTCGAATTGATCCCACGCATAGCGCATCGGAGTAAAACAGTAACAAATATGACGTGCTCTTCCGGTGGGGATCACCGATTTGGCTGCGCAATGGCTAGTGCTGATTACGAGATCAAAGTCGTCTAAGTTGAATTGTTCAATAATCCATGGAAATATCGGTATATATCGTCGATATTGACTGGCGGACATAGGAAGTTTCTGAATCAGAGAGGTCGAAGCTCGGCGTGACTCCAGAGCTGGAGAAACAGAGCCTGGAACGTGGAGAAGAGTAAATAGTTTCGCATCTGGAACGAGTTCGAAGATTGCTTCTAGTACCTTTTCGCCTCCGCGCATTCCGGTCAGCCAGTCGTGTACTAATGCGACACGAAGTTGTCCAATATTGGCCGGAGTGGCTTTGTTCTCGGTCATCGAACTTTAGCTACCTCTTGATAGATTCTGTGTATACGTTCGATGGATTTCTCCCACGAGAATGTCCGCGACCTAGCCAAACCGCGTTTCTTTAAGTCTTCAGCGAAGTTGGTGTCAGTTAAAACCGTCTGAACTCCATTTGCGATTGAAGTCGCATCGTAAGGATTGACCAGTACTCCAGAGTCGCCAACAACTTCCGGTAGGGAAGAAACATTGGAAACGACGACTGGAGTGCCGCTGGCCATTGCTTCCACTGGTGGAAGTCCAAAACCTTCGTACAACGATGGAAAAACGAAAACGTCAGCAAGTCGATAAAGCGTGGCGAGGGTTCGCTCTGACTGATAGCCTAGAAATCGAACGTATTTATGGAGATTGTGACGATGCACTGCTCGTCTCAGCATTGTGTATTTAGAGACTTCGCTGCCCGTGATTAAAAGCCGCAAATCGGCATTACCTTTCATTTTTCTGAGTAGAAGAAAGGCATCAATTAGACGCTCAAGATTCTTGTGGGGCTTCACGTTGCCTGCGTACATGATAAATCTATCGTTCAGTTGGTAGCGCTCCCGAACCTCTGAAAGTAGTTGTTGTGACGGAGGTTCAAAGAAGTGTTCTGCGATGGCGTTATAGATAACGGTGACCTTATCAGGTGATACTGAAAAAAAACGAAGGATGTCGCGCTTGGATGCTTCAGATACTGTCAGAATTCTATTTGCTCGATTGACGGCCGTCCAAAAAGCGGAACGAGCGTATGTGCGAGCTAGCCTTCCGTCAAGGTATTGTGGAAAGAGTAGGTGTATACAATCGTGGATTGTAACTATAGATCGACAGGGGGTTAAGGCTGGAAGAACGTAATGAGGCGTATGGAACACGTGTGGGACTAGCCTAAGAAGTTTGGATGGAATTGAAAGTTGTTCTCGAATTGAATATTGATCAGATTGTTCCGTTACGGCTCGAAAGTTTCCACCTAGATTACTAATTGACTCTACGTCGGCTTGTCTGCAGAGCAATAGATATTCGGTTGCTTGGTCTAGCCGGGCCAGTTGCCTGACAAGATTCCGTACATATGTTCCTATGCCGAAGTCGTCGATCTTTCTGACATCTATGGCAACTCGCACAACATCGACTATAGCAGGGTGAGCCTTTTAGGCTAAAGTCGTACTCGTGTTGGTTGGTTGGTGTCGACAGTGATCTGGATCGATTGAACTGAACGTTTCGGTTTGAGATATGGGGGAGGAATAAGATACAGCATCTTATGTGCCTAGAGCATAGCCAGAAATATTTAGGATGATTGTGTCGGAAATTTTCCTCTGACCTTCAGATAAATCTTAAGAAGCGGCGCCCAGGCAGGATGATGTTTATCGTAAAAGGCTATTTGACTTCGCCGGTACGCGAGCTGGGTCTGCTCGGACATACGAAGACCTGATTGACCAATATGATGTAGCACTTCAACATCAGGAGAAAAAAACACTTGTTTGCCAATGCCCCGTAATGCGGCACAGAAATCCACATCTTCGCCGTATAGAAAGAAACGTTCGTCAAGGCCGCCTACTGTTTCTGCGTCGCTTCTTCGAAAGAGTAGGCAGGCCCCACTAACCCAATCGTGATATCCAGGTTTAATGAGGGATTCTCGAATACGTCGAGAGATGACCGGAATTTCATGGGCGAGAGCGATTCGTTTTGCTCTTTGGATTAACTCGTTGCATGGTCCAATCATATTTCCGAAGGACAGCTCTTGTTGCCCGGCGCGGTTGACCAGTCTCGGCCCAATCGCGCCGACATTAGGACGTTCTCTCAGCTGATTAACCAACACGTCGATTGCGACGCCTGAAGCGAGAGTGTCACTATTTAATAAGAGGACAAACTCGCTATTCGATTCTCGAATTCCAAGATTATTTGCTGCGGCGTAACCAATATTGCTTCCCACCTCGAGAACTTTCACCTGGGGCCAATGCCGTCTAATTGTCTCGACGCTTCCATCGTGTGAGCCATTGTCCACCACGACGATGTCGGTCGGCACTTGAGGGCTAGGTTGATTCAGCGAGCGTACACATGCGTCGAGAAGACCGCAGGTGTTATAACTGACAATTATGATTGTCAAGCTTGTCATGTGGACTTCCGTGCAGCCGCTAATTCAAGGACATGGAGTGTTTTGTCTGCCGCTTCTGTCCACGAAAACTTCTTTAAGAGTGTGGCGGCCAGTTGGCGCTGACGTTCGCCAACAGTCGTATCAGTGAGAAGTATGTGAATAGCGTCGGCTGTTGCATTTACGTTAGCGACAGGAACGAAGAGAGCAGCGTCTTCGTATAGTTCTCGTGCTACCGGAGTATCGGCTACAACAACCGGAACGCCAGCTGACATAGCCTCAAAAGGTGTTAAGCCAAAACCTTCGTACTCTGAAAGAAAGACGAATACTGTGGCCTGCCGATAAAGTTGGGCGAGTCGAGTGTCGGATACGTAAGACTGAAGTGAGACCGAGGCTTCTAGGTCGTTATTAACAATCGCGGCGGGTAAGTCTTGTCGTGGGTAGGTTCGATTGTCTCCGACTATCGTTAGTTGTGCTTTAGGAAATGAACGTCTGACTTTTGCGAATGCTTGAATGAGAACGGGTAAGTGACGACGATTGAAGATAGAACCCACAAATAGAATTCGAGGCGTCGTATCGTTGTCGGTGAGAATAGGAGGTAGTGTCGTAAGACCAGAGAGCACTACATTTACGCGTTGAGGGGCGATGTTGTAGAACCGAAGGATCTCTGTGCGGGTGAATTGTGAGACACTGACGACCGCTTCAGCTTGATTAATTGACCGGTCGGCCAACCAACGTCTACGAAAACCTTCTTTCCAGCCAAACCATTCAGGATGAGCAAGAAACGAGACATCATGAATAGTTACAACAGTTGGCATGGGTAAGCGTAACGGTGCGGAATATGCCGGCGCGAAGAATACGTTAACGTTATCGCGGATTACGGCCGCACGTAAATTAGTTTGCTCCCACCAGGCGCCTCCGTCGCCAGGGACCGATCGATTGTGGATCTGTTTTTTGTCAGTGAGTGTTAGTGCCTTTCCGAACGGAGAAAGGGGCTTGTTTTTTGGAGTGTAGAAAATGAACTCGTGGTGACGGGCCCGAGTAGACTGGCACCATGCCTCACAGAGTTCAAATAGATAGCGGCCAACGCCCGTAGGCTTGTCAAGAAGTTCTCGGCCATCGATCCCGATTCGCATAGTTATCAGGAGCTAGCTAATTCGTAGGCTTTTCGAAGTGCCTTTGCCGATTCTTTCCAAGAGAATAGTTCGGCGCGCTGTAATCCTCGCTGTGCACAAGCTTTCGCAAACGATTCGTCGGTTAGCATTCGCGTAATTGCGCCTGCCAATTCGTTGTGGTTGGTGGCATCGACCGTCAGGCCAGCATCTTGCACGATCTCTGGTAGCGCGCCTCGATTAGAGGTCACTACGGGTACACCGACCTTCATGGCTTCAACCACGGGAAGGCCAAATCCTTCATGCAACGACGGCAGGACAAGTACCGAGGCGCCCTCATAAAGGTGGCGAAGTCGAGAGCTATCAACGTATCCCGTATGACGTACTCTTTTTCGAAATGCTGGGAGTTCCAGAACATTGATCAAATCATCCGATTGTTCGGTTAGACGCCCGGCGAGGACCAGTGGGGGAATGTGATTGCTTTCGCTACTTTCCAGTAAAGCTTGATAGGCATTTAGGAGTGTCTCGATATTCTTACGTCTCGTGAGTGCCCCCACAAATAGAATATGGCCACGCTTTGGCCATTCGGTCCGTGGAGGCCAGTGTGGAGCTCCGTTGTAGCAAACACTGATATGTGTCGGGTCGACACCAAGTTCGTTTTCGACTTCTTTCGCGGTAAATTGAGAAGGAACGATCACGCGCCTAGCGCGGTGGGCATGTTCTCGCACAAGCTGCCCGTAATCACGTTGTATCTCACCACTGGTGTGTTCTGGGTGGCGGAGAAAGTCTAAGTCATGAATCGTCACTATTTGGGCCGCATCTGTTGTTGGAATTAATAGAGGGTGAGGCGAATGCACGACATCAAAGCTATTTCCTGCTAACCATTCCACAGGTGGCCATTCAAAGCGGTGCCAGCAATAATTTAAAAGGCTGACTGGAATTCTTAGGTCCACCCGGGCAACTCTTGAGAACGACAGGTCAAGACGGTCCTTCCATGAACTACTAAAGACCGTTATATCTAGCGGATCCTCAACGGAATCAGTTTCGACGAGCGTCGAAACTAGGCAGTGGACCCATTCACCGACCCCGGTGCGGTCTCGAAGCGCGGGGCGATAATCAATCAGGACACGCACGAAATTCACCGAAATAGTAGCACATACTCGATTCTTATCGGTTGGTGGAGTGTTTATTGAAGAAATGGTACAAGTCCTTTCACTTCAGTATCTTGATAGAATCTATATTTCGTGTTGAGCGTGGGCTGTTTTTATGGTCTCTGCTGAGTGGGGTCAGACAGAATGAGGATTGCGGTTGTCGGAACGGGTTACGTTGGCTTGGTGGTCGGTGCTTGTTTGGCGGAGAACGGGAATGAAGTGATTTGTGTAGACAATGATGCATCGAAGGTAAGGTCACTTAAGAAAGGGCGAATTCCGATTTATGAGCCAGGACTAGAGGAGCTTGTTGTTCGTAATCAAAGAGAAAAGAGACTTTCATTTTCGACTGCTTTACCGCGAGCAGTTCGTGCTTCCCAAATCGTTTTTATCGCGGTTGGAACTCCGCCTGGCGAGGACGGCGCTGCAGACCTCAAGTATGTAGTAGAGGTGGCTAGAGATTTAGCACGGGCCATGAATGATTATAAAGTCATCGTTAATAAGAGTACGGTTCCTGTCGGTACTGCAGCACAGCTTCGCGAGACAATTCGGAGAGAAACGATTCACCCGTTCAGCGTAGTAAGCAACCCTGAGTTTCTTAAGCAGGGCGCGGCGCTTGCCGACTTTATGCGGCCCGATCGTGTTGTGCTCGGCGTGGAGGATCCTCGTGCCCGTGAGTTGATGAAGGGGCTATATTCTCCGTTCACGAGAACGGGAGCTCCGATCATGATCATGGACTGCGCCAGTGCGGAGCTCAGTAAGTACGCTGCGAACGCGATGCTTGCAACACGGGTATCGTTTATGAACGAGATCGCTAATATTTGCGAAAAAGTATCGGCCAATGTAGACGAGGTGAGACGGGCGATGGCGGCCGACCATAGGATTGGTCCAGCTTTTCTGTTTCCAGGTGTTGGATACGGAGGTAGTTGTTTTCCAAAAGATGTTAGGGCCCTGCTTCGGTCTGCCGAGTCCTCTGGCTATAAAGCTGACATCCTGAAAGCGATTGAGTCTGTTAACTCGAGGCAGAAAAGCCGGCTTGTTTCGAAGATTAGAAAGCACTTTACTTCACTGAAGGGAAAGGTAATCGCAGTTTGGGGGCTTTCGTTTAAGCCTAATACCGATGACATGAGAGAAGCGCCGTCTGTGACTATCATCGAAGGAATCTTGTCCCAAGGAGGGAAGGTGACAGCGTATGACCCAGAGGCTGAGAAGTCGGCACGACGTGTTTTCGGAAGTCGGATTGAGTATGTTGAACACTCGTATGAAGCACTAACGGGCGCGGACGCGTTGGCTATCGTTACCGAATGGAACGAGTTCAGAGAGCCAGACTTTGCCCGAATGCGTTCCCTGATGAAGTCACCTGTCGTTTTCGACGGCCGCAATCTATTTACGGACGAGCAAATGCGTTCAGCAGGCTTCACTTATTATTCGATAGGTAGGTAATGGGCGTTGTTCTGGTTGCCGGCGGTGCTGGTTATATCGGCAGTCACGCGGTTAAGGCTTTAAGAGATGCCGGATCGGAAGTGGTTGTTCTTGACAGTCTTGTGGCGGGGCACCGTGATGCTATTATCGGAGTGCCTTTCGTTCAAGCGGATATCGCAGACAAAGACGAGGTTCGTAAGGTAATTCGTGACTATCACGTAACGGCAGTAATTCATTTTGCGGCCTTTCTTTCTGTGCGTGAGTCAGTCTCCGCGCCTGATTTGTATTACAGGAACAACGTCGTTAAGACGCTTGACTTACTAAATACGCTCGTTGAAGAGTCGATCGAGTATTTCGTATTTTCTTCTTCAGCGGCCGTGTACGGCAATCCAGGTGCTGTTCTTATAGACGAAGACCATCGGACTGTGCCAGTTAATGCATACGGGGAAACGAAACTGGCCATTGAACGAGCCTTGTTGCATTATGGAACTGCCTACGGTTTACGTTCGGTGAGTCTGCGCTACTTCAATGCTGCCGGTGCCGACGTGTCAGGAACAATAGGCGAAGATCACAATCCGGAAGTTCACCTAATCCCTCGGGCGTTGGCTGCCGCGGGAGGTGGAACGCTGGAAATTTTTGGTGCTGATTATCCTACTCGCGACGGAACGTGCGAACGTGACTACGTACACGTGTCAGACTTAGCCGATGCGCATGTGTTGGCGTTGCGAAGAGTAGCAGACCTCCAGGGTAGTTCTACGTACAATCTGGGAAATGGCCAGGGATACTCGGTAAAGGACATTGTGGCGTCGGTCGAACGAGTTACAGGAAAATCTGTTCGGCAACGAGTGTCAGCGCGTCGTTTGGGCGATCCGCCGTCTCTATTAGCCGCAAGTAAGAGGGCTCGTTCGGAGCTTGGTTGGGCACCAAGGTTTGAAGAGTTGGATACGATAGTCGAAACGGCGTGGAAGTGGCACAGTGCTCACCCCATTGGATACCGGAGTCAAAAATGAACCCGGTTCTAAGACTCGCGCGTTACGCGTTACCTTATCGGCTTCGGCTTGGAGGAGCAGCGCTTTCGATGGCTGTGTATGCAGCGGCATCGGGTGGCCTAGCTTATCAATTTAAGCCAATCTTCGATAATGTGTTACCGAATCAGGCGGGCTTCATCACAGTGGCGACAGCCATTATTGGCTTCAGTATTCTTAAAGGTTTGGGGTCGTATCTTTCCGTCTATCTGATGACCAGCGTCGGAGAACGGTTAGTCAAGGATCTTCGTAGCCAGTTGTTCGGTCACATTCTTGCCCAGTCGGCGGGGTTTTTTGCCCAGCGTACAACCGGAGGTTTGATGTCGAGAACTACTAACGACATCATTCGTATCCAGCAGGTGGTATCGCAGACGGTTGGGGATCTGTTGCGCGAGTCGGTCACTCTCATTGCGTACGCGGCACTTCTGTTTTATTACGACAGTCGCTTGGCTTTGGTATGCATGACTGGTGCTCCAATCGTTGTCTATCCGTTGGTTCGCCTGGGACAGAGAATTAAGGACACGACCCATCGGAGTCAGGAAGAACAAGAACATCTTTCCCACATTACAGCTGAGGCGTTTTCGGGTCATCGGATTGTTAAGGCCTTTGAAGGTGAGCCTTATGAACGAGACCGGTTCGATCGAGCTTCAAGTCGTTTATATCGCATTAATATGAAGGTAACGAGTACGTTATCCGCCTTGCCGCCTTTGATGGAATGGCTTGGAGCCTTTGGGATAGTTGGTGTCTTATGGTACGGGAGTCGAGAAATTGCACTTGGCCAGCTTAGCTCAGGAGAGTTCACGTCTTTTGTGGCTGCGCTCTTATTGATGTATGGGCCAGTCAGAAAGCTCAGTCGTGTCAATGCGAATATTCAACAGGCAGTGGCCGCATCAGAGCGGGTATTCCAGATGTTGGACACGCATAGTGAGGCGAGAGATTCTCTTGAAGCACGTCCCCTTATGCCTCTTCGTAGTGAGATCAGTTTTTCAGGAGTAAGTTTTTCATATGCTGATGGAGGAGACACGGTTCTACAAGAGGTGTCGTTTTCGGTTCGTGCGGGTCAGGTAGTTGCGATCGTGGGTTTAAGCGGCGCAGGGAAGACGACACTCGTGAACCTTATACCAAGATTTTATGACCCAATTAGTGGTTCGATCGAAATTGATGGTGTCGATATTCGACGGGTTACACGAGAGTCATTACGACGACAGATTGGTATCGTAACCCAAGAAACTGTTCTCTTTGACGACACTATTTCAAAGAACATCGCCTACGCGTCTCAGGATTCAGATCCGGCGATGGTGGAGGCGGCTGCTCGAGCTGCTCATGCGCACGAGTTTATTGTTACTTTGCCCGACGGGTACGACACCATAATTGGAGAGCGTGGTCAACGGCTCTCTGGAGGACAACGTCAACGATTAGCGATAGCGAGAGCTCTGTTGAGAAATTCGCCTATCTTGATTCTTGATGAGGCTACATCTTCTCTTGATACCGAGTCGGAGTTACTTGTTCAGGACGCTCTAGCGAAACTGATGCTCAATCGGACTTCCTTTGTTATCGCCCATCGCTTGTCAACCATTCGGCGCGCCGATCGAATTGTCGTTCTAGACAAGGGGAGGGTGATGGAACAAGGTCGGCATGAGGAGTTGCTGTCGCGGCCAGAGAGCCTTTATGCCAAGCTGTACGAATTGCAATTGTTTGATCGCACTAGTGATGGAGTCGTAGATCGTGAGATCGAGTCGTAGCTGATTTGGCGGAATTGGTAATGATTAAATCGATGACAGGATTTGCATCATTGACTCGAGACACAGAACAGACTTCGGTGACGATAACGGCCAAAAGTGTAAATCATCGTTACTTGGATATTCAGATTAAGGCTCCTAAGGTGCTTGACGAGCTTGAACAGCAGCTTCGAACTCTGGTGAAGAAGCAAGTGTCGCGAGGTCGGGTCGATCTTAGTCTTTCGGTTGGACAGAAGGGATCTGGAAAGGTGGTGCTCGAGATTAACGATTCACTAGTTGCTGCGCTTTCGGAGGCAGCAGCGGACGCGCAGCGGAAAGAGGTCGTGGAGGAAGGCTTGACCGCAGGTGACTTGTTTAGGTTTCCTCAGGTTGTCTCGGTGAAGGAGGAAACCCTTGATTCGGCCGCTTGGCTTGAACTTCGTAAAAGTGTCTTGGAGTTAACTGATGACACGCTGGTCCAGTTAGACATGATGCGACAGAAGGAAGGGGAGTTCTTGCAGCGTGACCTAGAGGATCGTGCAGAGGCGTTGAGCGTTTTGATTGATGGAATTGTTAATGAATCAGATGCTGGAGACGAGGCGTTACGTGAAAGGTTATTCGCTCGAGTTGCAGAGATAGAAGAACGTGTTGAGGTAGACCCCATTCTGGTCGCACAAGAAGTTGTTCGCTGGGCGGCACGGTCTGACATTCATGAGGAGGTGTCCCGATTGCGAGGCCATCTGGAGCATATGAACCAACTGACGAGTGAAGCCGCGGCGTGTGGTAGGAAACTGGACTTTCTAATTCAAGAAATGAATAGAGAAGTAAATACTATTGGTTCTAAGGCTGAAGGTGGATTGATGGCTGAACTGGTAGTTGCGGCAAAGTCAGAGATCGAGAAGCTGCGCGAGCAGGTTCAAAACGTAGAGTAGGAGATTAGGCTGATACCATGCGACATGGAATTTTGTTTGTCGTATCTGCACCCTCAGGAACAGGAAAGACTACGGTGGTGGAAGAATTGGTGGGTGCGGTTCCGGATCTGGTCATGTCCCGTTCTTACACTTCTCGTGTGCCCAGGGAGGGGGAGGTCGACGGTGTGGACTACCACTTTATAGGTCCTGAGGTATTTGAGGAGATGCTTGCGGCTGGAGAATTTTTGGAATCAGCGACTGTGTTCGGACATCGGTACGGAACAAGTGTTGGCGACACCGAGAATTATCTTGGGCAGGGACAAGATGTGGTTCTAGTGATTGATGTTCAGGGGGCCGAGCAGATCAAGCAGCAAAATAGTGAAATGACGAGCATCTTTGTAATGCCACCTTCGTTTGAAGAATTGGAGAAACGCCTTCGTGGTCGCAGTGGCTCAGGTGCCATCGAAGCGGACTTACGGTGGCGTCTCGACACCGCTCGGCGTGAGATTGAGGTTCGAGGCAGATACGATTACATCGTGGTAAACGATGACGTTAAGGAATGCGTAGATTCTTTACGTTGTATTGTGTTGGCTGAGCGGTCGAGGGCCCGAGCTATGAAAAGTGAGGGGAGTGCAATCGCTGGCTCGTTTATCCACGACCAAATGAAATCGACTTAGTCTTTCAAATATACAAATGTCGCTTGTAGTGCTAGGGGTCACCGGAGGCATCGGCGCCTACAAATCGGTTGAAGTTGTCCGTGGTCTACAAAGGGCTGGTCATGAGGTCGCAGTTGTGATGACCGAGTCCGCAACTAAATTTGTGGGACCGCTGACGTTTGAGGCGATCACACAAAGGAAAGTCATCACCGACCAATATGCGGCTGGTGCTAATGCCGACATCGAACACATATCACTGGCGTCTCAGGCAGACTTGTTATTGGTTGCTCCGGCGACGGCCAATATGGTGGGTAAGTTAACCCATGGCATTGCTGATGATTTTCTATCGGCACTTTACCTTGCTACTACGGCTCCGGTTTTGATGGCACCCGCGATGAACACGAATATGCTCAGCCATCCGGCGGTTCAAGAGAATCTCAAAGTTCTGAGTAATCGCGGTGTGCAATTGGTGGAGCCTGGCGAGGGATATCTGGCATGTGGCTGGATTGGAAAAGGACGACTGGCGGAACCTGACACGATTGTCGAGGCAGCTGAGCAGATTCTACGCCAGGGCGGCGACTTAATTGGTAGATGTGTCCTGGTGACCGCTGGTCCCACTGAGGAAAATATCGACCCTGTGCGGTATCTAGGTAATCGTTCCTCCGGACGGATGGGGTTTGCGATAGCAAGTGAAGCGATGGCCCGTGGCGCTCGAGTCATTTTAATCGCCGGTCCGACAGCAGTTGAACCACCCGCAGCGGTTGAACTCAAGCGAGTGAGATCGGCTGATGAAATGTTTCAGTCGGTCAGTGAACATGTTGACCAGGCCGACGTGGTTGTCATGGTCGCGGCGGTGGCTGATTACACACCAAGCCAAGGTGAGGCAGCTCAGAAGATCTCGAAGGAGCAAAGCGAACTTACACTGCAGCTTCGGCGGACGCCAGATATTCTTGGTGCCATCAGTAAACGCCGGGGCTTGCGGAGCCAGCCAGTGTTAGTAGGTTTTGCTGCTGAAACTACGGATGTCCTTGAAAAGGCGAGAGCCAAACTCAAATCTAAGAATCTTGATTTGATTGTTGCCAATGATGTGTCGCAGCCGAATTCCGGTTTTGGTACCGAGACGAATGCGGCCACTATCGTAGCGAAGGATTCAGAAATACCCGACCAAGTTATCGGCTTGGGTCCGAAGCGGTTGCTTGCGAGAGTTATTGTGACCCGCGTGTCAGAGTTATTGACCAAATCAGGCGATCGACCCACAGTAAATAGGCTTGAAAAAGCGTAATTCGTCGTATCCCATGAATCAACATGAACAGCTCAGGGAGCATGTAAAGTTTTTTAACGAGCTCGGAGTCGAAGGCGTCAGTCCAGAACGCGTGTGGATTGCCCGTCCTGTCGACACGGCCAAGGCTACAGAGGCAGTTGACCAAATACGTAAAGAATTGGGGGACTGTACCCGCTGTAAGTTGCATTCAACTCGATCCAATATTGTGTACGGTGTTGGAAGTCCCTGTGCCGAATTGATGTTTGTAGGCGAGGCACCTGGCCGCGATGAAGATCAACAAGGTGTTCCATTCGTTGGTCGTGCGGGTCAACTGCTGACAAAGATTATTGAAGCCATTGATCTGTGTCGTGAGGATGTGTATATCGCTAATGTAATCAAGTGTCGTCCTCCAGAGAATCGAAATCCTGATTCGGATGAAATTGAAACGTGTAAACCGTACCTGTTTGCTCAAATTGACGCGATCCGACCTAGGGTTGTTGTTGCGCTAGGTGCGTTTGCGGTTAGAACGTTGCTTCAGAGTGACGAGTCGATTTCGAAGCTTCGGGGCCGAATTTTTGATTATCGAGGTGCAAAATTGGTCCCGACTTTTCACCCAGCCTATCTTCTTCGGAGTCCGGATAAGAAGGCGGACGTGTGGGAAGACATGAAGAAGGTTCGTTCCTTACTGAGGCAGGGGTGAGCGAAGTCGACCCTAGGTCAGGGTCTTTTGTTCGTGTTGCCGTTCCGGTTCCTCTTTTACCGTCATTGGTTTACCGTGTGCCTGATGGAAGAATGCTCCCCGCGCGCGGGGCACGAGTTCGAGTTCCTTTAGGTAGCCGTTTAGTTACGGGTTGTGTAATCAGTGTCCATCAGTACAGTCGTTGGTCAAAAGAGAGACACGGTTTCGACGACTCGGTCAAGGAACTAGTCGATCACGTTGACGAAGAGCCGTTCTTGCCTGGGTCAGTTCTTGACTTGGCTCTGTGGGTTTCTGAGTACTACGCATGCGGGCCCGGTGACGCGATAGGCGCGGCCATGCCACCGTACTCATGGACACGCAAGGGACGAGTCATACCTCTTCAGTCCGGGTTTAAGAGTGAACGATTCGTTCAGCTAACGAAGAGAGGACGACTGGTCCTCGAGGACAGAGGCCCAACTGGTTTCGGTCCGCGTCAGAAGCAGGCGTTGTCTGTGTTGACTACCGAGGCAGTTGGAATGACTACACGCCGGCTCGCCCAATGCGGGGTTAGTCTCGATACTTTGAAACGCCTTTCAACACGAGGTCTAGTCGAGATCGCGATGCGACGCTGCGAGAGAGACCCGTTCTATCCAGATCTTGGTCGTGAAGGGGAGATTGTCCCAGACCAAGTTCGACAATTGACTTCGGATCAGGAAGATGCACTCACCTCTTTGTCGCGTATGGCGCAGGATAGACGTTTCCGGGTTGCGATGCTGCATGGTGTCACGGGCAGTGGAAAGACGGAGCTGTATTTACGCCTCGCAACCTTGGTAAATCAACGGTCTCGACGAGCGCTAGTACTTGTTCCAGAAATTGCACTTGCCCCAGCTCTGGCCGAACGATTTCGTAGTGTATTTGGCGATCGCGTTGCAATTCAGCACAGCGGTCTGACGGCAGGTGAACGTCATGATCAGTGGCATCGGATTAGGCAAGGCGAGGTAGACGTAGTGGTAGGCACTCGTTCAGCGGTATTTGCACCCCTGGACGGTCTCGGTCTGATTGTTGTTGATGAGGAACACGACGCCGCGTATAAACAGGAGGAGAGCCCTCGATATCACGGACGAGATGCCGCCATTGTGCGTGGTCGACAGGCGAACGCTTTGGTGGTACTTGGATCTGCTACGCCGTCAATGGAGACGTTCAACAACGCGAAGATCGGCAAGTATGAGCGGGTTGTGTTGCCGCAGCGGGTATTTCAGCGGCCGTTACCGGACGTGAAGGTAATCGATATGCGTCATGAACTAGCGACTACCGGTCCGGGTACTGTGATCAGTAATGACTTGGCATATGGACTTGAAGACCGGCTGCGACGGAAACAACAATCCTTGCTCTTACTCAATCGGCGCGGGTTCTCGACCTCGGTGCTGTGTCGACAGTGTGGACAATTACTCGAATGTCCCAATTGTAGCGTTACGCTTACGTTTCATCGCGGTGTTGATCTGGTGCGTTGTCACTATTGTAATTATTCCAAGTCCAGACCTGGCCGATGTTCCAATTGTGCTTGTCCGTTTCTTGAGCAAATAGGTTTTGGGACAGAACAGATCGAATCTGAAGTTATGAGGTTGCTCCCCCACGCGAGAGTTTCGCGCCTAGACCGAGACACTGTTCGACGAAAAGGAGCTGTGCCGAGGATACTCTCCGACTTTGGTGCCGGAGAGGTGGATATCTTGATTGGCACGCAGATGGTGGCGAAAGGGCATGACTTTCCAGCCGTCACATTGGTTGGTGTTATTTCTGCAGATGTAGGTTTAGGTTTGGCAGACTTTCGTGCGGCGGAACGCACGTTTCAATTGTTGACACAGGTTGCAGGGCGATCTGGCCGGGGCGAGTTGCCTGGCGAAGCGATCATCCAGACGTTTTTTCCAGATCACTACAGTATTGGGTTCTCCTGCCAACAAGAGTATGAGCGGTTCTTCGATGCCGAAATGAAATTCCGGAAAAGTATGCGTTATCCGCCGATAGTTGCGATGATCAACGTGCTGGTCAGAGCCGGAAGGTATGAGGCGGCGATGGACGACGCGACCGTGTTGGCGAAGGCACTTCGCAGGAATCGACGGTTTGACGTCCTTGGGCCTGCGCCGGCCGCACTTCTAAGACTACGTGGTGAATATAGAGTTCAAATTTTTCTGAAAGGTACCGACCGCCCGGTGATGAGAGGCGCAGTGCAGGAGGCGCTAAGTCGGTATCCAAGATTGCAGCGGAGGGTGACGGTGGATGTCGATCCGCTGAACGTGCTCTGAGAATCGGATAGGGCACATTCATTATTTACACGTGAGACAGGCGGCTGGACCGTGTTTCAATGCTTCTCGTGATGCTGAGCAGCCTGGCCGTTATTGGAACTTATTCTGAACCGGTAGAAAGGCCGATGAGTTCAATTGGTACTGGCGTAAAGCACAGTATGAAGATCACGAGTGTTCCCAACGCTACCCAATATCGCCGTTTATCCAATGGGATGTGTTCGTCAATTGTTCGAGGATGACGCACACCAGATATCAATAACATCAAGACCAAGATCACAGCCCACACGGCCCAGCTGAGTGACACAACCATAGCTAGCGTCACGATTAGGAACGCGGAGCCAAGTGTCACTATCGTTGATCGTGATGCGAGAGTGGCGTACGAGATATGGCCGCCGTCAAGTTGGCCAACAGGAAATAGGTTGAGCGCGGTCATTAGTAGACCGACCCATGCAGCGAATGCCATCGGATGTAGATTCAGTGTGTATCCCTCGGGGATAGTTCCCCAAATGTCCCATTCAACGAATTGATAGAGCAGTGGTTCTCCCAGAGACATACCGACAAAATCGGCTGGGAGTGGTACCACACGGGAAAGGAGAACACCGATGTAGAGAGCCGGTACGGCAACTACGAATCCAGCGATTGGGCCAGCTGCGGCAATGTCAAACAACATTCGCTTGGTCGGAACGCGTTCGCGGATACGGATGACCGCACCAAATGTGCCGGCTAGAAAGAATGGAGGTGCGGGAATGAAATATGGCAAAGAGGCATCGACACCGTAATAGCGACAAGCCAAGTAGTGGCCCATCTCGTGGGTTCCGAGGATCGCAAGAATGGTTGCGCTATACCACGCTCCTTGGAGGAATGAGACTGTTGGAATCGTGTCGACGAAGTTGGTCGAAAACCCGGCATAGTGCAGACTTCCGACATACATCGTTGACAGCACAGTAATGAGAAACAACGCCATATGAATGAACGGGCGATTGCGCTGTGGGGCTGCCTGTTCGACCGGGAGGGTGTAAGACGAATTCTCGTAAAAGTCTGATGCAGGAACTGTAGGCCTCGACAGGCGGTCGATTGGAAGTTCGGACACTGTTTATTTTCAAAGCTGGCGGATACGGTAGAGGCGTCAGTCGGCGATATGTTGGAGTTCTTTGCCAGGGCGAAATCGGATCGTTCGCCCCGGAGGAATACGAACTTCCTCCCCGGTGCGCGGATTTCGACCAATCCCTCGTTTCCGCGGTTTCACCTGGAACACCCCAAAGCCGCGAAGCTCTATACGTTGACCTCGCTGCATCGAGGTTCTCATGGAATCGAAAACGGCTTCTACCGCTACTTCAGCTTTGACCTTAGTGATATTCGCCGCCGTTGAGACCTCATTGACGATATCGCATTTAATCATGATCAGGGAGCTCCAAGATGATCATAAATATCATAGGTACTATAATTTAGAGGTGTCAAGACCTCAGTCAACTTCACTTGCACTTGAGGAGCAGCTTTGGTGGTGAAAAAACCTTTAAACCCTCCCTGTGTCGTGCTCGTAGGGCGTCCGAATGTAGGGAAATCTACCTTGTTCAATAGGCTTGTTGGAGAACGATCAGCCATTGTGAACCCAGTTCCTGGAACAACACGTGACGTGTTACGGCGGTCCGTGGAATGGCAAGGAAATCTATTTGAACTAGTGGATACGGGTGGAGTCTTCGGCGCGAGCGTCGACCCGTTACAAATCGAGGTGTCGAACCAAGGACTGAAGGCACTGCAGGGAGCGGCTGTTGTCGTAATGTTGGTTGATTGTCAGGAAGGTCTCGTGTCGGCGGACCACGAAGTTGCAGCGCGAATCCGCCGAACAGGAGTGCCGGTCGTCCTAGTCGTAAACAAGGTTGACAGTCCACGTATTGCAAACGGTGTGGACGAATTTTATGAGTTGGGTTTTGAACGCCTTTGCAGCGTGGCGGCGGAACATGGTCTTGGCGTTGGAGATCTTCTGGATGAAGTGGTAGCGACATTGCCAGGACGCGCATTGAATCACGAGACTGGGATGGCTGATGACCAAGGCGGTATTTCGGTGGCGATCGTCGGACGGCCGAATGTTGGAAAGTCTTCACTGGTAAACCTGTTGGCGCGAGCAGACCGTGTGCTGGTCAGCGATCTCGCTGGGACCACCCGTGATGCAGTCGACACCATCGTGAAGTGGCGCGGGCGTCGTATTCGATTAGTTGACACGGCTGGCATTCGACGACCTGGTCAGGTGGTCGATTCAGGACGGCTCGAATCCGTCAGCGTTACATTGGCCAGGCGAGCGATGAGACGCGCGGATGTCGCAGTGGTCATGATTGACGCGTCGGATGGAGTTACGAAACGCGATGCTGCTATTGCGGGAGAAGCTGAGCGCGCCGGGTGTGGCGTGATTTTGGCGGCGAACAAATGGGATTTGGTTAAAGGGCGCGAAAGCGGGTTTGCGAAACAATTCGATAATAAGATTCGCGACGGCTTGAAGTTCGCGGAGTATGCTCCGATCATTCATTTGTCTGCCTTGACTGGACATCGGGCATCCAAACTGATGGAAGTGGTGGCTGAGGTGGACGCCGCACGTGCTGGGCATATCGCAACGGGAGAGCTGAATCGATTCTTGGATCGCGTCATGAGAAGAAAACCTCCGTCTGCTGGCCCTGGTGGTCGGGAGGTTAAACTTCAATATGTCACTCAAGTTGGGGTTAAACCACCAAAGTTTCTGATTTTTACTAACATCGCCAAGTCACTTCATTTTTCATATGAACGATTTCTAAAAAATAGATTGCGTGAGTCGTTCGAATTTACAGGCACCCCAATCAAGATTCAGGTTCGCGCGACACACAAAACGACTCGGAAACGTTAGTCGTAATATGGCGGTGATATACTCGCGTCGATTCTTAACTGTTATGCCGTCTGGTATTGAATATGGCAGCTGACTTGTCGACGTCGCAGAAGCAGACATTCAAGGCCGCCGATGTGTGCAGCATCGCGGGGATCCAACCGTTTATCCTCCGATCGTGGGAAGCCGAGTTCCCGGCGCTCGGACAGGCAGGGATAAAGGGAGGTGCCCGTGTCTATCATCGCGCGGACGTCGACTTGGTTCTGCAGATTAAAGCACTGGTGTTTGAAGAGGGACTCACACTCGGTGCGGCTCGCCGAAAATTGTTAGATGTAGAGGGCGAGATTCCAAATGAGATTTCGGGTGCTAACTTTGCCGGGCTATTGGATTCAACAACTCGCGAGACGATCGATGAGGCGAAACAGGGCCTTCGAGAGATTCTCAACCTGTTGACAGACGGCACTGACACTCAAACAACGCCTAAGGCGGTCATGACGGCCAGTGTTGCGAAGAAGAAACCTGAAAAGCCTTTCGAAACTTCAGATTCACCGAAGCAGACAAAGACGATGAAAGTTGTACGGTCTAAGAAGACTTCCAAGGGGAAACGTTCGGCCTAGTAATCCCTGCGGTCGTGTCGTATCCGACCTCACCACCAGCGCAAGAAGTCCTAGACATATCAGATTAGGGTAGTCTGAAAACGAACAGCATGTTGCCACGACCCGGCTGTCTGATCTCGGGTGTCAACCCCCTGTAGTTGATACCGCCGCCTGCGGCGATGGCGATGTACTGCACACCGTCGTGCATATACGACACAGGGAAGCCTCCGGCGCTGGAATTGAGAATCTGTTCCCACAGAATGTCGCCGGTATCGGCGTTAAATGCGCGGAAACGGCGTGCGTCGTCACTGACAAATACGAGCCCGCCCCCTGTGGTCAGTACAGATCCAGCGATGCCAGCCCGCTGTCGATAGATCCAACGGGGCTCACCCGTCCGTAAGTCGATGGCTGAGAATTGTCCGATCTGGTTCTCGAATCCTGGAGCTGCTACTCGTGCTCCGCGGGCCGATCCGTGATGGTAACCCAACCGGTCGCGAAACCGATTCACGGTATAGTCCATGCAGACGTTGTTGGTCGGTGCAAAGAGGGTGTTCGTGCTAGGGTCGTAGGCGGTGGCGTTCCAGTTGATTCCCCCAATGGTGCTGGGGCAAACAAAGATGGGTTCACCGACCTGCGGGAATTTGAGTGCGGAGTTCAGGATCGCCCGACGATTTTCGGCATCGATATCTTCGATCACGTTCTGGTAGCTTGTGGGTTGACCCCAAAGAAATGCGCCGGTGGCGGCGTCAAGCGCCCAGACGATTCCGGTTTTACCGGGAATACCAGTCACGATCTTGCGTCGATTGCCTGGCGTGATGGCATTATTTTTCCATTCGACATCGCCCGGTGATACCTCCGTTTCAACAACAAGGCGGGCAAAGGGGTGATCTAGGTCCCATTCGTCGTTGGCGATGTGTTGGAAGTACCAGACGATTTCGCCGGTGTCTGCGTTCAAGGCGAGAGTTGAATTCGTGTAGAGGACGTCTCCATCGCCGGTGCCGCGTTGTACCGAAGCCCATGGAATTGGCACACCGACTCCGGTGTAAAGCAGATTGAGTTCTGGATCGTAACTCGGCGAGTTCCAGGCGGACCCTCCTCGGCGATCTTCGTCTGGGATATCCCCCCAACTCTCATAGCCGTACTCGCCTTGGGCAGGGATGGTATAGGTTCGCCATTCCTCTTCGCCAGTGTCGACGTTGTGCGCTGAAACCCAGCAGCGTGTATTCAGAAAATAGCACCCGGACATCCCCGCCACGACGCGATTCTTGATAATCATCGGTCCACCGGAGTAGTGCTGTCCGATCGTCCAGTCGCCGACGGCAACGTCCCACTCGACGTCACCTGTCCGCGCATTCAACGCCACGAGATGGGCGTCGTGCGTGGCAATGAAGAGATTGTCGCCGTACAGCACACCGTTACGATTGGCGCAGGCGAGGGTTGCCGCGTGTTCGACCCGCTCACGACGATATTCCCAAATCCGTGAGCCGTCACGGAGGTCGAGTGCCTCGACAAGATCGCAGGCCTGGACGAGAAACATCATCCCGTCATGGACGAGCGGTGTGGTCTCCTGGAGGCCGTCACCCATGGTCCACGCCCATGCAAGACGGAGGCTGTCAACATTCTGCGTATTGATTTGATCGATCGGACTATGGCCCCAGTGACCGTATGTCCGGCGCCACATCGGCCAATCTTCCGCCGGCGGTTCGACCAGCATGTCCTCGGTTACCGGTGTGTAGTTGTCGGCAACCGACTGAGCCAAAGCTGTCGTTGTCAACAGCGAACCAGTCACCACCATTGTGGTTCCCACCAGTCCGATCATTATTTCTCGTCGCATGAACGCCTCCGTATCTGGGCATTGTGTCACCATTCGGGTTTGAGGGAAACGGTACGGTTGAGAGTGTCAATTCACTTGAGGTTAGTACGCATCATGAAGAACACGGCAATATTTGTGGGGTTCGGGATATGGCGCAGTTTGGTAGCGCATCGTAGTCGGGGCAGGGAGACTCTGGTTCAACGAGGACGAAGTCTATTATCGTCATGGGTTTTTGAATTCCTTCTTCCGTAAGCCTCTTCGAACCACTGTTTTAATATCGGAAGTTGAAGACGGTCCCTTTCGGCGACTTCGCTCAAAGTTATATGCCCGGCGGCAACCTCTTTGAGCACCTGGTTGATCATGGTCGGCCGAATTCTCGTTATCTTCTTGAAACCGTGCTTATCGAGGGCAATCTTCTTGAATGCTTTAGCCCTGTCGTGGCGCATGTGTCTGTAGTGTGCTGACGGAACGACATGGTCGTGAATTAAGTAGCCATCGCATAGCATTCCTACATTGCCTGAAAACCGATAGAAGTAGTCCCAATGCTCCTGAAGTTTTAAATCTTCGTCCCATCGAGTTTCTAAGACCTTCTCTGTTTTTGCGATAAAACTGTTGTGACACATGTCACAGGTTATATGTTGATTTACCCTAGTAATAGAGGGATACATCTGCAATGTGTCTCCGACAACATAGAACGACCTGCGCAACTTTCGCAGTCTGTTCTTGGAACTTTCGAACCATACGAATCCAAGAAGATCTAATTCAGAAGTCGGAAGATAATTCAGCGCATTGTCGATAGGATGATTGCGATCAAGGATCAAGTCATCGTCTAAAAGTACGACATAGGGTGTTCTTACCTTGTCTATGGCAAGATTTCTTCCTGCAGCGATTCCTGAATCATAGGAGAGTTCCAAATAGTCGGAAACGGTTGGTAGGTCAATTGTCTCATGTGCATACGGTTTTCCGTCGTCGGCGACGATAACTTGGATGCCTGGAGCAAATTCGGCGATCGATCGCAAGAGTCTCTGTAATTGCTTCGGCCGACAGAAGGTTTTGATAACGAAAGTGAACATAATTACTTAATTTGTCCTGGTTGGGTAACAGTGGGGATATGCCGGAAAGCGGTCACTCAAACAGTGCCCTAGTGTTGTGCTTGTAGCCTGAAGAGTGAAAGACCTAAATTGTAAATCTCTCGATCTAGTCTGGTTCTCGAATCAATGAAATTCTTTATTTCCGAATCCAATTGATCATAGGTGATCTTAACTTCAGAGCGTTTATGTCGTTTTGAGGGAAGGCGCAGTGTCGTTCCGAATAGTCGGTTAAACAGATCTTTGCTTTGCTCGAGATGTTCAGTGATTCCGATGAACCGGAAGGTGGAAAGGTTTGATTTTGACGTTGAAAGAATTTCATTCGGATCGAGAATCCTGTCCTTCGCAGAAATCCCCGCTAGCCACCTCGCCTGTCTGTCTTTCCACGAGTTCAATTTTTTAGCACGCTTAACAAAATCCTGCGCCACCTCTTCAAAGTAAACAGCCGGTGTCCTCTTCCCCCGTGCGGTGGCGGTCGGCATCCATTTCGTTGGATTTAATCGAAGTGTGTATTCTGAAAGATACCGTTCAGTCGGATCCCTAAGTAGAGTCGCATAGTGGATGGGGCGGTCAAGATATTGGTGAAGTCCGTATGCTTGGTGTCCAGCAACGATGTCGATATCGTCGGTATTCCTCAGTAAGGCCGCGACTTTCTCGCACTTAGCATTTAGTTCTTTGAGGAAGAGTGCTCGGTCACCGAACTCCTCACGAACGGCTTGCAGGAACGATGTTCCTGCTGTGCGAGGAATATGAATGAAACATATAAGTGGCTTGTCAGAAGTAATGCTCGAAACGGTGTGTCTAGTCATCTTCAATATTTCTGTCTAAGAAGCAGTAAGTCACTTGTTGCGAAATATATTGAGTGATAGCTGCTTCAACAGCGAGAACATTAAAAACAGGTTAAGATTTGCACGGTTCGGGATGTTTTGCAGTTTAGTAGCGCAATTGACTGGGAATAATTCGATCGCGGGTCTCCGCGATATTTTTTTGTACGTTCTTCATGATGTTTTGTATTTATACAATTCACAAATTTAATATAACGAAAAAATTAGAACAGTCGACACGAATTCTCTCGGTTACTGTGATCGGAGTTAACCCTGCAAATTGATTCTACTTCTCGCCCTTTCCTCAAGTGGGCAGGCGGTAAGCGGCAACTGTTGCCGACTATTGAGCGCAACCTTCCCGTGGGCATCCGCGATGGAACAATAACTCGTTACATTGAGCCGTTCGGTGGCGGAGGTTCGGTTTTCTTTTACATTAAACATATGTACCCGATTCGGGAGTTTCATATCGGGGATGTGAACCCAGACCTTATTAATTGCTACGTTATCATTCGTGACAAGTTAGATGCATTAATTCATTCACTTAAAGGCGTTGCCGAAGAATACCTCCCGTTAGATCACGACGGACGGGCCACGGTGTTTTATAGAATTCGAGACGAGTACAACTCCACTGCTGGTTACCTTAAATCAAAGAGAATTACCGAAGCTAGAGTGCAGAGGGCTGCGCAGACGATCTTTCTCAACCGAACCTGCTTTAATGGTCTCTACCGGGTTAACTCGCAAGGTCGTTACAACGTCCCTCATGGCCGATACAAGACTCCGCCAATATGTAACGAAGCCAACCTCCGTTCTGCTAATCGTGCTCTGCAGGGTGTGAATGTCTCATGCGGTAGCTATGAGAATTTTGAACCTCACGTTGACGACCGTTCCTTCGTGTATTTTGATCCACCCTACCGACCACTTCCGAACACCCCTTCGTTCACGGCTTATGTTAAGACAGCGAGTTTCGGCGACGAGGACCAGGAGGCACTGGCCGCATTTTATTCAACGCTGCACCGTAAGGGTGCGTTACTGATGCTGAGCAACAGTGACCCATATGTTACGGACGGGGCTGACGATTTTTTTGACGACCTTTACGATGATTTTAATATCCGTCGTGTCGCGGCGAACCGATCGATCAACTCAGACGCAGGTAAAAGGGGTGCTATCACCGAGATTCTGGTCACGAACTACGAGGTGAAGCCATGAACCTGAACGAACAACGAATTCAGGAGATTCTCAGTGCTGCGATGAAGGTAGGTAAGCGGTACGAGGTCAGGGAACTCATCGAGCTTTTTGAGAGCACTTACACGAAGTTTACGTCGTGGGATACGGAACCAGTTCCCTCGGAGCCACAGAGGCCTCGGTGGCACAGGTTGGTTACAAATGCCGTAAGACGTAGTCCTGACAATGATGACTATAGTGACAACTCGTGGGTAGGGCTACGAACAAGGAAGATGGCGCGAATTATTAAAGAGAGCCAGCCGCTGGTCACGCCGGCGCTAGTTTTTGCATCCATCTTGAAAAGGCACTGGCTGAAATCCCAGCTTTAAGACTCAAACAGAATTACCTGTCTGCCATGTTCTCTGCTCCTTTGCGACGACCGAACGACGACCGATCGGGACGAAACTCCTGCTCCGCTCTGCGGTCGTCTACGGTATTCTTAGGACTGATTGTCGCGTCTCGCTCATCCATTTGAACGGATTTATGCCCCATGAAACGGGCAGTACTCCGTTACAGCGGTGCAGTCGAGGCGGTTTGGTTAATGAATACGGGATGTGGCGCAGTTTGGTAGCGC